>JAKAKD010000038.1 GCA_021824635.1 Bacteroidota bacterium | reverse complement strand
TCGGCTAAAATATGCCCTTTCATAGCATCGAGCAATTGTTTTTTAGTTGTGCTTTCTTTTGGAGGAAGCATAATATCAAGAGCGTACAGTTTGAAGAAATATCTGTGTGTTCCGGATGGAGGGCAAGGTCCGCCATAATTATTTTTACGAAAATCATTCATTCCTTCAATTGTGCCTTTAGGCAAATTATGTTTTGATGACGATTCCTCTTTCAGTTCTCTTGTCTCTGGGGGAATATTAAAAAGAATCCAATGAACCCAATCGCCAATGGGCGCGTCCGGATCGTCGTTGATGAGAGCGAATGATTTTGCGTTTTCCGGCGGCGCTGTCCATGCGAGCGGGGGAGAAATATTCACTCCGTCACATGTATACTTGACTGGAATTAATTCTCCATTCTTAAAAGAGGGACTGGATATTTTAAAATCCATCTTAACCTCGTTCAAATTATTGTGAAAGAGATCAATGTTTACAAACGGTAAAAGAAAAAGTATTAAGAAATAAATATTATTTGGTCTACTCATAAATCCGATGTCACTCATTAATTTCTTCCTTAAAATTTTCTTTAAAAAATTGCGGAAATTTTCTGATCACGCAATGTCCTATCATTTCGGCGATCTCTTCGGATTCCAGAAGATTGGTGTTTATAACGGCATGATATAGGAGCGGGTCGTCTATATTTTTATGAAAATATTTCCAGTGATAATTTTTTCTCTCTTCATCTTCCCGCTTAATAAACTCGGTCGCTGTTTTATGATCAACGTTATAAAGCCGAATTGCGTTTTCAATTCTGAAATTTAACGGCGCAACAAGCCGCAGATGAAACGTATTGTTTTTTTTTGATAAGATGATATTTGACGCCCTGCCTACAATGATTGCATTTCCAAATTCGGCAAGCTTCATGATCGTATGCGTAGTCTTGTGCAGCAGGTAAATTTTTGAAGGAGAGATTCCGAGAATTTCACCGAACCATGAATCAACCTTTGTCGGTTTTTCTTCTACTAAAAATTTTCTGAAGTGATCCGGCAGATGATGGTCTTCCATTATCTTTTCAATAAGAGTACGGCCGAATAATGTCCAATCGTTGTAATCATCAATTGCACGCCTATTAAAATACTCGGTTAGTTTTTCACATATCGCTACTGCGCCAATACCCGTCTCACGGGAAATTGTAATTACAGGACCGGGATTCATCTTTCGTTTGTAAACTTTTGCTTCGTCTGTTTCTTGATAATGCCGGTCAATGTAGATGCGGGCTTTTTCGTAAGTGCCAAGGACTTTCATTTTACACCTCCGGGTAAGTTATAAATGGAGGAGAGGAAATTTCCACCCGAAATTTAGTGAAATTAGGAATAAGTGTGAATATCTAGAATAAAAACACGGAAGGAGAGGTTAATCCTTCCGTGCTGATTAAGAAGTTAGGATTGCTTTTAATCCATCTTTGGATGTTGCTTATGAAAGTCTGTTGCATCCTGAAATATTTTTGCAAACGCTATTAATTTCGCTTCATCAAATAATCTGCCCATAAAAGTAATGCTTGTTAATATACCGTCTTTTGTAAATCCGGTTGGAACTACAACACAAGGATTTCCTGTAAGATTTGTCAGCAGCGAATTATTTCCTTCCCACGAGGGCGCAATATAGAGATCAACTTTCTCCATAATTTTTTGCATCTCTTGAATAAGTATGTAACGAATTCTATTTGCATTAATATATTCTACCGCGGGAATGAAACGTGACGCGCGAAAAATATTTGGCCAAGCACCTTTGAATTGTCGGGCGAGAAGATCATCTTTGTTTGTCCGCGTTAGTTCATCGAATGCGGCGCCGGCTTCGGCAGTTAAAATTATTGCGATATCATTTGTCGCTATATCCGGAAGTTCAATTGGAATTAATTGCGCGCCGAGTTCTTCAAGCTTTTTTAAGACTAGAGAATCATTCTGATGGAATAGATATTTCTTTGCGAAATCATTTTTCAAGTATCCGATTTTCAATTTTTTCAAATCAAGTCTTGGCTGATAGTTAAACGCCGCGTCGTATAAAGTCTGATCAATTCCGTCTTTGCCATAGATTGTATTAAATACAATTGCAAGATCTTCTGCATTGCGGCAGATAGGACCGATTTTATCCATTGACCAGCTTAAAGCCATTGCACCGGTTCTGCTGACTCTGCCGTAAGTCGGGCGCAATCCCGTAACTCCGCAAACTGTTGATGGAGAAACTATCGAACCCCACGTCTCGGTACCAATTGCAAACGGAAGCAATCCCGCTGAGACTGAAGATGCAGAGCCCGCAGAAGAACCGCTTGAACCTTTAGTTGTGTCCCATGGGTTTCGCGTCATTCCACCGAACCAAACATCGTCCATAGCAAGCTCGCCCATTGAAAGCTTAGCGCAAAGAACGGCACCGGCATCTTCCAATTTTTTTATTACAGTTGCGTCTTCATCAATTAATTGATCTTTATAAGGAGCTGCGCCCCAAGTTGTTTTATAACCTTTTGAATTAAGCAGGTCTTTGACACCGTATGGAATTCCATGCAGCATTCCGCGGTATTTTCCTTTAGATATTTCTTGATCGGCTTTCTCTGCTTGTTTCAACGCCCGTTCCTCTGTAAGAGTTACAACAGAATGAAGCTTCGGTCCGTACTTTTTTAATCTCTCAAGATAAAATTTCGTCAATTGTGTGGAAGTAATTTTTTTTGTTTTGATTAACTGCGCAAGTTCACCGATTGAGTAAAAAGTGATATCTTCAATATTCTTTGGCATCTTAACGTATGAGTAGTTGCTGAACTTTAGCGGTTTTTGTTTTAGGTCGAACTTAAAACCAACGGGAATCGGATTAAATAAAATTGCCGGAGGAATACTGTTATCAAGATGAACTTTGCGAATGTTCTCGTAATCGTTCAATTGATCGTTAAGCGCATCCTGCATGGAATCGCGTTCTGCATCCGTGAATTCAAGTCCGATTATTTTTTCGGCATTCGGTATCATTTCTTTTTTAATCTTCTTTTCATTTTGTTGCGCGGACAACAGAGTTGAAGAGAAAATTATAACAAAACTTAAAAGAAGAACTTTGCTGACAGATGATTTCATTTTAGTGTTCCTTCCATTATTAATTTAACTTCGGATGTTTTCTGTGAAAATCCGTCGCATCTTGATATGCTTTTGCTGCGGCTATTAATTTCCCTTCGTCAAATAATCTTCCAACAAATGTAAAACTTGTAGGCGTACCGTTTTCAGAAAAACCGTTTGGAACAACGACAAGCGGATGCCCGCTTAAATTGGTAAGAAGTAAATTATTTCCCACCCATGATGGAGAAATGTAGAGATCAACATTTTCCATTAACTTTGCCATCTCTTGAATTAACATATATCTAATTCTATTTGCGTTAATATATTCGACTGCGGGAATAAAGCGTGCGGAACGGAATGTGTTCGGCCACGCGCGTTTGGTTTGCTGTTCCAAAAGATCATCTCTATTCGATCGCGTGAGTTCATCAAATGCCGCGGCTGACTCGGCAGTTAGAATAATCCGCAGATCATTTGTTTGAATATCCGGCAATGCAATTGGAATTAATGTTGCGCCCAACTCCTCTAATTTTTTTATAGCCAGCGAATCATTTTTATGAAAAGGATATTTTCTATCGAAAACTTTTTTCAGATAACCGATTTTTAATTTTTTGAAATCAATTTTTGGCTGATAATTGAAAGCTGCGTTGTAAATTGTTTGATCTTTCCCGTCCGGACCGTAAATGGCGTTAAATACAATTGCAAGATCTTCTGCATTGCGGCAGATAGGACCAACTTTATCCATTGTCCAGCTCAGCGCCATTGCGCCATCTCTGCTAACACGCCCAAAAGTTGGACGAAGTCCGCTAACACCGCAGACTGTAGCTGGAGAAACGATTGATCCGTTTGTTTCTGTACCAATACCAAATGGCAGAAGTCCTGCGGAAACCGAAGAAGCTACACCCGCCGAGGAACCGCTTGAACCTTTAGTTGTGTCCCATGGGTTTCGCGTCATTCCACCGAACCAAACATCGCCGCGGGCAAGAGCGCCCATAGAAAGTTTAGCGCAGAGAACGGCACCGGCATCTTCCAATTTTTTTATTACTGCCGCGTCTTCATCAATTAATTGATCTTTATATGGTGTTGCGCCCCAAGTTGTTTTATAATTTTTTGTTGAGAATAGATCTTTCACTCCGAATGGAATTCCATGAAGCATTCCGCGGTATTTCCCTTTAGATATTTCTTGATCGGCTTTCTCTGCTTGTTTCAACGCCCGTTCTTCTGTAAGAGTTACAACAGAATGAAGCTTCGGTCCGTACTTTTTTAATCTCTCAAGATAAAATTTCGTCAATTGTGTGGAAGTAATTTTTTTTGTTTTGATTAACTGCGCAAGTTCACCGATTGAGTAAAAAGTGATATCTTCAATATTCTTTGGCATCTTAACGTATGAGTAGTCGCTGAACTTTAGCGGTTTTTGTTTCAGATCGAACTTAAAACCAACGGGAATCGGATTAAATAAAATTGCCGGAGGAATACTGTTATCAAGATGAACTTTGCGGATGTTCTCGTAATTGTTCAATTGATCGTTAAGCGCATCCTGCATGGAATCGCGTTCTGCATCCGTGAATTCAAGTCCGATTATTTTTTCGGCATTCGGTATCATTTCTTTTTTAATCTTGCTCTCTTTTTGCTGAGCAAAGAGGGATGCATTGAAAAGAAATAATCCGGAGAAAAGAACAAATAAAATATTGCGGCTATAATGTTTCATCATTTTTCCTCTATAACAAAGATTGATTTTAATTAAAATTAGGTATAGAACTAAAAGGAAACAAGAAAGATTTTTCCTAAATTTGCCGCATGAAAATTGAAAACTATAAACATATTATCTGGGACTGGAACGGGACCATAATAAATGATGTGGACCTCAGCATGGAGTTGATTAATGAGCTCTTATCCGCGCGGGGTTTAAAAACTCTAACTATTGAAGAATACCGAGAAGTTTTTACAATTCCGGTTAAAAATTATTATGCAAAACTCGGTTTTGATTTTTCGAAAGAGTCGTTTGAGATTGTCGGTAAAGAATGGATGGACGGATACGAAAGTAGAAAATTCGAATGCGGAATTTATGAAGGAATAACCGATCTTCTCGACAAAATTAACCGTCTGGGTATAGGGCAATCAATTCTCTCGGCATATTCGCAGCACACACTTGATGAGATGGTTGAGCATCACGGATTAAAAAAATATTTTACTCATGTAGTAGGTCTTGATAATATTTACGCGGCGAGCAAACTTCATCTAGGCAAAGATTTTATGAAAAGATTAGGCAACGGAAAAGGAGAAACACTTTTGATTGGCGATACGGAACATGATCACGAAGTGGCTATGGAGATCGGTGCAGATTGTGTCTTAATTGCGAACGGACATCAGAGTAAAGATAAATTGGAAAAACTCGGCTGTGTTGTTTACGCGAATTTAAATTCCATCCTTGGAAGGTAAAGTAATAGTAAACAGACTCATCGGATCAATTCTTTTTTTGTACCATTGAACACCAAGATGTAAATGAGGGCCTGTCGCACGTCCGGTTGAACCGGCTAAACCAATCACTTCGCCCTTTTTTACTTTCTGATTATCCTTAGCAATAATTTTACTCATATGAAGATAGACGCTTGTTAATCCCTGTCCGTGATCTAGAAGAATAAAATTGCCGTTGTAGTAAAAATTATCTCCGGCAATGCGCACAATACCATCGCTAATTGCTCGTATGGAGTCTCCTACTTCCGCAGAAAAATCAAGTCCGTTATGAATATTAGCTTTTCTGCCATTGAGAATTCTTTGACTGCCGAATACGCTTCTTATATCAACGCTGTCAACCGGATATGTAAAACCGGAGATGAAAAATGCGCTTTTTAATTTGCCTACTTTTGCGCGCGCCGCTTTCATCAATTGAGATTCCCGTTTAATTTTTTTTAATTCTCTTTTGGGAGGCGTTACATATTTCTTTGCAATTGTTAAACTCTGTTCTTCGTACTCGCGCGGTTCTAGAGTGTATTCAAACGTTTCTACTTTTTTATTTTTAAAACGCACTTTCAATTTAGAAATGCCTCTGGCATCACGGTCGAAACCGAAAACAAACACGCCTGATTTATCAAACTGAATATTTGCGCCGTTCAATTGAACGTTTGTAATATTTTTCCCAATGCCAATGATAATGCCGCCCTGTTTTGCTTCTCCGTAAAATTGTATCTCTTGAGCTGTAACTACTGTGGAAAGGAATAATAAAACAGAGAAGAAAATAGCTTTCATTAAAACGGCTCCAGCCAATATTTTAGATAAGAGAAGAGGAAATTGTTGTTAAAGAATTGACCAATACGCCGACAGCTGGCCTGAAAAATATCGGTAGCTTGAATTATCTCGTGAAGCACTTCCGATGCTGATTTTTCCGGAAAGGATTAATTTTTTAATCGGGGTGTATTGTGCATTTATATGACCTTCAAGAGCAATTAAAGTGCTTTGAGGAATTAAACCGATTTTTCCTCCGATAGAAACTTTTAATTTTTCACTTTTATCCAGATCGTTATCTAGCCAGATACTATGTGATTCAAAATTATGCGGGGAGTAATAGTAACTGGATTTATATTTATAATTGGAATAAGCATATTCATAACCGATCGCTATATCCGGCCAGAAATATTTCCCAATTCTTATAACAAAATCATTTCCCGCATTACCGTCATCAACACCGATGTATTGAAAATAGCCGGAGATTTTTAAACCGTCTCGATTTCTGTAATAAGAATCTATTTTATATAGAGAAGCATAATAGCGCAGATCTATTAGATAAGGAGAATAGAGTATACTAACAGCGTCGGAATTCTGATAAGTGAGACCAACTCTAATTGTGTCTGGTTTTTCGAAAACGATGAAGGCATCATGATCATCTCGTGTAAATTTACCAAGCGAACCGCTGATTCCTATTCCAACCCCCATGCTGATATTTGTTCCGGCTCTTAAAAGAACTAATCCTTTAAAAGTTGTAAAGAGTTGATTGCCGACAAATGGAGTGCCGGCGTCATCCATACTGCTTAATGCGTCTTCATTGAGACTTGCTTGGCTGGCTTTAAGAGAACTTCGTACAAATGAAACTCCAAGTGTTAGAAAATTAGTAACCCCGAGTTCAAGCCGACCTCCGGCGCTCAAAATTCTAAAACTAAGATTATCTGTGTAATAAGAAAGTGATGGACTAAATCCGATGCTGTTGGGAAATGTTTCAAAAATTGCAACAATGCCAGTAACCGGAAGCCATTTCTTGCGCTGCTTTACCATACTCACTTGTGCGGAGTCGAGTTTCCAATCAAGAAGATTATTATAAACAGTTCTTGCAGAATCATTTATTCCCATCTTAGCGTAAGAATCGCCAAGATATAAATTCGCTTCGAAATCAGACGAATCTTGTTTTACCAAATCTTTATATTCACGAAGCGCACTAACTGAATCTCCGGTAGCAAAATAGAGAGAGGCGCGTGCCTTCTGCGCATCGTAATTCTCTCCGTATGAAAGCACTTTGTTATAAGTGTCTAAAGCTTCCGGGTATTTCTTTGCGCTGAAGAGAACGTCCCCATATTCTTTCAGAATTAATGTAGAAGGTTCCGCTTTAGACATATAATCTTCATAGAATGGAAGAGCTGCGGCATAATCTTTCTCAATTACTTTTTCTCTTCCTTGTTCAAGAATAGCGTAAAGTTTTTCTTCTTCGGCACGCATCTTTTGCCAGTCAATATTGGATTGCAGTTTAATAACATCTTCGTTTGCCGGTTCAAGCGCTTTTGCTTTGTCTTCATATTCCTGAGCTGCGGTAAAATCTTGTTCAATTAGTTTGATTGATCCCATTGAGATAAACGCCGGAACGGAATTGGGTTTCTCTTTTAAAACGTTGTCAAGATATTTTTTTGCAAGATCAATATCGCGGTTGATCCAGACGGAAACTTGCGCGCGGAAAAGCTGATAATCGAGATTGTCGGGATAATCAGCTAAAAGTTTATCGGTGATGTCAATTGCTTTGTCAAATTCACGGTTCCATGCGGATACTCTTGCCCACCTGTATCTTAGCGCCGGATCTTTTTCGTCGGGATACTTTTCAAAATATTTATCGAGTATAACTTGGGCGCTGTCATATTCTTGCAAATTCTCATGATACTCTGCAATTAACTTCAACGCTTCTTTATCGTCTGGATTTAATGCAAAACGCACTTTGGCGCTGTCTAATTTTTCCCGGTAAGTTGTAGTTCTTAGATTAACAACATAATCTAATTTTTCTTTATAGCGGGGATCATCCGGATTGGTTGTTCCGATGACTAATAATTGCTGATAAGCTTCTTCAATCCGGTTTGCTTTGATCAACTCGTCAACGAGTTCGTAACGAGATTCAATATCGGCAGGAGTCTTTTTTAAAATTCTATAAAGCCGGTCAATGGGATATTCTTTTTCGAATGCGCGTGGACTTTCTTGAGTTAAGTAAGCTTTGTTGTTAACCATGTCTAAACCGTCTTGTGCTTCTTTGAAAAACGGTTTAAATCCAAGTGCAGTTTCAAAAGCTTTTTTAGCTATTGCGTATTTGCTAAGCCACATAGTGAAATAACCGTAGCGGCTCCACAAACGCCAATCTTCCGGATAGCGTTCAACATATTTTTTTAGAATCCGTTCTCCTTTAACAATGCTTCCGGTATGTGTAAGAATTAGTGTGTAACGAATAACTTCATCCGGAGAGGCATTATCATCTCTTGCTAAATATTGGTCATACCATTCTTCTGCTTTATCCCAAATCTCCATCCAAGCATATGATTTTCCTATTTCGAGATAATTGATTGCCTTATTCGGATCAATTGCAATTTCGCGCAGATGACCTTCAATTTTTTTATTGAGGAGCGGATACCAGATATCAATCAAACGTTGAAGATTTTTTTCATACTCGGCTCTTTTGGTTGCGCTTATAGTTTCTACTGCGATTGCACGCCTGTAATCGAGGCGGGCATTTTCGTATTGCTGGCGTTTCTCAAAACAAAGTCCGCGTAAATTATATCCGTCGGATTC
>JAKAKD010000021.1 GCA_021824635.1 Bacteroidota bacterium | reverse complement strand
TGAATTCGTACTCCCCATTTCTTTTATATAGGTCAATGACATTCAATTTCTTTTTCTTTACAAGGAAATAATCGCAAATCAGTATGCCTGCTATCGGTCCCAAAAATCCCGAATACCCGACTAACCACCCAAAGATATACGCACTATAATCAGAAAGTAATTTCCAAGGCATGATGATAATACCAAAGACGGCAGTCATCATTCCGCCGCGGATAAAAGTAATTTTTTTCGGATAAAGATTTGCAAAATCATTTGCAGGAGAGACAACATTAGCCGCAATATTCGTTGTTAGCGTTGCAACCATTAAAGCCAATAAAGAAATTACTATAACAATGGGATTGTGAAATTTTGTTAAGAGCTGAACCGGATCCCAAATAGCTTCTCCGAAAATAATAACGGTTGCTGAAGTTACAGCAACGCCAATAAAAGAATATAAAGCCATAGTTGGCGGCAGTCCAATTGCTTGACCGAGCATTTGTGCTTTTTGACTTTTTGCGTACCGCGAAAAATCCGGAATGTTAAGCGAGAGTGTAGCCCAATATCCCACCATACCAGTTAACGAAGGAATAAAAAATCTCCAGAACTCTCCCGCAGTCTGGAATTTACTCGGCTGACTTAATATTGGTCCCCAACCGCCACCTTGAACATAAGTCCAAACTAGAAGTGCTATTCCAACCACAAGAAGAAATGGCGCACCAAGAGCTTCCAACCAGCGGATTGATTCCATTCCGTTAATAATAAAATAAACATTCATCGCCCAGAAAATTAAAAAACCAGCCGCCGGTCCTAAACTCCACGCAGCCCACTGCGGAATGAGAACACTTATTAGCGAATTCAAAGCTTGCCCTCCAATCCAAGTTTGAATTCCAAACCAGCCGCACGCAACTACTGCTCTAAGCAATGCCGGGATATTGGAACCAAGAGTTCCGAATGCCGCTCTTGCAAGAACAGGGAACGGTATTCCATATTTCGTTCCTGCATGTGCATTAAGTACCATAGGTATAAGGACAATAATATTCCCTAGAGTGATTGTCATTAATGCCTGCCACCAGTTCATACCTCCGGCAATCAAACCGCTCGCGAGCATATATGTTGTAATGCAAACGCTCATTCCAATCCAAAGTGAAGCGATATTATAAGTGCCCCAAGTACGTTGATTTATTTTTGTCGGAGCGAGATCTTTATTGAAGAGTCTTGTATCATGAAGTCCGGAAAGATCGGTTTCAATCAGGCTATCGGAAAAGATATTTTCCATAGCTTCCCTTTCATTAAAAATGAATAAGAAAAAAAATGAGGAAATATTTTTCGAAAAATATTACTACTTCCAGGCGCTGCCGTATGTGTTTCTCTTGATATAGTTTCCTCTGCCTGCTTTTCCCAAAAACTCTTTATTCTCAACAATCACTTCGCCCCGCGAAATGACTGTCTCTGCATCGCCTTTAACTTTTTTCCCTTCGAACATCGAGTAATCAACTCTCATGTGATGAGACTTTGCAGAAATTGTGAGTTCCTTATTCGGGTCCCAAATTACAACGTCTGCGTCTGAACCCGGTGCGATGGTTCCTTTTCGGGGATACATACCAAATATTTTGGCTGGATTAGTAGAAGTAATTTCAACCCATCTGTTTAGAGAAATTCTTTTTTCATTCACACCGCCTTGAAACATTAGGTGCAAACGATTTTCGAGTCCGGGTCCTCCATTTGGAATTTTTGTGAAATTATCTTTTCCCATATCCTTTTGACCCACAAAGTTAAAAGGACAATGATCGGTTGATACAACTTGCAGATCATTTTTTTGTAATCCGCTCCACAATTTTTCTTGATTCCATTTTTCTCTAACCGGAGGAGAGAACACAAACTTTGCCCCTTCAAAATTCGGTTTAGCTATGTCTTCAATTGAAAGGTATAAGTATTGAGGACATGTTTCTGCAAATACACGTTGACCTTTATCTCTAGCTACAATTACTTTTTCAAGCGCATCATTACAAGTAAGATGGACAATATAAATTGGAGTTCCTGCCATTTCTGCCAGTGCTATTGCACGATTTGTTGATTCTCCTTCGGCGGCAGCTGGACGGCTTAATGCATGGTATAACGGCGAAAGATTTCCTTTAGCAACAGTTTCTTTGACAATACTATCAATCACCATCCCATTTTCTGCATGCATACAAACTAATCCGCCATTTTTTGAACTTTGTTTCAATGCTTTAAAAATTGTTGCATCGTCCACCATTAAAACATTTGGATAAGCTAGAAACAGTTTAAAACTAGTAACACCTTCTGCAACCATATCATCCATTTCTGGAATTCTTTCATCCGGCAGATCAGTAATTATCATATGGAATCCATAATCTATAGTTGCTTTTCCTTCTGCTTTCTGACGCCAAATATCAAGACCTTCTCGCATACTTTTTCCTTTTGGCTGAGTAGCAAAATCTACAATAGAAGTTGTACCGCCAAATGCTGCCGCGCGCGTGCCGGTTTCAAAATCATCAGAGGAAGTTGTGCCGCCGAACGGCATATCAAGGTGTGTGTGAACATCTATTCCGCCAGGTATAACATATTTTCCTTTTGCGTCAATGATTTTATCCGCATGAATATTTAGTGATGTTCCTATTGTTGTGATTTTATCCTTCTCGATAAATATATCGGCAGTATAATCTTGTTCCGCCGTGATAATGCACCCGTTTTTTATTAGTAATGACATAACCTATTCCAATCCTTGTTTATAATTATTATTAATGATTTGTACAAAAGAAATTTCATCCTAAAAAACTTTGTTAATAGAACACAGATGACACGGATTTAGCTGATCATCGCAGATTATTTAATAATAATCCGTGTTTTATTACTTCAAATGTCTTACACACACTTAGTGTATTTCTATTCCATGCTTATGCTGAAACTCAGCAAGATTTTCCCACGTCAATGGTTTTCCGGCTTTCTTAAATTCTTCCGTAAGTTGGTTCCATGTCCTCGATGCAGAACCGTCATCTATTCTTGTCATTGAAATGCATCTTTCAACCGGACAGACAAGAGAGCAAAGCGCACATCCTACGCAATCTTTTTCGCGGACTTCAGTTTGGCTGTTACCGTTTTCCTGAGTCAGATCAATACATTGATGAGCCGCGTCTTCGCATGCGATATAACATAAATTACAATGAATGCATTTTGATTGATCAATCCGCGCGATTGTTTTATTCAGCAAGTCGAAATTTCCAAAATCATTTATACGTGGAAGAGATTTACCTCTAACCTGATCAAGTGAACTGAATCCTTTCGATTCCATCCAATTGCTCATTCCTTCAATCATATCTTCTACAATCCGGAATCCATGATGCATTACGGCGGTGCAGACTTGAACACTTGACGCGCCGAGTAAAATAAATTCTAATGCATCGCGCCAATTGCTTATACCACCAATTCCGGATATCGGCAAATTAACTTCAGAGTCAATTGCAACTTGAGAAAGTAAATGAAGAGCAATGGGTTTAACAGCAGGGCCCGCATATCCGCCGTGTCCCCCTAACCCTCCGACATTCGGTTTCAACTCGAACGTATCGAGATCTACTCCGATGATACTATTAATAGTATTGATGAGTGAAATAGCATTAGCGCCCGCAGCTTTTGCTGCCCGTGCAGGAAGTTGAATGTTGCTCACATTCGGAGTGAGTTTTACAATCACCGGAATGGTAGAAATTTCGGTTACCCATTCTGTTATCATCTGACAATATTCCGGAACTTGACCTACTGCTGCGCCCATTCCGCGCTCACTCATTCCGTGCGGACATCCGTAATTCAATTCGATTCCGTCGCATCCTGTGTCTATAGTGCGCTTAACTATATCATGCCATGTTTCTCTTTTTGATTCTACCATTAACGAAACAACAACTGCGCGATCCGACCAAAGTTTTTTTGTCTCTGTAATTTCCTTAAGATTAACTTCAATCGGTCTGTCGCTTATTAATTCTATATTGTTCAATCCAAAAATTTTCTGTCCGTTATAATTCAATCCGCCGTAACGGTTGAAAACATTCATAACCGGTTCGCCTATAGTTTTCCATACAGTTCCTCCCCATCCTTGTTCAAATGCTTTACAATTTTGATAAGCAGAATTAGATGGAGGCGCCGATGCTAACCAGAAAGGATTAGGAGATTTTATTCCGGCACAATTAATTGATAAGTCAACCATAAGCTACCCTTAAAAATAAAATTAATAGAACGCGAATGAACACGGATTCAGCGAATCATCGCGGATTTTTTATTTTCATTCGAAAAGACTTTTCTTACAAATTTTGCTTCTTTACCAAAATTAAAAAGCAATCCTACTTCTTTATCGGTTGCCTTAAGATAGTTTAACAACTGTGCCTCATGCTCTTCACAAATTGACTCAGCAGCTTTTAATTCAAGAATGACCAAGTCATTTACAATCAGATCAGCAAAGTAATCACCAACATTGCGTTCATCATAAAATACTTTTATACTTTTCTGTTGATCAACTACAAAACCTAATTTAGTCAACTCAATTTTCATTGCATTCTCATAAACTTTTTCTAAAAAACCGTAACCAAGCGTGTTATAAATTTTGAAAAACGCACCTATTATTTTATTCGTTAATTCCTCATGCAGCATGATGTTTTATCCGCGCGGATCAGTATAATCCGCGTTCCTCCGTGTTCTATTTATTGGTTAGGTATTTATCAATTCCATGCGCGGCGCGTTTGCCATCGTGCGCGGCGTTCACAACTTCTTTGCCTCCGTTGATGCAATCACCGCCGGCAAAAATTTTAGGATTAGTTGTTTGATAAGATTCTTGATCAACAACAACGCAGCCCTCATCATCTATTGTTAATCCGGAAATAGAATTTAAAAAATTTGATTTAGTTTCCTGCCCGATTGCTTTAATTACCATATCAACCGGAAGAATAAATTCCGAACCGGTAATTGGAACAGGTTTTCTTTTTCCTTTTATATCAGGTTCTCCAAGCTTCATCTTTATACACTCGATTCCTTCAACAAATTTATCACCGATAATTTTTTTAGGTGACGTCAAGAAATGAAAAACAATTCCATCTTTCTTTGCAAGATCATACTCAAAATCATAAGCAGACATTTCAATATTGCTTCGTCTATAAAGAATAAAAACTTGCTCTGCGCCAAGCCGCTTCGATTCCGTTGCCGCATCAATAGAAGTATTGCCGGCTCCAATAACAGCAACTTTTTTCCCCACCTGTACATTTTTCCAATTTTCCGTTTTTACTTTTTCAATGAACTCAAGCGCACCGATCACACCGGATAATTCTTCTCCGGGCAAAGAAAGCTGAGGACTTTCTCCTAAGCCAACACCGAGAAATACCGCATCATGCTTTTTCAGTAATTCATCAACTTGAATTGTCTTGCCAATCATAACCCCGGTTTTAATTTCCACTCCAAAACTTTTTACAAGTTCGACTTCTTTAAGACTATCTTCCCTTCTCAACTTATACGGCGCAATTCCCCAAGTATTCAAACCGCCAGGTATATCGCTTGATTCATAAATTGTAACATCGTAACCAAGGATTGCCAGTTCAGCTCCGCACGCAAGTCCGGCAGGACCTGAGCCGACTATGCCAATTGTTTTTCCTTTTTTCTTTGCTTTCCGAAAAAGTGGAGGCATACCTTTCGCAAAATAATTATCAATTGCAAACCGTTGGAGTCTTCCGATTTCAATCGGTTTTTCATCTTTATTGTTATAAACGCACGCGCCTTCACATAAAACTTTTACAGGACATGCTTTTGCGCAGGTCAATGCAACCCAATTGGATTGAAGAATTGTTTTTGCAGAACCAAGAAGATTTTCGGAAGCAATTTTTTTTATAAACGTAGATATATCAATATGAGTGGGGCAAGCTTTCATGCATGGAGAATCATAACAATAAAGACATCGGTTTGCTTCAATTAGAGCCGAGTTATAAGTAAAAGGAGGATGCAGTTCGGCAAAATTTTTTTCGTATTGCTCTGCCGGAAGTTGTGGAGCGATATTCTTCATAAAAGAAGCCTTCTCTATATAAGAATAAATAAAAACTATTTTACAACTGCTTCATCGGCAATCGAAAGGCAAGTATCAAATATTTCAACGGCGAAATCAATTTCTTCTTTTGTGATAATTAACGGCGGCGCAATTACAAAATGACTTACCCACCCCTGTACATAAACTCCGCGCTTCATCATCTCTGATGTAACCTTATCAACCATTAATGGCTTACCGTTAACTTTATCTTCTTTCGAATTGAATGATTCTTTTGTGATTTGATTTTTAACCAACTCTACCGCGTAGAAAAGTCCTATTCCTCTAATTTCTCCAATAGAAGGATGCTTCGGTTTAATAGCAAGTAATTTTTTACTCAGATATTCGCCCATCTCAACGGCACGCTCAATCAATTTTCCATTCTTCAGTTCATTGATTGCAGCAATAGCCGGTGCGAGAGTTAACGGATGAGCTTCGTAAGTATGTCCGTGTGCAAAGTAATGATCGTTAAAATAATCTGCGATTTTCATTGTAGTTGCAGTTAATCCGAGAGGAAGATAAGCCGAAGTAATTCCTTTCGCTGTTGTGAGAATATCGGGTTGAACATTCCAATGATCCATTGCAAACCATTTTCCTGTTCTTCCCCATCCGCTCATCACTTCGTCGGCAATAAGTAATACATTGTTATCATCACAAATTTTCCGCAGCCGCGGCATATATTCTTTAGGAGGAATTAAAATTCCGTTTGTGCCAACTACCGGTTCAAGAATAACTGCCGCAACGTTATTTTCATTCTTAATCATGTGTTCGATATAATTTACGCACGCCACATTGCATTCAGGATAAGAATGATTGAGAGGACAACGATAGCAATTACATTCAGGCGCAAAAATTACACCGTCAATTTTACCGGATGGCTCAACTGCCCATCTTCTTGGATCTCCCGTTGCGGCAATTGATGCTGCAGTAGAACCATGATAAGAATTATATCTGGAAATAATTTTATACTTGCCGGTGTACATTCTGGCAATTTTAATTGCGGCTTCGTTTGCTTCTGTTCCGGATGTTGAGAAATAAAATTTTTCTAATCCTTTTGGCAAAACCTCAAGTAAAAGTTTACTTAGTACTGCACGCACTTCAGTTGCAAATCCGGGTGCGGCATATGCAAGTTTATTTGCTTGATCTTCAATTGCTTTAATTACTGCATGGTTTTTGTGTCCCAGTGTAACGCACATAAGCTGAGATGAGAAATCAAGATATTTTTTACCGGATGAATCTGTGAAATAACATCCTTCCGCGTCAACAATGTGAAGCGGAGTCCAATTTTTCTGATAGCGCCAAGTTCCGTAAGTGTATTTTGCAGTTATCTCAGAGACAGAAAGTTGCTGATCCTTTTGTTCACTCATAATGCTAATTCCTTTTTTTCTTGGCAGAATATAGAGCAGCTTTTTCTTTAATGTAAAATCCCATCCGATGTTTTGGTGGATCATTGGGAGTTAAAAGTTGGTTCAGAATGTCAAATACTATCTTGAATTGCCTATCATATTTTTTTTCGAGTTCTTCTAATCTTAGAGAGAGTTCCTTATTCTCGGAAGACATTCTTCTCAGATGCACGAACGTTTTCATTATTTGGATATTCACTTGGATTGCTCGTTTACTTTTAAGAACACTCGAAAGCATCGCAACACCAAGTTCCGTAAAAGCAAAAGGAAATGTTCTGGCAAATCGTAGAGACGAAAGGTTATCACAAATTGTGATAACCTCACCACGCTCTTCTTTCGATAACTGAAACATAAAACCTTCAGGAAATCTTTCTTTATTCCTCTTCACCGCTTGATTAAGTGTACGGGTATCAACATCATATAATTCAGCTAAATGACGATCAATCATCACCTTTTCTCCTCGAACAAGAAAAATCCTCTGCTCAATAATTTCTGACGGAATAAGTGCTTTCATTTTCTATGCTTTGAAATAATAATTACACACTTGTTATCTTTTCATAAGTCTCTGGTCTTCTATCTCTGTAGAACTGCCATACATTTCTGACTTCAAGAATTTCATCAAGATTAAGATCGGCAACAACTAATTCATCTTTATCTCTGCTGGCTTGCGCAATAATTTTTCCGCGCGGAGTACAGAAATAACTCTTGCCGTAAAATTCTCCGATGTTCCATGGCGCTTCAGTACCAACACGATTAATTGCGCCCACAAAATATCCGTTAGCCACCGCATGAGCGGGCTGTTCAAGTTCCCATAAATATTCCGATAATCCGGCTACAGTCGCAGATGGATTGAAAACAATTTCAGCCCCGTTCAGTCCGAGAATTCGCGCACCTTCCGGAAAATGCCGGTCGTAACAAATATAAACTCCTATATCTGCATAAGCAGTTTTGAAAACCGGAAAGCCAAGGTTGCCTGGTTTAAAATAAAATTTTTCCCAGAATCCCGGATCGCAATGAGGGATATGATGCTTCCGGTATTTACCAAGATATTTCCCATCGGCGTCAATAACAGCTGCGGTATTGTAGTAAACGCCTTTAATTTCTTCTTCATAGACCGAAGCTACAATTACCATATTATATTTTTTTGCGGTCTCTTGCATTAATTTAATTGTTGGTCCATCCGGCACCTTTTCAACAAGAGAATACCATTTGGTTTTTTGTTCGGCACAAAAGTATGGACCATAAAAAAGCTCCTGCATACAGAGAATCTGCACGCCTTTTTTAGCAGCTTGCTCAATCATTACTAAATGTTTTTCAATCATTGATTGCTTGATTTTTTCGATGGGTTGTTCTGTTGACATTGAGAGAGACGCCTGAATTAAACCACTGCGAACTATTCTGCTCATTTTTGTACCCTTCTTTTCTTAGTGAAATAGTAAGAAGTATGAAGTAAGTAGAATGTAGCGCTCAATAACAGAATTTTTCTGGTTGGCGAATCATACTATTTAACATTTTACCCACTTCACTATACTTTTCTAATAATTTATTTCTTTGTTCAGCATTTATATATTTATGATCAAAAGAAAAATCAATCCAAACCTCAGTCTCCCCGGTTTCCCCCGCCGAATCCGTCAGCTTATTGATAAATAATTTTTGATATCTTCTTTTATACCAAGCTTCAGCAATATTCGCACAAACCGATCTTGATGACCTTCTGATTTGGTCAACTAAAGAATACTTCTCTTCTTTTGGAAAATTTTTAGTTAATTCAAAAATGTCCAAAGAAAGTTGATATGAAGTTTGAAATACTATTAAATCTCGATAACCTCTGTATTCTTTAATACCACTCATATAATCTTCTACAAACTAATTTCTATTTACTAAAATACTAGTGCTCAGCTCATCCAATTTACTTTAGAATCAGGATTCCATTTTACAGTTGTCTTTTTAAGTTTTGTCCAGAATTCTATAGAACTTTTTCCGGTGATATCGCAACTTCCAAATTTAGATTCATTCCATCC
>JAKAKD010000027.1 GCA_021824635.1 Bacteroidota bacterium | reverse complement strand
TTGCTGCAGCTGCGGCTTTTTGAGCTTCTTTCTCAGCTTGCATTTTTTCGTAATTAATTTTCTTCTGTGAAACTTCTTCGTCTGTTAAATTAGCAAATTTGTAAAGCAGGTTGCTTCTTTCGAACTCGGCGAATTCATAAACGTTTGTCATATAAATACATTCGGTAGGGCAAGGAAAAACACATAACTGGCAATAGCAGCATTTTGCAATATCAATATTAAATTTTGTAACCCAGAGAGCTTTTTTCTTTCCGTTCGAAGTAATACCAAGGTCGTCGCCGGGAATACTTTTAACAGTTTCAATTTCGATACAACTTACAGGGCAAGCGCGTGAACATTGATCGCATCCGATGCAGTCATCTATGTTTACATACAATCTGTTTCTAACACGCTCGGGGAGTGTAACTTTAACATCAGGATATTGAATAGTTACTGCCGGAGTGAAAAGATGTTTAAATGTAATTTTCATTCCAACAAGAACAGTGAAAATTCCATCCCAAGTATTTTTTAAGTATTGTTTCATCAGTTTTATAGTATAGAAATTATTCCAATGATAATTAAATTTAGAAAAGCGTAAGGAATTAAATATTTCCAACAAACAGTCATCAGCTGATCAACGCGTAAGCGGGGGAGAGTCCATCTTAACCACATTTGAACAAAAACAAGAGTTAATCCTTTTGCAATGAACCAGAATCCTTGTTCAAAAGGAACAAGCCAGGAAGCACCAATAGTATTGCCTAAATAACCGATAGGAGATTGGTATCCACCCAAAAACAAGATTGAAATAACAGCTGATACAGCAAACATATTGCCATATTCTGATAGCATGAACATTCCCCATTTCATTCCGCAATATTCGGTAAAGTAGCCGGCAACTAGTTCGGATTCTGCTTCCGGAATATCAAATGGAACTCTGTTTACTTCTGCAAGGGTGCTGATGAACATTATTGTTGCACCAACAAACATAAAAGGAATCAATAAAAATTTTGATAAACCGAATACTGCACCGCCGAATATATTCCAATTCCAGAATGATGAAGTCTGCATTTGACTCATCTTATCCAAACTCAAAGTTCCGGTAAACATAATCATAGAAAGGACAACTAAAGCAGTTGGAATTTCGTAACTAACTATTTGAGCAGCTGCGCGCATTGCGCCAAGAAGAGAATATTTGTTATTTGATGACCAGCCGGCCATTAAAATTCCCGCCACCACCATACTTGATATTGCAAGTAAATAAAAGATTCCTACTTCTACTTCGCTGCCTAGCAATTTACTGGAAAAGGGAATTACTGCGAAAGCTGCAAAACTTCCAGTGAAAACAAGAACGGGAGCGATGTTATAAAGAGATTTGTCAGCATCATGAGCAATTATATCTTCTTTTTGTAGCATCTTCATTAAATCTGCGACAGTTTGAAGCCAACCGTGCCATCCGGTACGCATTGGTCCTAATCTATCTTGCATATGGGCTGATACTTTTCTCTCTAACCAAATTCCAAAGAGGGCAAATACAAGAATTATAGTAAGTGGTACAACAGCTACCAATAGCCCAGCAATTATTTCGTTACCAATTAAGTTGTAGAGGAATTGATACATTATCTATCTATTTCTCCTAAGACAATATCCAGGCTTCCGAGAATTGCAATTACGTCTGCAACTAAATGACCTTTGCTTAATTCTCCCATGAGTTCAAGATTTACGAATGATGGGGCGCGCACTTTTACTCTAAATGGATTAAGGTTGCCATCGCTGATTATAAAATATCCTAACTCGCCACGTGGATTTTCAACGCGTGAGTAAACTGTTCCTTTCGGCGGTTTAATTCTTTTTGGAATTGCTGATTGTACATCGCCTTCAGGAATATTATCTATAAGTTGTTCTATTATGCGTAAACTTTGTTCCATCTCTAAAACGCGAACGTAATAACGATCCCAGCAATCACCAACTGTTCCGACTAATCCTTTTCCGGTTGGAATTTCAAAATCGAGCCGGTTATAAATTGAATAAGGATCTTCTTTCCTAACATCAAATGCTAATCCGCTGCCTCTAAGAACCGGACCGCTTGCGCCAAAATTAATAGCAGTATCAAGAGGAAGTACGCCGATGTTGGCAGTTCTTTCTATGAAAATTTTATTGAATGTAAGTAGATTATTCAATTCAACTACAGTCGGACGGAAATGTTTGATAAATTCTTTTGTCTTTCTAACAAAATCCGGGTGAATATCATGAGACAATCCGCCAATCCACATATAATTGTATAACATTCTTCCGCCGCAAGTCATCTCGAAGAGACTTAAAATATATTCGCGATCGCGGAAGAGATAGAGGAATGGCGTTAGCGCTCCAATATCGGCGCCGTTTGTAGCTATGGCAACAAGATGTGAAGCAATTCTTTGAAGCTCAGCCATTATAACACGGATATATTCAACACGTTCAGAGACTTGAATTCCCATTAATTTTTCGGCAGCTACAACATAACCAAAATTATTTCCCATCGAAGCCAAATAATCAAGTCTATCTGTATATGGAACAACTTGAGGGTAAGACATTGCTTCGGCGTGTTTTTCAAAACATCTATGAAGATAACCGATGTGCGGCTTAACGCTTATAATAAGTTCGCCTTCGATCTCCAATTCAAGTCGTAACACTCCGTGTGTTGATGGGTGCTGTGGACCCATATTTAAAACCATTGTTTCGGTCTTCAATGCCATTCTATTTAGCCGTCAGTATCAAGCTGCAAGCAGCAAGATCATTGTTAAATTAATTTTTAGTTCTAACTGTCTTAATAAAACTGTAAATCATTTTTTATATTTCTTGAACATAATTGAGAATCTCAGTTGTTGCATCCGGCTTGATAAAATTTAAATCTACAGATAAAATCAATTGAGTCTCCAATTCGAATGCTGATGAATAAGCTAATTCCAAGAACCTACAAAAGTCTTTATTAGATTCTTTCCCAGAACCTTCGGCAATATTTGATACAATTGAAACTGCCGCACGTCTCATCTGAGAAATTAACCCAAATTTTTCATCGGAGGAAAATTTCTCCGTCAATTCATATATTTTTTTAACAAGAACTCTAGATTTAGACCAAATTTTCAAATCTTTGAAATTATGCATCTATCTTGAATCTCAAACCTTGTTGCCTGTAGCTAATAAGGAACCTTCATTCCTTGATAAAATTCTGGATTCTTATAATCTTTTCTTAACGGAAATCCTGCTTCCCAATCGTAAGGCATTAATATTCTTCTGAGATCCGGGTGATTCTTAAATATGATCCCGAACATATCGAATGCTTCCCGTTCATGCCAATCGGAAGTTCTCCAAACATTATATACAGATTCTACTTCTGGATTTTCTCTTGATGTAGAAACTTTTATGGTAATCTTATGCTTTTGTATTGTAGAATGTAGATGATAGTAAACGCTTAAAGTTCCACCACTTATGACATCTGTCCCATCTTCATCTTTGGTCTTTGTTCCGTTAGCATCATCTACTCCGGAAAGTACCATTAAACTGTCAAATTTAAGATCTTCGTTATCTCTTAAAAATGCTCCGATTTTATGAACTTGCATGGGATCAATTGAAATGATGGGATCAACTGGGGTATCTTTATCTAAACCAAGAATCATTTCCCCAAATTCTTTTTTCAATAATTCGAAAATTTCTTCGGAATTCTTCATGCCGTTTTCTTTCTCATTGATTCATGACGAATTTTATCTTGTAATTTCAATAACCCTTCTAACAAAGCTTCCGGTCTTGGCGGGCAACCGGGAACGTAAACATCAACCGGAATTACGCGATCTATTCCTTTCAAAACGTGGTATCCGTGTTCCCAATAAGGACCGCCGCAATTCGCACAGCTTCCCATTGAGATAATGTATTTAGGGTCCGGCATCTGTTCATATAATCTTTTAATACGTGTAGCCATCTTTAGCGTAACTGTACCTGAAATAATAATTGCATCTGCTTGTCGTGGGGTATTTCTTGGTATAACACCAAAACGGTCAAAGTCGTAATGAGAGGCAGAGGTAGCCATCATTTCAATAGCGCAGCAAGCTAAACCAAAACCAAGCTGCCAAATTGAGGAAAGGCGTGCCCAGTTCATTAAATCTTCAGCTCTAGCAATGACAATATTGCCATCGGAAAATTCTTTATCTAATAAACCCATCTAATATTTCTCTTTCCGATTTAGGATTTTGAGTTAAGTATTTCATCTAGTTTTGGAGCTTTAGGTTGAGGGCGTGCCCATTCTAAATCACCTTTTCTCCATTCATAAGCCATTCCAAGACCAAGAACAAGCAAGAAAATCAATCCAACAGCGAGGCCGTAAAAGCCATATTCTTTATATGTTAACGCCCATGGGAAAAGTAGAACTACTTCCACATCAAAAATTAAGAAGATAAGAGCGATAACATAAAAACGGATGTTAAATTTAACCCACGGTGAGCCTTCAGGATTTTCACCACATTCATAGGTTAAATATTTTTCTTTAGTGGGGCGATCTGGACTTAGAAGTTTAGAAATAATGAATACAACTACTACAAAAATAGCTGCAAGCATTATAAAGATTAAAATTTTACCAAATTCAGTGAGCATAACCTTTCAAAAAAGTTGCCGTGAAAATAACACATCAAAGTATTTTTGTCAAGAAAACCGCAAAAACATTTTTTTGAAGGATAACATTTTTTTAATGAAAGGAAATTTTTAACTAAATTTACTTAGGATAGAAACCAAAACAGAAGAAAAGATGAAAAAAAATTTTTTATTTGCAGCAATCATTTTAATCTCTTCAATAAGAGTTTTTGCTCAATCTCCGGGACCAAAATGGGAAAAAATTTTAGAGAATAAAGACCAAACAGTTTATGTAGATACTTCAAGCATCAAAAAATTTGAGAATCAGATATCGGTTTTAAGTATTTCTGTATACAAAAATCCACAAATTATTACTTCGTTGGGAAAAGAAGCTGCAAGTATTAAGACTCAACTATTATTTAATTCTGCTTCGCGTAAATACACAGTGATTGGAACTTTATATTACGATAAGAATCAAAAAATTTTAGGTGAAACTTCTTTACCTGGATTTGCCTCTGGCAGTGAAACTTTCTCTGTTCAAATTGAAGGTAATGAAGCAATGACAGCAATATTCAATAAAGTTGTTGACTATTTGAAGATTGATCTCGGGGTCAATGAACAAAGAGATACTTCACAAATCGCAGTTAATACAAAAATTCAAAAAGAGAAATTGGGAAATGAAGCGGCAAATATTTTAAAAAATGATAACACAAAAGCTAATGAAAGAGTTGCTCTTTATCTAAGTAAGAAAGATTCGGTTCAGAAGGTACTGGCTCCAAAAGGAGAAGTGAAATCAATTCCAACCAAACCAAAAATAGATACAAGAAAAAGTCCTTCTGAAGCAAAACTGACTCAAAATATTGAAAAACAAAAAACTGTAATTGATTCCAAGCCAAGTGAATCCTCCGTAAATCCTAAGGACATGATTTTTAAGGAAGGGACAAAATATTCTTTTCAGGTTTCTTCATGGAAGAATAAACTGAAGGCAGAAAAAGAAGTCAAAAGACTAAAAGCAAAAGGGCACAATGCTTTTATTACTGAAGGATCTCTTCGAGGAATTAAATGGTACCGGGTCAGAATCGGTTATTTTAATTCTCTTGAAGAAACTGAAGAGTATAAAAGGAAAATAAATTAGTGAATTGATTTCATTCATCTTCCGCCCAAAAGAACTTTTCAGGTATCACAATCGTTTATACCTATAATAGAAAGGAATTATTATGAAAAAGATAATTTTCTTAATGATAATTATCAGTCTACCTTTATATTCCGTTTGTGCACAGCAAAATGAAAAATCAAATCAATCGAAAGGCAAAGAGATGTCTTTTAAAATTCAGAAAACTGAAAAAGAATGGAAGGAAATATTAACACCGGAACAATATCACGTATTACGTGAAAAGGGAACAGAGCAGCCATTTACCGGCGAATATTGGAATTCCAGAGGTAAAGGAGTTTATAAGTGTGCAGCATGCGGTGCTGAATTGTTCAGTTCGGATACAAAATTTGACAGCGATTGCGGCTGGCCGAGTTTTTACGATGTGATTAATAATAAAAATGTTATCACAAAAGATGATTATAGTTTTGGTATGCATAGGATTGAAGTAATGTGCGCTAATTGCGGAAGTCATCTCGGTCATATATTTGATGATGGTCCAAAACCGACAGGTCAGCGTTACTGTATAAATTCAGTTTCCATTAAATTGGAGAAAAAAGAAAAGTAAGTTCCATTATTATTACCTTGTTGAAAAAAGGTTGTTGAACTATGTTTGACACAAAATTACCGGTAAAGATGAAATATTTAATATTAGGAATGATATTTTTATTCTACTCTGCACAAATTTTTGCGCAGCAAAAGAAAATGGATCTAAACCAATTAATAATAACCGAATATTCATTTGCTGCCAGCGCCGCAGAAATCGGGACACGGGATTCATTCCTAAAATTTATTGCCGATGACGGAATAATATTTAGACCCGGACCAGTGAACGGTAAAACTTTTTTAACGAATGCACCCAAAAGACCCGGATTGCTTAGCTGGTGTCCGGTTCATGCAGAAATTTCGAAAGATGGTGATATGGGATTTACAACCGGACCGGCAGAATTCCGCAAAGATAAAGATAGTGCGGCAATCTGGTTTGGTAATTTTTGCACAGTCTGGCAAAGGCAATCCGACGGTGAGTTTAAATTTGTAATTGATTACGGGAATAATAACGAAAAACCTTTGGATAAATTTGAGCCTCTTAAATATGAAACTGGAAAATCGAAGCCGGCTTCAACCACAATAAAAAAGAGAGAATTAAAAGCCGATAAACTTTTTGAACTTGATCGTAAGTTCGAAAAGTTAATTGCAGAAGTCGGGACTAAAGCTGCGTATAAGAAATTTATAAATA
Organism: Bacteroidota bacterium; assembly: GCA_021824635.1. Classification (GTDB taxonomy): domain Bacteria; phylum Bacteroidota; class Ignavibacteria; order Ignavibacteriales; family Melioribacteraceae; genus Fen-1258. The sequence continues at coordinate 2,742 of JAKAKD010000027.1, read as the reverse complement.
AGGATTCGCGTTTATTGAGAGAAGGCGAATACCCGTTCGTTGGCACAAAGAAGATTATTAATTATCTATCACAAAAAAAGATAGATTATAAATTCAATCCTCATGGAGGAAAAATTTCTTCCTCGAATGATCTTGGATTTACTTACGGTGAGATGGAAGCCAGTAACGGCAGTATGAAGAGCGAACAGTACAATTATATGAGAGTTTGGATGAATGACGGGGAAAACTGGGTTATTCTTGCAGAAGTCGCAACTATAATAGAAAAGTAAAGTCGAATTATTTTGTATCCGAACCGATAAATTTTACTCCCGAAACTTTAATGATACTGAAGATAAGAAGTGCCACTCCCATCCATTGAACCGGATTTAAAATATTTCCATGAATAAAATATTCAAGTACAACTGCAGTCATTGGAAATGCTAATTCACAAATAGTTGCAACAGAAGCAGTAATTTTTTTTAATCCGTAATAGTAGAGAAATATTGCCGCACCACCGGTTGTAAATGCAATTAAAAGAAAAACCCACCATTGAGTTGCTGAAACATTCACTATAGCTTTTATATTTCCCATGAATGAAGCGATGATCAACATTATAATAGCTGAGAGTAAAAATCGTAGATAGGTTCCCATCTCAAAACCAACATCTCGCAACGCTCTTTTGCTAAAAACAGTTGAAGAACTAAAACTTATAGCGGCAATGAGCGAAAGTCCGGCAGCGATTAGTGTTTTATTTCCTGTTTCCAAAACCGGAAGTGAATATCCGAACGTCATAAAGTAAGCACCAATAACAGCTAATGCAGCCCATATGAAAAATATTTTAGGGAGTCTTTCTTTTAGTAGCAAAGCAGCAAAAGTTAATGCAAAAACCGGCTGCAGTTTCTGAATCAAAATTACGATTGAGAGATTTACAAAATTAACATAGAAGAGAGCTTTAGTAATTGCCATTGTTCCAATCGCACCGCCGAATAATGCCACTCCTAAAAATGCAAACCAATCTTTTGCTGTTAGTAATTTTAATTTTGGAAATTGTCTTATAAAGATAGGTGAGAGAAATAAAGCAACAATTGAGCTTTCAATTAATACAACAAGCGGAACGGGCAAACTATATAATGCCGGACGTAAGACAATTCCGTCTATTCCCCATAAAGCGGCGGCTACTATAACAAATATTGGTGCAAATCGGCTCATCAGTTATTCTGCATAAAGATTATTTTTCAAATTTTGTGCGCAAAGATAAAAATTATTTAAGAAGTATATACAATTTAGTCAGATCCGGTCTGGAATATAATTTTGCTCTTGTTGTTAAATCTAAATAAAATAGTAATGCCGAGTGAAGCCAATCCGAGCAATAATCCAATCCAGATTCCGACAGCGCCAAGTTCAAAATAAAATCCAAGAAGAATTGCAATTGGAATTCCAATCACCCAGTAGGCGGCAAAAGAGATCAGCATTGGAATCTTTGTGTCGGTTAAACCGCGAAGAACTCCAATACCTGTTGCTTGAAGCCCGTCAAAAATTTGGAAAAGCGCAGCGATAATTAAAAGTTGAGATGCAACGGCAATCACATCTATTTCTTTGATGTAAAGAGTTGGTAAAAAATTTCTTAATAAAATAAAAGAAATACCGAAACAGAACATTAATGAAGCGGCTAGCCCAAGTGTGCTGAATCCGGCGCGTCTTACTTGTGTAATATCTTTTTTACCGGCGGCTTCTCCAACCCTAATTGTTCCCGCTGAAGAAATACCAAGTATTATCATATATGTTATTGATGCCAGATTAATAGCAATCTGATGTGCAGCCAGTTGCGCTTTACCAAGCCATCCGATCATTATGGCAGCAAATGAAAATGCCGCAACTTCAAGAAAATATTGAAAACCGCTTGGCAATCCAATGCTTATAAGTTTTTTAATTAATGAAAAATCTAACGCTTTGATTTTTATTTGCGGTTTATAGATCTGCACTCTGTTATAGTTAAGAACAAAATAGAATAAGATCCCAGCCATAGTCCAACGTGTTAATGTTGTTGCTACTCCCGCACCGAATAATCCCCAAGCCGGAAATCCGAATTTACCGTAAATAAAGATCCAATTGAAAAATGCATTAAACAGATTTGCGAAGATTGCTATGTACATCGGGGGATTGGGAATAGAGAGTCCTTCTAAAAACTGTCTGTAAGTCTGGAAAAGTATAAATGGAATTACTGAAAGGGATAAAACTTGCAGATAAGGAACCGCTTCTTTTACTACTTCGTGAGGTTGATTTAGAAACGGGATAAGAAATGAGAATCCAAAAGTACCGCTCATTAATGCAATCGAGAAAACAGAGTTCACAACTAAAGAGTGATTAAGAATTTTCCCGCACTCATCAAATTTATTTGCGCCCTTGGCCATTGCTATAAGTGGCGTTGCAGCCATTGACAAGCCTATTCCAATTACGATTATCAAGAAGAAAATACCGTTCACCAAGGATGCTGCAGCTAACGATGCAGAACCGACCGCGCCAACCATTATGCTGTCAACAACTCCCAGCATTACATGTCCCAACTGTCCAATAGAGATCGGCAGTGCGAGTTTAATTGTTTCTTTTATATGTGTCTTGAGAGTCATGTCTTGATGATTGGATATCAGTTATTAGTTATTGGTTTTTAATTATTGGTTATTGGTTATCAGTTGTCGGTGATCAGTAATCAGTTTTCAGTTATTTAGCTAAACTTTCTAATTATCAACCTGCCTACCGCTGGCA
>JAKAKD010000097.1 GCA_021824635.1 Bacteroidota bacterium | reverse complement strand
GTAATTATATAAAGCGATAGTTAAGAGATTTTTTGCTTTTGTAACAAGCCGTTAATTATATTTGTCAATCAAAATTTAAAATCAAAAAAAGAATTATGAGACCTGAAGTTTATATTAAAGACCTTAAAGACCATGTTGGACAAGAAGTTACTTTGAAAGGATGGCTTTATAATAAAAGATCGAGCGGTAAAATTAAATTTTTAATTATGCGTGACGGCAGCGGCTATGTTCAGTGTGTTGTTTTCAAAGGTAATGTTACAGACGAAATATTTGAAAATGCCGATAAGTTAACTCAAGAATCATCTTTCGAGGTTACTGGCAAAGTTAAGTCGGAACCCCGTTCTGTTGGCGGTTATGAACTTGATGCTACTGATGTGAAAATAATTTCTGTAGCAAATGAGTATCCTATAACTCCTAAAGAACATGGGATTGAATTTCTAATAGATAATAGGCATCTATGGGTTCGTTCTAAAAAACAAGTTGCAATTCTTAAAATCCGCGCAAGAGTAGTAAAAGCAATTAGAGATTTTTTTGATTCTCGCGGATTTATACTTTTTGATCCGCCGATTATAACACCGAATGCATGCGAAGGAACCTCTACACTTTTTGAGATGGAGTATTTCGATCTTGGTAAAGCATATCTGACTCAATCCGGGCAACTTTATGAAGAAAGCGGTGCAATGGCGCTTGGAAAAGTTTATTCATTCGGACCAACATTCCGCGCAGAAAAATCTAAGACCCGCCGCCATTTAACAGAATTCTGGATGGTTGAACCTGAAATGGCTTTCTATGATCTTAATGATGATATGGACCTGGCAGAAGAATTCTTAGAATATATTGTTCAGTGCGTTCTTACGGACAAGCAAGAAGAATTAAAAGAACTAGAGCGTGATGTTACTAAATTGGAATCTGTTAAAAGACCGTTCCCAAGAATTTCTTATACAGATGCGGTTGAAATTTTGAAGAGGAAAGGGGTTGATTTTCAATGGGGGAACGATCTAGGCGGAACAGATGAAACATTGATCGGAGAAGAATTTGACCGCCCGGTAATGATTCACCGTTATCCATCCGAAGTAAAAGCATTTTATATGAAACGTGATCCGGAAAATCCTAAAGTCGCTCTTGCCGTTGATGTAATTGCGCCTGAAGGTTACGGAGAAATTATTGGCGGAAGCCAGCGCGAAGATAATTTGGATTTTCTGTTAGAAAGAATTCAAGAACACAAATTGCCGCAATCTTTCTTTGAATGGTATTTGGATTTAAGAAGATACGGATCTGTTCCTCACGCAGGTTTTGGTCTTGGTTTAGAAAGAACCGTAAGCTGGATTTGCGGATTAGAACATTTGCGCGAAGCAATTCCGTTTCCAAGAATGATTTATAGGAATACACCTTAATCATGAATATTCAGTTAATTCTTTTCATTGTTCTGGCTTCGATTGCTGCGGTTTCTTCTGTAGTGATGATAACAAGAAAACACGCTGTAATTAGCGCCGTATTTTTAGTTCTTAATTTTTTTGCTCTCGCCGGATTGTATCTGCTTCTCAACGCGCAGTTCATCGCCGTTGTTCAGATAATTGTATATGCCGGGGCAATCATGGTACTTTTTCTATTTGTTCTAATGCTTTTAAACACCGAAACAGAACACAAATTATTTATTGATAAACGCGCTATAAAATTCTTTTCAATTCTTGTTAGTGCTTTCGTATTCGTCCAAATTACTTATCTTATCTTTTGGGGTCACCCGTCAAGAAGTTTAACTCCGGATGAAGCCGCAAGCGTTAAAGCGGGAACCATCCAGGCAATCGGTCAACAACTTTATACTAATTATATAATTCCTTTTGAAGTCGCGGGATTTCTGCTTCTTGCAACTACAATAGGTGCTTTAGTTCTAGCAAAGAAAAAATTCGAGTAAAAAATATGTCATCAATACCAATGGAATACTATTTAATACTCAGCGCATTTATGTTCAGCGTTGGAGTTGCAGGTGTTCTTATAAGAAGAAACGCAATAGTTGTCTTTATGTGTATCGAACTGATGTTGAACTCGGCAAATTTAACGCTCGTAACTTTTTCGTCTTACTTGGGAAATTCAATCGGACAAGTATTTGTATTCTTTGTAATGACGGTAGCAGCAGCGGAAGCCGCGGTTGGTCTGGCAATTATTATTGCCATCTTTAGAAATAAAAAGACTGTAAACATTGACGAGATAAATATTTTTAAATGGTAATGATAAATCTAATATACTTAACAACACTATTGCCGTTGGCAGGTTTTCTAATCAACGGATTGTTCGGAAGAAAAATCAAGAACGAAAAGGTTATCGGAATAATCGGCAGCGCTGCTGTTGGAATTTCTTTTCTTGTTGTTCTTGGTGCATTCATTCAAACGCTGGGACTTCCCGCAGAAGAAAGATCAAATACCGTAGAATTATTCTCTTGGTTAAATGTCGGCGGGTTGCATATTAAGTTTGCATATCTAGTAGATCAGCTTTCGCTCACTATGTCTCTTGTTGTAACCGGCGTTGGATTTCTGATTCACGTTTATTCTATTGGTTACATGCACGGCGATAAAGGTTTCTGGAGATTCTTTTCTTATATGAATCTTTTCATCTTTGCTATGATGAATCTAGTTCTTGGCGATAACTTTGTTGTTCTTTTTCTTGGATGGGAGGGTGTTGGTCTTTGCTCTTATCTGCTGATCGGTTTTTGGTATGATAGAAAATTTGAAAAGGGAACAACTTCTCAAGCAGCTAAGAAAGCGTTTGTTGTTAACAGAATCGGCGACTTCGGATTTTTACTCGGCATGTTTTTGATTTACATGACTTTCGATTCACTCAATTTCAAAGAAGTTTTTTCGAGAGCGGCATCATTCCCGATTGCAGAATCAACTTTTGGTTTGATCGCTCTATTCTTATTTATCGGCGCTACAGGCAAGTCGGCACAGATTCCATTATTTGTCTGGCTGCCGGATGCTATGGCTGGTCCAACTCCGGTTTCTGCGCTCATACATGCCGCTACAATGGTTACGGCAGGTGTTTATATGGTTTCGCGCGCATCAATAATTTTTGCTTCGGCTCCGGTTGTTATGACTGTTGTTGCTGTGATTGGATTACTAACCGCTATTATGGCTGCGTCAATCGGTTTAGTCCAGAACGATATTAAAAAAGTTTTAGCTTACTCAACGGTAAGCCAATTGGGTTATATGTTTTTAGCTGCGGGTGTAGGAGCGTTTAGCGCTTCCATCTTTCATGTTATGACGCACGCATTTTTCAAAGCACTTCTTTTTCTTGGTGCAGGCTCTGTAATTCATGGTATGCATGATGAGCAGAACATTCAGAAGTATGGCGGCTTAAAAAAATATATGCCGAAAACTTATGTCACATTTTTTATTGCAACTCTCGCAATTACCGGAGTCCCCGGTTTATCAGGCTTCTTTAGCAAAGATGAAATTTTATGGAGCGCATACGCTAACGGCGGATTTGTCTTCTGGCTTATAGGTGCAATTACTGCCATGCTAACTGCATTCTATATGTTCAGATTAGTTTCCCTTACATTCTACGGCAAAGAAAGATTTGACCATAACCATGTTCATCCGCACGAATCTTCTGCATGGATGACTGTTCCATTGATGATTCTCGCATTCTTCTCTGTTGTTGGCGGATATATTGGTATTCCAAAAGTATTCTCCGGTGAACATGGTAATTTATTTGAAGGATGGCTGGAACCGATTTACGCACCGGCTCAGGCAAAGTTGGCAACTTACGGATCGCATACTCATCTTGAAGAAATTTTATTGATGACAGTATCTGTTGCTGCGGCTTTGAGTGCAATCTACTTTGCGCTTTATGTGTATGGAAAAAAACCGCAGATAGCAGAAAGTGTGTCAAATAAATTCAAAGGTTTTTACAATCTTTTACTTAATAAATATTTTGTTGATGAAGCTTACGAAGCCGCTGTTATTCAACCGATCCAAAAGGGAAGTGAAAAGTTTTTGTGGAAAATTTTTGATGTAAAAATAATAGACGGAATGGTAAATGGCGTTGCTTTTCTAGTTGAATCCGGTTCAGGCTTTATTAGAAAAATTCAAACAGGTGTTGTGCAATCTTACGCCGTTGTTATGATGGTGGGAATTGCTTTAGCTCTTTTGTGGTTAATCTTGTCACTCTAAAATTGTCATTCCGAACTTGTTTCGGAATCTGAAGAATAAGAAATGATGCTGAAACAAGTTCAGCGTAAATTGAACTAAATCTATGGAACAAAACTTACTCTTAACATACTTGCTTCTAACTCCAATCATCGGGAGTGTGCTTGTTCTTTTTTTCAAGAAAGAACAAAAAGAATTAATCCGTTGGTTTGGCTTAGCGGTTTCTTTAGTCGCGTTTGTGATTTCGTTAGTTGTTTATTTCAGTTTTAATCAGACTAATCCGCAGTTCCAGTTCATCCACCAAGTGATTTGGATTAAGAGTTTGAACATCAGCTACCACGTTGGCGTTGATGGAATTTCTCTTATACTTGTTTTGCTTACAACTTTCTTAACTCCGCTTACGCTGCTTTCAACATGGAAAGCAATTGAAAAAAATGTTAAGATGTTCACATTTTCAATGCTCTTTCTCGAAGTCGGAATGCTCGGTGTGTTCATCTCTCTCGATATTTTCTTATTCTACATTTTTTGGGAAGCAATGCTTATTCCGATGTATTTCATAATCGGAATCTGGGGCGGAGAAAGAAGAATATATGCTGCTGTAAAATTTTTCATCTTCACTATGTTCGGCAGCTTGCTGATGCTCATTGCCATCATTTGGCTTGCAGTTTATGCTTCTACTACACTCGGATATTTTACGACAAATCTGCTTGATCTTTATAAGGTTGGTCCTACAGTTCCTCACGACATTCAAGGATGGATGTTCGGCGCATTCTTTTTGAGTTTTGCCATTAAAGTTCCTCTCTTTCCGCTTCACACATGGCTGCCGGACGCTCACGTTGAAGCGCCAACCGCAGGCTCGGTTATTCTTGCCGGAGTTCTTTTAAAGATGGGAACGTATGGCTTGGTTAGATTTTGTTTGCCTCTCTTCCCGCAGTCTGCGGTCCAGTTTGCGCCGATAATTTCTGTTCTTGCAGTTATTGGAATTATTTACGGTGCACTTGTCTCAATGGTGCAAACGGATATGAAAAAATTAGTTGCATATTCTTCCGTATCACACCTTGGTTTTGTTGTGCTTGGAATTTTTGCGATGACGGTTGAATCTGTCCAGGGTGCCGTGATTCAAATGGTCAACCACGGATTATCAACGGGTGCGTTGTTCCTTTTAGTAGGTGTTTTATATGAAAGAACTCACAGACGCGATATTGCATTCTACGGAGGCATTGCTAAACTTGTTCCGTTGTATTCAACCGTTCTGATGATTGCTATGCTTTCATCAATAGGTCTGCCGGGTTTGAACGGATTTGTTGGAGAGTTTTTAATTCTGATTGGATCGTTCAAATCACCAGTCCTAAATAGCTGGTGGTTCACAATTTTCGCAGCGAGCGGGGTAATCTTTGCGGCAGTTTATTTATTATGGATGTATCAACGAGTTGTATTTGGACAAGTAACAAACGAAGAATTAAAACACGAATTGACTGATATGAATTTGCGAGAGATGATTGTGATTGTACCGATTCTAATTTTCATTGTATGGATTGGAGTTTACCCAAGCACATTCTTAAAACTTACTGAAGTATCAACTCAATCAATTCTTCAGCAAGTCGGAACATTTACCGGAAATCTTTTGAAATAAAATTTTATGAATAACCTCTGTTTCTTCAATTGAAAAGGGAACGGGGGCAAATTAAAAATGACACAAATATGCCACAAAACAATTACGAATATTTTTTATTGATGCCTCAATTAATAATTGCAGTTGGAATTGTTCTCTCTGTTTTAGTTGAGCTCACGACAAAGAAAAGCGAACAGATTCTTCCGTGGCTTTCAATTGCGCTTTTTGTAGCTGCGGCTTTCGATTCCATTCTAAATATTAACCAGAACTTTGTTTTGTTCGGCGGAATGATTGAAGTCGGCGGTAAACCTGCAATCTTCAATTTCATTTTTAACATTGGAGCGGCTCTTGTCGTTCTTTCTTCAATAGATTATCTGAAAAAGTACGGCGCATATTTCGGTGAGTATTATATTCTGGTACAGTCATCAGTACTCGGCATGATGGTAATGTCCGGCGCAAAAGATATACTAATGATCTTCATGGGTTTAGAATTGATGTCAATCTGTTTCTACGTTCTTGCCGGAATCAACCGTAAAAAACTTTCAGCTAATGAAGCTTCGATGAAATATTTTTTACTCGGCGCATTTGCTACCGGATTTATAGTATATGGAATCGCATTGATATATGGTGCTACAGGAACAACAAGCATACAGAATTTGGTTGAAAATTTTGTTACTTATTCATCTAACATAATTTTTATACTCGGTTTTGTTTTCTTCTTAGTCGGATTCAGTTTCAAAATCGCCGCAGTTCCGTTCCACATGTGGGTGCCGGATGTTTATCATGGTTCCGCAACATCGGTTACATCTTTGATGTCAACAACAGGAAAAACCGCCGCGTTCAGTGTCTTAATAATTATGCTTTCGGCAGTATTCTCCGGTGCGTCAAATGTTTTCCGTCCTTACTTCGCAACTATCTCTGCGCTTTCAATGTTGTTCGGTAGTGTTGTTGCTATTTCTCAGACTAATCTAAAAAGAATGCTTGCTTACTCTTCAATTGCTCATGCAGGTTATATGGCGATTGGTCTTGCAGCCGGAAATATATTTAGTGTTGCCGGAATAATATTTTATTTAGCCGCGTATGTGTTTATGAATATAGGCGCTTTCACAATTATTTCAATTGTGGAAGGTGAGAACGATTCGAAAACCGACTTAAATTCTTTTGCCGGATTGAATGCTAAGAGTCCAATACTAGCCGCGTTAATGGCGTTGTTTATGTTCGCGCTTGCCGGTATTCCGCCGTTAGCCGGGTTCTTTGGTAAATACTATGTTTTTATCTCTGCAATTCAAAGTCACTTAACTTGGTTAGCAATCCTCGGTGTGTTATCTAGTGTTATCAGTGTTTACTTCTACATTCGTGTGGTAGTTTTTATGTATTTCAAGGAATCAGTTGAAGATTTCAAAATACAAATCTCGCCGTACAGTTTAACCGCAGTTATCATTACAGCATTGTTAGTTCTTGTTTTTGGTATTTTACCCGATACATTGATGAATGTGATAACTTCGGTGCTTCATTAAAAGCTAAAATAGAACGCGGATTTTTATGATTGTTTATGATTTCCAATTTCTATTTTAGAAGACAATCCAGATCTAATTCAACTCTTTAATTTATTATATCCTTTTTCACCAAACGGTTGAAGTTTTTCAATCCACAATTCTTCGAGAGTTACTAAATCGCTAGTGAAGTCGTATGCAAGATCTTCCTTTGGTTCTAGATAATCTAACACTTCAAAAACAAAATTATCTTCTCCAAACTGTGTATAATCAGTTTGTAATTGCCGATTAATATGGAGTCCGGCACTTAATTGGAATCTGAAACTGTTCGATTTCCCGTTAAGATTTTTACTGCTACCGATGAATATTTTTCCATTAACCAAATTTCTTATTTGATAAACGCCCATTGGCGGAAGTGTTTGTTTGTATTGTTTCTTTAATTCTTTTTTGTCAATCATTATCTCACCGTTTATAAAATCAATTTATTCTGGGGGACAATTTATTAATTTTAGAATAATTAACGGTCATAAAATTATGGCTAGTTAGATATTTTGCTCCAACTAATATTTATCACATTTCTTTCTTATTTTGCCAATAGAAAATTTGTAAAGAGAAGAATATGATACCACTCTATACTTCACAGCAAGTTCGAGAGGCGGATAACTTTGCCATCAATACTCTCGGCATACCAAGCATTGTCTTAATGGAAAATGCAGCTAGAAGTCTTTATGCAGAGATAATATTAAATGCATCCAGCTCGTTGGATAATAAAAACGTTGGGATAGTGTGCGGGAAAGGGAATAATGGCGGAGACGGATTTGCTCTGGCGCGTCATTTTATTATTAACGACTACATTGTAAAGATCATATCACTTGGAGCGGAAGAAGAGCTAAAAGGAGATGCTCTCACAAATTTTAGAATAACTAAAAATTTGATTACCGAATATCCATCCTCAAAAATTTCTGTTTACGAAAGCACCAAAGATTTGTCTTTGTTTGATGATTGTTCTTTAATAATTGATGCGATGCTTGGAACCGGAAGCCGCGGAGATTTAGCTGAACCCTACAGAGAAATTGTTGAAAGACTTAATCAGTTGAACGGATACAAAGTTGCAGTTGATCTTCCAACCGGATTGGACCTTGAGAATGCCGGAGGCGAAATTATTTTTAGTGCAGATTTAACAGTAGCACTTTCTGAATTTAAGACGGGATTGTTTTACGGTAAAGGTTACGTAAACTGCGGCACAATTTGCAAAGGGACTATCGGTATTGGTAATGAATATTACGACAAACAAATTATAACTGATTATTTAATTGAACCTGAAGATGCGTATTATGGGTTACCGGCTAAAACATTGGACCAGCATAAATATTCTGCCGGAAAAGTTTTTGTCATAGCGGGAAGCGGAAAACTGCCGGGAGCTTCGTTTATGACTACAAATGCGGTTCTAAGAAGCGGTGCAGGTGCTTCTGTGCTCGCATTTCCTAAATCAATTAAGTCGCTTGCTCAGCAGAAACTTAACAGTGCCACTTTGGTCGCTTACGAAGATGAAGCAAAAGAATATTTATCCGATGCTAATCTTAAAGAACTCGAAGAAAAAATTAATTGGGCAAATGTAATTGCTATTGGTCCCGGAATAGGTAGAGAAGAAGCAACAAAAAATGCAATCATTGAAATTCTTAAAACTCATAAGTCAAAAAAAATGGTAATTGATGCCGATGCAATTCATGCTATTGGCGGCGAAGAATATAAAAAACTGAACTTGAAAGGGAAAGTTCTTACTCCGCATCATAAAGAATTTGCCGATATGCTTAGAATCGGTTTGGATGATCTGGAAAATAATTTACTGAAATACGGGAAAAACTTTTCAATAGAAAATGGTTGCTACTTAGTTTTGAAAGGTGCACCTACAATAATATTTAACCCAGGCGGAGAAGCATTTATAAACTCTGCCGGCAACCCCGGACTTGCAAAATTCGGAAGCGGGGATGTTCTAACAGGAATGATTGCCGGATTTCTAGCGCAGTCAGACGAAATAGAAGAAGCGCTTATATGCGCTGTTTACATTCACAGTTTAGCCGCAGACCTTTTACTCGAAGAGAAGACTGAGTACGGTTATACATCCGAGGACTTAATTGAAGAAATTCCAAATGCAATCAAATTCATTCTCAAATCTTTTGTATAAATATCTAAGCACCTATACATTTTATTGTGTTTATCTTCCATTAATTATTTATTGGATAACACTTTTCGCATTAACCACTGTACCGGTTGATGTAGTTCCGCAGCTATTCAATTATCAGGATAAGATTGAACATTTTGTTGCTTATGGTGTATTGGCGTTTTTACTAACACTCGCACTTTTTTTCCAAAAAAGGTCGCGGCTAATATCATCGAAAGCATTTTTGTTTACTTTTATTTTCATTTTAGCTTACGGCGCAATTGATGAGATTCATCAGCTACTTGTGCCGGGGAGATTTTGTGATTTATATGATTGGCTGGCTGATTCACTCGGAGGTTCAATAGGTATTGGTATTGTTTATCTTTTTTTGAAAAGCCATTTGAAAACTAGAAATAAAGCTGTCAGTATGTAATTCATTTTAACAATCAATTCTAATTCTGTCTATATTTGTTCGTCAAAACCGAAGTTTTTTTATAAT
>JAKAKD010000051.1 GCA_021824635.1 Bacteroidota bacterium | reverse complement strand
CAAAAAATGATCCGGATATAAAATCATCTCTTGAAGAGGTTAAAAAGATTTATGAAGAAATCCGTGTTAAAGTTTTAGAGCCGATAATTGTTAGAAGAACAAGAAGCGATCTGAAAGAACATCCGCAGTATTGGGATGATATCCAAAGTCAGAATCTTTTATTCCCTAAAGTTGAAACACCCAAAAAGATTCTTTACCAGTTGGATGAACAGCTTGAAAAACTTTATGATAAAACAATTTTCGATATAAGCGATCCGGATAAAGGATTAACCTACAACCGCTATAAAGCAATCGGTTATCTTAAACCCGATAAGAAAAAACGTTACATAACTGCCGACCTTGTTTCCACCCAGCTTGCTATGATAATGAAGGTACTTCTTGTCAAACGTATCGATAGCAGCTTCTTTGCTTTTAAGCAATCGCTGAAAAGATTTTACGATGCTACAAAAGCAATGGTAATAATGTTTGAGAGAGGTAAGATTTTCATTGCTCCCAATCTTCCAGTTACAGAATACATTTTAGCAGATAACGAAGACGCGCTTCTTGACCTCGTTATTCAAGAATCTCCAACCGATCCGACAATCGAGATTTGTTCACCGGAAGATTTTGAAGAAGGACTGCACGAAGGGTTGATTCACGATCTTAAAATTCTTGATGACCTTTACTCAAATTGGAGTGTTGTTAATCAAGATCCAAAGTTCGATGAATTTGTTAATAAGCTTAATACAGAGTTTTTTGATGCCGGAAAAAATTTTCAGCATAAACTTGTTGTGTTTTCCGAATCAATGGAAACGACAGTTTATCTAAAAGAAAAACTCGAAGCAGCCGGTTTCTCTAAAATTCTTTGTGTTGATAGCGGCAATAGAAAAGAAAAGATGCACGCAATCCGTTCCAACTTTGACGCTAATGTAAAAACTGAAGAACAAAAAAATGATTATGATATTATCATATCAACGGAAGTGCTTTCTGAAGGAATTAATCTCCACAGATCAAATATTGTTATAAACTATGATACTCCATGGAATTCAACCCGGCTAATGCAGAGGATCGGTAGAGTAAACCGTATCGGCACACAAGCTCCGCGGATTTATATTTATAATTTCTTTCCCACCGCAAAAGTTGACGATGATATTGAACTGAAGAAAAAAGCTTTTATGAAGCTCCAAGCATTTCATTCTGCGCTCGGAGAGGATAGTCAGATTTACACTTCTGAAGAAGAGACAGATTCATTCGGCTTATTCGATAAAAATATTGAAGAAGAAAAAGACGAGCGTCTCATTTATTTAATGAAGCTTCGTAAAATAAAAGAAGAGAATCCCGAACTATTCAAGAAAATTAAAAACATGCCGTTACGTGCCCGCGCCGGCAGAAAACATAAAATTCTCAATGGCTCTACTATCTGTTTTATCCGTAATCAAAAGCGTGATGCATTTTATTACTGCAAACCGGATGGCTCTCTTGATGAACTAACTTTTGTAGAATCAGCAAAACAATTTGAAGCTCGTGCAGAAGAAAAACAAATTCCTCTCCATGAATCTCACCATGTTCAAGTTAACGCGGCAATAAAGTCTTTCAGCGAACAGATACATAAGGAATCTGCAAAAGATAAAAAAGTTGATGTCACTCAAGGTCCTAATGAGAAAAAAGCAATCGCTTATCTCGATGCTTTTCTAAATATTAAGCTTGCCAGCCAAGAAGAAGTTGAATTAATTCTTCTAGCAAAAAAAGCTATCCGTTATGGACGCTTTCAGAATCTTCAACGCGATATTAACAAGCTGCATAATGCGGTAAAAGTTAAACACGTTAAACCGGTTATTCTTTTAGAAAAACTAATGCAAATACTTCATTCTTATCCGTTGAAATCTATTTCGGAAAATGATTTATTGCCGTCGGAACAGTTTGAATTATCTTTCTCCGAATTGAATCCCGAAATAATTATTTCAGAATCGTTTTCTGTATAAATTTAGAAGTAGTTACAAACCGTAATCGTTTTATATAAGCAAACTATTATGAGTCAATCATGAAAAAATTGTCTGTAATTCCGTCTGAGCTTATTGAAACAAGAATACTTTTAATCCGTGGTCAAAAAGTAATGCTGGATCGTGATCTTGCCGAACTTTACGGTGTTGAGACAAAACAACTTAATCGTCAAGTCAAACGAAATATTGATAGATTCCCCGGCGAATTTATGTTCCAATTAACTGCTAATGAAAAAAATGAACTGGTGACAAATTGGCACCGGTTCAATTCGTTAAAACATTCTGCATCCTTACCCTATGCCTTTACAGAACACGGCGCTATTATGCTTGCCTCAGTTTTGAATTCTCAAAGAGCAGTCGAGGCAAGCATTTATGTGGTTCGTGCTTTTGTCCGTCTTCGCGAAGTTTTGGCATCTCATAAAGAGCTTGCTCAAAAAATTGAAGATCTTGAAACGAAATTTGATGGGCATGACGAACAGATAAAAGACATCATCGAAGCGATTAACCAACTTCTATTGCCACCGGAAAAACCGAAAAGGCAAATTGGTTTTCTAGTTAAAGAGCCAAAACAAAAATATTCCTCAAGAAAGAAATGACAGAATCCGAACTTAAATCCCGTCTCCAACAGAAATACAATCATTCAATTTGGAAAGACATTCTCAATTCCATTTTCCCGAAAGTAGAATACCTTTTACACCCGGCTGTTCTAGCGGAGAAGACTGATACTGCAAAATTTGTCCGGCAGATTGGCAATCTATCAATCGCTGATGGCAACATCGGCATCTTTGAAGTTGAGGTTGCTGATTCAATTATCATTTCAAGAAACCGGGTTAAGCTGCGCGAAATAGCAGCAAAGTATATCGATCAAGGAATTATTAACGGCGCTTTCGTTTTTTATTTTCATCCGGATCAGAACGACTACCGGTTCACTTTCATTTATAAAAAATCCATTATCACGGAAGAAAAAGGATTTGAAAAATACCAGACGAACCCGAAACGATTCACTTATATTCTTGGTCCTAATGAAGCTTGTAGAACCGCGACTATTCGGTTAATAGAATTACAAAAAAATGAGAGCATTACATTTAAAGTTCTTCAAGATGCCTTCTCTATTGAAAAAGTTACCAAAGAGTTTTATTCCGAACTCAAAACTATTCTCAAGTTAATCAAAGCTGAACATATTTCCCGGTTACCGGAATCGAAGGAACAAGATTTTTCTCAGCTGCTAATCAACCGGCTTCTCTTTCTAAAATTTTTGGAAAAGAAAGGTTGGCTTTTTGTAACGCCGCAAGATTCTGAAGCTGATCGTAAAAACTACTTGAATCGGATGAAAGAAAATTTTGCCGACAGAAATCTTTGGAGTGATTTCTTTTATCACCTCTTTTTCAGAGGATTGAATTTACATTCTTACGGCAATCACCAAGTTCAATCGTCAATTCATAACATCATTGGTTACGTTCCTTTCCTTAACGGCGGTCTGTTTCAAGAAGCAAATGAACTTGAAGAGGGTTGGAATGATAGCCAAGTTTCTGTTGATAATGAAGCATTCGATCTGATCTTCGATAAACTTCTTAACCGTTTCAACTTTACAATTGACGAAAATCTTTCCGATGAAATCGAAGTCTCTCTCAATCCCGATTTACTCGGCTACACTTACGAAGAGTTCATTGCAGATAGCCACGGTCAAGGCGCTTATTACACGCACCCGGTAGAAGTCGGCTTAATGTGCCGCGAATCTCTCAAAACATTTCTTGAAGAGAGAACAAATTTTTCTCCGGCTTCTATATCTAATCTTGTTGATAATTACTCTGCAGATGATCTAAGCGATGAAGATGCATTACATATCTACAAGATTCTTGTTAAGATAAAAATTCTTGATCCGGCAATTGGTTCCGGTGTTTATCCTGTTCGCATGATGCAAGAACTAGTTGCTATACATCAAGCTCTTGCAAAGAAAATTACATCTGGTTCTCTCGGCCAGATCGCTTCAAACAGATTAATCGATCCTAACAATAGATATTATTTCAAACTGAATATCGTGCAAAATAATATTTACGGGACCGACATTGATCATTATGCCGTTGAAATTGCTAAACTCAGATTCTGGCTTTCTCTTGTTGTTGATTTCCAGATGGAAATAAATTCAAGCGAAGATTTACAAAACGTTCCCGCCCTGCCTAACCTTGATTTTAAATTGAGAGCCGGTGATAGTTTATTGTCTGTTGTTAAAAGGAAAACTCCTTCTCAAACTGCATCTAAGAAAAACGGCAAGAGCGGTTACAATCTTGATCTGATGTTTCGAGCCCACCAAATAGATGCTTTCTTTGAAGAACCAATAAAAAGACTTTCTTCGATGAAGTCGAAGTTTTTTCAGTTCGAGGAATTGAAAAGGAATAAAGAAATTCCCGAACACATGACCAAACAGCAGATGAAAGAAAATATTCAAACGCTGGAGAAGAACCTTGCTAAAGAAATCGGCATTGACGAAATAGAAACGTTTAAGAATGTGAATCATATTCTCTGGCAAATTCACTTTGCTGAAATTTTTGATGAGCATCTACAATTTGGTTTTGATATCTGTATTGCTAATCCTCCATATCTTCGTCAAGAAAAGATTAACGAACTCTTTTCTTCTTTTGATAGCGGTATAACCAAAGATGAGCTAGTTGATACTTATGAAAAACTTTTTGCCGATAAGAAAGTAAAGATTGATAAGAAAAGCGATCTTTATGTTTACTTCTTTTTGCGCGGTATAAATCTTTTGTCTGAAAAAGGCGTTCTATGTTATATATGTTCTAACTCATGGCTCGATGTTGGTTATGGAAAATCTCTTCAAGAAATTCTTCTTAAAACTACGCGGATAAAAACTATCATTGACAACAGTGCAAAACGTTCTTTTGAAAAAGCCGATGTTAATACAACAATAAATATTTTTGTAAAAGATTCCTCTGTTGATCGTGCTGAAGGAAATCAAAATACCGGTAGAAAAGAATCCTTGAGCACAGATACCATTGCGCGTTTTATTGTTTTCAAGGATGATTTTGAAAAAGTAGCTACACCGGCTGAATTAAATTTTATCAGTTCTGCAACTACAGTTACTTCAAATGATAAGTGGCGTGTTTATCCGCTTCCTCAAAATGATCTTTACAAAAATGGTGTTGACGAAGACCTCAATTATGAAGGCGATAAATGGGGAGGCAAATATCTTAGAGCTCCGGATATTTTCTTTACTATTTACAAAAAAGCCAATAAAAATAATTTGATAACAAAGTTGGATAAATTTTTCGACGGTGAAAGATATTTGAATACTGGCGGTGCAGATGGTTTTTTCATTGTTACCGAATTCAGTAAAACTGCTGACGAAAATTTCTTTGTTACTAACAAAAATAAACTTCTGAATAATTCTAAAGTGTATGAGGGTATTATTGAAAAAGATTTTCTGATACCGCTGGTTAAAGATGAATTAAAGAAAGAGAGAAAGATATCTATCCAAAATCATGATGCTTACTGTTTTGTTGTCAATAAAAAGCCAACTAAGAATGTTCTAAATTATATCCATTGGGGTGAAGTACAAGGATATGACCAAAGATCTGTTACAAAACTTCAAACGCCATGGTATAAACCTACAAATCAGATGCTGCATTCGGCAAAATTATTAGTACCTAGGAGTTTCAACGAAACCTTTATAATTCATTACAACCCTCATGAATATTTATCTTTGCGTTATTATCGCCTGCATCTAAAAATTGGTGATGAAAAAGACTTTGTTACATACTTTAATTCAACACTTGTCGCATTCCTTTTGGAAACATTAGGGAATAAAAGTCTAGGACAAGGTGCATTGGATTTTTTCATGGCTGATTTTCTTTCTATGAATCTTCCCTTGGTCATTGATGGGAACTATAAACAAATATTTGATTCACTTTCTAAAAGAAAAATTGGTAGCATCTTTGAAGAGTTACGATTAGAGAAGGATAAGTCAATTCGTTTACAAAAACCAAAACCGCTTCCTGATAGAAAAGCATTAGACGACATAATTTTTGATGCACTCGGTTTAACCAAATCAGAACGCACAGAAGTTTATTACGCAGTTTGCGAACTTGTACAAAATAGATTAAACAAAGCAAAGAGTGTGTAATAAATATTTTTTCTTTTTAATAAAAATAGTAGTTTAAAATTATGGATAACATCGGATACATAGAAATCACAGTAACCGGTATTAAAGGTAACTTAAAATTAACCCCAGATACTTTTGATATTAGGGAATTAACTGAAATAATAGAACAAGCCGAAAGAATGTTATTCCCTGGTGAAAGAAAAGATCGCCCTTTAATAAGTTACCGTATTGAGGAAGGTTCTGTAAAGAATATATTTAAAACAAGTGCTCAAATCGTTATTGGGTTCAGCGCTGTTCTTGGCCAAGTCCAAACAACACAACATATAGATTTCCTAGAACTAAATACCGCAAAAGCATTTGAGACATTACAAGAAACTGCCATCAAAAAAGATTTCACTTTTGATATTAGTACTTCTGTAACTAACTCTCCTACTCTAAAAATTGATAAATCAACTTTTTTCTATCGTACGGCAGAAAATTGGGTTGATGCAGAGTTTTACTTTTTTGGAAAGATTACTAATGCCGGCGGTAAAGATAAAGCAAATATTCATTTAGTAACCGAAGAACTTGGTACTTTGTATATTCAAACACCACAAGAGGTCTTGGCAAAAGCTGAAGAAAATATTCTTTATAAAAATTATGTTGTTAGAGCTAATGGCAAACAAAATTCTGAAACTGGAGAAATTGATAAGCAAAGTCTTACATTTTTGAAACTCATAGAATATAATACTCGATATGAAGAAAAATATCTAAAAAACTTAAGAAACAAAGCAATGAACTGGCTTAATAAAATTGATCCTGATGAATGGTTAAGAGACATAAGGGGATATGATGCCTGAAGGTGCATTACTTGATACAAGTTTTTTCCTGAGATTCTTAAACGAAAAAGACGATCTATTTGATAAGGCAGATAAATACTACAAATACTTTCTACAAAAAGAAATCAGATTATTTATTTCTACAATTAGTATCGCAGAATATTGTGTTGGTGGAACTGTTGATCAACTTCCACTTAAAAATATTCTCGTTTTACCTTTTAACATTGAACACGCGGAAAAAGCCGGTGAACTTGCTCGCATTCTTTATGACGCCAGACGAAATAATCAATTAATTTTAGGTGAACGAACTATAATTATAAATGATGCAAAATTGTTTGCCCAAGCAGATACTGATCCTCGTATCAATTATTTTGTTACTTCGGATTCAAGAAGCCTGAATATTTTTAATACTATTAAAAACAAAACAAATCTGAATTTTACTATTATAGATATAAACAACAATCACACGGAAATATTTGGTCTATTAAATTTATAATCAATTATTTTTATCCTACCATTGATAATTGCAACTATATATCAAGTTTACCAAATAGACTTTATGGTTTTCAAATTTTACAACCTCACTTACGAAGAAATTGAGATTATCGATCCACAAATTGGCAACATTATCAACAAAACAGACTATATGAAATTTGAGATACAATAAAATAAATAAATCGAAATCCCGCTTTCGCGGGATGAGGATTATAGACCCGAACATAGAGCAGTTAATTAGTATAGAAAAGTATGAGAAATTCGAAATCGTTAAATAACTCCGGCATTTATGCCGGAGAATTTGAAAAACCTCTCCACGCACCAGACTTTAGTCCAAATTATTCTTTAATGCAGTTTAGTATATGGGTTTAAGCATTCATTACAGCGGTAGATTTAACCCTCAAGCTTCTCTTTCGGAAATGATAGAAGAAGTCAAAGACATTGCAGAAATCTATAATTGGCAATACACTGTTTACGAAGAACAATTTCCCTCGAACAAATTTGATAACGATTCCTACAACAAAAATATTTACGGCATTAATTTTACGCCGCCGGATTGCGAAACAATTAATTTATGTTTCTTATCCAACGGCAGAATTAGCAGCCCATCTCACTTAAAAATATTTGGTTATTCCGCCGATGAGGCATATAAGAAATATTTATATATGCTTTCAGTTAAAACACAATTTGCTGGCAGCAATGTTCACAAGCTCATCATTCATCTGCTAAAACATCTTAGTAAAAAATATTTCCAAGAATTTGAGGTTATCGACGAAGGGCATTATTGGGAAACCGAAGATGAAAAGCTGTTGGAAGAAACATTCAAAAAATATAATGATCTGCTAGATTCCGTTGGTTCGGCTTTGCAAAATATCCCTATGGCTTCTGATGAAACCTTCGAACAATATTTCAGTAGAATCTTAAAAATAATTAAAGGCAAGCGTAAGAATTGAAATGTATTATACATCATCGGTATTCGATTTTAATCTATTTCTCAATTTAAATAGTATTCACCCCATATCCGTAAACGTTCTGAATACGTTCTGTATTCGTTCTTCTTTCGTTTGTCTTTCTGGTTTGACTGGTTTATTTTGGGTTGGATTTATTGGGGCAATTATAACATGGCACGCTTAACAAAAGCCGTTCTCGGAGAACTTAGTGGTAAGATCGGCTCGCTTGTAGTTCGTAAAGTAAACGGAAAACAATTTGTTTCCCTACGGTCGGACCATTATAAAAAGAGCAAATCTACTAAAGCAATATACGAAAAAAATAAATTCTCTGCCGTTGTCAAATTTGCCAGGACAATTAATTCAATACCACACCTTAAAAATGTTTGGCAAAAATCAAATGTGCAAGGTTTCTCAGCGTATCACAAAATACTTAAAACAAATCTGAAACTATTTGGTGTGGAAAAAAGCGCGCCGGGTTTTACTTTATTCCCGCCTGCAAAGAATAACAACAGTGTAACTGCCACGGTTACCGATGAAAAAATTTCTGTTCTATTTGATGAAAGACTTTTTAAAGCTGTTATTAATTGTCATGAATGTACTCTTAACATTCTTAGAATGGTCAATGTTTCAGAAAAACATAACAAAGAGTATTACGAAATACGTTCCGTACCAATTACCGTAAATTTATTTTGCAATCACAATATTAGTATCGAGATTAATGAATTATTTGGCTCAAGAGCAAATAATCATCCCCAATCGGTTTTCTATATTGCCGTGCTACTTAATTCCATTTCAAATAAAAAAGTTTCATGGACAAATACAGTTTCGTACCGAGGTTGAACAAAATGTAGGTCGAAACGCTGTTTCGACCATCTGAGATATTGAAAAATTCGTTTTTTCAAACCATCTCTTACTGAATATTATACAAACATTACTTCTTGGTCAACCTCATTCAGTTAATAATTTTTCAGATCACTTTTTCTGTATAAACCCATTGTTTTGAAATAAAACTAAAGTAGCTGAAAGATAAAAGAGTGCGCGTTTTAAAGTTGCGAAAATTGTAAAAAACTGTTATTCTTCCAGTCTAGATTTATCGATTTATTCATCAGTTCTTTCTACAAATTATTTTTTGATTTATTTCTAATCCCTTCTTGACAAATCAAAAACGAATACTTAAATTTGAAGTCCGTATTTATTCAAGTTCTTTGATAGAGTGAGTGACTAAAGAAAATCTTTAGTAGTTTTAGCTTTGTTGATTCTAAATTTTATACAAACTCTTACAACGGAGAGTTTGATCCTGGCTCAGGACGAACGCTGGCGGCGTGCTTAACACATGCAAGTCTACGAGAAAGAGGTAGCAATATCTCAAGTAAAGTGGCGCAAGGGTGAGTAATATGTAAGTAATCTACCTATGGGTTCGGAATAACGTCGAGAAATCGGCGCTAATACCGAATAATGCAGCGGCATCGCATGATGATGTTGTTAAAGTTGTCCCGACTTGTCGGGATAACTCCTATAGATGAGCTTGCATCTGATTAGCTAGTTGGTAGGGTAATTGCCTACCAAGGCTACGATCAGTAGCTGGTCTGAGAGGATGATCAGCCACACTGGAACTGAGACACGGTCCAGACTCCTACGGGAGGCAGCAGTGAGGAATA
>JAKAKD010000071.1:4046-47515 GCA_021824635.1 Bacteroidota bacterium | reverse complement strand
TGAATACATAGAAATATTTTATAATCGCAGAAGGTTACACTCAGCAATCGGGTATTGTTCACCGGTGGAATATGAAAAACTAACTTAATTATCTTAAAAAACTGTCTACCTTTTGGGGTAAAGATCATCAATCCGAAATACCCCAAACAACAGTAATTGAAGAAAAAACATTCTCTTACACGGATGATGAAATATTAACATTTCTAAGAAGTTCGTCATTTAGTGTCCTAGTCTTAATATATGCTTTCAAACTTTCTAGGGATAGGCAAAAATCTTTTAAATGGG
Organism: Bacteroidota bacterium; assembly: GCA_021824635.1. Lineage (GTDB taxonomy): Bacteria > Bacteroidota > Ignavibacteria > Ignavibacteriales > Melioribacteraceae > Fen-1258. Next base: position 47,230 of record JAKAKD010000071.1, on the reverse strand, counting down.
AGGATTTAGTTAAAAATTTAATTTTAGGTGACCAATATTCTTTTGGGGCTACTGTGGTTTTATCTTCTCTGAATTTGGTCTTTTATAATATTCATAAAACTATATGGACAATCACTTGTCTAAATGAAAAGTTGAATAATCATGTTGAAAGTGAAATAAAAAGGATTGCAAAAACAAATGACGAAGAAATGAGCAAAGATCCAGAGAAAAAATTCTTGGCTAGTTGGGTAAATTCTGTAACAATTGTTGAAACATATTTTGAGTAAATGTATAACCCGCGTCTCAGCCCGTTATGTGAAAAGTCAACAGGCTAAGAAAAGTGTTTATTATAAATATGTAGTTACTAAAAGAATCAATCTGTTATAAACAGTTACCATTAGAATGGCACTGCAAAATGTCGTTCAGAGAATATAAAAAAGGCGAGGCTGTAAACTGACCGAGAACTCATTTATAGTTACTATCTAGTATAGTAAACTATTGGGACTATGTGAGCCCGTGTGAGCAGGGCTGAGACAACAGTCCTCGCCATTAAAAAGAAATTCATTTAGTATTGTTCTTTGTTTTATTGATACTTAGGCAACAAGAGCAAATTGATATTGTTCTTGTTGAATCCAAACATGTCTGATTCTTGAAAGCAGCTTTTTAGCAATTTTAATAACAACTTTCTGTTTTGACATCTGTTTAATTAGTTGAGAGTAAACAAGGGTAATAGCCGGATCTTTTCTGATGGCAGTCCAAGCAGCTTCAACAATAAGTGGGCGTAAAAATTTATTGTGACGAAAAGATATTCCTCTACTGTATTCAGTTTGACCTGAAGAGCAAAGAGAAGGAACAAGACCAACAAAAGAAGCAAGATGATCAAAACTCTTAAAACGTTTGATGTCGATAATTTCTGTAAAGAGAGACATAGCAGTAATGAAAGCGATACCAGGAACTGAGACAAGAGAATTAATGATTGGTTCGATGGATTTATTTTTAGCTTCTACTCTTAGCTGGTGAAGAACAACATTAAGATTTTCTCTACACTGTTGTAACTGAAGGAGAAGATTGATTAGCGTGAGTTGCCCAGCATTACAAGAAAGTTTTACAGAATTAAGCCAGTTTATAAAGTATCCAGACCAACGAGAATTTGTAAGATGTTCTTTAGGGATGATGATACCATAATTATATAGAAGCATTTTAATTCTATTTTTAATTCTAGTTTGTGTTTGCACAAGTTGAAAACGAAGACGCATAAGAGAACGAAGTTGTTCTGCATAAACATCAGGGATGTAGATAGGTTGAAGAGAATTGTTTTCAAATTCACGAGCTAGTTTACGGGAATCTGTTAGATCAGTTTTCACAACTTTTTCTTTGTTAGAGGAAGGAATATCAGCAGGATTAACAATGATACAATTTACACCAAGTTCTTTGAATTTTCTTAGAGGCCAAAAACCAGAAAACCCAGCTTCGTAAACTATGTTAAAGATACCATCGGGATAATGCTTAGTTAGGTAATGGTATAATTCTAATGGTGAAGGGTTCATAGAAAAAGTTTTTAGTTCAAGACCAGAGTTGCGAATTGTAACCTTCCAATTCTTAAGGTGAGTATCAAGACCAACAAAGAAAGTGTTGTTCTTAAATGATAGATTGTTCATGATAAGTCTCCTATGATGATAGTGTAAAACAAATTAATCAATGAGACTTTTCAAACATAACATCTGACCTCTTCTTCGAATCGGTCGTAGTGTGTTTTTCGGGTTTGGCTTTTCAAAGTTAGTTACTCTTAAAAATGTGAGTAGAAAACAAACTGATTATATAAATAAAGTTGCGTTGACAAAAGCTGCACTGTTGTTTTGGGCTACGGCTTAAAAACAATACCGCTAGTTGGCAAAAAATATGGTTGATAAGCCATATGTATGTATATTTAAACGGAAAAAATAGGATGTAGTTTAGGTGAAGACCGCTTCTTTTGAATGGGACGAAACTAAAAACAAGGTGAATCAAAAGAAACACAAAATTTCTTTTGAAGAAGCTCAATATGTATTCTCGGATTCAAATAGAATTATTGCTAAAGATTCAGAACATAGTGAGAGCGGGGAGAGGTTCTACTGTTTTGGTAAAATTGCAGAAAACATAGTTACTGTTCGTTTTACATATAGAAATAATAAAATCAGAATCATAGGGGCTGGATATTGGAGAAAAGGAAAACAGATATATGAAAAAGAAAATAAAATATAGTGATGAAAAAATAAGAAAAGTAGAAGTTATAAAAGACTTCTTACCAAAACCCGAAGAATTGGTTTTCAAAGAGAATACGGTTAAAATCACCCTAAATTTGAGCAAATCAAGCATTGAATTTTTTAAAGGAATTGCTCGAAAACATGGGAGCCAATATCAAAAGGTAATTAGAAATTTATTAGATAATTATACTTCTCATTACTCCGAGTAAAAATAATTGTTCTGGGCAATCCTTATCGGCAACGTCGTTATGAGCTAAAATAAGGCGCATATAATATGGAGCCACCAAAAGACCAAGATAAAATCCTCGAGTTATTTAAGCAAGGAGTTACTATTCTTGAAAACGCCGTTGCCGGTTTGAGCGACAAAGATTTAGATTATGTTCCAGCCAAAGGAGGATGGACTATAAGGCAGATAATTCATCATATCGCTGATGGCGATGATCTATGGAAAACTTGCATAAAGATTGCATTGGGGAATGAACAAGCTGAATTCACACTTCAGTGGTACTGGGCGCTCCCGCAGACAACGTGGGCGGAATGTTGGAGTTACAAGAACCGCCCGGTTGAAATATCAATAGCATTATTGAAAGCAAATAGAGATCATATAATACAATTGTTAGAATATGTAGATGACGGATGGAATAAATCTGTCCAATTTAGAAAGTCCGATGGAAAAATTGAATTGGTCCCGGTTGGTGCTGTGGTTCAAATCCAATCAGATCATGTTGTTCATCATGTTAAACGAATCTTGGAAATCCGTAAAGAGATTTCCGGCTCATAAACAAAAACACAATCCCGCCGCAAAAAAGCTGCCGGCATACATAACTTCAATTTAACATACTATCTTATAATTAGTTATTTTAGAATAATTAATTAACGGTGCACCTGTTCACGGCGGATAACAGCGGGCAAGTATAAACAAAAATTTTCAAGATGAATTAAGGCATTAAATGAAATTTCTGAAAGATAATTCAACTGCTGTGGTTATATTTTCTTTAGTTGTTCTGGTTACACTTTTTTTTAATCTTGTCCTTGATCTGCACCCGGCGCTTAATCTCTTAAAGTATCTGGAAAACAAAAAATATTATTGGACAATCCCTTCAACAGGAATATTTCTAACAGGATTATGGCTTTTAGATAGAAGTTTAAGAAGAAAAATAATTAATGAAAGAACGGAAATGTTTAATGCAACGATACGTACAATACAAGATATTCTACAAAACTCAACATCATCAATGCAATTATTAATTATGGATATGCATGATGAAGGTGTGCATGAAAGATTAATAACTAAAGCTGAGAAAAACATTGAAGAACTAAACAGAGTAATTAAAACTTTGGCTGCAATTGATCCCAAGACGATTGAATTAAAAGAAATCAACCGGGATTTATCTGTAATAAAGATGGATGAAGAATTACACAAAGGCGGACAATTATAAATTTTTGTCTGCACATGTATGTTGAATAGACTATCATTAAAATATGAACGGTTACTTCAAAATATTTTCTTTTCTTTTATTATTTGCGCCGTATGCCGCGCAATCCCAAACAAACAGAATTGGTATTGGTATTTTTTTCGGAAGCGGTCTCTCGTTAAATACAAATTATAGTTACGATATCAATGATCCCTTCTTTTTAAGACCTAATTTGAGTGTATTAATCACAAAAGATGGTAAAGAATTATTCTCTTTTTTGACTTATGAAATTGATTTGGGTTATTATTTTCTAAATAATCCTCACAATAAAATTTACGCAGCACTTGGCAGTTCATATAATTCTTTCCTTTCACAAAGTCGCGAAGGTAATGCTTCATTTATTTCGGACAGATATCCGCCTTATTATTTTTTAGGAAGAACAAGAGAAGATTGCTACGGCATCTCTTGTAAAATTGGCGGTATTGGAATTGCAAGTAGTTGGTTTAGTCTAGGATTGGAAGCAAAATATTTGTTGTTGTTTCCTAAAATTAAATATAATTATAGTCCAGAAGAATATTCCGTTATCAAAGATAATGAAACAATAAAAATGATATTATTTGGCGTTGTGATTGGTTTTTCTTTTTAAGGATTCAACAAAACCTCTTTAATCCGTCAAAGATTGGCTGGTAATTAAGTAAAACATTATTCCCCCAAGCCACATCTCAATTCTAAAACTTAATAATTCCTTAATACTGCCGTAACATTGAGTTAATACTAATTTTTCATATTAATGCAACAAAAATTGAGGTTATTATGTTCGGATTATGGTTTTCGCTAGCGGGATTGTTATTCGGAATTTTATGTTCGTACTATGCAGGAGAAAAAAAGAGAGCATCTAAAGAATGGTTTATGCTCGGATTCATTTTTTCATTCATAGCATTAGGGATTTTATATTTGTTGCCGAATAATGAAATAATGGAGACTGAGGATAAATTTCAGTCGCAGAATGATTTTTTCTTGCCGATCCAGTCGCATTAATAAAGAATCGCATATGAATTCGGATAAATTATTTTTTGAAAAACATGATCAAAAAGGATCGGGTAATTCTATGTCAGTCATTAATTTTGAAATCGCATTATACAATTCGCCATCGTTTGAAGAACTAATAAACGAACTCTACAGGATCAGCCGTTATAAGAGAAACATCTACCGCAATATCAAAAATGAGGATGAGTATTATAAAAAGTTATCCTACGAAGAACGTGCGATTCTTAAGGATCTCTCTGCTAAAGAAAATAATCTGATAATAGAAATTCTTGTAGATAAAAACTGGCTCAATCTTCCCGATGAAACCGTGAAGTATTTCAAAAGGAAATTGGGAAATAAGCTTAACTCACCTTCGGAAGAAGGATTTGATAAGTACGAAAACTCAATCCCAGTTTAATTATGTTTAAATCTCTCCGTCTGCCAATTCAAAATTGATTTATTCCTATTATAGAAAAAATTCCCCTCTTTGTAAGAGGGGAACAGAGGTGGTTGTATCTTTGCCCTTTCTTATGGCAACGAGGAAAAAATTCAATTGATCTTAAATGGCGATCCGGTTTTTAGTTTTTACTTTTCTTAATTTATTTCGGTTGCTAAGTTCACTTCCATATAATTTTTTTTTACCGTCACCGAGCGATTTTTCGATATCTCTTATATCTTTTACAAGATGAAACATTCCACCAACTTCAACAGATGCCGCTTGATCTGTGCCCCACATTGCACGGTCGAGTGTCAAATGTCTTTCAATAAATGTGGCGCCTAATGCAACTGCGGCTAAAGTCGGCGCCAGTCCGGTTTCATGTCCGCTGTAACCGATTGGAATGCCGTGAAATTTATTCTTATATGTTGTTATTACTCTCAGGTTTAATTCCCTTGGATTACATGGATAAGCAGAAGTTGCTTGTGCTATGAGCAGATTCTCTCTTCCCAGCGTATCAACAGCTTCGTCAATTTCTTCTATCGTAGACATTCCGGTGGAAATCATCACCGGTTTATTTGTTTCTTTAAGTCTTCTCAGAAGCTCTGAATCAGTAATTGAAGCGGATGCAACTTTGTACATTATTGGATCGAACTGTTCTATAAAATCAACTGCCTCTGTATCCCATACAGACACGAACCAGTCAATATCCTTAGCTTTACAGTAGAGATCTATCTGTTCATATTCCGAGAAACCGAATTCAATTTTATTTTTATATTCGATGTAGCTCATTCTTCCCCAAGGCGTATCACGTTCAATATTCCATTGATCTATGGGGACACAAAGCTGCGGAGTTCTTTTCTGAAACTTTACAGCGTCGCAGCCGGCGAAAACAGCGCCGTCAATCAGTTTTTTTGCCAGGGCAATTGAACCGTTATGGTTTATTCCGATTTCGGCAATTATGTATACAGGCTCGTTCTCGCCTATGTATCTGTTGCCTACTCTGACTTTGTCCAATCCCATAACCATCTCCTTTCAGATTATTTGCTGTATAAATATTGGAAATAAATATTACCACAATATTAAGGGAAGGTTAAGAAATTGTTAATTCCGCAATTCCTTTCTTAATGATTTCATAACAATTCATTCACACTGGCTTAACATGTGCTTTTTAATTTTGTAATGAAAAATAAAATAGGATTCTAATGAGGATCGCTCACATATCGGATCTGCATATTTGCGGTAAACATAAACGAGAAAATATTTCAAAGGTTAAAAAGTTGATTCAGCATGCTCTTGAAAACGGTGCACAGCATTTTGTTATAACCGGGGATATTTCCGATAATGCAGATGAAAAAGATTTTAATGTATTTAAAGAAGTTCTAAAAAAGTTTGATTTATACAGAAGCGATAAAACAACAATTGTAATTGGTAATCATGATATTTTCGGCGGGCCTCAGACTGCGCAGGATGTTTTTAATTTTCCTGCAAAGTGTATGAATACAAATTACCATGAAAAAATAGCGAAGTTTGTAGACCACTTCAAAGAGCTTTTTGAAAATACGATCCGTCCTCATGATGAATTGTATTTCCCGTTCGCAAAAGTATTTAAGGACGTGCTGCTTGTTGGGCTCAACACCAATGCGGAATATTCCCGGTTTAAGAATCCGTTTGCCTCAAACGGACAAGTTTCAAAAGTACAGAGACAATTTCTAAAAATGATCCTGCTGAAAAAAGAATTCGATGAAAAGGTTAAGATCGTTCTAACGCACCATCATTTTTATCCCAAGAATGTAGCGTCTCACAGTTCGGAGGGAACCTTGTGGAATAAAATTGAGAACTATACAATGAAACTGCGCGGGAAAAAGAAGCTGATGAAGACATTCATCGAGCATGATGTTAAACTTGTTCTGCATGGTCACAGTCATGAAATGAAAGAATATTACAGAGAGGGAATAAGATTTGTAAATTCGGGCGGTGCTGTTGAAAATCACATGAAAGACAGTATAGGAATGTTTTTAATAAATGCCTTCCCGTTTGAAATTTCGACTGATGTTTTGAGTCTGCCGGTGAAAACAAGAACCAAATCGCAAGAAAAAATTATAGTATCATTGGCTAGCTGATTAATCAGATTCGTTTCTGTTCTCGGATCATATTGATTTATCAAATCTCCTCTGGTATAAATTCATCAATAAAAATCAGATCAATATGATCAGCCATTGTAATTCCCGGAATTAAGCAGATATGAGGCAACTTCGGCAGTTCCGTTTTCAAAGTTAAATGCGGCAATGTTCTTTTTATATTCAGTTAAAATCCAATCATCGGTGAACATTTGATTAAGTATAACCTGAAGTTTGTCCACCTTCTTTTCATAAAAGCCGAGGTTGTTATTGATAAGGAAATCAACATTTCCTTTTTCCTGTTCCCAAAGGTAGCTGTTTACTATTTGAATTTTACCCGAGATTAATAATTCCATAAAAGTTGAAGCACCGCATTTTGAGATGACAACATCTGAGATGTTGATTAATTCATAAATAAAATCTACGAATCCATAAATTTTTACATGTTTAAGTTTTTCCCTTAATACAATCTTATTTGCCTCTTCATAAAATTCTTTATTCTTACCGCAAACAACGGCGACTTCAAAATTCTCTTTAATATTCAGCACGCTTTTCAGAATCCGGATTCCGTTCGGAATGCCGTCTCCTCCGCCGAGAATAAGCAAAACCTTTTCTTTCTGGAATCCTAATTTTTTCTTAAAATTAATTACTTCTTCTTTTGAAGCTATTTTGGAATATCTTTCATCGAGAACAAAATTGAAGACTTTAATATTGTCTCTGCTGATCCCTTTTTTAATGCAATAATTTTTCAGTTCCTGACTGAATAGAATGAAATTCTGGTTTTTGTTAAGGAACCATAAAGGCGGAGCTATGTACGGGTCGGTAACAACAGTGGTAACTTCAATTTTCAGATTCAATTTCTTCAGTATTTTATAGACAGGATCGATTGCAAAAAAATGAAAGAGAACAATCTGCTCGGGTTTTTCTGCCATAATAATTTCTTCCAAATATTTCTTCATATTTAGAGAAACGAGATAAGCGCTGATTTTAGATATGATTCTGATTTTATGGAAAGCATAAATCAATTCATAAAACCATTTGAATCTGCTCTGAAGTAACCGGTATCCGTCTTCAACAATTGAACGCGCAAATGTTCCTGTCTTTTGAAATCCATCCACCAGTAGCACATCAACTTCATCATTATGGTGGTTTTTAATATAACCGGCTAAAGATTTGGCAGGAGCGAGATGACCTCCACCGGTTTTCAAATAAATGAAAAGGAATTTCTTTTTATTATTAGGAGTTGTGTCCAATCTTACCTCATAACGGGGGATTTTTCAGAGATAAGTTTACCTGTCTCTAATATTTCTAAAATTTTAAACGTGCCTAATTTTCTTGCCTTCAAAAATCCAGACCACGCAGCTTCAGCTAATCTTCCTTTGTTTAATGATTCAAAGAGCCATTGATCGGTGTAATCGGGATTCTCTTGTTTAATACCGGCTTGAACTTCATATAACCATTTCGCATTAAACTTTTCTTGTGAACCGATGGGCGGGGCAACGATGATTGGAATTCCTAATGCACAATAAAATGACAACTCGCTTGGTTTCGTCCAGAGAACATCGGTGTACTTTAGTATTACATTAAATTTATCAAAGTATTCGTAGAGTGATTCGGCATATATAATTTCAATTTTAGAATCATCATTAGTGATCTTTTCTTTAACCGAATCAAAAAAATCTTTTACGTCCTTTCTTATTCCCGCAACAAGGATAAGCTTTACCTCATCATTAAGTATCTTAGTTTTCAGACTAAGTGCAATTTTTTCACCAATCTCTTTTTGTGCACCGGCTCCGCCAACGGCAAATGCTATAGTAAATTTTCTATCTTTTCGTGGAATACAATTTTCTTTCCCTAAAAAGTGTTTTACGTTTCTTTTGTGTCTCCGCCAAAATACATTTTCAGGATCCAGGTAATCTAATCTTTGAGCAAGGTCAGCTTTCAATATTGTTAAATCTCTATCTCCAAGTAATTCAATTGGTAAAGGAAAACCGGTAGTGAAAATTTTTTCTTCTTGGACTCCGTACGCCTTTAGTCTTTGCGCGGCTTTTCCGCATGGTGCGAAATATTCAATTTTACTTTCCCAGGGTTCCTTTGCAACCCAGACGCGGTTTATATCGGCATCACATATTATGCAATAGACAGAATTAAATCCCTTCATATCTGCCGCAATTGCAGTTGCATAAAATGAAGTGACGACCGGTAAATCCTTAGTCTTTATAGTCTCAAGCATTCCTAAACATAATCCCTTATTAATGCTCGATTCTAGAATAGCAACTTGTAATGTCTTGTTGGAAAGATCTCTCATGGGGTAGGGAGATGGTATGTGCATGAAGGTGTCGAGTAAATTAAAGAGAGGATTTCCGATAACCGGAATTTCTTTTGCCCGTGACATAAATTCATATCCGTTGAGAACGCGCTTCCACAATTTTTCTTCGTTTCTTGATGCGGCTTGCCCTGACCCGACTGTTATAATACCATCTTCAGCCACATCTCGTAATGGATGGACTGCACGCTGATGACCGTAACCCATATCGGCTGTTATAACCCAAGCTTTTTTTGAACCCCTCTCAACTTCGGGGGTTATTTGTTGTTCAATTTCCATTTTATGATTACTCTATACTGGCTAAGTTCTAAATACTGGCTAAGTTCTAAAATTAAATTGTCGGTTAAAAAGTTGTTATAATTTCACCGGTGCAAAAAAATCTAATGCAATATAAATCACAATAGAAGGACAACAATATTAATTAATCATTAAGTCTGATGAATTTGGCAGTTAAAAATATTTTATCGAACAATTTCTTCTAAAATTTAGACTACACGGTCAGAAAAACTCGATAAAATCAAAACTTAACAATTCCTTAACAATGAGGTAACATTGAGTTAATACTCGAGTATTATGTTTGGCCATCACAAAAAAAACAGGAGTAACATTTTTCTATGAAAAAATTTTATAGTGTCTCGTTAATCGTAATCATGTTCGTGTCAATCAGTTTAGCCCAGACAGCACCGGAAAAAGTAAAATTCAGCGGATTGATGTTTGGAGATTACTTTTATAACATAAATAATGTAGACGGTAGCCTGAAGAATTTGAACGGCTTTCAATTTAGAAGAATTTATTTCACGGCAGATATTTCTGTATCGGATAATTTTGATGCACGCTTCAGAACGGAAACAGATCAAAGCGCTGCTTCAAATACAAGTGGCGGAAAACTTGGTGTAATGGTTAAAGACGCTTATCTAAAATGGAAAGGTATTTTCAGCGGTTCGGATCTGTTCTTGGGTATTTCTCCAACTCCCGCTTTCGATATTTCCGAAGGTGCTTGGGGTTACCGTTCTTTAGAAAAAACAACTATGGATCTAAATGGAATTGTCCCTTCTCGGGATCTTGGTGTTGATCTCAAAGGAAAGATTACGGAAAGCGGTTCGGTAAATTACTGGTTAAAGATTGCAGATAACAGCGGAAACGCTCCTGAAACCGACAAGTACAAAAGATATTATGCTTTAGTTCAGATAAAACCTGCCGATGGTTTCCAGGCAACTCTTTATTATGATCTCGCAGCAAAAGCAGATGTTACAGATGCATTCGACAAAACAACAAAATCAAATAACGCGACTGTTGCTGCATTATTCTTAAACTACCAGCAGAAGAGTGACTTCGCACTCGGATTTGAAGGATTCACAAGAACAATTCTCAACGGTTATAAGACAACAGGCGCATTGATGGATCAAAAATCGCTGGGACTTTCATTCTGGGCGTGGGTTTCTTTATCGGAAAAATTCAGATTGGTTGCAAGATATGACAGCTACGATCCAAACACAGACCTTAACAACGATGGTACATCATTACTGTTAGCAGGTCTTGATTACAAAGTTGCAAAAAATGTAAGTATTATTCCAAACATCGAAATTTTCACGCCACAAACAGTAAAGAACACGAATGGTTCATCGGACTCGAGCAATTTACAAGGCAGAGTAACTTTTTCATTCACTTTTTAAGTAATAACAAAAATTATAGGAGATAAAAATGAAATTAAGAAATATCATATCAGTACTTTTTCTAATGCTGTCAATTTCATCACTTGCAAGCGCACAGCTGCAGTTGAACGGTGCCGGTGCAACATTCCCGGCTGTAATTTATTCAAAGTGGTTTGATGAATATAAGAATATGACCGGCGTTCAATTTAATTATCAAGCAATCGGCAGCGGCGGCGGAATTAAACAAGTTACAGAAGGAACTGTTGACTTCGGTGCTTCCGATGGTCCAATGAATGATAAACAATTAGAAGAAGCTAAGTCAAAACAGAACACAACCATTCTTCACATTCCTACAGTTATGGGCGCTGTTGTTGTTGCATACAACGTACCGGGTATATCAGGTTTGAATCTTGACGGAACTGTACTAGCGGATATCTATTTAGGAAAGATTACCAAATGGAATGATGCGGCAATAAAGAAATTAAATCCAAAATTGAATCTGCCTAACGTATCAATAGTAGTTGCTCACCGTTCCGATGGAAGCGGTACCTCTTTCATTTTTACTGATTATTTAAGCAAAGTCAGCAAAGAATGGGAAACCAAAGTAGGTAAAGGAACTTCTGTAAACTGGCCGGTTGGTTTAGGCGGAAAAGGAAATGACGGCGTTGCCGGATTGGTTAAACAAACCGGAGGATCTGTTGGATATGTTGAACTTGCCTACGCAGTTCAAAATAAAATTAGTTATGCCAATATGAAAAATAAAGCCGGCAAATTTGTTGAAGCTTCTTTTGAATCAGTAAGCGCAGCTGCAGAAGGAGCCGCTAAAAATATGCCTTCAGATTTACGTGTTTCTATTACTGATCCCGATGGTAAAAACTCTTATCCAATTTCGGGATTCACGTGGCTTCTAATTTATCAGAACATGAAAGACGAAACAAAAGCAGGAGCTCTTGTTAAATTTTTAAAGTGGGCGATGGGAAAAGGTCAGTCATTTGCAACCGGACTATATTATGCGCCGCTTCCAAAAGCAGTTGTTAAGATGTGCGAAAAGAATATTGCAACAATAACTGTAAATGGAAAGAAGATTAAATAGTAAAACGGATTAACAGAGAGCAGTGTGAAAAATAAATTAAAGAAAATATTTTCTTCCCGTAATCTTGGTGATCTCATATTCGAAAAACTGACATTGTTATTTGCAGTGTCGGTTTTTCTGCTTGTTCTATTGATGGGTTATGAAATGTATCTTGGTTCCAAATTATCTATTGATAAATTCGGATGGAGTTTCTTAGTTAATTCAACTTGGGATCCTGTACAAGAAATTTATGGTGCATTACCGATTATTTATGGAACAATTGTTTCTTCACTGCTGGCGCTGATCATCGCACTGCCGTTGAGTATTGGAGTCGCAATTTATTTGGCTGAAGTAGCACCGCCATGGCTGGAAAAACCTCTTTCATTTCTGGTAGAATTATTAGCAGGCATCCCGAGTGTAATTTATGGACTGTGGGGAATCTTTGTTCTGGTTCCGTGGATTCGTACAGATGTTGAACCTTATCTATCAGATAAATTGGGTTTCTTGCCGTTCTTTAGAGGTGCGCCTTACGGATTTGGTCTCCTAGCCGCGGTGCTTATTCTATCTATAATGGTCTTGCCGATTATTTCCTCCATTTCCCGTGATGTGCTTAAATCAGTACCTAGATCTCAGAGAGAAGCTGCATTGGCGCTAGGCGCAACAAGATGGCAATCAACTATGATAGTCCTAAGAGATGCGAGGTCAGGAATACTTGGTGCAACAATGTTGGGTCTAGGACGTGCAATAGGAGAAACAATGGCAGTAACAATGGTAATCGGCAACAGGGCGTTGATATCACCGTCATTATTCGATCCTTCTTATACAATGGCAAGTGTTATCGCTAATGAATTTACAGAAGCTACTTCCGAAATGTATCTGAGTGCATTAATTCAATTAGCATTAGTATTATTTGTTATCACAATTATTATTAACGCGTTTGCACGTTTACTCGTTTGGCGTATGAATAGAAGATGGAAGACAACATAATGAATTCAAGATTTTTCCATTACAGAAAAAAAATAACAAGTATGATAATGATGTCTCTGACTTTTGCGGCAACATTAGCCGCAATAGTTCCTCTTATTTTCATTTTCTATTACACAATTTCCAAAGGTATCACGTATTTAAATCTTGATTTTTTTATTGCAATGCCTAAACCGGTCGGAGAAACAGGCGGAGGAATGGCAAATGCAATTGTTGGAACGTTAATGCTAATTGGTATTGGCGGCGCTATAGGTGTTCCGGTAGGAATTATGACCGGAACATATCTATCCGAATTTGGGAATAACAAATTTGGCTTTATGGTTAGATTTTTAACGGATGTTCTGAGCGGTGTTCCTTCCATTGTAGTTGGAGTTGTTGCTTATACAATGGTTGTACTGCCGATGAAACACTTCTCTGCAATTGCCGGTGGTATTGCGCTCGGAATTTTAATGATTCCAACTATAACAAGAACAACCGAGGAGATGATTAAATTAGTCCCTCATTCGTTAAGAGAAGCCGGATTAGCATTGGGCATTCCAAAATGGAAAACAACCTTAGCTATTGTTATTCGTTCAGCCTGGAAGGGAATTGCTACAGGAGTGTTGCTTGGATTATCAAGAGCCGCGGGTGAAACAGCACCGTTATTATTTACAGCTCTTGGAAATCGTTTCTGGTCAACAAGTATCGGTCAACCTATTGCTTCTTTAACTGTTTACATATATGATTATGCAAAATCACCATTCGAAGATTGGAATCAGCAGGCATGGACTGCAGCACTCGTACTCATTTTATTAATATCAATTCTAAGTCTGGTCTTTAGAATTATTACCCGTTCAAAATATAAAACGAATTAAACAACCTGGATAAAATGGAAATTAAATTATCAATAAAAAATTTAGATGCTTATTACGGCAAGAATCAAGTTCTAAAAAATATCTCGCTGGATATTCCGAAGAATAAAGTTGTAGCAATCATAGGTCCATCGGGCTGCGGGAAATCAACTTTTTTAAGAAGTCTGAATAGAATGCATGAAGTTGTAGGCGGAACAATAAAGGGGGAAATTCTGCTTGACGGAGAAGATCTAACCAAAACTGATCCGGTTTTATTACGCAAAAGAGTCGGGATGGTTTTTCAGAAGCCAAATCCGTTCCCATCAATGTCTATCTTTAACAATGTTGCCGCAGGTTTGAAACTGAACGGTGTTCGGAATAAAAAACAAATTACTCCAATTGTTGAGAAGTGTTTAAGACAAGCTGCTTTGTGGGAAGAAGTAAAAAATAATTTGAACGATTCTGGAGCGAATATTTCCGGCGGTCAGCAGCAAAGATTATGTATCGCCCGTACTCTTGCTGTGAACCCAGAAGTGATACTGATGGATGAGCCAGCAAGTGCTCTTGACCCAATTTCTACTACAAAAATAGAAGATTTGATTTTTGAATTGAAGAAAGATTATACGATTGTAATTGTTACTCACAATATGCAGCAAGCCGCGCGCGTAAGCGACTACACAGCGTTTTTCTACATGGGCGAACTAATTGAATTTTCCGATACAAAAAAAATGTTTACATCACCAGATAAACAACAAACAGAAGATTATATCCGCGGTCGTTTCGGATGATAAAAAGGGAAAAATTATGAAAGAACATTTTCAGGGCGAAATAGAAGAATTAAAAAGCAACCTCATCAGAATGGCATCGGTTGTAGATGACCAGGTTGATAAAGTGATAACGGCTTTGGAAACGGGCAACATAGATTTATGCAAAGGAGTTAAGTCGAGAGACATGGAAGTTGATGCCTACGACAATTTAATCCAAACCCAATGCGAGAATATAATTGCACTTTTTCAGCCTGTAGCTACTGATTTAAGACTGGTAATGTCGGCTATAATGATCAACAATAATATTGAACGATGCGGAGATATTGCGGTTAATATTTCTCAAAGAGTAAAAAAAACCGGAAACGAACGTGCTCTTATCGTTGAATCGCAGATAATTGATATGGCGCGTACTTCTCAGACAATGCTGAAGAACGCAATTGATTCATTCATTAGGAATGATACCGAACTGGCAAGTCAGGTAATTGCAAACGATGAAACAGTAGACAAGATGAATAAACAAATTTTCAGTTTTCTTGTGGCGAAGATGCAGTCGAACCCGGAACTGATAGAAGCGTGTACTCATCTTGTTGTTATGACACGGCATCTTGAACGAATGGCTGATCACGCAACAAATATTGCTGAGAACTTAGTTTTTTATGTCGAAGCAAAAATAATTGCGCATAGAAAAAAAACTGAAAGATATGTGGATAGTCAAGAAGAAAAAGACAAAATTGATTAGTGCGTAATTAAATGATATTCTTAATGAATTATTATGTTGTTTGAATTACTTCAAATACGATTGCTTTTCTTAAATTCACTTATAAACAAACGGGGTCTTTTCTAATTCCATCATTTCAATTAGATTTTTGAAATTAAATCAATTTGGAAAGAATCACTTCAAATCCCTAACTTTGCACATCATATCAGAATTGTATTTAATTAATCAGCTCTTATTTACCGGAGGAATCTATGTTTAAGAAAATATTAGTATTTAGTTCAGCACTATTGCTTATAGCAATTATGTGGGGTTGCGGTAAAGGAAAAACATCTATCACCTTGGCAGGTTCTACGGCTTTTCAACCTTTCGCAGAGAAGCTTGCAGACCAATATATGGCTACCAATAATAATGTTGTTATTACGGTTCAGGGAGGCGGCTCGGCAGTAGGAATCCAGTCTGCAAATTCCGGCGCAGCTCAGATCGGAATGGCTGATCTTGTAACTCTCCCTAAGGAAGCTAAAGATTTAACTGCTACAGTTGTTGCTAAGGATGGAGTCGCCATAGTAGTCAATCCCTTAAATAAGGTCACTGATCTATCAACAGATCAAGTACGCGATATCTTTAACGGAAAAATTACTAACTGGAAAGAAGTCGGCGGGATAGATGCGCCAATTACTGTTGTATCGCGTGAAGCAGGTTCCGGAACAAGATCCTCATTTGAACAGATCGTTACCGGAATTAATTTGAAGAAGGACGCATTAATACAGGATTCAAACGGTACAATAAGAGAAACTGTTGCTAACGATGCCAACTCTATTGGGTATGTTTCTCACGGTCTTATTAATGAAAAAATTAAAGCCCTTAAAATTGACGATCAAGAATGCACTGTTGAAAACATTGTTAGCGGAAAATATAAATTGGTTAGACCGATCTTCTTGCTTGTGAAAGGATCTTTGGAAGGAGAGACAAAAAACTTTATAGATTATATTCTGTCTGATGAAGGACAAAAAACAATTAAAGCAGAAGGCTTGTTGCCAGCAAAATAATTTATTCTGGATTCAGGAAAATTTTCGATGAAGTTAATTGGTGAAAAGGGAGTAAAACGCATTCTGATGTTGACGGCATTTTCTGCAATTTCTGCTCTGCTGTTGATTGCTCTCTTTATTCTTAATGAAGGATTGCCGTTCATTTTTAAATATGGAGTAAAGGATTTTCTTTTCTCTTCCGATTGGAATCCGCATTTAGGAAAGTATGGCATCTATCCGATGATAGTAGCCTCATTATGGGTTACATTCGGCGCATTAGTAATAGGTGCGCCACTAGGAGTTGCAGGTGCTTTCTTTTTGACAGAGTACGTGCCCAAATCCATCATGCGCATAATTAAACCCACAATTGAACTACTGGCTGCAATTCCATCGGTCGTTTACGGTTTTATAGGTGTGATGGTTCTTGCGCCTTTAATTAGAAATAATTTTGGAGGTCCGGGACTCTCACTTCTTGCCGCATCAATTATTCTTGGTATTATGATTCTCCCTACGGTTATCAGTATTTCTATTGATTCAATAATGGCTGTTCCTCAATCATATCGGGAAGGATCATTGGCGCTGGGAGCAACAACGTGGCAGACAATTCATATGGTTACTGTTAAAGCTTCTAAATCGGGAATTATTGCAAGTATAATTCTTGGAATGGGGCGTGCTATAGGAGAAACGATGGCAGTCATTATGGTTGCTGGAAATTCCGTAAATATCCCTCATTCACCTTTGGATTCAGTTAGGACATTAACTGCAAACATAGCTTTGGAAATGAGTTACGCCACGGGACTTCATAGGCAAGCTCTCTTTGCGACTGGCGTTGTCCTATTTATTGGTATTATAATTTTGAACTCGATTGCCAGCGTTGTTCTTAGAAAGAGGGCAGTCAAGAAATGAGAATTCATCCACGATATACACAGCGCGGTGCAATTGCAGTTTTAGGAGGAGCAACTTTACTAACTCTTCTGATTTTAGCTTTCATAATTTTCTTTATTCTGGAAAAAGGTTTGCCGGGAATCAGTTTGAGTTTTCTTACAACCAATCCGACTGATATGGGGCGTGCCGGGGGAATTTTCCCGACATTGATAGGCACGATCATTTTGCCTTTACTCGCAATCATAATTGCAACACCGTTAGGAATTTTCACTTCGGTTTATCTTTCTGAATATACTAAAGAAAATAAAGCAACAAGAATAATCCGGTTTGGTACAGATTGTCTTGCGGGAATTCCTTCTATCATTTTTGGTCTATTCGGTTATATCTTTTTTGTTGTAACACTTGGTTTCGGGTGGTCAATTCTTTCCGGCGGATTGACATTAGCGGTAATGATTTTGCCTACAATAATCCGTACTTCGGAAGAAGCAATTAGAGCTGTACCAAAATCTTATCGTGAAGTGAGCTTTTCTCTTGGTGCTACAAGCTGGCAGACAGTCAAAAAGGTAATTTTGCCAAACGCACTTCCGGGAATTGTAACGGGAATTATGTTGAGCATTGGTCGTGCAATAGGAGAGACTGCAGCAGTTATATTCACTGCCGGTTCTTCATTGCGTATTCCTAGTTCAGTCTTTGATTCGACACGTACAATGGCTGTTCACTTTTATATTTTAGCGCGTGAAGGAATATCGGCAGAGAATGCATACGCAACAGCTGCAACATTAATTATTGCTGTTCTTATTGTTAATCTTTCCGCTTACTGGCTGATGCACCGTTTTATTGCAAAGAGAAGTTAAATTTATTGGTCAATTGATGAAGACAAAATTTCACATAAAAGATTTGGACTTATTTTTCAAAGAAGAAAAAGTTTTAAAGCAGATCAATTTCGAAATCCCTGCTAATAAAATATTAGGGATTATCGGTCCATCCGGTTCCGGTAAGACTACGTTCTTAAGAGCATTAAATCGTATGAACGATCTGGAAGATGGAACGCGAATCGAAGGGAATATTTTATTGGACGAAGAAGATATTTACAAACCGGATTATGATGTTGTTGCATTAAGGAAGAAAGTCGGAATGGTTTTCGCAATGCCTGTCCCGCTGCCGATGAGTATTTATGAAAATGTTGTTTATGGGGTGCGTCTCTCTGGAGTTAACGATTCAAAACTATTGGATGAACTAGTAGAAAAAAGTTTAACCGCATCATATCTCTGGGATGAGGTGAAGGACCGTTTAAAAACTTCCGGAATGAGACTTTCAGGCGGACAGCAGCAGCGGCTCTGTCTTGCACGTGTGCTTGCAATGGAACCAGAGGTGATTCTTCTTGACGAACCTTGTTCCGGGTTGGACCCGATCTCTACCGCTAAGATTGAAGATGCACTTACAGTTCTCAAAAAAGATTACACAATTATTTTGGTAACAAACAACACCAAGCAGGCAGCAAGAGTAGCCGATAATACCGCATTCTTCTTAATGGGCGAACTGATTGAAATCGGTTCAACAGGACAAATTTTTACTACTCCTAACAGAATCGAAACCAATGATTACATTACAGGAAGATTCGGCTGATGACTGAAATAAATAAAGTTATACAAAATAAAATTGCTATTGATAAGCTGAATCTATTCTATGGTAAATTCCAGGCACTCATATCTGTAAGTATGCCTGTTCAGGAAAAAATGATTACTGCATTGATCGGTCCTTCTGGCTGCGGGAAATCAACATTATTACGCAGTCTTAACAGGATGAATGATTTAATTCACGGAGTTAAAATAACTGGAAGTGTGCTTCTTGATGAAATAGATATTTATAATTCATCATTGGAAGTTGCCGAGTTAAGGAAAAGAGTAGGAATGGTTTTCCAGCGACCCAATCCGTTTCCTCTTTCTATATATGAAAATGTTGTATATGGACTTAGAGTTGCCGGTATAAGGAACAAGAAAGAATCGGATGAAATTGCAGAAAAAAGTTTAAGAGGGGCGTGGCTTTGGGATCAGGTCAAAGATAAACTTGATCATCCAGCTTTGGAATTGCCTCTGGATCAGCAGCAGCGTTTAGTTATTGCACGTTTGCTCGCAGTTCAGCCGGAAGTTATTTTAATGGACGAACCTTGCTCTGCTCTTGATCCAATTGCAACAATGAAAATTGAAGAGCTGATGATAGAATTAAAAAAGGATTATACAATTGTCATTGTAACTCACAATATGCAGCAGGCATCACGAGTATCGGATTTTACCGGCTACATGTTAATGGGAGAGATGATTGAATTCAATCAAACAAAAAATATTTTTACAAATCCGTCAAAAAAATTAACCGAAGATTATATATCGGGAAAGTATGGCTAAAAAAGGAAGGGCTTATGCAAGATAATTTCAATCAACAGATAGAAAATTTGAAAATAAATCTGATTAAGATGGCTTCGCTTGTAGATGAACAAGCCGAAAAAGCTTTTACAGCACTCGAAACCGGTAACGTTGAATTATGCCGCGGGATAAAAGCTAAAGAGCTAGAGGTGAATATATATGATAATCTTATTCAAACTCAGTGTGAAAATATTCTTGCTCTTTTTCAGCCTGTTGCCGTAGATCTGCGTTTTATAATCTCTGTAATGATGATTAATAATCAGTTGGAAAGATGCGGCGATATTGCAGTGAACATTGCGCAACGAGTTAAAAAAACAAATGAACATCATTCACTTATTGCAGAGACTCAAATCTTGGAAATGGGCAAACAAGCTCGCGAAATGTTGAAAAATGCAATTGATTCATTCATAAACAATAACATTGATCTTGCAAATAAAGTTATTGACAGTGATGAAAGTGTTGACAAGTTTAATAAACAAATTTTCAAAGCGCTTGTTCTTAAAATGCAAAACGAAACGCAGCTTATAGAACCGTGCGCTCACTTGATAGTTTTAACACGTCATATTGAGAGATTGGCGGACCACGCAACAAACATTGCCGAGAATTTAGTTTTCTACGTGAACGCGAGAATTATTGCGCACAAGAAAAAGTTTGAAAAATGGGGCGTATCTGACCAAACTATTGATTAATTCTCCAGATACACTTAAAAGTCGAGAAATGAGCTTTTAATGAGGTTTTCCGGGAATTAAGGCTATCTGCTGTCCGGTAATAACCTCATTTTATTCTTCAAATTATTCCTATTTTCAACTTAAATTTTGCATCGAATATATCCTTTTACTATATTGAAATGGAATTCGATAATGGAAATTATTGTTAATGGGAATAATCAAACCGAAAAAACTGAAACCCGGAGATGTAATTGGTATAATTTCTCCGGCATCATCACCAGACGATCTCACAAAAATTAATAGCGGCGTACAGTATTTAGAAAAAATTGGATACCGCGTTGAAGTGGGAAAAAATGTCGGATCTCAAGAAGGTTATTTAGCTGGATCGGATGCACAACGTTTGGATGATCTGCACGAAATGTTTAGAAACAAACAGATCAAAGCTATTTTTTCTATTCGCGGCGGTTACGGTTCCGGGCGGCTTCTAGATAAAATTGATTACAAACTCATTCGTAACAATCCTAAAATTTTTGTAGGATACAGCGACATAAACGCTTTACAACTTGCATTTTTTACAAAGTGCGGCTTAATAACATTTGCAGGTCCAATGGTTGCTGTTGATTTTCATGATGAAGTGAGTGCTTTTACTGAAGAAGTTTTTTGGCGGACTATCACATCAAATAAAAAAATTGGCAAAATCCAAAATCCGCGAAAAGAAAAGTTTTATCTATTAAACAAAGGCAGAGCAACCGGAAGAATATTAGGCGGCAACTTAAGTCTGTTGAACTCACTGATTGGAACGGAATATCTACCAAAGCTGAAAGGTGCAATTCTTATGTTAGAGGATATTCATGAGGCGCCTTACAGAATTGACAGAATGCTGAATCAACTGCGTCTAGCGAAAATATTCAAACAGATCAGCGGTGTTATGCTTGGTCATTTTGTTGATTGCGTTGAACAAGATCCTACCAAACAATCATTTACTCTTAACGAAGTGATAATAGAATATTTTCAGGATAAAAAATTGCCCGTGCTTTACAACATCAAACACGGTCACATAAAAGATAATATTACTATTCCATACGGTATTAAATGCGTACTTAATGCCACACGGGGATACATCGAAATACCAGAAAACGCCGTTTTGTAATTGTATGGTTTTTCGGTTGTCTTTTTGTATTTATGAATGCTGCATATAAACTTTTCCGCATTCTCTTTTTTAAGAAAAACTTTCTATTTCTTCCCAAAATATCTTAATTATCTTCACATTGTACCGATAATATCATTGGTATATTTGTTGCATCACCTAGTCAACTGAAAGAAATTTAATTGTACTTGCGGAGATTAGAATGGAATTTATTGACGAATCTTACATTGCTTCACTAATTGACGATGACAAACTAAACGATCATGCAATTCAGAGAGAAGCGATTCAGAAATCAAAAGAAGCAAAAGGTTTAACGCTGAGAGAGAGTGCAGCTCTTCTAAATATAAGCGATCCGGAGATAGCAGAAGAACTTTTTCATACAGCGCGGGAAGTTAAAGAAAAGATTTACGGTAACCGTTTGGTTTTGTTCGCTCCGCTTTACATTACTAATCTCTGCGTTAACAATTGTTTGTATTGTGCATTTCGTAAGGATAATAAAGAATTAACACGCAAAACTTTAACATTGGATGAGATAAAAAGTGAGACGGAATTTTTAGTTAAGCAAGGTCACAAAAGAGTTCTACTTGTCTGCGGCGAGCATCCAAAAAAATCGAGCATGGAATTTATCGGCGAATCAATTAAAACAATTTACGATGTAAACATTAACGGCGGTAATATCCGCCGCATTAATGCAAACACAGCGCCGTTGAGTATAGCAGATTTTAAAACTTTGAAAAGTTTTGGTATTGGGACTTATCAATGTTTTCAAGAAACTTATCATTACGATACG
Source organism: Bacteroidota bacterium (assembly GCA_021824635.1). Taxonomy (GTDB): domain Bacteria; phylum Bacteroidota; class Ignavibacteria; order Ignavibacteriales; family Melioribacteraceae; genus Fen-1258. The sequence continues at coordinate 24,727 of JAKAKD010000071.1, read as the reverse complement.
TATATGTATATGCATCCCGAAGGACCCAAGAGAGATTACGCATGGCGGTTATTTGCTATGGATCGTGCGCTTCAAGCCGGTATTGATGATGTTGGCATTGGCGCGTTATTCGGTTTAACGGATTACAAATTTGAAACTCTTGCAATGCTAAGCCACGCATTTAATCTCGATCAAAGATTCGGTGTTGGTCCTCATACTATTTCTGTTCCGCGCTTGGAACCAGCTTTAAATGCACCGGAAGCAAATAATCCACCCTTTGCAGTTGATGACGAATCATTCAAAAAATTAATCGCGGTAATTCGACTGGCTGTTCCATATACAGGCATAATTTTATCAACTCGCGAACGTGCTGAATTACGGCGAGAATTTTTCAAAGTCGGGATTTCTCAAATCAGTGCCGGCAGCAGAACTTCTCCGGGCGCTTATAATGAATCCGAAGAGAATCATGAGATGGAACAATTTCAGCTTGGTGATCACAGAACGCTTGATGAAGTTGTAAAAGATTGCTGCGAATTGGATTTTCTGCCAAGTTTTTGCACTGCGTGTTACCGTTCGGAGCGAACAGGGGACCGATTCATGGAATTAGCTAAGAGTGGAAATATCGGAAAGTTGTGCATGCCGAATGCACTTTCAACATTCAAAGAATATGCAAATGATTTTGCTTCCGCGGCGACTAAAGAAGCTGCAGAAAAGTTTATCATAAAAGAGGTTGAAGGATTGGAGGGCGCAACAAAACGCAAAACTGATGAGATGATAACGAGGGTTAACAGCGGTGAACGCGACGTTTTCTTTTAGCACTCAATTTTTATTTATATAAACTTCAGATCAAAACATAGATGGTTCAATTGGGCAGTCAAATGGAACATTTGTAAAAATGAACTTAGACGAAATACTACACAAAGAAAATCTTTCAAAAGAAGAGATAGTTTTTCTTCTTAATCTTACCGATAAGAATGATCAACAGTTTCTTTTTGACCGTGCGGATGAAGTGCGCTCTAAATATTGCGGCAATGAAGTGCATCTGCGCGGAATCATTGAACTGTCTAATTATTGCGAGCAGAATTGTATCTATTGCGGATTGAGAGAAGATAATAAGAAACTGCAACGCTACCGGATGACGCCGGAAGAAATAATTGAAACCGCTCACGTTATTTCCAATCTTGGAATTTATACAGTTGTTTTACAATCCGGAGAAGATCATCAGTTTGATACTGCAATGATTGCATATATCATTTACGAGATCAAACAAAAAGCTGAACTTGCAGTTACCTTAAGTCTTGGTGAAAGAGGATTTGATGAATACCGCTCATGGAAAATGGCAGGTGCCGACCGTTATTTATTGAAACATGAAACTGCCAATCCAAAACTCTATTCGATTTATCATAATAAACAAAGATTGGATGACCGACTTGCACATTTGAAATTCTTGAAAGAAATCGGCTATCAAATCGGCTCCGGCAATATGATTGGACTTCCTTTACAGACAGTTGAAGACATTGCAGATGACATTCTTTTCTGCAAAGAACTAGATCTTGACATGGCTGCTTTCGGTCCGTTTATATCTTCACCGGAAACTCCTTACCGAAGCAAATCTGCCGGCGACGTTGATTTAACTTTACGGGTTATGGCTGTGGGAAGAATTGTTTTGAAACAAGTTCATATTCCTGCTACAACAGCTTTGGCTACGTTAGATGATGCTGGACGTATAAAAGGTTTGAATGTAGGTGCCAATATTATTATGCCGGATTTAACGCCGAGCCCTTACAGAGAGCGGTATCAAATTTATCCGGACAGAAAATGTATTAATGATAATCCTCTCAACTGTAAAGGATGCCTGCAATTGCAAATTGAATCAATAGGAAGAAAAATTTCAAATAGTAGAGGAGATTCGATGAAAATTGGTGAACATTCCCGCGCATAAATAAATCCCTTTCCTTGCTTTATCATTGATTGTATATTTGCCGCTGAGAAATCTAAAAATTTGAGGACATGTATGAAAAAACTTATTACTGTTATTGCAGTTATTGTTCTTCTCTTTAACGGATGCGATTCAAATAAAGAGAAAACACTTTTTGATTCGGCAAATGCAAAAGCGAAAGCAAAAAATTATTCTGAGGCAATGAAAGATTATCAAAAAATTATAGATGAATATTCATCAAGTGATGACGCTGCCGAAAGCTATTTTGCCATTGCGGCAATGTATCATATGTACCAGATTCCAAATATTTCAAAAGAAGAATCGCTCAAGAAAGCGGTTCAATATTACGAAAAACTTTACGAGCAGTTCCCGGATAACGAAAAGTCGCCAAAAGCTTTATTCATGTCTGCCTATTTGATGGGGAATGAATTGAATCAATTAGACGGAGCCCGTAAATCATATCAAACTTTCTTAAATAAATTTCCGGGCAACGAACTTGCGCCGCAGGCAAAAATTGAATTAGAAAATCTCGGTAAAACTCCGGAAGAAATTCTTCAATCAAGAACGGCAAAAAAATAGTGGCTGTTAAAACACAAGATTACAAAAAGTTTTTAGACCCGGTTGTAATCTCCAAACTGAAAACTCTTGAACTCCGGGCACGGATGGTTGTTGAGGGTTTCAAAGTAGGATTGCACCGCAGTCCTTACCATGGTTTTAGTGTTGAGTTCAGCGAGCACCGTCCTTATATGCAAGGCGATGCTCTGAAAAATATTGATTGGAAAGTTTTCGCAAAGAATGAAAAATACTTCATCAAGCAGTTTGAAGAAGAAACTAATCTGATCTGTAATGTTTTTGTTGATGTAAGCCGTTCTATGAATTATAAGCACACGGCAAAAATTACAAAACTTGATTACGCCAAAACTCTCGCCGCGGCTTTAAGTTATGTTATGATAGATCAGCAAGATTCTGTTGGGCTTGCAATCTACTCGGATAAAATTCATAGTTACTTACCGCCTAAATCAAACCGTGTTTACCTGAAAACAATTTTATCCGCATTAAATCAGATAGAGCCGGGCGGTGCAACAGTAACATCCAAGTGTCTGGATTCGGTTGCGGAAAAAATTAAGAAGAGGGGACTCACAATTATCATCTCTGATTTTTTTGATGATATGGATTCAATTCTTACTGCACTGAAACATATTCATTATAAGAAGAATGAAGTGATTGTTTTTCAAATATTGGATCCAATTGAAAAGAATTTCGGCTTTGGGAGCGATTCAATTTTTGTTGATCTTGAAACCGGCGAGCAGATGACTACACAGCCGCATCAGATTCAGAAAGCTTACCAACAAGCGATGAATGAATTTATGAACAAGCTGAAAAGTGAATGCCTGAACTACGGAATTGAATACAACGTAATTGAAACCACACAGCCGTTTGATAAAGCATTGATCAGTTACTTTGCTAAGAGAAGCAGAATGAACTAAACTACTTGGTTATTTGCAGTATTCATTAGAGCAGATTAGAAATTAGTTTTTTCACTGTAGGTTCATAATTTCATCAACATATTTTTCAGCCAAACTCTCGGCATCTCTTTTACTTTTTGCTTCAACAATACAACGTATTATCGGTTCTGTGTTGGACTTGCGGAAGTGTACCCAATGATCTGTAAAATCAATCCGTAAACCATCCTCTAGATTAATTTTCCCCGATCTGAATTTTTCAACTAGCGTTTTAATAACATCGTCCGGATTCATAGAACCAAGTTCAATCTTTTTCTTTGCAATAAAATATTGAGGCAAAGATTTCTTCAGTTCGCTCATCTTTCCGCCAAATTCAAGCAAGTGTTGAAGCATAATAACTGTTCCGGTTAAAGCGTCTCTTCCGAAAACAACTTTAGGAAGAATAACTCCGCCGCTTCCTTCGCCGCCAATGACTGCTTTAACTTCTTTCATCTTCTTAACAACATTTGCTTCTCCCACAGGTGAGCGAAAAACTTTACATCCAAATTCGTTTGCAACATCGTCAACCGCACGGGTTGTTGAAAGATTTACAACGGCATTTCCTTCCTGCCTACCGGACAGGCAGGTTTTCTTACTAAGATAAAATTTTATTGCTTGTGTGATTGTGTTCTCTTCTCCAAACGGTTCACCTTTTTCAGTTATTAGAACTAAGCGGTCAACATCCGGATCAACGACAATTCCGATATCGGCTTTATGTTTTTTAACGGCGCGCATTGTTGCTGTTAAGTTTTCCGGTATCGGTTCGGGCAGACGAGGAAAGATTCCGGTCTTCTCGCAATTCATTTTAATCACTTTACAGCCGAGTTTTTCCAGCAACTGAGGCATCGAATAAGCGCCGGCACCATTAACGCAATCGAGCAATACTTTGAATTTTCTTCTGCGGATCTTCGCAGTATTGATGTAATCCATTTTTAAAACCGCATTGATATGATCTTCCAAACCTTTTTCGTATCCGGTTAACTTTCCTAATTTATTCCACTCAACAAATTTTTTATCTGCATCGTTTAGAAGTTTCAGCATGCTAATATTTTCTTCGGGAGTCATGAACTCACCGCTGCGGTTCAAAAGTTTGAGAGCATTCCATTGATTTGGATTATGGCTTGCTGAAATCTGAATCCCGCCCGCCGCTTTTAATTTTTTTACATTGAACAAGACAGTCGGAGTGGGGCAGATGCCGATATCAATTACATCATTTCCTTTAGCAAGAAGAGTTCCGATTACAATATTACGCACCATCTCACCGGTGATTCGTCCATCGCTGCCGATAACAATTTTACCTTTACCACAGAAATCAGCATAGGCAGAAGTATATTTTACTAAAACATTCGGATCGAGTCCGTCGCCGATTATTCCGCGAATACCTGAAATGCTAACCATTAATGTGGGCATAAGCAACCTTGTAATTGATAATTTAGAATTGAGAATTAAGAATTCACAAACTCACGTAGAAATTTAATAACTTTTGTCGCCAAAAAAATCTAATAAATGAAAAACAAGCAAACAATTATTTCGTCGGTAAATGAGTTACTCATTAAGAAGTTTGGAATTCCAAAACGGAATAAAGTTCTTCCTAATCCGCTTGATCTATTATTAGCCACAATTCTTTCGCAAAATACAAATGATAACAATTCATATAAAGCTTTTCAGAATTTGAAGAGCCGGTATAAATCATGGGAAGAACTATTAAGTGTAAAGAGAACAGAAATTGAAAACGTGATTAGAGTTGCCGGATTAGCAAAGCAGAAATCGGAAGCGATTAAAAATTTAATAACCGAATTGAATAAACGAGGAACGCTTTCGCTGAATTTTGTAAAAGAACTTGATAATAATTTTGCAATAGAACAATTAACTGAATTCAAAGGTGTTGGCGTAAAAACTGCAAGCTGTGTTCTGCTTTTTGCACTTGATAGAAATGTTTGTCCCGTTGATACTCACGTTCATCGGACAATAAACAGAATTGGAATCGTTTCCGAAAAAACGCCGGATAAAACTTTCTTAGAATTGAACAAAAATTTTCCGGAAGGGATTGCTCATTCATTTCATACAAATCTTATCCGTCTTGGTCGTGAAATTTGTAAGCCGGCAAATCCAAGCTGCGGAGTTTGTCCATTGATAAAAATCTGCAAATACAAAGACAAAAATCTAAAAATAAAAGCAGCTGGAAAGCAGAGAGAATTTATGCTGCTGGATAATGTTGGTTAGAAATTGAGAATTGCAAATTGATAATTGAAAATTTCGAAAAATGAAAAACAGATTACTAATTTTAACTTACTATAAGCGCTAATATGTGGGTATTATTCGCAACACTTAACCCGATTTCGGAAGGGATTAGAAGTGTCTTCATAAAAAAAGCTTCCAATCAATTCGACTCAATTTTTATTTCATGGGCAAATAATTTACTTCCGGTAATTGTTTTTACTCCGCTTCTTTTCTTCATTGATCTAAAGTTTAACACTCTCTTCTGGGTTGGTTTAATCGGCTCAAGTTCCTTAAATGTTGCGGCAAATATTTTTTATATGCGTTCAATATCTAAAGGTGATATCTCAAGTGTAATGCCGATGCAAAGTTTTGCGCCGATCTTTTTGCTTTTCACAAGTCCATTCCTTCTAGGAGAATTTCCAAATCTGGTTGGATTGATCGGAATTCTTTTGGGATTTGTCGGTTCATATCTTTTGAATTTAGATTTAAGAAAGAACAGCATTTTCGATCCGCTAAAATCATTAGTAAAAGATAAGGGAACCCGGTACATGCTGATCGTTGCATTTCTTTGGAGCATCTCCGCTAATTTTGATAAGATCGCAATCAAAAATTCATCTACGTGGCAGTATATGGCTTGTACAAATATTCTTATTTTTTCAACAATTTCAATTTTAGTCTTGACAACCAAAAAATTTAAAATCGGCTCAACTGCAGGAAGTAAAAAATATTTATTTATCATTAGTGCATTCACGGTGGGTTCTTACATCTTTCACATGACAGCTCTCTCACTTACTTTAGCCGCGTATGTTATTGCAATGAAAAGAATGTCCGGAGTAATTTCTGTTTTTCTAGGGAATATATTTTTGAAAGAGGCAAACTTGCGCCAGAGATTACTCGGTTCTTTTGTAATGCTGCTTGGTGTTCTTCTTATTGTATTTTCATGATGCGCTTCCAATTTAATCCCCGCATGATTAAACGGGAATCTATAAAATAGAATCATTCTCTTTGAAACTATAAATTGAAATTCATTGTTGTAACAGATAACAAAATTGGCGAGGGGATTCTATTACTATGGAATAGAAAAGCTGAAATTTGTTTTAAGAATAGCGTTATTTATATTGCACGGAAATTCAAACCATCTTTGGACATTTCGGATGAACAAATCTTATGATATTGCCATTTTAGGCGGCGGTCCCGGCGGTTATGTGGCGGCAATTCGAGCCGCACAACTTGGATTCAAAACTGTTGTAATTGATAAAGACAATCTTGGCGGAATCTGTTTGAACTGGGGATGTATTCCAACAAAATCTTTGTTGAAAAATGCAGAAATTTTTGATTTGATGAAGAATCGTTCCGGTGATTTTGGAATTAAGGTAGAGGGATTGAGTTTTGACTTCAATAAAATTATCAAACGAAGCAGAGATATCTCCGACCGGATTACCAAAAATGTTGAATTACTTATTAAGAAAAATAAGATTGACCGCCTGCGTGGGTTCGGTAAGTTAATTTCGAAAAACCAGATTGATATTTTTGATAACGATAAAAAGAAAATTAATTCAATCACCGCTGATAAAATAATTATTGCAACCGGCGCAAGACCTAAATCCGTACCGGCAATTCCGGTTGATAAAAAAAATATTATCACTTCCACTGAAGCAATGAATTTGCCAACTCAACCGAAAGATTTAATTGTTATTGGTGCCGGCGCTATTGGTATCGAGTTCGCTTATTTCTATTCCGTTCTTGGAACCAAAGTAACAATTGTTGAAATGCTGGATCAGATTCTTCCGGTTGAAGATAAAGAAGTTTCGGAAACTCTTTCAAAAAATTTCAAGAAAAGAGGAATTGAAATTTATACTTCTGCAAAAGTTGAGAAGGCAGAAGTGAAAGCAGGCAACGTTACTGTTCATATTGAAAAAGACGGAAAGAAAATTGAGCTAAAGGCAGAAAAAGTTTTAAGTGCAATCGGCGTGACCGGAAATATTGAAGGATTTGGTCTCGAAGAATTGGGAGTGGAAATTTATAAGAATCACATCAAGGTAGATAAAGAGAGCTATCAAACAAACGTTCCCGGAATCTACGCCATTGGCGATGTAATTGGTCCGCCCTGGCTTGCTCATGTTGCATCTTCGGAAGGAATCCATTGTGTTGAAACGTTGAAAGGATTGAATCCGCACACAATTAATTACGATAACATTCCCGGCTGTACTTATTGCATCCCACAAGTTGCAAGTGTTGGAATGACCGAAGCAAAAGCGATCGAAGCCGGATATGAATTGAAGATCGGAAAATTTCCGTTTATGGCAAGCGGAAAAGCTTTTGCTGTTGGAGAGAGAGAAGGATTTGTAAAATTAATTTTTGATGCAAAGTATGGCGAACTTCTTGGCGCGCATATAATCGGACCGGAAGCAACGGAATTAATTGCTGAACTTACGCTTGCAAAATCTTTGGAAGCAACATATGAAGCGATTGTCAAAACTGTTCATGCTCATCCGACTTTATCAGAATCAATAATGGAAGCGGCAGCTAATGCATATGGCGAATCAATCCACATATAGAACTTTTGATTACAGCGATCTCGGTTTGATTGATTACAAGCAAGCCTGGGATCTTCAGAAAGAAATTTTTGATCTTCGTCTCCGTAACGAAATCAACGATACATTTTTTTTATTAGAACATCCGCATACTTATACGCTTGGTAAAGTCGCGGAAAGAGAAAACCTGATAAGTTCAGAATCTCAACTGAAAGAACTAGGCATTAGTGTTTATGATATTGACCGCGGCGGCGATATTACATATCACGGTCCCGGACAAATTGTTGGTTACCCGATTATAAAGTTAAGCGATTGGAAAGAAGATACACATTTATACTTACGCGGATTGGAAGAAGTTATTATTCTAACTTGCCGTGAATATGGAATTGAAACAGAACGCAATCCAAAATATACCGGTGTATGGATTGGCGAAAGAAAAATTGCTGCAATAGGAATTAAAGTGAGCCGGTGGATAACGATGCATGGTTTTGCGTTTAACGTTAATACGGATCTTTCATATTTCGGCGGAATTATTCCGTGCGGGATTAAAGACAAAGATGTTACATCACTTCAAAGAGAACTAGGAAGAGAAATTAGTATTGATGAAGTGAAAGAAAAGCTAATAAAAAATTTCATAAAAGTTTTTGATTACACTGACTTTGTAGAAAAATCTAAAGAAAAATTTCTACAAACAACTTTGCAACCATAAACAAAGGAAACACCGATGGCTAAAAACGGCAAGCATGATGAAGCTGTTATAGATGTAAAAGAAAATAATCTACCAACCGGTAAGATTGATTCATTCGGCGGAATGTCTAAAGACGAATTGATAAACGTTCTCCGTCTGATGAATCTTTCGCGTACAATGGACCATAAGGTAATGAACCTGCTTAAACAAGGTAAAGCATTTTTTCATATTGCCGGTGCCGGTCATGAAGCAACTCAAATTGCATTCGGACTTGCAATGAAGAAAGGTATTGATTGGGCTTTCCCTTATTACCGCGATATGGGTTTTATGCTGACTCTTGGTTCAACACCGGAAGATCTTTTACTTGGGTTTCTTGGAAAAGAAAACGATCCGATGACAGGCGGAAGGCAGATGCCATGTCACTGGGGATCTAAAGAATTTAATGTCCCAACACAATCAAGTCCCACAGGAACTCAGTTTTTACAGGCTGTAGGCGCTGCACTTGCAATGAGAAAAAAAGGAATCAACGGCGTTGTTTATGTAAGCAGTGGAGAAGGAACTACATCTCAAGGTGAATTTCACGAAGCAGTTAATTGGGCAAGCAGAGAGAAGCTTCCTGTTGTGTTCGTTATTCAAAATAACAAGTGGGCAATTTCTGTTCCGGTTAAATATCAAACCGCAGGAAAAGATGCTTTAGTAAGCGAGATGATGAAAGGTTTTGAAAATCTATTAAGAGTTGAAGTTGATGGAACTGATTTTCTGCAAGTTAATGTGGTGGCAGAATCGGCATTCAAATACGCCCGCCAGGGTAAAGGTCCGGTTTTAGTTGAAGCACATGTTGTGAGATTGCTCTCTCATTCATCTTCAGATGATCAGAAAAAATATCGTCCCGATGAATCTTTAAGAGAAGATTTGAAGAAAGATCCAATTAATCTTTTCTCAAACTTATTATTGAATCATGAAATATTAACCGAACATGCTTACGATGAATTCAAAAAAGAAATTACGCATCACGTAAATGAGGCAGCGGACTGGGCTTTAAAACAGGAAGATCCCAAACCTGAATCCGCGACACATTTTGTGCTGGATGAATCGGGTAAACGTGAAAGTCTTGAATATGAAAAGATGACTCAAGAAGGCAAACCGATTGTGCTGGTTGATGCCGTTAATCATGCCTTGCATGAAGAGATGGAACGTAACGATAAAATTTATATTTTTGGCGAGGATGTTGCCGATGGAAAAGGCGGAGTATTTACTGCTACGAAAGGTTTATCAACTAAGTTTGGAAACGAGAGAGTATTTAACTCGCCCTTAGCGGAAGCCAGTATTACCGGAGTTGCAATTGGAATGGCTCTAAGCGGATTGAAACCTTGCGTTGAAATTCAATTTGGCGATTATATTTGGCCTGCATTCATGCAGTTCCGCGATGAGATGGTAATGTACCGTTACCGTTCCAAAAATTTGTTCGAAGCTCCGGTTGTCACTCGCGTTGCCGTAGGCGGATATATTCACGGCGGATTGTATCACAGTCAAAACATTGAAGGATTTTTTTCGCACATGCCGGGACTTTTAATTACTTATCCTTCAAATGCGGCTGATGCGAAAGGATTATTAAAAACCGCTTTGCGTATTAATGATCCCGTTTTATTTTTGGAACATAAGGGTTTATACCGCCAGAGTTATGCGACTTCACCTGAACCGGATTCGGATTATTTAGTACCTTTCGGAAAAGCGAATGTTATACGTGAAGGAAATGATCTTTCAATTATTACTTACGGCGCTATGGTGCATGAATCTAATTTTGCAGTTAAAAAATTGGAAGAAGAAGGTTATTCAATAGAACTGATTGATATAAGAACAATCGCACCATTGGATACTGAAACAATTTATAAATCTGTTAAGAAGACAGGTAAGGCTGTAGTAGTTCATGAAGACACTTTAACAGCCGGATTCGGCGCAGAGATTGCATCGCTTATATCTGAAAATTGTTTTGAATCGCTAGATGGACCGGTAAGAAGAATCGGCGCGGCAGATGCGCCAATTCCGTATCATCCTAATTTGGAAAATGAGATTCTTCCAACTCGTGAAAAAATTTATAACTCTTTAAAAAATTTATTAGACTATTAATACTGAGGCGAAGCCGAATGAAGTATCTCATACTATGAGTTTTGAGATTCTTCAGTCGTCCCGATAAATCGGGACTCCTTCAGAATGATATGGAGAAAAAATGAAAGTTGAAATTGTAATGCCAAAAATGGGTGAGAGCATTAACGAAGGAACGCTGATTAAATGGCATAAGAAAAAAGGGGACAAAGTTAAAAAAGATGAAATCATTTACGAGATAAGCACCGATAAGGTTGATACTGAAATACCTTCACCGGAAGATGGCGTTTTGGTTGATGTAAAAGTTCTTGAACAGGAAACCGTTCTTGTCGGAACTGTAGTAGCTGTTCTTGAAACAAATGCTGAGTCTAATAATAAAGAAATGAAGGAAGAAACAAAGAAGGAAGAACATCTTTCTGAAGCGAAAAGTGTTAATGGTTTGATTGATGTTCCAATGCCTAAGATGGGCGAATCTATTACAGAAGGAACCATTCTTAAGTGGCATAAGAAAGTCGGCGATATAGTTAAACGTGACGAAATTATTTTTGAAATAAGTACGGACAAAGTTGACACTGAAGTTCCTTCGCCTGTTGATGGGGCAATTGCTGAAATTCTTTTTGCGGAAAACGATACTGTGGAAGTTGGAGTTGCGGTAGCAAAAATTTTTGCAAGCGGAGAAATCGTAAAGCCTAAAAATGAATTCAAAAATGAAGAGCAAGAAAAAGATCATCTGCAAGAAAAAAAAGAATTCCAAAATGTTCACTCAAATAAAAATGTGGGGAATTCGAATATATTTTATTCGCCGCTTGTACTAAATATAGCCCGGGTAGAAAGTGTTTCGATGAGTGAATTGGAAACTGTGGTTGGAACTGGAGCCGGAGGCAGGCTGACTAAAAATGATTTGCTTAAATATGTTCAAAACAGAAAGAAGAGCGCAAATTTATCTTCAAGACTTCATGGCAAAAAAGAAGAAGCCGCTTCAAATACTAAGACGGTTGAGATTAAATCTAACGCCGGTCAACGTACGGAAATAATTCCCATGGATGTTAACCGTCAACGAATAATGAATCATATGATCAACAGCCGCAATACTTCGGTTCATGTTTCTGCTATGATTGAAGTTGATATGTCGCGTATCTATAATTTTATCGAAAAGAACCGGGAAACATTTGCGGTTAAAGAAGGAATAAAACTTACTTATATGCCGTTCATTTCTTTCGCAATCATAAAAGCATTGAAAGAATTTCCAATGATGAATGCTTCTATTGACGGGAATAATATTGTGATGAAAAAATATATCAATCTTGGAATTGCGGTTGCTGTTGAACCGAATGGATTGATAGTTCCTAATATTAAAAATGCCGATGAAAAAAATCTTCGCGGATTATCGAAAGCGATTGCAGATCTAGGCAACCGCGCACGAACTAAAAAACTTGTAACAGATGATGTTACAGACGGAACGTTCACAATAACAAATTATGGAGTTTTCGGTTCATTATTCGGAACACCTATTATCAATCAGCCTGAAGTTGGAATTCTTGGCGTCGGCGCTGTTACAAAGAAGCCTGTAGTTGTTGAGAACGATGGAGTGGAAAGTATTGCAATCAAACCAATGATGTATCTTTCACTCAGTCACGATCACCGTTTGGTTGACGGCATGTTAGGTGGTAAATTTCTGAAGTCAATAAAAGAAACTTTAGAAAATTTTGATTCGAGTCTAGTCTAAGAAGAAATTGTCTTGCGTTGCTCAGTCAAGCTCGACTAAAAACAAAAATTGTGCATTAAGGAAATTTTAGAATGATTATTAATCAGCACCAGAAAAAATTTGCAGAGACAATTGAAAAAGAAAGACCGGAGCTCGGTAAACGTCCTGATTGGCTGAAAGTCCGTCTTCCTGCTGGACAGAACTATAAAGAAGTTCACGAGCTGATGCGCAAATCAAAATTAAATACGGTTTGCGAAGAAGCTAAATGTCCTAATCTTGCCGAGTGCTGGAATAGAAGAACGGCAACGTTTATGATTCTTGGCGACACTTGTACACGAAGCTGCGGATTTTGCAATATCAAAGTTGGAGTTCCTAATGAATTGGATCTTGATGAACCAAGACGGGTTGCGGAATCTGTTGAGGCGTTGAATCTTAAACATGTAGTTATAACATCAGTTGACCGTGATGAACTCAAAGACGGCGGCTCATCAATTTTTTCGGAAACAGTGCGGCTCATCCGCCAGAAGATGCCGGAGACCACAATCGAAATTTTGATTCCGGATTTTAAAGGTGACGAAGAATCATTTCAAATTATTTTACAAAATCCGCCTGATATTCTTAACCACAATTTAGAAACTGTTCAACGGCTTTATCATGGTGTTCGCCCTCAAGCCAAATATGAACGTAGTCTTGCTCTGATCCGCTGGTTCAAGGATCATGGTCTAAGAACTAAGAGCGGAATTATGGTTGGTATTGGTGAAACCAAAGAAGAAGTCATTGAACTGATTAGCGATCTTTATAATCACGGTTGCGATATAATGACGATCGGTCAATATCTTCAGCCGACAAAAAATCATTTGCCGGTTCATCGTTTTGTAACACTCGATGAATTCAAATTCTATAAAGATTACGGCTTGCAGATTGGTTTGAAAGCAGTTGAATCATCGCCATTGGTACGCAGTTCTTATCACGCGGATAAACATGCGGAACTAGTGTGATTTCACGGTTAAAGATGCGAGGCAGTCTATCACCTAATTAAATTTCTTGATCTCACCTATATTAAAATAAATTGAAAAATGAAAATATTCTTTGTAGGTTTATTTTAGTTAAAAAAAAAGGGAAAAAAATGAAAGTACTGAATTACAAAGTAATGTTAAAAAAAGAAGACGAGGGTGGATATACTGTAACAGTGCCTTCTTTACATGGTTGTGTTACATATGGTGAGACTGTTGAAGAATCTATGCTCATGGCGAGAGAAGCGATTGAAGGCTATATAGAAAGCTTGAAAGAACATGGGGAACAAATTCCTTCCGATGAGGGTGTTCTAGAATATAACTTAACAATTAGTCAAAATGAGTAGTTTACCCGCGTTTACTCCAAAGAAGGTTATTAAGATCATTGAGGATAAGGGATTTATTCTTGATCGTGTAAAAGGTAGTCATCATATTTTTTATAATCCGGATACAAAGAGGAGAGTAGTAGTACCTCTTCATAAAAGTGATCTGCCTGTTGGAACATTAATGGAAATTCTTAAACAAGCGGGAATCAATAGAGAAGAATTGAATAGATATTTTGACGAAAAATTATAGCTCAGTTTCTATAAGTACCTACAATCATTTCAATTAAACGTCCACTTATAATTTATTCTGGAATCCGAAAGGTCACCGCACGTTACCTGTGCTTATTCAGCAGAGTTAGTGTAAAAGATTTCATCCAAATGTTCTTAAAATCATCAAAAAAATGATTTCATTCATTTTTTCATTTCATTGAACTTCTATAAATTTTCCTTATTTTTGGAACAGCAGAATGAGATAACTAATTTTTCTAGAAAGGAATTGGTCATTCTCAAAAATTATAAGACAAGTTGCGGCAAGCTGCTGTCAGTGATATATGTTCTTGTAATCACGATTACATACAGTTAATAGGATCGCAATTTGAAACGGAGGATTAATTATTTGCCCAGTTGGTCTCAAGTAATTATCCTCTGATACCGGTTTTAGATGAAAACAATATTAATAGAAATAAATAATAGATTAGAAACCGATAAAGAAAGGTTATGGCCATAAGCTGTAACCTTTTTATTTTTAAAACAAGAGGTGAAAAAGATGGCAAAAGTAAAAGGTGATATCTTAATTGATATCGAAAAATGTAAAGGCTGTGAACTATGTGCCGTTGCATGTCCTCAAGACTCGCTCGAACTCTCCCGCAAAATTAATTCTAAAGGTTATCATTATATAGTAAAGATAGAAGATAACTGTACAGGTTGCACTAATTGCGCTTTAGTTTGTCCCGATGGCATTATAAAAGTCTACCGAAAAACAGAAAAGAAAAAAGAACAAGTAGCAACAATTTCAAATGTAACTGGCGATATAACAGTAACGGTGAACGTATGAAAGAACTAAAATTAATGAAAGGCAATGAAGCTCTTGCCGAAGCTTCTATTCTTGCCGGCTGCGACGCTTATTTCGGATATCCGATAACACCTCAATCCGAAGTACTTGAATATTTGGCACAAGAAGCTTTAAAGAGAACGGGTATGGTTGTTTTGCAGGCAGAAAGCGAAGTTGCTGCAATCAATATGATTTATGGTGCCGCAGGCACCGGGAAAAAAGTGATGACTTCATCATCATCACCCGGAATAAGTTTAATGCAGGAAGGTATTTCTTACATAGCATGCGCTGAACTGCCATGCCTCCTGGTAAATGTTGTACGTGGCGGTCCGGGACTTGGAACAATTCAGCCATCGCAAGGAGATTATTTCCAAGCGGTTAAAGGAGGAGGACATGGCGATTATAAATTAATTGTTCTAGCTCCTTCAACAGTTCAAGAAATGGTTGATCATGTTAAGCTCGGATTTGATCTTGCATTCAAATGGCGTAATCCTGTTATGATTCTTACAGACGGCGCGCTTGGACAGATGATGGAGAAGGTTCAATTACCTGCTCAACTGCCAAGAACTACAGTAGAACCAGAATGGGCAACTGTTGGCAAACCGAAAACACGGGAAAGAAATTTTATCACTTCTCTTCATATAGAAGCAGATAAAATGCAAGAGATTAATCTTCATCTTCAAAAAAAATATCGTGAGATAGAAAATCAAGAAATCCGTTTCGATAAATTTGAATGTGACGATGCGGAAATAATTTTGGTAGCATTCGGGTTGGTTGCTCGTATTTGTCAGAAAGCAGCTCAACTTGCCCGCGAAAAAGGAATTAAAGTCGGTGTATTCAGACCAATAACTTTATTTCCGTATCCATCAAATGAATTGAACAAACTGGCAGGTCAAGTAAAAGGAATGCTCACTGTTGAAATGAACGCCGGACAAATGGTTGAAGATGTTCGTCTCTCTGTGAATGGTAAAATACCAGTAGAGTTTCTCGGTAGAATGGGCGGAGTTGTTCCCACTCCGGAAGAAATTCTTCACAAGCTTGAAGAAAAATTTGTAGGAGAAATTGTATGAACGAAAAGACAATGACTGAAGAACAACACTTCTCGGAAGTGATTGCAGAAGAAAATATCTGTGTAAATGAAAATTTAGTATTTGAAAAACCTGAGACACTGCTTGATACACCAATGCATTATTGTCCGGGCTGCGGGCACGGTGTCGCTCATAGATTAATTGCGGAAGTTATTGATGAATTAGGCATTCAGGATAAAACAATAGGTGTTGCACCGGTTGGATGTTCCGTTTTTATGTACAATTACATGAACATTGATATGACAGAAGCTCCGCACGGACGCGCATCTGCAGCGGCTACTGGAATCAAACGTGTATTACCTGACAAATATGTTTTTTCATATCAGGGCGATGGTGATCTTGCTGCTATTGGAACCGGAGAAACAATTCATACTTGCAACCGCGGCGAAAATATTTTGATCGTTTTCATCAACAACGGAATTTATGGAATGACCGGCGGACAGATGGCTCCTACAACTTTAGTAGGAATGAAATCTACCACAACACCATTCGGGCGCGATGTTGCCATAATGGGTAATCCTCTTAAGATAACGGATTTGGTAGCACAGCTTCCGGGTGTTTATTATGCAACACGGTGCGCTGTTAACAATCATGTTAATGTTCGCAAAGCAAAAAAAGCAATCATGAACGGATTCAAATATCAAGATCTTAAAAAAGGATTGAGTTTTGTAGAGATAGTTTCCAATTGTCCTTCTAATTGGAAGATGACGCCTGTTGAATCTAATAAATGGATGGAAGAAAATATGCTGCCATTCTATCCGCTCGGAGATTTAAAAGTACCAGGAAAGGAGAATTGATATGCAAGAAGAAATGATAATTGCCGGATTTGGCGGACAAGGAGTTTTGTCAATGGGACAAATCCTTTGCTACAGCGGAGTAATGGAAAATAAAGAAGTGAGCTGGATGCCTTCATATGGTCCTGAGATGCGAGGCGGTACTGCAAACTGTATCGCGATTATTAGTGATACTAAAATCAGTTCACCAATCCTCACAAAGTTCGATACGGTGATTGCGCTTAATCAACCGTCATTGGACAAATTTGAATCTGCTGTAAAACCCGGTGGACTTTTGATTTTTGAGGCGAGCACAATTTTGAATCCTCCGACTAGAAAAGATATTGTAATAATTCCAATTGAAGCGGCTAACGAAGCGACTAAGTTGAAGAACTCAAAAGTAATGAACATGATTGTTCTTGGCGCATTTCTTCAAATGAAACCGATTATCAAGATGGAAAATATCATCGAAGGAATTAAAAAAGTTCTTCCGGAAAGATATCATCATCTAATTCCTCTTAACAAGCAAGCGCTTGAAAAGGGAATGGAACTTGCACAGAATGTTGGAGTAACTGCGTAGAAATTTATTTTTAATTGTTTTATGAAAGGGTCGAATTCATTTCGGCCCTTTTTTGTTAATAGAATATGAATCAGCAATTCCTTAGATTTAATACAGTAGATCATCGTTAAGAGGTAAATATGAAAACTGAAATAATTTTTATTATTGAAGAATCATTAGACGGCGGTTACGAAGCCCATGCGTTGGGGAATTCGATTTTTACAGAGGCTGATAATCTGGACTATTTAATACAAAACATAAAAGAAGCGGTTGCCTGTCATTTTGTGAAAGAGGAAATGCCAAAGATTATTCGACTTCATTATATCAAAGAAGAAGTAATTGCAGCATGAAAGTTCCAATAGATATTTCAGCAGAGCAATTGATACAATCAATGGTTCAACTTGGTTACCGTGTCACCCGACAGAAGGGTAGCCATATCAGATTAACAGCATTAATAAATTTAGAAGAACATCACATTACAATTCCAAACCATACCCTTTAAGATTGGCACTCTTAATAATATTCTTAAGGATATAGCCGAGCATAATAAATTGAGTAAAGAAGAATTAATCGAAAAACTGTTCAAAATTCATAAATAGCTTACATAAATCATATGGGTCTCTTTTTTGGAATTAACCTCATTCTTTCATAATTTTCGCCACAAAATTTTGAAACAAAAGGATTAAAAATGGCTCAGAACGAAGGCGTAATTGCCCAAGTAATTGGTCCGGTTGTGGATATTGACTTCCAGGACGGATACCTACCAGCAATTTTCAATGCAATTAAAATTCCTAGAAAAAGTATAGAAGGTGTTGACGAAGTGCTGATTGTTGAAGTACAGCAGCATCTTGGCGAAGATAGAGTTCGCACTGTTGCTATGGATTCTACAGACGGACTTGTCCGCGGTATGAAAGCAATTGATACCGGCGAACCAATCTCAGTCCCAGTAGGACCGGAAACATTAGGACGGTTGATCAATGTAATCGGCGATGGAATTGACGGACTTGGCGAGATAAAATCAAATAAACGTTATGCTATTCACCGTCATGCACCAAAATTTGATACTCTTTCTACACGGCAGGAAATGTTTGAGACCGGTATAAAAGTTATAGATTTACTCGAACCATATTCTAAAGGCGGTAAGACCGGTTTATTCGGCGGCGCCGGCGTTGGCAAAACAGTTATTATTCAAGAATTGATTCACAACATTGCAAAACAACATGGCGGTTATTCTGTGTTTGCCGGTGTTGGCGAAAGAACTAGAGAGGGAAATGATCTTTGGCTTGAAATGAAAGAATCCGGTGTATTACCAAAAACAGCACTTGTGTTCGGACAAATGAACGAACCGCCGGGAGCTCGTTTGAGAATCGGTCTAACGGGATTGGCAATTGCAGAATATTTCCGTGATGAAGAAGAACGAGATGTGTTATTATTCATTGATAACATTTTCCGTTTTACACAAGCCGGTTCAGAAGTTTCCGCTCTGCTCGGTCGTATGCCTTCTGCCGTTGGTTATCAGCCAAACCTTTCATCAGAAATGGGCGAACTTCAAGAAAGAATTACATCTACAGATAAAGGTTCTATTACATCGGTGCAAGCTATATATGTTCCGGCAGATGACTTAACTGATCCCGCACCTGCAACAGCATTTTCTCACTTAGATGCCACAACCGTATTAAGCCGTCAGATTTCTGAACTTGGTATTTATCCCGCGGTTGATCCGCTCGATTCAACATCAAGAATTCTTCAGCCGGATATTGTTGGTGAAGAACATTATGCTGTTGCTAAACAAGTAAAAGAAATTCTTCAATCATATAAAGAATTACAAGACATTATAAATATTCTTGGTATGGATGAACTTTCCGAAGAAGATAAAATCACTGTAAGAAGAGCAAGAAGAATTCAAAGATTTTTAAGTCAGCCGTTCCACGTTGCCGAGCAGTTTACTGGATTTGCCGGTAAGTATGTTAAGATCGAAGATACAATTAGAAGCTTCAAAGAAATTCTCGAAGGCAAACATGATAACTTGCCGGAACAGGCATTTATGTATGTCGGTACAATTGAAGAAGCTGTTGAAAAAGCAAAGAGCATGCAGTAAGTCTGAGACTCATATAAATAAGCGGAGACTTATATATCATAATGAAAGAAATTTTTGTTGAAATAATTACACCATCAAAGAGTGCGTATAAAGGAGAAGTAAAATCTATAACCGTTCCGGGTACGCTCGGAAATTTTCAAGTTTTATTCAATCATGCGCCTCTTATAAGTTCACTCGAAATTGGAAAAATTGTAATTGAAGATGCAACAGGGCAGCACATTGAATATGCAACCGGCGGCGGCACAGTTGAGGTGAAGGATAATAAAGTTCTTCTTCTTGCCGATAGTGTTGAATTAGTTAATGAGATTGATGTTGAGCGTGCGAAGAAAGCGTATGAACGTGCTAAGGAGAGATTAGCCAGCAGAGGTAAAGGTGATGTTGATATTATGCGAGCCGAGTTAGCTCTTCAACGTGCTATGAATAGAATGAAAATGGCTGGTGCAAGTTTCTAAATATTTGCTGATAACAATTAGATATTTTAATCCCGCTTTATGCGGGATTTTTTTTTAACAAAAAAGAGGTTGTCTCAAAAGTAATGATTCAATAAAATAATCTGCGAAAATCAATTTATTCCGCGTCATCCGCGGGCGATTATATAACAAAATATTACTTTTGAGACGGCCTCTAAAAATAAATTAACTGAATTTAGATCTACTTTGCTGAAGCAAATCTCTTTGCAACATCATCCCAATTAACCACGTTCCACCATGATGCAATATAATCCGGTCTGCGGTTCTGGTAATTCAGGTAATAAGAATGTTCCCAAACATCAAGTGTTAGCAAAGGTGTTCCTTTAACTTCTGCAATATCCATTAAGGGATTATCTTGATTAGGTGTTGAAGTGATTACAAGTTTTCCGCCTGATAAAACTAACCAAGCCCAGCCGGAGCCGAAACGTGTTGCGCCTGCATTAGAAAATAATTCTTTGAATTTATCGAACGAACCGAACGTGCTGTTAATTGCATCTGCGAGAGTCCCGGATGGCTGACCTCCTTTATTTGGACCCATAACCTGCCAAAACATATTATGGTTCCAAACACCTCCGCCATTATTTCTAATTGCCGCCGGAGCTTTAGAAATATTTTTAAAAATATCTTCGAATG
>JAKAKD010000071.1:0-3946 GCA_021824635.1 Bacteroidota bacterium | reverse complement strand
CCGGATGGCTGACCTCCTTTATTTGGACCCATAACCTGCCAAAACATATTATGGTTCCAAACACCTCCGCCATTATTTCTAATTGCCGCCGGAGCTTTAGAAATATTTTTAAAAATATCTTCGAATGATTTTCCTTCGAACTCGGTACCTTCGAGAGCTTTGTTAAAGTTGTTAACATAAGCGGCATGATGTTTATCATGATGAATTTCCATTGTGCGTGTGTCAATGTGCGGCTCCAATGCGTTGTACGCATAGGGAAGCGGCATCAATTCAAATTTGCTCATTGTAATACTCCTATTTATTAATGATTGATTTATTTTGTTTGTTATCGCGTCAACTTTTTTAATACTGCCGGCAATTGTTAATAGTCCAAGTGATGAAAGAAATTTTTTCCTATCCATTTTTTACACTCCAAACGATTCTCCGCAGCCGCAAGTTTTTGTGGCATTGGGATTATTGAAGACAAATCCTTTACCGTTTAGACCGTCGCTAAAATCAAGGACGGTACCGGATAAATAAAAGAGACTCTTTCCATCAACAAAAAGTTTAATCCCTTCTTTTTCAATTACTGTGTCGCCATCTTTGGTTCCGTTATCAAAACCCATTTGGTAAGTCAAACCTGAACACCCGCCCCCTTTAACGCCAATCCTGAGAGCATGTTCTTCCGGTATATTATTTTCTTCTTTGATTCGTTTTACTTGTTTGATGGCTTTTTCTGTAATATCTATTTCTGAAATCATGGATGATTGAAGATTGATATCTTGACTCATTGTGAATCCTTTCTTTACTTAATTCTGAGTTGCATTAGCTTCATCTTTTTGTATAACACTCTTCTCAAAAGAAAAATTCACTTTCCATGCATTATTAGACATTTTTATTAATTGTTTATCATTTTCCATCAGAATAATAAATTCTTTTGCAACCTTTTCTGCATCAGAATAGTTGATTTTTTTGTTCTTTTTTTCAAAATAGCTTTTAATAGCATATTGGATATCGCGGAAAAAAATATTGGAGTTGTAAAAAACATTATATTTTTCCTTCATGAAACTGAAGAAAATTGTACGGTTTGCCGTAAGCTCGCTTAAATATTCCATCTTAATGTCCACCTAATTTATTGAAAGAAATTTGTTTCTTGAATGAGTACTGAGGAAGAAATTTTGCTAAAGACTACATTAAAGATGACGATAGAAAGAGAATAAATCAAGCATCAAATTATATTAGTTTTTCCTACTTTTTGAGTTAAAAAACTCCAATTAAATTGTAATTTCATACTTAATTTTGTTTGTGAATTTGGATTAAAAATCATAGTTTTCCGCCCGAGAAAAGAAGAAAATATCCGAATTAGATTGACCCCTGGAAGTGGCTATAATTTGTTTTAAAAGAAACGCTAATATTCATTAGATTATTTCTTAAAAACTCAATTTAGAGAGAATCCGTTCTGAAAATTAAGTTACTTTACAAGATGAGCGTATTAATTCCGCGTAAAACCCCATTGGAAAAGTATATTCATTCGATCTGCACATTTAATCAATTAATTAACATAATCTATAACTGAATTACGGGTAAACTATGAATCGGTTTAAAAAATTCTTCCGCTCCAAAGCAACCCGGCGCAATTATCTTATCGCAATGCTGATATTTTTTGCTGCTGGATTTATCTGGATGCCTGGCTCTTCGCAATCATCTTCATCTCAGGTTGTTGAAGGGGTCAAGAACTTTGTTCCTTTTTCTCTTTTCTCTGACCCTAAATACACTCCGCTTGAAATTGGCGCTTTGCTTACTGTTTTAGGTATAGCAGTTGCCGGACTTTTGTATGCTCTTCTTTTAGTCAAGCAAGTAACAAAAGCTGATAGCGGTACTAAAAAAATGCAAGATATTGCTGCAGCAGTTCGCGAAGGTTCTAATGCATATTTATCAGCACAGTTCAAGAAAATTGGTCCACTAATTATACTAATCACAATCCTTCTCTTTCTTACTTACCAGGGAAGTGAAAGTGCTTTTCAGTGGGGACGTTCCGGCGCTTTCTTAATTGGTTCCATCTTTAGTTTTCTTGTTGGTTTTGTAGGAATGCGTCTGGCTACAATTGGTAATTTGAAAGTTGCTACCGCAGCTAAAAAAAGCTACGGCGAAGCAATGCAGCTTGGTTACAGAACCGGAACAATTACCGGTATGTTGACTGATGGTTTAGGTTTACTTGGCGGTACATTAATCTTTTTACTTTTTGGTGACCTTGCATACGAAGCTTTATTAGGTTTTGGATTTGGCGGTACATTAATCGCTTTGTTCATGCGCGTTGGCGGCGGTATTTATACAAAGGCTGCAGACGTTGGCGCTGACTTAGTAGGTAAAATTGAAAAAGACATTCCTGAAGATGATCCTCGTAATGCTGCTACAATTGCTGATAACGTTGGTGACAACGTTGGTGATTGTGCCGGTATGGCAGCTGATATTTTTGAAAGTTATGAAGTTACAATTGTCGCGGCAATGATTCTTGGTATGTCAACATTCGGGCATAAGGGAGTAATCTTCCCGTTATTAGTCCGCGGTATTGGCGTACTCGGATCTATCATTTCTACATATACAGTTAAAGCAGGTGCAAATGATACTTCCGATACAGCACTTAAAAGTGTTCACAGAGGCTTCTGGATTGGGTCTGTTATAAGTGTGGTTGGATTCTTCGTTCTCGGTTTCAGCTATTTACACTTTTCACCGGAATATTTTGGTGTTGAAAAATTAGCTGAACTTAAGAGCCTTGGCTACTGGGCTGTAGATCCAAACAGTTTACCTTGGTTTGCTAACTTTGGAATTCAAGGACTTGATTTACGTCCAGCCATTACTGCTTTAATTGGAGTTTTCCTGGCTGTGGGATTAAATAAAGTTACAAGCTATTATACCCACACAACACATGCCCCAGTTAAAAGTCTTGCTAAAGCCTGTACAACAGGGCATGCGACAAACATCATACAAGGATTTGCTGTTGGTTACGAAAGCACAGTTGCAATGATTTTAGTAATTGCTATTGCAATCTTTTTGTCAGTTCTCACTTATGCAGGAACACCGCCTCTCTTTATTGCCTATGGTGTTGCTATGACAGGTATTGGTATGCTAACCCTTACCGGAAATACAATTTCGATGGACGTATTTGGACCTGTAGCCGATAATGCAAATGGTATTGGAGAAATGGGTTATGATAAAGAGGAGATGGAAAAAGAAATTCCCGGTAGCTATAAGAAAGCAAGACAAATACTTGCAGATCTTGATGCAGTTGGAAACACAACAAAAGCAGAAACAAAAGGTATTGCTATAGGTTCAGCAGTAATTGCGGCAGTTTCGTTATTCTCCAGTTTTATTGCTGTTATTGCTGTTGGAAGTGAAGATAAAATTAACATGTTATCAGTTCCAAAATATTTAGAAATTGCTGGAAAACTTACAGTCGCAAATCCTGTAGTCTTTATAGGATTTTTAATTGGCGGAGCTGTTCCTTTCTTGTTCAGCAGTATGTTAATTAGAGCGGTTGGACGTGCTGCTTTTTATATTGTTCATGAATGCCGTATTCAATTCCGCGATAAAGAAATTTGGGCTGGTACAAAGAAACCTGATTACGGACGAGTTGTTAATATTTGTACTGTTACTGCTCAGAAAGAATTAGTTGGTCCTGGTATCTTGGCAATAATGACTCCAATGCTTGTCGGATTCCTTTTAGGTCCTTATGCACTTGGAGGATTTTTAGCCGGAATGATTTTAGTCGGGCAACTTCTTGCCGTATTTATGGCTAATGCCGGCGGTGCCTGGGATAATGCAAAGAAGATGATTGAAGACGGTGTTTACGGCGGTAAAGGTTCAGAAGCTCACAAAGCCGCTGTTACTGGCGATACCGTTGGAGATCCTTTGAAAGATACAGCCGGACCGGCAATCAATCCTTTAATTAAAGTTATGAATATGGTAA
>JAKAKD010000085.1 GCA_021824635.1 Bacteroidota bacterium | reverse complement strand
CATGACGATTGTTGTTCAGATAAACGGAAAAGTCAGATCGAAAATTGATTTGCCGGTTGATATGATTGAGTCTGAAGTAAAGAAAGCCGTTTTTGCTGATGAAAAAGTAAAATCATATACAGACGGTAAACAAGTAGTAAAAGAAATCTATGTGCCAAATAAAATTTATACTATAGTAATCAAATAAAAGTCTGTGTTAATCCGTTCAATCTGTGTTATCCGTGTGCTATTAGCAAGCTGATGATACAGACGACGCTGATTTTCGCTGAGATTAAAAGAGGAAAAAATGTTAGACGTTAAATTCATTAGAGAAAATCCGGAATTAGTTAAGCAAGGATTGCTAAACAAAAACGCAAAAGATATTGTTGATGAAGTTCTTGAGCTAGATGAACAGCGCCGTTCATTTATTGCCAAGACTGAAGATTTGAAGGCAAAGAAAAACCAAGTTTCATCTCAAATACCTCAAATGAAAAAAGCCGGGCAAGATACAACGGGAGTCTTTGCGGAGATGAAACGTGTCGGAGACGAGATCGCTTTGCTTGATGGACAGCTCCGTGACGTCGAAGATAAATTAGATAATATTTTGCGAAGTACACCTAATCTTGCACACTCATCTGTTCCGGTAGGAGCAACAGCAGAACAAAATGTCGAAGTCCGCCAATGGCTTCCGGAAGGATTTTCATTCACAAATGATTTTAAGGTTCTCGATCATATCGAACTTGGCAAGAAACATTCTATTCTGGATTTTGAAAGAGGAACAAAAATTTCAGGTTCAGGTTTTCCTTTATACATGGGAAAAGGCGCAACACTAGAACGCTCGCTCATCAACTTTATGCTGGATTCTCATCTTAACGATCACGGTTATTCGGAAATATTTCCGCCGGTGCTTGTTAATAGAGAATCAATGAAAGGCACAGGGCAAATTCCTAAAATGGAAGAGGATATGTATTTTATAGAGAAAGACGGTTTGTATCCGGTTCCAACAGCGGAAGTACCAATAACAAATATTCACCGTGATGAAATTCTTGCAGAAAAAGATTTGCCTATTAAATATGTCGGTTACTCGCCTTGTTTCAGACGTGAAGCGGGTTCGTACGGAAAAGATTCAAAAGGATTTTTGCGCGTGCACCAATTCAACAAAGTAGAAATGGTAAAATTTGCAAAGCCGGATAATTCTTACGATGAACTTGAGGCAATGGTGAAAGACGCAGAAGATATTTTGAAAGCATTAAAAATTCCGTATAGAATTTTATTGCTTTGTACCGGTGATTTAAGTTTTTCAGCCGCTAAATGTTACGATATTGAAACATGGTCTCCGGCAGAGAATAAATGGCTGGAAGCATCATCTTGCAGCAACTTCGAAAATTTTCAAGCACGCCGTGCTAACATTCGCTACCGCAAAGAAGATAAAAAACTTGAGTTCGTTCATACTCTTAATGGCTCAGGCTTGGCTACAAGCCGTCTGATGGTCTCGCTTCTGGAAAACTATCAGACACCTGAAGGAAAAATTATTGTTCCAAAAGTTTTACAAAAGTATACTGGATTTGATGTAATTGGATAGCGTAATACCAAGAGTTGGACTGAAATTTAATTGCATTCTAAGCTCGGCATAAGAGTTGTAAAAGAACAGAAAGGATGTTTGTAAACATTGTTTGGTAATTTATCTCGTCTAAAAAAATATTTTCTTCGCTATAAAACAAAACTAATTCTTGGTTGCGTTTTTATTCTCCTTTCAAATGTTGCGAATGTTTATATCCCTCTCAATGTTATGAAAGGAATAAATTCGCTAATTGATAAAGACAGCATCCGCGTAATTACAAATCTTGTTTTATTGCTTCTTACTGCTGCAATTATAAGCAACATATTCCGCTATTTCATTCGTCAGACTATCATAGTTGTTTCGAGGGAAATTGAATACGATCTCCGGCATGATTTCTGGGCTCACATTCAGAAACTACCTTTACGATTTTTCCAGAACAACTCTACCGGCAATATCATGTCTCACGCTACAAATGATATAGGTGCGGTTAGAATGTTTGTAGGCCCGTCAGTAATGTATTCAATTGATAACGGAATAAAATTTATTCTTACAATTTCCGTTATGATTTCACTGAGCCCTTTACTTACACTTTATGCGCTTCTTCCGTTACCGATTCTTTCATTTTTTGTTTATTCAGTAATGAAGAAAATGCATATAAAGTACACACGTATTCAAGAAAAAATGTCGGATCTTACTACCCGAGCACAAGAAAATTTTTCGGGTATAAGAGTAATTAAATCTTATGAGCGGGAAGAATACGAGATTGATGAGTACACAAAAGAGAGTGACGAATATCTGAAACGTAAAATGGATCAGGTAAAACTTCAGGCGTTCTTTGCACCTATCTTTTTTATGATATCGGGACTTTCTGCAATAATAGTCGTTGTTACTGGCGGCAATATGGTTATCAACAAGACTCTTAGTGTGGGAACTATTTTTGCGTTTATGCTATATCTAGTTGATCTAATCTGGCCGATGATTTCATTCGGCTGGGTTGCAAACATGGTTCAACAGGCAGATGCAAGCATGAAACGCTTACTCAAAATTTTGAATGAACCTATTGAAATTTCTGATGAGGAAACCAATCCGGAAATCATTGAAATTACAGGCAATGTTGAATTTAAAAATGTATCCTTCCGCTACGGAGAAAATTTACCTTGGGTTCTAAGAAACATAAATCTGAAAATCAATCGTGGGCAGACTGTTGCATTTGTCGGTAACACAGGTGTAGGCAAAACAAGTCTTGTAAACTTGTTGCCTCGTTTGTACGATGTGGTTGATGGCTCTGTGCTTATTGACGGTCATGATGTAAGGGAAATTCCGCTTTCTACATTAAGAAAAAATATCGGTATGGTTCCGCAGGAAAATTTTCTCTTTTCTGATACACTTACAAACAATATCAATTATGGTTTGAATAACAGCACCGGAGATTTAGTGAGTAAAGTTTCGGAAATAGCTCAGTTATCCAAAGATGTAGCAACATTCCCTGCCGGATATGAAACAATTCTCGGCGAAAGGGGAATCACACTATCAGGAGGACAGAAGCAACGCTCAACTCTTGCACGCGCTCTGGCAATAGATCCTAAAATTTTAATTCTGGATGACTCATTCTCTGCCGTTGATACTAACACGGAAGAAGAAATTCTAAAGAACCTTAAAAAGTTTATGAAAGACAGAACCAGTATCATTATCAGTCACAGAATTTCTACAGTGAAAGATTCTGATAAGATTTTTGTTCTGGATCAAGGAAGTGTTGTTGAAGTAGGAACTCATGACGAATTAGTTGCCAAAGGCGGAATCTATGCTGACCTGAATTTGAAGCAATTACTGGAAAAAGAACTGTTGGAAATGAATTAGAAAGAAAGCGAATGTCAGAACAATCAAAAGACGATGAAATATTAGGTAAAGCATACGATTCAAAGTTAATGCGCAGATTGCTTCGGTATGTAAAGCCGTATAAAAAATATGTTATTACCGCGATAATCTTAAATATAATTGTTGCCGGTCTTGGTCCATTGCGTCCGGTGTTGACTAAAATTGCTTTTGACGACAAAATTGAGAACAAAGATTTTCATGGATTACTAATAATTTCCGGATTACTTCTTGCATCTCTTATGCTGCAAGCGGTTATACAATATTTTCTTACCTATTATACTGAATTAATGGGGCAGAAAATAGTTTATGATTTGCGTCTTCAAATTTTTTCTCACGTTCAAAAACTTGCATTAAGATATTTTGATAAAACTCCGGTAGGCAGAACCGTTACACGTGTTACCAATGATGTTGATTCACTTAACGAAATGTTTTCATCGGGAATCGTTTATGTGTTCAGCGATATATTCGTAATCATCTGGATTTTTATTTTCATGTTTACAATGGCGTGGGATCTTTCCCTTGTAACGCTCTCTGTTTTACCTGTTCTGATTTATGCAACCGTTATATTCAGAAAAAAAGTCCGGGAAACATACCGGGATGTTCGTCTTCATCTTGCACGTTTGAATTCGTACATGCAAGAACGCGTTACCGGAATGAATGTTGTCCAAATTTTCTCTAAAGAAAAAGAAGAGTTAAAAAAATTCTCTTCGATTAATAATGACAACAGAATTGTCAATATTAAATCAATCTTTTATTATGCCGTTTTTTTTCCGGTTGTAGAAATGATGAGTGCTATATCAGTCGGCTTGATTATCTGGTACGGCGGCGGCGAGGTTATTCAGAGCCGTTTAACTATTGGTGTTTTATTTGCTTTTATGCAATTCACTGAAATGTTCTGGAGACCAATAAAAGATCTTTCCGATAAATATAACATTTTGCAGGGAGCGATGGCTTCATCCGAGCGGATATTCAAATTACTTGATGACGATACAATTATTAAAGAGCCGGAAAATCCTGTGCATCTTTCTAAAATCAGCGGCGAAATAGAATTTAAAAATGTATGGTTCGCTTACAATCCCGATGAATATGTATTGAAAAATCTCTCTTTTAAAATTAATCCAGGTGAGAGAATAGCAATTGTAGGAGCTACAGGCGCAGGTAAAACAAGTATAATAAACATATTCACAAGATTTTATGATATTGCAAAAGGAAGTATTACTCTTGATGGAATTGACATTCGTAGTCTTAGTACCAGCGACTTGAGGAAACATATAGCAATGGTTTTACAGGATGTTTTTCTTTTCAGCGGAACAATCAAATCAAATATTAATCTTGGCAATCAAAACATCTCTGATGCGGAAATTATCGAAGCGGCAAAAACTGTCGGCGCGCATAAATTTATTTCTCAGCTTCCAAACGGTTATGATGAGGAAGTAAAAGAAAAAGGCGCGACTTTAAGTGTTGGGCAAAAACAGTTAATTTCATTTGCGCGCGCGCTTGCTTATAACCCTCAAATCCTTATTTTAGATGAAGCAACTTCAAGTGTAGATACCGAAACCGAGCAGTTAATTCAAAACGCAATTGAAAAACTTTTGATCGGAAGAACATCAATCGTAATTGCGCATCGTCTTTCAACTATTCAGAATGCAGATAAAATATTTGTTATGCATAAAGGAGAGTTAAAAGAAGAGGGTACACATCAAGAACTACTTGCAAAGAGAGGAATCTATTATAAACTTTATCAGCTTCAGTACAAAGATCAGGAAATAATTAAAACCGCTTAACGGAGGTGTAATTGGCAACAAAGAGATTTATGACCTTACCCCGCCATATTGAGGAGGGGGAAAAAGAACATCCGGAAGCAACCGGAGAACTTTCTACAATTCTACTGCAGCTGGGTCTTGCTGCAAAATTAATCTCTCTCGAGGTTAACAAAGCCGGTCTTGCAGAAATTTTAGGATTTACCGGCGGCGAAAATGTTCATGGCGAAAAAGTTAAAAAACTGGATATCTATGCTCATGAAATGCTGATCAAAGCAATGGATCATGGCGGTCATTTCTGTGTTATGGCTTCCGAAGAGGAAGAAGATATTATCCACATTCCGCCGCATCAGAAAATCGGTAAGTATGTTTTGCTTTTTGATCCGCTAGACGGTTCTTCCAATATAGATGCAAACATAAGTATCGGTACAATCTTTTCAATCTATAAAAGGGTTAGTTCTGGCAATGGACCGGGAACATTAGAGGATTGTCTGCAGGAAGGGTATAAACAAGTTGTTGCCGGATATATTGTTTACGGTTCGAGTACTATGCTTGTTTATACAGCAGGACATGGTCACGGAGTTCACGGTTTTACGCTCGATCCTGCATTCGGAGAGTTTCTACTTTCGCACGATAATATTAAAATTCCAAGTCATGGCAGAATTTATAGTTTGAACGAGGGAAATTATTTCTCTTGGCCGCAAGGTTTGAAAAATTATATTAAATACCTTCAGGCAAATATGTTTGAAGGCAAGCCGTATCAAGCACGTTATGTTGGTTCAATGGTCGCGGATATTCATCGAACACTTTTGTACGGCGGGATTTTTATTTATCCGGGCGATAAAAGAAATCCGAAAGGTAAATTGCGTTTGATGTACGAATGCAATCCAATGGCTTTTATAATGGAAGAAGCAGGCGGACGTGCAACCGACGGGAAAAAAAGAATTTTGGAATTACAGCCGGAAAGTCTCCACGAAAGAACTCCAATATACATTGGTAGCGAAGAGGATGTTTTACTCGTAGAGAAATATTTACTGGAAGGGGAAGACAGATATTAAATTGAGAATTAATAATTGCAAATTGAGAATTTTCATTCTCAATTCGCCAATCACAATTATAAATTAATTTTCGAAAGTTCTTCCGCAAGTTTTTTTGCAAGTTCAGGCTTTGAAATTCCCTCAACTTTAATTTTGGTTGAATTTACCAAAATTTCGGGCGCGTCGCCTTCACCTTTCATGTATTTGAATAGGCAATAACCAAGTCGGTTCCTATCATTCATAATCGGTATGTTTTCTTTAAACATTTCCGTGATGTTATAGCATTGTTTTTCAAGCGAATTAGCCGGAAATAACTTTGTCGCTGGAGGAGGCAGTGTTGTCATAATTAAACCTTGTTTTTAGCTGCCGAAAAATAATGAAGTCAACTTTTACATCCAACTCTGCAAATTGGAATGGAAAATATTATTGGTTAGATTTGCAGTGAAAACAATCAAATCACATAGTGTCCGACAAACAGAAAAATAAAATCCTAATCATCCGTCTAAGTTCTCTTGGGGATATTCTTCTTACAACTCCGGTTATACGCTCATTAAAACGGAAATTCCCAAATTCTCAAATTGACTTTATAGTCAAAAAACAGTTCAATGACGCATTGTTGTATAATCCCAATATCTCTAAAGTTATCATTTATGAAAAAGAAAAAGCAAAGCTGCTTAAATTTGATTTAAGAAACGAAAATTATGATTGGGTAGTTGACCTTCAGAATAATTTTAGAAGTAATGAATTGACTAATGGAATGAAAGGACAAATCCGGAGGTTTAAGAAGCCTTCTGTTAAAAAACTTCTTCTTGTTTGGTTTAAAATAAATTTATTAAAAGATATTAAAACAATTCCTGAACGGTATGCTGAGGCAGCCGGAATTGAGATTGGCAACAAAGATCTGGAATTATTTTATCCGCATGATGTTAAAACCCAACTTAAAGAGAGCGGGAAATATATTGGCTTATGCCCGGGGTCTAAACATTTTACAAAACGTTGGCCATCAGAATATTTTATTGAACTAGGAAATAAATTAGCGAAACAAGGATTTGCAATAGTTTTATTCGGCGGAAAAGACGATAAAGAACTTTGCGCTGCAATCTCAATGAATATTGACGGATCTATAAATTTGCAGAATGAGGATCAGTTGCTTCAAACAGCGGCAGAAATGAAACGCTGTAAGTTAATTATATCAAATGATTCCGGCTTAATGCATGCTGCTTGTGCCGCAGGTGTTCCGTTAGTTTCTATCTTTGGATCAACCGTTAGAGAGTTTGGATTTATGCCGGAAGGATCACAAAATTTAATCTTAGAAAATAAATCGTTATCTTGCCGTCCGTGCAGTCACATTGGAAAAGCCAGCTGTCCACAAAAACATTTCAAGTGTATGAAAGAAATTACACCTGAGTTAGTACTTATTCAGTTAAATAATATTCAAGTAGGTATATGAAACAAATCTGGTATCTTGTTTATAATGTCATTGTAATTCCTTTGCTAAAATTTGCATTATTTGTCGGCCAATTCTTCAATGCCAAAATAAAAACGGGTATTGAAGGGAGGGAAAAACTTTTTGAGAACTTAATAATTGACCTTGCAGGAATAGATCGTGGCAAAAAAATGGTCTGGTTTCATTCGTCATCTATGGGAGAGTTTGAACAGGCAAAACCAATTATTGAAAAATTGAAAAGTGAGAAAGATGTAACTGTTATTATTACATTTTTTTCACCTTCCGGTTATACGAACAATCTTAAATATCCTTTGGCAGATGTAATTGCATATTTCCCTTTTGATACACCAATGATAACCAACCGTTTCTTGAATTTGGTCCGGCCGAATATAGTAATCTTTATGCGTTACGATATCTGGCCCAATATGATATGGCAGCTAGAGAAGAAAAAGATTCCCAGTTTTATAGTTGATGCGACAATGCGTTCTAAAACTCCAAGAAAATGGATCGTTGCCAAAAGTTTTCACAAATCCCTTTATGCACACGTAACAAAAATTCTTGCTGTTTCTAAAGATGACGAAGCAAATTTCAGAGAGTTTAATATTAACGGTGATATTATCAAAGCCGTCGGAGATACAAGATTCGACAGAGTATATCAGAAAAGTCTTCTCGCAAAAGAAAAAAAACTTTTCAAAGACGGATTCTTTGAAGGAAAGAAAGTTTTTGTTTTGGGAAGCTCATGGGAAAGTGATCAAGAAGTTTTGCTGCCGGCAGTATTGAAGTTGATGAAATACGATGAACAGGTAATCACAATAATTGTCCCTCACGAGCCGACAGAGCATCATCTAGAAGAAGTTGAAAACGCACTTGCCGGCAAATATGATTCAATCAGATTTTCATATTTAAATAACTATAAAAACGAACGATTGATAGTTATTGACTCAATAGGAGTTCTATTAACTCTTTATGCGTACAGTGATGTTGCGTATGTCGGTGGAAGTTTTAAACAAGGGATTCATAATGTTCTTGAACCCGCTGTTTATGGTATTCCCGTTTTATTCGGACCAAAACATGAAAACAGTCAGGAAGCGGTCCATCTTACAAAAATTGGCGGAGGAATTTGTATCCGCAATAAAAGGGAAGCATATAAAAATTTACGCAAGATTTTCAGCGATGAACAATCAAGAATTCGAATTGGCAAAATTTGTTCAGCATATGTGAAAGATAATATCGGCGCTACTTCAAGAATCTTAGATGAAATCTATAAATTTATATAAGCTTTGGGTCGGTAGAGTTTAATGATCGTTTCTTATTTAATTTATATGGCGTATTTTATAAATTGATTATGCATTTAGGGCAGAACTAAATTAATGAATTCATCTCTGGAAAAATCTTTTGAACACTCGGCCACAGAAATATCATTCCGTGAGATTTTTGAGTTCGCACCGATTGGAGTTGTAATATTTCAGCGTGATTGGAAAATAAAATTTGTAAACAAGAATTTTTTCCAATTCAACGGCGTGGTATCAGACACGCCTCAAAATGTTATTGGCAAAAGTGTTTTTGAAAACAGATTATTTTACGAAGCGGATATACGCGAAGAACTTAATCTTCTTAAAAAAGGGGATACGTTTGAAAAGGAAATAATCGCTTCCAGTACTTTGAGCGGCGGCAAAGTATCCATTCTTCTTAAAGGCGCTCCTATTATTATTAATGGTGAATTTACCGGCGGAGTTTTAATCCTTGAAGACATTAAAGTTGATGCCGTTAAATCTCACGGATCGTTAATTCTTTCCGAGGATTTTCAAACTTTTCTCGGCTCGCTCAGCGATTTTTTTGTAGTGGTTGACAAAGAAGGTGCGGCGCGAGTATTACCTACAGCTGGCACTGAATTATTTGATTTCCTTTTTGAGCCGGAAGCAGCCAGATCAATGCTTCGGACAAAAAAAATTTCACCGATCCTTTTCAAAAAACTTTTAGAAAATGTTATTACAAATAATAAAGTAATAAGCACGCAAATTCCTTTTATCAGAAATCAAAGAGAAATTTCCGCACGTGTAACACTGATTCCCGTTTGCGAC
This sequence comes from Bacteroidota bacterium, assembly GCA_021824635.1. Classification (GTDB taxonomy): domain Bacteria; phylum Bacteroidota; class Ignavibacteria; order Ignavibacteriales; family Melioribacteraceae; genus Fen-1258. Next base: position 716 of record JAKAKD010000085.1, on the reverse strand, counting down.
GGCGGATTAGATGTTGATTGGGTAATTCTGCTAATCAAAGATTTTAGTAAAGAAGCCGAGCATGTCGGTCTATCCGAAGAAGAAATCACAGAACTGACAAAGTATCAGCAAATTACGGCTACTGTTATAGACGGTCTCATTGGCACAAATAAAAATGGAAAAATTACTTTTTGGAATGAATCGGCATCAAAACTTTTTGGATTAACACGAAGCGAAGTATATGGAAAGTTCCTGGGGAAAATATTCTCTAACATTGACGAAAAATATTTTGCGGAATTGAAAAATCAAGTCCGCGACAAAAAAGAATGGCGCGGTCAATTTCATATAGGAGAAGATGAAAGTATAGCTGACTATTACGATGTGAAAATTGGAATTGTAGGTGAAGAAGATGAAGAGACGGTTTTTCTTCTTTGTACTCCTGTAACAGACAGAGTAAATCAAGAGAAAAAAATAAAAATCTCAGAAGAACGATTCCGCAACATCGTTACCAACTCAAATGAATTTATTTGTACGCTCGACCTACGGGGAAGAATTACTTATGCAAATCCTCATTTTCTGGAGGTATTTCAGTATACCGAGACGGAAATTATCAGTCTTGAATTTCCGGAATTGATAGATCCATATTATCCCATAAAAGAACCGTTCGAGTTTAAGAACATAGCAGAGAAACAATTGCACACATTTGAACTTCCGCTATTAACAAAACTTGGACAGCG
>JAKAKD010000041.1 GCA_021824635.1 Bacteroidota bacterium | reverse complement strand
AGGAGCTAAAATTAACGTCCCACTGTTTATCAACGAAGGTGATGTTCTTAAAGTTGATACTAGAACAGGCGGATATGTCGAACGAGTTAAAAATTAAGAGTAACGGCATGGACATAAACCTTCTTAAGAAGCTCATCAAATTAGTTGAGCAAAGTGAGATTACCGATTTTGAAGTTGCTGAAGGCGATCTCAAAGTAAAAATTTCGAAGAACCTCAATCAAGTTCAAATTCAGTCGGCTGGAGATTACTCCAGACAGCCAGTTGTAATGCAAGCCCCGGTTTTTCAAGATACTGAATCAAAAACTGCTGCTGCACCTGCTGTAACATCATCTAAACTTCATGAAGTAAAATCTCCTATCGTTGGAACATTCTACCGCGCACCGGCACCGGATGCCGATCCGTATATTCAAGTCGGCGATGTTGTCTCTGCCGGCTCTGTTCTTTGCATTGTTGAAGCAATGAAACTTATGAATGAAATTGAATGTGACGTTAGCGGAAAAATTGTAAAAATTCTTGTCGAAAACGCCACACCGGTTGAATATAACCAACCTCTATTTTTGATTGAGACTGTCTAGTGTTATCAAACTTTTAAGAGGAAATTTTGTTTAAGAAAATTTTAATCGCTAACCGCGGTGAGATAGCATTAAGAATAATTAGAACTTGCAAAGAATTGGGTATTCCAACTGTTGCAGTTTACAGTGAAATTGATCGCGACTCTCTTCATGTAGTTTTTGCAGACGAAGCTGTTTGCATCGGTCCCGCACCAAGTAATCAAAGCTATTTAAAAGTCAGCAGCATACTTTCTGCCGCGCAAATAACCGGTGCAGATGCAATACATCCCGGTTATGGATTCCTTGCTGAGAATGCTGATTTTAGTGAAATATGTGCCGAATCAAATATTAAATTTATTGGTCCATCTCCGGACTCAATTCGCAAGATGGGTGATAAAGCATTTGCAAAAGAGACGATGAAAAAAGTTGGTGTTCCGGTAGTTCCCGGAAGCGCAGGTGTAGTTCACGATGTTGAAGAAGCAAAGAAAATTGCCGCAGAAATTGGTTATCCTGTTATGATGAAAGCATCTGCCGGCGGCGGCGGTAAAGGAATGAGAATTGTCTGGGAAGAAAGCGAAATTGAAAAAGCTTTTCAAACCGCAGGCAATGAAGCCGGGGCAGCATTCAACAATGCCGATCTTTATTTAGAAAAGTATATTGAAAATCCGCGCCATATAGAGATACAAGTTTTATGCGATACTCACGGTAATTTTTATCAGTATGGTGAAAGAGATTGTTCAATTCAACGCAGACATCAAAAATTAATTGAAGAATCACCGTCGCCATTCATTACTGATGAAGTTAGAAAAAAAATGGGCGAGGCGGCACTTCTTGGAGTTCGTTCCGTTAATTATGAAGGCGCAGGCACAATCGAATTCTTGGTGGATAAACATCAAAATTTTTATTTCATAGAAATGAACACAAGAATTCAAGTTGAACATCCGGTTACAGAGATGGTTCGTAATTTTGATCTTGTGAAGAATCAAATATTAATTGCAGCCGGTCATCCAATTGAAGACAAACCTCTAGATCCGCGCGGACACGCAATTGAGTTCAGAATTAATGCAGAAGATCCAGAACACAATTTCAGACCTTCACCGGGAAGAATTGAATATTTGCATTTCCCCGGCGGTTTTGGCGTTAGAATTGATTCACATGTTTATAACGATTATGTTATTCCGCCAAACTACGATTCACTAATTGCAAAGATGATTGTTTGGGGAACAGACAGAAGACATGCTATTCGCCGTGCTAAACGAGCGTTAGAGGAATTCAAAATTGAAGGGGTTAAAACTACAATCCCATTTCATATGAAAGTTTTAGAGAATGAAAAATTTATTGAAGGCGATTTTGATACTTCATTCATAGATAAACACATTAATATTAACTAAAGAGGTAATTATGAATATTCCGGAAAATCTTAAGTATACCAAAGACCATGAATGGATAAAGGTTGAAGGCAAAGTTGGAACAGTTGGGATTACAGATTTTGCTCAAGGTGAATTAGGCGATATAGTTTATGTTGATATTGCACCTGATATTGCTGAAATAACCAGCGGCGAATCTTTTGGCACTATTGAAGCGGTTAAAACAGTCAGCGATTTGTACGCTCCTGTAACTGGAAAAGTTTTAGAGTTGAATACAAAGCTAAATGATGAACCGCAGCTTGTTAATACCGATCCTTACTCATCCGGCTGGATTATTAAAGTTGAAATTGCGGATCTTTCACAGCTAAACGACTTACTTAGCGCGGAAGATTACAAAGCTCAACTTGGTCACTAATTTTTAGTTTTATTTCCGTCCGCGATTAATATCGCGGACAATTCTTTTCCACGATTCTCTTAACACTTCCGAAAAAAAATATGACTCATCAACAAAAAATTTTAATACTCGATTTTGGTTCTCAGTACACGCAACTAATTGCCCGGCGGATCCGCGAAAGCAAAGTCTATTCAGAAATTCATCCGCACAGTTTTCCGATTGAACAAATCAAAAAAGAAAAACCTGCGGGAATAATTTTAAGCGGCGGTCCGATGAGCGTGAATGAAGAAGGTTCTCCGGCGGTATCAAAAGAAATTTTTGAACTCGGCATTCCTGTTCTTGGCATCTGTTATGGTTTACAACTGATGTCTAAAGAGCTTGGCGGTAAAGTTGAACCGGCAGATGACCGTGAATACGGCAAAGCCCATCTCGAAATTCTTGAAGATGATTTCCTTTTTATGGGTGTAGATGACGGATCTGTAATTTGGATGAGCCATGGCGATTACGTAACCGAATTGCCGAAAGGGTTTTCGGTAACGGGAAAGACTGAAAACTCGCCGTTATGTTCAATCTCAAATCCCGGCAAAAAATTATATGGTATTCAGTTCCATCCGGAAGTATCTCATACAAAATTTGGTAGAAGAATTTTAGAAAATTTTGTTTTTGATATATGCGGCTGCAAAGCGGATTGGACTTCACAAAATTTTATCAATTCAACAGTTGAAGAGGTTAAACGAAAAGTAGTTAATAAAAAAGTTATATGCGCTTTAAGCGGAGGAGTTGATTCTTCAGTAGCGGCAGTTTTAATCCACCAGGCAATTGGTGATCAATTAGTTTGCATTCACGTTGATCACGGAATGATGCGTAAAGACGAAAGCGCGTTTATCAAAAAAATGTTTAGTGATAATTATAAAATTCGTGTTGATTATGTTGACGCGTCTGATCTCTTTTTAACACGTCTTGTCGGAGTAACAGATCCGGAGGTAAAAAGAAAAATCATTGGAAACACTTTTATCGAAGTTTTTGAAAAAGAAGCAAAGAAATTTTCCGATGCAGAATTTCTTGTGCAAGGCACACTATATCCGGATGTTATAGAATCTGTCTCTGTTAAAGGTGCTTCCGTTACAATTAAAACTCATCACAACGTCGGCGGACTTCCGGAACGGATGAATCTAAAACTGATTGAACCATTCAGAGAACTTTTCAAAGATGAAGTGAGGGCCATTGGACGTGAGCTCAATTTGCCGGAAATTTTTATCCGCCGTCATCCATTTCCCGGTCCGGGACTTGCGGTTCGTGTTCTAGGCGAAATTACAAAAGAACGGCTGGATATTTTACGTGAAGCCGATGATATTTTCATTAATGAACTCGACAACGCAAAAATCTATGATAAAATTTGGCAGGCATTTGCGGTTCTACTTCCAATTCAAACTGTTGGTGTAATGGGTGATATGCGGACATATGAAAACGTAATTGCTCTCCGGGCTGTTACTTCAACAGATGGAATGACTGCAGATTGGTACCGTTTCGATTATGATTTTCTGGAATTAGTATCAAATAAAATTATCCGTTCCGTACGCGGTGTTAACCGTGTGGTTTACGATATAAGTTCCAAACCTCCGGCAACAATTGAGTGGGAATAAATAGTTACAATCATTAGCTAAGGAAATAGCTGTGAAAGTAAAGGAATTACCAATTGATGACCGTCCGCGCGAAAAATTAAGATTGCGTGGTGTACAAAGTTTAACGGATACAGAATTAGTTGCTATTCTTTTAAGGACAGGAACAAAAGGGAAAAGTGTAATTCAGGTTGCTCAAGATTTAATTCAGAAAGTAGGCGGTCTGAACAATCTCACCTCGCAAACATCAGAATCAATACAAAAACAACTTGGTATTGGAAAAGATAAAGCCGCAACACTCATTGCTGCTTTTGAAATAAGCCGCAGAGTAGATACCCAAAAGAAACTCTTTTCAATTAAGAAAATTACTTCGCCGAGTGATATTGCAGAGATATTCATTCCTTTGCTTCGCGATAAAGTGAAGGAAGAATTTTATGTGGTATGCTTAAATTCGGCGAACAAGATTACTAAAATGGAATTGATTTCCGTTGGTAATCTAAATTCTAGCGTTGTTCATCCACGCGAAGTTTTCAAAGTGGCTATTGAAAATAATTCAGCCAACATAATTCTTCTTCATAATCATCCAAGCGGAAATAGTGAGCCGAGCAATGAAGATATCACTTTAACCCGTAAAATGGTGGAAGCCGGAAAGATTATGGATATTCAAGTTTTTGACCATATTATCATTGCCGGGAACAAATTCGCTAGTTTGGTTGAAAAACGTATTATATAAAAAAGGAAAATATTTATAAGCGACTTCATTTGGAGGAGAAAATTCTTATATTTCTAATAGAAAATTTAACTCATCAAACTAAAGGAGAACTCAAATGGTGAAAAGAATCATCAATTCTGCGCTTGTCGTTGTCCTCTTTGCCGGCATTCTTAGTTTCACCGGATGCAGCGGAGTATCGGAAGAGCAGATGGCAGAACTCGAGGCACTTCGTTCAGAAGTTAAAGCGCTCGAAAAAGAAGTAGGATCCTTACAAGCAGAAAAAGCTGCAATTGAAAGAGAGATTGCAGAAAAGAACGCAAAGCTTGATCAATGCGCAAAAGAAAAAGCTGAAACAAAAAAGAATCTCGATAAGATCGGGATGTAATTAAAAAGTTTATAAATGACGGAGGTTTAAATGAAAGTCTACAAATTATTCTTAGCCGGCATTTTCGTTATGCTTCTCTCTGTCAATCTCTTTGCGCAAGATAAAGAAATGACAAAAGAGGAATGGCAGAATGAAATTAACCGACTAACGGAAAGAAAAGTCGCTCTTACAACAGAATTAAATTCATTAAAAACAGAAGTTGCAAATCTCAAAAAGATGAATGCTGATCTGAAATCTTATGATTCATGCATTGACGAACTTTATGCAATGTTAGGCGCTAAAAAAGCCGATGTTGATAATTTCAGAAAACAATTAGCAGACCTTACTTCAAAGATTGATGGTCAAGTTGCGCCAAAAGCTGATCGTCAGGCAGAATTGGATGCAATGAAGAAAAATAAAATCAGTGCGTTACCTGAATTTTTTGATAAAGTTCATAATCAGCTTCAAAGAAAACTTGATGCTTGGGTTGAAGCGCCAAAAGAGATAAATTATACAGTAGTAAAAAATGATAATCTCTGGAACATTGCCAAGAAAAAAGAACATTATGCAAATCCTTTTGCATGGCCTGTAATTTATAAATCGAACAGAGATCAAATAAAGAATCCGGATTTAATTTTCCCAAAACAGATTTTCAAAATTCCATTCTTAACCGAAGAAGAAAAATCTAAGTATGATAAGATTAGAAGAAATTATAAACCGGCTCCGCCAACTCAAACTCAAACACCGGCTGCGGTAAAGGAAGAAAGTAAACCTGCTGCTACACCGGCACCGGCTGTTAAAAAAGTTAAGTAAGGATTTTTAGTTGTTAACAAGAAGTATATAATTTTACAGACAAAGCCCTTTTCATCTGATGAAGAGGGCTTTTGTATTATAAAGGAGGCGTATACGCAAGTTGAAAAAATTTTGAAATTGGAAAATGTCGATCTTCTTTCGTTCATGGGAATCAATGATAACAATATTAAACCGATTGAAGAGAGATTTACTTCCAATGTTACAGTGCGCGGAGATAATATTTTTGTTCAGGGTGTTGAAGAAGAAGTATCGGCAATTGAAAAAGTTGTCAAAGAGATGATCTTTGTTCTAAACACTACCGGCAAGCTGCAGACAAACGATGTCTATACAATTATAGATCTCACTCTTCAAGGCAAAGAAATTATTAGTGACAACGAACTAGACAGCATCATTCTTTATTCCAAGAAGGATGTTATCAAAGCAAAAACGCCGAACCAAGTCACTTATATTAAAAGTGTTAAAGAGAATGATATATGTTTCGCTATCGGTCCTGCCGGAACCGGAAAAACTTATCTTGCAGTTGCATTTGCTGTTGCTGCGCTTAAAAAAGGGATAGTGAAAAAAATTATTCTTGCCCGTCCGGCAGTAGAAGCCGGTGAGAGTCTTGGGTTTCTTCCAGGCGATTTCCGTGAAAAGATTGATCCGTATCTTCGCCCTCTTTACGATGCTTTGGAAGAGATGATTCCCGGTGAGCAATTAAAAAATTATCTTGAAAAAGGTGTAGTAGAAATTGTTCCGCTGGCTTATATGCGCGGTAGAACTTTAAATAACGCTTACGTTATTCTGGATGAAGCTCAGAACGCAACCGGAATGCAGATGAAAATGTTTTTAACCCGTCTCGGACCAAATTCAAAATCTATTGTTACTGGAGATATTACACAGATTGATCTACCGAGTTTTTCGCAAAGCGGATTAGTCCAAGTAAAAGAAATTTTGAAGGGAATTGATGGAGTTGGATTTGTTTACTTTGATAAAGGCGATGTGGTTAGGCATAAACTTGTGAAAGATATAATCAATGCATACGAAAAACATTATAACAATAACGGTAAAAAGAAGGAATAACTCTAAAAAGCAAATCCGAAATTCAAAGCACGAAATCCAAAACAATGTTCTCAAATCGTAATTTGTAAATCGTAAATCATAAATGTCTTTTACTCTCTTCCCAGTACTTGTCCATCTCTTCAAGATTAGACTCGGTTAATGATTTACCGCCCTCTTTGATCTTTTGTTCAATGTAATTAAACCGTGTAATGAATTTTTCATTTGTAAGACGGAGTGCATTTTCTGGATGAATGCCGAGGAATCTGGCGTAGTTAGTTAATGCGAAGAAGACATCGCCCATCTCTTTCTCAAGTTCCACTTTATCTCCCAATCTTTCCATCTCATGCATCTCTTCAATTTCTTCTATCACTTTTTTCCATACGTCTTCTTTTTTCTCCCAATCGAATCCGACTTTAGAAGCTTTCTCTTGCAAACGAAAAGCACGTGCAAGACCGGGAAGATTTTTAGGAACTCCTTCAAGAAGAGAATCCCGTCCTTCTGTAAGTTTTATCTCTTCCCAATTTCTTAGAATATCTTTAGTCCCGGTCACTTTTGTATCACCAAAAACGTGAGGGTGCCGGCGAATCATTTTTTCACTAATAGAATCTATCACATCATCAATTGAAAAAGTTTTATTCTCTTCTCCAATTGCGGAATGAAAAACGATGTGCAGAAGCAGATCGCCAAGTTCCGATTTCAACTCATCATAATCTTTCAGATCAATTGCTTCTATGGTTTCGTACGTTTCTTCAAGCAAAGCCGCTTTGATTGAATCGTGAGTCTGTTCTTTATCCCATGGGCACTCTTCTCGTAAGCGCTTCATAATCTGCCAAAGTTTCTCGAACTTTTCGCCGGTCATTTCTTTCTCCGATTTTGTGTGCAAAGATAAAGAGCCGAAATTGAATCATGAAATATTTAAGAAAGATTTTATCAATATTTTTTTTAATATATTTATACGGAAAATTATAGAGGTAAAAATGATTGAGAATAAAATCAAAGAACTGACCGGATTTGAAATAGCAACACCGCCAAAACCGCTGGCTAGTTATATCCCGGCACAAAAAAGCGGCAACTTAATTTTTACATCAGGACAACTTCCATTTGTGAATGGAAAATTATTAGCTGAAGGAAAGATTGGGTATGAAGTTACGGAGGAAAAGGGAATTGAATGTGCAAGAATGTCTGCCATCAACTGTTTAAGTGCCGTAAAATCCTTGATCGGCGATCTGAATAAAATTGAACAAATAGTTAAGGTTACCGTTTTTGTCAGTTCTGCAGTAGGTTATACATCCCAGCCAAAGATTGCGAACGGTGCCTCCGATTTTCTTGTACAAGTTTTTGGGGATGCAGGAAAGCATTCAAGGAGTGCGGTTGGTGTTGCTGAATTGCCGATGAATTCCCCTGTTGAAATCGAAATGATTGTAAGGGTCAATACATAGAAAATAGAAGGAATGGTTTTTCCGAATTGAAATGGCTATCAATCGAATAATTGACTTGATTATGATGCCTGGATACGATAAAATTGACCGTAAGAAAGAAAAGAATTATAGAAACAAATTGAACTTTGCGGCTGTTCAAAGTTAGAAATCGAAAGGGAAAAGAAATGAAAAGGCTTCTTCTAATACTTTTTGTTTTTGCTGTTACGGCTTCCAACGCACAATTCCGCGACGAAGCAAAACCGGATGTCAGAAGCGGAATGATAAAAGATAATTCGGTTGGTTCATTACTCGGTTTTATCAATTCCGATAATTTTAGCATGCATCATTCATTTGGTCTTTCATTCTCATCATTCGGCGGCAATGGTAATATGGCTCTTGGTGTTTATACTAACAGCATGGCTTATAAATTCAGCGACAAACTTAATTTAGAAACCGATATCAGTCTTGTTAATACGCCATACAATTCATACGGACCTGAATTTTCAAAACAGATTAACGGCGTTTATATCAGCCGCGCCCAATTAACTTACAAACCTACCGATAATATGAACGTAATTATTCAATATAGAAATGTGCCAGGCGGCTATTATTCTCCTTACGGTTATGGCGGCTATTCGCCTTTTTACAGAGATAGCTACTTAAACAATTGGGGCTTCTGAGAAAGAGAGATAGTTTTTTATTAAATTGCGCACGGGTTAATAAAATTTAGAGCGCAACACACAATTGGAAAATATCAACGTCAAAAAAAAATCTTCTAGACCGGGCGGTCTAAAATATTCCACTCTTAACTTGATTCTTAATGTCTCAATTTTTCTCTTAGCTGCGATAATTATTTATATGAGTTATTCGATTTATATTAAGCTTGCAGGCAACCGGCACGCAAAAGACGATCAATTAACAGAACAAGTTGCTTCCGATATTATCCAAGTTGAAGTTTTAAATGGAAGCGGAGTAAGCGGAGTTGCCGACCGTTTCACGGATTTTCTCCGCAATAATAATTTTGATGTTGTTAAAGCAGGTAATTATATAGCGGATGATCTTAACGAGAGTCTTGTAATTGATAGATCAGGTAATATGGCAAACGCTTTCAAAGTCGCAAAATCTCTCGGTATTAAAAATGAAAATGTAATTCAGCAGCTAAGCAAAGATTACTTTTTAGATGTTTCGATCATAATTGGTAAAGATTATTTTAATTTAGCTCCGTTCAAATAGTAATACACTCAAATTTTGAATATGGCTATTGAGGTGGTTGATTTTTTAGATTCAGAAACAAGTTCAATCAATTAGTTAAGGAAAAGAGGCGTAATTGGATCCATTAAAATTTTCAAAGATGATTGCAGAAATCATCAAATCAAAAAAAGGTTTCGATATAAACATCCTTGATCTTCGAAAACTTTCCGGAATTGCAGATTGCTTTATTGTTTGTTCTGCCGATGCTGACAGACAGGTAAAAGCTATTGCCGATGAGGTTGATGAACAGCTTCACAATAAAGGAATCAGATGTTTTCACAAGGAGGGATTTGAGACTCTAAATTGGGTTATTCTGGATTACTTTGACGTCATAGTTCATGTTTTCAAAGCAGATGCAAGAAGCTATTACAATTTAGAGAAGCTTTGGGGCGATGCTCCAGTTATTAAAATCAAAAATGAAGAGTAGTCTTTATTAATTCCGGAGTATAATTGAAAAATTACTTAATAGATCTTTTCAAAAAAACTGAAGCGAAACTTCCTTACTTAAAAGAAGTTGATCTTGTATTTACAGTCCCAAGTCAAAAAGGGCATGGCGATTATGCTACTAATGCGGCTATGATTCTTGCAAAGAAACTGAAACAGAAACCGCAAGAGATTGCCAAAGAAATTATCAATTCTCTCGACTTTGATAAGAACGTAATTGAAAAAGTTGAAATAGCCGGACCGGGCTTTATTAATTTTTATTTTACTCAGTCATTTAACACACAAATCGTTAAAGAAATATTTCAGCATAAAGAAGATTTTGGAAAATCAAAAAAATATTCCGGTAAAAAAGCTATGGTTGAATTTGTCTCGGCAAATCCAACCGGACCGCTTACCGTAGGGCATGGTCGGAACGCAGTTGTTGGTGATACTGTGGCAAATATGCTTGAGTGGGTCGGTTATACTGTTGACCGTGAATATTATTTCAACAATGCCGGAAGACAAATGCGTGTACTTGGTGATTCCGTCCGCTTGCGTTATCTGGAATTACTCGGTCAGAAAATTGAATTTCCCGACGATTACTACCAAGGCGAATACATTAAAGAGATTGCTGCAAAACTGAAAAATGAGAACGGCGAAAAATATATTAATGAAAACGCAGAAGGAATTTTTAAGCAAGCGGCAGAGAAAGAAATATTCGGTGATATCATTAAAACGCTTGGGCGGATTCAGATCCGCATGAAGAATTTTTACAACGAACATGTTTTATATGAAGAAGGAAAGATCAGTTCACTTTTAGCCGATTTCAAAAAGAAAAATCTTTCTTATGAAAGTGAGGGAGCTGTTTGGTTAAAGTTATCCGAACTCGGTAACGAGAATGATAAAGTAATTGTGAAATCCACCGGTGAACCTACCTACCGTTTGCCTGATATTGCTTATCATATTACTAAATATGAGCGCGGTTATGACCTTATGATTGATCTTTTCGGTTCGGACCATAATGCTACTTATCCGGATGTTCTTGCGGGTTTGCGTGCTTTAGGCTATGATTCAGACAAAGTGAAAGTTCTGATTCATCAGTTTGTTACGATTATGGAAAAAGGTGAAGTTGTTAAGATGTCCACGCGTAAAGCTAATTACATTACACTTGACGAACTAATTGATGAAGTGGGAAGCGACGTTGTTCGTTACTTCTTTAATATGAGAAGTATCACCAGCCATTTGAATTTTGATCTCGATCTTGCGAAGAAACAATCTGATGAAAATCCCGTTTTCTATCTGCAATATGCACATGCAAGAATCTCCTCAATATTAAGAATGACTGCTGAAGAAGGATTAAATTCTTCATTGGATAATTTGAATTTTCTTTCAACTAAAGAAGAACAGAATCTTCTCAAAAAACTTTTTGAGTTTCCCGAAGATGTTCTTTATAGCGCCGAGAATTATGAAACTCACCGGATTACAATTTACCTTGAAGAACTTGCGGCGCTGTTTCATCGGTTTTACACCGAATGCAGAATAATCGGTAGCGAAAGGAATTTAGCCGAAGCTCGTATTGCGCTTTGCATTGCTGTTCAGACTGTTCTTAGGAATGGATTATCCATTCTTGGAGTTGGCGCCCCTGACAAAATGTAAATGGCTAATTCCCGCTATAACGACAATTGATTTTTCAGCTCAATTTTAATAATGCCACGGCAAACGGTTCTATAATTTAATAAAATCCATTCTTTTTTAGCTTGTTGTTATTCAATCTAAACTTTAATTTATAACTGCCTCTTGGGAAGGTATATATTAATACTCTAAAACTTGCGACCTTCAATTTCCCTACTGATCTCAAATATTCAGATATTATACTTTAACTGTTAATCCGGAATGAATGTCTGCGTTGCTTTGTTTCATTAGCAACCTAAGGAGAAATGACTTATTAGAAAAATTAATAACAACCGAAAGAATAAATAAAATGTCTTTTGTGAATAATAAGAAAATAATAATAGATAAAAAAAATAATTTGAGTAGTAAAGGAATTAAAAAATTACAGTCAGAGTTCATCTCTTCTACGTCGCATCAATTTCGTACACCACTTTCAACACTTCAAAGTTCTGTAGAATTACTAGAGTTTTATATTAAAAAGGGAAACACGGCTAGGCAGCAGGAAATAATTGAAAAGATAAAACGGTCAATTATTTTTTTGACTGATACTTTAGAAAAAATTACAGCTTTATATAAATATAATTCTCTAAAAGAGAAGCCAAATTTTAAAAAAATTGATTTAAGAAAATTAATAAACGAATTACTTGAAGAAGTCGTAGTGAATATAAGCGATTCTCATCTAATAGGAGTAAGCATTGAACCGGGATTAAAGGCAATTAGATGCGACGGATTTATTATTAAACAAATTCTATTAAACCTGATAAATAACGCAGTTAAATTTTCTCCGCAGGGCGGACAAATTAAAATTGATGTAAACCGGAATAAAGGATGGATTGAATTTTCAGTGCGTGACGAAGGAATTGGCATTAATAAAAACGATCTTAAAAAACTATTTCAACCCTTTTTCCGTGGAAGAAACAGCGGGAATATTCCAGGCGTAGGTCTTGGACTAACAATTGTAAAAAATTTAACAAAAATGCATGGGGGTCGAATTGAATGTGCAAGCAAATTAAATGAAGGTACTGAATTTAAATTAAGAATAAGAGATTAGAAGCAAATATGTATAAAGTTCTGATCATAGAGGATAACGTTGATTTGGCAGATAATCTTTTTCTTCTTCTAAAAGAACTTGGTTATAACACCATTTGCGCTCATAACGGCGACAGAGGATTAAAAATGATCATTGAAGAAAAGCCCGATATAATTCTTTGTGATATTATGCTCCCGGATATTAGCGGTTACAAACTCCTCTCTGAGTTAAAAAAATTAGAAGGGAAAATGATGCCCATATTCATTTATCTTACTGCGAAGACACAAAGAGATGACTTACGAAAAGGGATGATAATTGGTGCTGATGATTATATAACCAAACCATTTACTAACGATGAACTGCTCAAAGCCATTAATACGCAATTAAGGAAAAGATCAAAAATATTGGTGAGTTTAAATAGCTCATCGAATAATAATAGGAAAAATATAATTACTGCTCAAAAGGGTAATAAGGGAATTGATCGTATTCAAACTGAATTGAAATATGATGACCATATTTTTATTAATGATAGAAAAAATCCCGGTTTTTATTTTGTTAAAGATATTCTCTTCATAAAAAGTCTTAAAGATTATACACGAATCTATTTAACAGAGAATAAAAAGTTTTTAATGCGGAAGCCAATGATCTACTGGGTGAAGACATTACCCGCAGATCAATTTCTTAGAATACATAGGCAAACGTTGATAAACCTCAATTTTATTGAAAAAATAGAACCTTTGAGCAGCAATAGATTTTCAATCTTTATGAAAAGCATCAGTAAAAAACTCGAAGTAAGCCAACGGTATAGTCATAAAATAAAAAAGATATTTAAATAAACTGTCCAAATATCATTTGTCGTATTATTTAATCGCTCGTCTCATATCCCTTACCAAAATGAACCCTGAAAATTACTTTTGCACACACCCTCTTAGTGGAATTGAAAATATCCTTATGGCTGTGAGGAATTTTAAAAATTTTCAATTCCACTTCTTTTTCGATTTCTAATTACAAAATGATACCGATAGGGCTAGGAGAATCATTTATGCAAGAAGAAAGCACACAGCGTGTATTTGAAGACTATACACACAGTTTCCGTCACTCAATAAATTATGTAAACTCAATAAACGAGGATGATCCTAAGTTAAATTGTTCATCATGCAGAGAACAATTTTTTAAATTGATTGCAGAATTTTCCGAGGATTGGATTTGTTGGATAAACCCGGAGGCAAAAATTAGCTTTATGTCTCCCGCATGCAAACTGATCAGCGGTCATGATGCCGAAGAATTTGGAGACAGTCAAAATTTCCTAAAAAAAATAATCCACCCCAAAGATTTAGAAATACTAGTCGCCGAGGAAGAAAAGGTAGCCCAGGGAATAAACTTCTGCTCGGGTGAATTTAGAATTATAAGAAAAACGGGTGAAATGAAATGGGTTTCTCATTTTTGTCAGAATGTTTATGATGAGGAAGATAAATTCATTGGAAGATATGTTTGTATTAAAGATATATCGGAAAAAATGAATCCGAATCTTTTCTTACTCCACAAAGATAAATTAGCTCAAGAAATTTATCAAAATGCTTCGATCGGATATTATGAAGTCTATTATAACGGCAGTCTAAAGAGTGCGAATAAAATATTTTTAGATATGCTTGGATACGATTCAACTGAGTCATTTACCGACCGCAATTTTGAAGAGTATTGTGTTCTCAACCACGAAAAACGTGAGGAATTTAAAAAATTATTAAAGGCAAATGGGAAAGTAAAAGATTTTGAATCCGCATGGATCAAGAAGGATTGGAGCATTGCCTACCTTAAGGAAACGGCAAATGTTGTTATTACTAATGAAGGGTTAGAACCTTATTATAATGTAATAGTGCACAATTTAACCGATCAGAGAAACGCCGAATATGCTTATATGTCTGCTTCAATTAAAAGGAGAAAAATAGAAGAACTGAAAGCAGAATTTCTTGCAACCATGTCTCACGAAATTCGGACACCATTAAATGTAATACTCAATATGGTCTCTTTGCTCAAACACGAATCCGATTTTATAGAATCAAGCGATACAAATCATAGCATAAGAATAATAGAAGAAGAGGGAGAAAGAATACAACGTACAATTGATCTAATACTTGAAATGTCTCAATTGCAAACCGGGACTTATGAAAAAGAGGTCGCCGAATTTGATTTAATGGATGATGTATTTAAGAGTCTCTATAAAAATTACCGCGAAAAAGCTGAAAGGAAAAATATTGAGTTCACGCTTACTAATAAATTATCAAATACTAAAATTGTAGCAGATAAATATGGTCTGAAACAGATTTTTAATCAACTGATAGATAACGCGCTTAAGTATACGTTTAACGGAAAAATTGAAACACTATTGTATCTTAACGAAAACAACCAGATCACTATTGAGGTTGCCGATACAGGAATTGGAATCAATGAAGAATATATTCCTTATCTTTTTGCTGTATTCTCACAGGAAGATAACAGCTATTCAAGATTATTCGAAGGGACCGGATTGGGATTGGCTATTGTAAAAAAACATTGTGAGTTGAACAATGCTGTGATTGAAGTAGAGAGCAAAAAAAATGAAGGTACGAGATTCAGAATAATATTTATTAAAAATCCAGGTTAACCATTTTTAATTTTTTAAACCTACTTTTAATTTTAAGCCAGCCGAATTTACAAAACCGTTTTTATTGCGAATAGTAGTTAAGAAACTGAAAACGACTATTTGTAAATGTGAAAGATCAGATTATGGGTTGCTATACCGATTAGCCGGATAAAAATGTTCTATCCGGAACCATTAACTAGCGACGAGAGTTCCTTTTTTTTATCATAAAAAGATATATTAATAAAAGGTTCTCCGAAAATTAATCCCATCGGCCTGATCAATAGAAATTATATAATTCAAGCAAATATGCAGACTGCACCGGAGGGCAATGGCAGATGAATGGTAAAAATTTTTCTATTGAGAATAGAGTGAACCTTTTCTTTCTGATTACGATCTTAATTCTATTCTTAACCGGATTACTGGCTATTCAAAATAAAAATGAATTTATGGAGAATGCTGAATGGGTCAAACAATCGTTTTATGTTGAGAAACAACTTAATGAGATTCATGCCATTGTTCTACAATTGGACATGGCAGAGAGAAATTATATGTCGGGTAATTCCTATCGCGCGGGAAAAACTATAGACAGCTTAAACATTATTCTTTTGTCCCAAACAGATCCCTTAAAAATATTTATCGCTCATAACGAAATAAATAAAAAAAATATAGACACACTGCAACAATATATTTACGCTAAGGTTGTTCTCCAAAAAAACTTGAAAACACAAAAATCAAATCAAATAAGTAGCAATTACAAAAATATATCTGCGAATAAGGAAGGAATAACCTTATCGGATAAGATCACAAATCTCATTAACGAAATGAATGGCAAAGAAGAAAGAATCTTCTACAAAAGGTCGGAGGAGTTAAAATCACTAAAAGATAAAAGTTATCTCATTATCGTAATCCTAGTCATTTTTATAATTCTATTCATGACAACTTTGATGATAAGAATAAGAAATGAATTGAAATTAAGACGAATGGCTGAGAATGAATTATTTGCTAAGTCGGAAGAATTAAATCAATTGAATAAGAGCAGGAATATGCTCTATTCCATTATAGCCCACGATTTAAGAAGTCCTTTCCAGCCTATTCTCACTCTAGCTGAAATATTGCATTCGGACTATGAGATTCTAAAACCCGAACAAATAAAAGATTATGCTGGAAAACTCAATAGTGTGGGTCGAGGTGTCTTAGCATTACTAGATAATCTTCTAGAATGGACTAAAGTGCAGACCGGAAGTATGAACTTTAATCCCGAGTCATTTTTATTAAGAGAGCGTGCTGAATGTGCATTTTATAATTTGCGGCTAAGTGCCGAGGTAAAAAAAATCATGTTGATAAATGAAATTGATAAAACTCTCACTGTATACGCTGACATGAATATGGTCCTTTCAATAATTCAAAATATTGTTTCAAACGCTATTAAATTTACACCGCTGGAAGGCACAATAAAAATAATGAGTAAAAAAGAAAATAATCATGTTCTGGTCAGTGTTGAGGATGACGGTATTGGAATGACTCTAGCACAACAGAAAATGATTTTCAAAAAAGGGTCAAATCATTCAACTCCGGGTACAAATCGTGAGAGTGGAAGCGGATTAGGTTTGCTGCTTTGCAAAGAACTGGTCGAAATTCACGGAGGTAAAATTTGGTCTGAAAGTCACGAGGGGAAAGGTTCCACTTTCTACTTTACAATACCGGATAAGATTAGTAACTAAATATAATTTGCGGAACTTCTACAAGATTATTATTATTACGAATAATATGCGTACCCCCAAATTTTTTTTCTCACATCGGTAAATAATACTTCCGTAAAATTTTAGAATAGTATAAATAAACGCCTAATTGAAAGCAGAACAACTTAAAAATAATGGCACTTAATTTGGAGGTATATACTTCGATAATAGAGTAAATATTTACGGAGATCATATATGAATGGCTGGATAATTATTGGAACGATGCTGCTTTTTATAACAGTATTTTATCACAAAGCTGTTGAGATATATAAAGAATTCAAATCGAACACGTAAGGGTAGTTGTTAGCAGTCAGCGGTTAGCTATAAGCTTATAGTGTGATTCTACATTTCTACTATACTTCTTTCCTTTTGCCATTCCAGATAGCTTCAAATCATATGTAAAAGATTAGTGGATGTTTTCAAACCGGATATTTTGAATTGTATAATGCGGCCAATCTTTATAATCGAAATGCCACCATTCGAATTCATACACAGTGAATCCTTCTTTTTCCATTTCTGAACGTAATAGATCACGCAGATTCAGTTCTACTTCGGTGCCTCCTTTATAATCCGCATAAGCGCGTTCCGACATTTCATCGTACAGACTTGGCATTATAACCGGATTGCCGGTTTTCAAATCATATAGTGTAAGATCAACTGCGCATCCGCGGTTATGTTTGGAACCCTTTGAAGGATTAGCAACAAAATTATGCAGATCAGGAGGCGTAGCATCCCAAAATATTTTTGTAATGTACCAAGGGCGGTATGCGTCGTGAATTAAAAGTCCGTATCCTTTTGTTTTCAACGATTGGCAAACACGCAGCAAAGCTTCTGCTGCCGGGAGTTGTAAGAATGCACGTGCTTGACTATACAACGGTGTACTCAAAAAATTATTTTTGGTGGCATAGCGTATATCAAGATGGATCGTTGAATCTAGTTTGACGATCTCTGTTAGTTCTGCTTTTCTAAATGTTCCAGTTTCGGCTGGAGGTGTTGATTGCAATGCTTCAGCGAGCAATTGATCAACTGGGCGAACCGGTGAGATATGAAAGAATTCCCCACTTGAACATTCGGTAAGAAGAATTAAGAATGAAAGAGAAAAGATTTTTATATATGAATTTCTTTCTGCTTTGATATTACTCATAGGTATGATTGCCAATATCTTGAATTCAAATTAGCCCAAAAGAAATTTGTAATCAATTGTTTCCTTATTCACAGACCTTATCCTTGAGGTTGTCTAAAAGCCCTTTGTGTACTTTGAAACTTTGTGGCAAAGTATCTATGAATCATATTTTGCCACTAAGACACAAGGACCCGAAGAATCACGGATTATTTTAACTTTCTTGAGATTCTCTCCGCGTAGTCAAAAATGGGAGAGATAAAGGGTGAGTGAATTCTAAATTAATTATATTTATCCATGTAAAAATGGTAGAAGATAAATGTACCCGTTAAACTCACGGAAAAATATAATTGTCATCGGCGGAAACGCAGCCGGACCGGCAGCTGCTGCTAAAGCAAAGCGCACAGATCCAAATGCAAATGTGCTTATGATTGAAACGGGCGAATTCATTTCAACCGGAACTTGCGAACTTCCTTATCTACTTTCCGGAGAGATTAAAAAGTATGAAGATATTGTTTTTTTTAATCCGGAATCATTTGAAAAAGAGAAAGGAGTTAAAGTTCTAACTTCTCATTTTGTGGAGAAGATTGAACGGTCTAAAAAAATCGTTACAGTTAGGAATATAAAAACAGGGCACAAGTTTGAGCAAGAATATGATAAATTAATTCTTTGCACCGGTTCTAATGCTAAATCAATTCCATTAATTCCCAAAAATCTTTCTAATGTTTTCACACTTAAATCCGTTGCTGATTTAATATCAATACAATCATATTTAGGCAAAAATAAAGTACGGGATATTCTAATAATTGGCGCCGGCTATATTAGTCTGGAAGTTGCAGACGTTTTCAAAAAGCTTGGCTATTCTATTACTATCCTGGAAAAAGAAAAATTACCAATGCCAGGCGTAGATGATGAAACACGCTATTTAATTTCTGATCTGCTTAAACAAACCGGAATAGAATTCTTTGGCGGCACAAAAGATGTAAAGTATAATCATGATGAGCAGAAATTTCTCAGCATTAAACTGGAAGGAAGAGTTTTAGAATTTGATTTGGTGCTTCAGGCAGTTGGATTTGAGCCGAATAATAATCTGGCTCTTTCATCAAAATTAAGTATTGGAAACTTCGGCGGTATTAAAGTTGATCAGAAACTTCGGACATCTGATCCAAACATTTTTGCTGCAGGTGACTGTATTGAAGTTGTAAATAAGATTGTAAACAAACCGGATTATTTTCCATTAGCGACTATCGCGCAACAATCCGGGCACACGGCAGGAGAAAATGCTGCTGGCGGCCACGGAACATTCCAACCGGTAATAAAAAATATTGCAGTAAAATTTTTCGGAAAGTCGCTCGTTTCTGTTGGTTTGAATTCGGCTGAAGCAAAAAAATATGGTTTCCATTTCTCTTCCGTTCATACAATAATTCCAAATCTTGTTAAAGTGATGCCGCAATCGGAACAAGTATTTGGTAAAATAATCATTGATAAGAATACAAAACTAATAATTGGCGCAAATTTTTTAGGCGGAACTGAAACTATCGGTTATGGTGATTTGATCTCGGCGTTTATTCATAGTAAAATAAAAGCAACGGAACTTGCGAATGTTAATTTCAACTACACTCCGCCGCTATCGCCTTTTATAAATATACTATCGGTTCTGGGTAGAAAAATTGAAAGGGAAATTAAATGAAGAATTTTTTTCTGGTAGAGAATCCTCTTGTAAAAAGAGATGTAACAATTCTCCGGGATAAGAACACTAATCAAAATGAATTCCGTTTGGCGATGGACCGGGTATCTCATTCAATCGCAATTGAAATCAGCAAATCATTTGAGTTAACGGAATTTGAGGTTGAAACCCCGCTCGAAAAAACAAAAGGATTCAAATTCAAAAAACAAATTGTACTTATTCCCGTATTACGAGCCGGACTTAGTATGGTCAGTTCTTTTCTTGCGATGATTCCGGATGCTAAAGTCGGGCATATCGGTCTTCAGCGAGACGAAAAAACTTTACAGCCGGTTGATTATTATTACAAGACTCCAAAAAATCTTGATGAATCGGTAACAATTGTCCTTGATCCAATGCTTGCAACGGGCGGAAGCGCAGTTGCATCTTTCAACTCATTGAAACAAAAAGGTGTTGGAAAATGTATTCTTGCTTGTTTAATTGCCGCACCTGAAGGAATTAAAAAGATGAACGAACATCATCCGGAAATATCAATTTATACTGCTGCTCTTGATAGACAATTAAATTCTGTCGGGTATATTTTACCGGGACTTGGTGACGCGGGTGACAGAACCTTTGGAACACTCTAGTATAAAGGATTGTTTATTAGAATGAACGTTATACTTGAATCGAAAATTAAATGTCCTAATTGCGGATTTGAAAAAAATGAGATCATGCCGGAGAATGCATGCGAGCATTTTTATCTATGCTCTGGTTGCGGCAAAATTCTTACACCGCTTGAAGGCGATTGCTGCGTTTTTTGTTCTTATGGTACTGTAAAATGTCCGCCGATTCAAAAAGAAAATAAATGTTGCTGAAGTAAAAATTATGGAAATGACAATTAGCATAAAGCACCAACGGATGTTGGAAGATTTGCTTAAAATTTGCAGAACAAATCTTCCAGCCGTTAATGAAGCGCTAATCAAAAAGGCGTTTCAGCTGAGCTATGAGTCGCACAAAAATGATTTTCGTGCATCCGGCGAACCGTATTTTAATCATCCGTACGAAGTTGCAATGATTGTAGCACGGGAAATTCCGCTCGATGATATCTCTGTTATAAGCGCACTTCTGCACGATGTTGTGGAAGACAGCGATATTGGACTTGATTTTATTACTAAAGAATTCAGTAAAGAAGTTTCTGAAATTGTTGACGGCGTTACAAAGATCGGCGGAGTTTTCAAAGGACAGGAAATCACTCAAGCTGAGAATTACCGCAAGTTGCTTCTCTCAATGGTTAAAGATGTGCGCGTCATACTTGTAAAATTTGCGGATCGGCTTCACAATATGCGCACACTTGAATTTGTCCATCCGCAGAAGCAGAGAAGAATTGCAAAAGAAACTTTAGAAATTTACGCGCCGTTCGCACACCGTTTTGGATTAGGAATTTTGAAGTGGGAACTGGAAGACCTTGCATTTAAGTATCTCAACAAAGAAGCGTATGAAGATATAGCTAAAAAAATTAAAAGTACGCGTAAAGAAAGAGAAATTTTTATAAACAGATTCTCTAAACCGATTGTTGAGAAATTGAATGAACACCACATGAAATATGAAATCGGCGGCAGACCAAAACATCTTTACAGTGTCTATCGTAAAATGATAATTCAGAACAGACCTTTCGAAGATATTTATGATTTGCTTGCCATACGAATTATTCTTGAGAGCAACGATGCAAATGAATGTTATTATGTACTTGGAATTATTAACCAGCTTTATAAACCAATCCCTGACCGCTTCAAAGATTTTATCTCAATTCCCAAAAAAAATAATTATCAATCAATTCACACAACAGTAATTGGTCCTGATGGTAAACTGATAGAAGTACAGATACGCACTAGAAAGATGCATGAGATTGCCGAGAAAGGTGTAGCCGCACATTGGAGATACAAAGAAAATACTGTGGCTAACGATAAAGATCTTGAAGAGTGGGTAAACTGGATACGCGATGTATTTGACCATTCATCTAAAGACGAAGCTACAAAAGAGATCCTTGCCAGTTTTAAACTCAATTTATATCAAGATGAAATTTACATATTCACTCCAAAGGGAGATTTGCGGCGGCTTCCGCTGAACTCAACGCCGGTAGATTTTGCTTTTGAAATTCACAGTAATGTCGGTTACAAATGTATTGGCGCTAAAGTTAATGGTAAAATCGTTCCGCTCGATACTGTCATTCACAGCGGTGATCAAGTGGAAATCATTACTTCTAAAAACCAGCATCCTAATAAAAGCTGGCTGCAGTTTGTTCAGACACATAAAGCAAAAAATAATATTAGAAAATATTTAAACAAGGAAGAAGAACAAGTCCTTGATGCCGGCAAAGAGATTTGGAATCATAAAATTAAAAAGCTGAAACTCTCTTTCACACCGGATGATTTATTAAAACTTGTCCGCAAACTTAAGTTCGAAAACAACCGCCAATTCTATAAAGCTATTGCCCAGGATAAAATAAATTTAGATGAAATATTAAATCCTACAACTGAAACCGAAGAGAGAGCAGTTCCGGAAGTTCAGTTTGAAAAATTTATTGATATTGCCCGCGGAAACGCCGGAGATGTTGTTGTTGAAGGAGATCATAAAGGGTTTGCGTACTCTTATGCCAAATGTTGCAATCCCGTTCCGGGTGATCCGGTAATTGGTTACATAACCATCGGAGAAGGAATAAAAATTCACCGGAAAGATTGTAAGAATTTGATTAATCTGGTTAAGACAAACCCTGACCGTTTGGTTCCGGTTACTTGGCCTAAAGCGAACGGTGCTTTTTTTGTTGCCGGACTTTCAATCCGCGGAGACGATGTTCCCGGAATTCTTAAAGACATTTCGAATAGTATTACAACTTATCAGAATACAAATATTAAATCGGTGAACATTACAACCGGCGATTCTCTTTTCAAGGGCACAATTACAGTATTTGTTAAAGACCTAGACCATTTAAATAAATTAATAGAGCGTTTGAAGAAGAACCGGGGAATCTATTCTGTCGAACGGTTTGATGCGGATAATCAATAAATAATTTAACGGAAAACTTTTTGGACGAACAACGTATACTTGCAATAGATTTTGGCGAGAAGAGAATTGGATTTGCAATAACAGATCCGTTGAATATGTTCGGTTATCCTTTAGTCACTGTTCCAAATGATAATAAATTTTGGAATGAACTTTCGAAAGTAATCTCAGAATATAAAGTCGTAAAGATTATTTTAGGTTATCCGTTAAAAGAAAGCGGCAGTGAATCAACAAGTTCAAAAGCAGTTCTTAAGTTTAAAGAGGAATTAGAAAAAAGAATAACACTTCCAATCGAATTAGTGGATGAAAGATATTCGTCAACTATTGCCCGCGACCGTATAATTCAATCGGTTAGTTCAAAAAAGAAGAGACGTGATAAATCATTATTGGACAAAAACGCTGCGGCGGTTATGCTGGAAGATTATCTTAACAGTACAAAAAAATGAAAAACTTAGTCAATAAATGCCGATAAAAATTGACATTTTTGACGATATAAATTATTTTGAATTAGTGATAAAACTTAAATGGGAGCAAATTCATGACACTAGACGCACTTGGAATGATTGAAACTAAAGGATTAGTCGGAGCCATAGAAGCTGCCGATGCAATGGTCAAAGCTGCAAAAGTAGAACTGATTGGTAAAGAGACAATTGGCGGCGGTTATGTAACTGTAATGGTTCGTGGTGATGTTGGAGCAGTTAAAGCTGCAACAGATGCCGGTGCCGCAGCAGCCCAAAGAGTCGGTGAATTGGTTTCAGTTCATGTCATTCCACGTCCTCATACCGATGTTGAATTGATTCTGCCAAAACGCGCAGCAAAATAATAGATGCAATTAGCGTTAGGTCTTATTGAAACCAAGGGCTTAATCGGTGCAATTGAAGCCGCCGATGCAATGGTTAAAGCCGCAAATGTAAAGTTAGTCAGTAAAGAAAAAATTACTGCTGCTTTAGTTACCGTAAAAATCATTGGTGAAGTTGCCGCTGTCAAATCGGCTGTTGATGCCGGTGCCGCTGCCGCTCAACGCGTAGGTCAATTAGTATCTGCACATGTAATTCCCCGTCCGGATGATCAGCTTGAAAGTATCATCTATTATTCTTCTCTTTTACCAGATTTAGAAACAAAGGAACCTCAAAAAAAAGTAAGAGTCGCTGAAACGAAAACAGTAAAAGAAGTTGTTGAAGAAAAAGTTGAAATGAATGAAGATATAATTGAAGATAATCTTTTTGATGGTTTGGAAAAGAGTAGGGAAGAAGCTGTAACAATCAAAAAAGGAAGAAAGCCAAAAGATCAGACTAAAAAACTGGAAACACTCTCAAGATTAGATTTGCTTAGAAAAGAAGCATTGAGTGAAATAACAACCAGCAGCGGGGCAGAAATTTCTTCTCAAAAAGAAGTTCCAACTATCGAAGAACTCTCACAATTGAATGTTCATGAACTCCGCCATCTTGCGCGCAGTTATGAAAATTTTCCGATTAAAGGAAGACAAATATCGCGTGCAAGTAGAGATGAATTGAGAGAGTATTTTAAACAGATTAGATAAAGTTGATAACGGAAAAATTGCCCAACAAAACTCCACAGATGTGGAGTTTTGCTTTTTAAATAAAGGTCAAATCCGAGTCAATAAAATTTCTGATTAGGTACAAGAATTCGCTAACAGAAAAGCCAATAGCACTTTCGACTAATTTAGTCGCTAATTCCCCGACGCTTGCGGAGATTCATTTAGTCGCATACGATGATTTTGCCATAATCCTATAGTTACAGTGATTAGTGTTGACAGCAGAACGTCCGACAACCAATGTTGATCATGGTAAATTCTCCCTATTGCTGTCATTACTGCAATGAAATACCAAAAACTTTTCCAGAGTATATTATCATATAAAGATGCAAATACAGATGAGATAACAAACGCGATAGCCACATCTCCCGATGGAAGCGAAAGTTTTGCGTTTGGTCCTAAAACAAATGGTGTAAAATAATGCGCTCCAACTCCGTTAAATGGGCGCCATCTTCCTATTAGGGATTTAAGAACAGTTACAATTAATCCGGAATAGATGAACATCTGAAGTAATTTATATCCAATTGAACGGATATTTTCTTTTTGAAATAGAAGTCCGCCAAAGTAGAAAACAAGAAATAAAATCAATACCGGTTGAATTCTACCGTATATATGGAAAATTGAAAAGACGGAATCGAAAAATGGATTACGCTTTGATAGTATCCAGACTCTAAGATTATTATCAATGAAAAACATTGAGATAAAGAAAAAAATAAAGAAAGTGAAAATCATCAGCCAAGTTTTTCTTGTCCAACTTAAAGGAGCTTTTACAAGTGCAGATGCATCTTTAAGAAGAGAAATAAAATCGTCTTTCATTAAAGAAAAGCGATTGGATACTTTATTTAGAGTGTTTGACATAAGTTTCCTATAAAAAGGCGTGCACGCAGCCGTCGTTAGTGAATGATTATCTGTTCTTAAAAATTTTCAGTCCTGCAAACTCAGCATTCTTTCCAAGTTCCTCTTCAATGCGAATCAGTTGATTGAATTTTGCAATTCGCTCACTTCTGCATCCGCTTCCGGTTTTCAAATGACCGGCTCCAACTGCGACTGTTAAATCTGCAATTGTAGTATCTTCTGTTTCGCCGCTACGGTGGGAAACGAAACAATTATAGTTGTTTGCGTAAGCAAGATTTATTGTTTCAAGAGTTTCACTTACGGTTCCAATCTGATTTAGTTTTATCAAAATCGAGTTTGCAACTTTCTTCTCGATTCCTTTCTTCAATATTTTAGGATTTGTGCAAAATATATCATCGCCAACCAGTTCTATTTTACTGCCGAGTTCTTTTGTTAATTTCTGCCAACCGTTCCAATCATTTTCAGCCATTCCATCTTCAATTAAAATTATCGGATAATCATTTACCCATTTTTTCCAGATTTCAATCATTTCATCAGAAGATGCTAAATGTTGATCAGATTTGGAAAATTTATACTGTCCGTCTTCCCACATTTCACTTGCTGCCGGATCAAGACATATAGATACATCACTGCCTTGTTTATAACCAGCTTTTTCAATTGCTTCAAGAATAACTTCAACGGCTTCTACATTTGATTTTAAATTTGGCGCAAATCCTCCTTCATCACCAACTCCTGTAGAATAATTTTTTTTCTTTAGGATTTCTTTTAATGTATGGAAAATTTCAACTCCCATTCTTATTGAATCTTTAAAAGTAACTGCATTGTGCGGAGCTATCATAAATTCTTGAAAGTCAACATTGTTATCCGCATGTTTGCCGCCATTGATTACATTCATACATGGAACGGGTAAAACATATTTTTCTTTGCTTGCCCGTCCGTTAGGCGGGTCAGAGAGATAACGGTATAATGGAATTCCTTTTGCAACTGATGCAGCTTTAGCATAAGCCATCGAGACACCAAGTATTGCGTTAGCTCCGAGTTTCGCTTTGTTCGGAGTTCCATCGAGTTCAATCATTTTTGTATCAATCTCTTTCAATGATTGGAAATCTTTACCAACAATAGCATTCACAATGGCTTCATTAACATTAGCAACGGCTTTTGAAACACCTTTTCCTTTAAATTTTGTTTTATCACCGTCACGTAATTCAACAGCTTCTCTTTCGCCAGTGCTTGCACCACTTGGCACAATCGCTCTTCCGAAATATTTACCCTCAAGCTCAAGATCAACTTCCACAGTAGGGTTTCCTCTTGAATCCAGTACTTCTCTGCCTTTTATTTTTGTGATTTTCATATTGCTTCTACCTCATTTTTGTTCAACGTTTATTTGGTTGTGAGTCATTGTATCCTTCACGGTCAACATTTTTCTTCGAACCGAAATATTCCAATACTTTTATCAATGATTTTCTGTTTTCATCAGTCATTTCATTTTGAAAACGATAGTCATGTTTCCTAAGAAACTCAGAGAATTGATAATTTATGTTGTCTAACTTCGATCTTTGTATAGCTAAGAAATAATCAATTATCTCTTTCCTTCCACATTCTTCAACAAGAAATAAAAAATGTGAGCGGCAAAGAATTATATCATCTTTTCCGTAGTAACTTTGAAATTCATCATCAGACCAAAGAGTTAAAATTTCATGTGTGTAAAATGATTCGCTTTCTCTTTGATGTTCGCAAGCCAGACAATAACCTTTTGTCAAAAGTTGTTCAATTATCGTCTTCTTGTGTTTTTCTAATTTTTTTTTATTCTTAAAATCATCCGGAAGATTGTTCTTCCCTAATTCAGTAGTTCTTTTTAATAATTTGATTTCTTTACTTAATGTTGTCTCAAATAAAGAAGCTATTCCCAATTTATCCGAGAACTCCGCAAAAACCCATGTATGAATATTGCACATTCCCATTGCTGCAATCATTTTTTTATGAACAGTTACATCCAATGCAAACTCATGTAAAAGATTTTCAAAATACTTCTCAAGAGATTTATTCATAATAAAACAGATAGGACAACCCTCCGATTTGATAGCTTCTTTTAAATCTATCCATCCTAATCCGCGTTTCATTTTTATAATTTCATCATCTTCCAGCTGGATCATTTGCATTTACCTTAATCAATTTTTAACAATTTGTCACCCTTTACAAGACGCGGGTATTTGGGATTAGTTAAGTCTCTTATATCTTGTGTATATATTGCTCTTACACTAATATTTCTGTCCAGTTCCGGAAACTGAAGTTTTTTATAATCTACTGTTGTCGAGTCCTCAGTTTCCAAATGCCTTTCCAGCTCTTCTCTGTGCCAGTAAACTTTACCACAAATACCACACCTGAATTGTAACCCGGTCAATGTCTCAATCGCAAAAGGAACTTTATTTTTTGTTCTTAGTTTTGCAGTTAGTTTCGGCACAGACATAAGACAATTCCAACTATTAATAATAAATCGATTATTTATTTTACAGCTATTATTACAGCCCCCGCAGCAATTAGAAATATTCCTAACCAATGTGTAGTCGTTAATTTTTCACCGAGAATCATTACACCAAATAGGGCAACCAATACAACACTGAGTTTATCAATCGGCGCAACCTGAGAAGCATTCCCAATTTTCAATGCCCGGAAATAACAAATCCATGATCCGCCGGTTGCAAGTCCGGAAAGAATTAGGAACATCAAACTTTTATTCGAGACGCTTCGAAGAGGTTGAAATTGATTAGTAGCAAGAAGTATAATGCCCAATACAATTAATATTACTATCGTTCTTATGAATGTAGCAAAATCTGAATTTATCTCTTTGATTCCAATCTTTGCGAATATTGCAGTAAAAGCGGCAAATACGGCTGATAGAATTGCCCATATCTGCCAAGTAGCAAAAATATTTTTCATACAATCACCTCACATTTTAGAAAGTACATTAAAAAATTAATCTGGCGTAACTTGGTTTTATAATTTTATGATCTCCGGATAAAGTGGCTTTCTTCACTTTAATGAGATTTAGTTATATCTGCCACATATTTAATAATACTTGCTTTTTCAATTGTAATTAACCCGCCGCAGTTACCTTCCTCAAAGATCTTCTCTACAACAGGAAGAAAGTTTTCAATCTTTCCTTCTTCATCAACAATTTCAATTATCAATGGCATGTCTTCAGATAAACGAAGAATTTTTGCGGTATGAATTCGGCTCGTTCCCCCGTATCCCATAATTCCCTTGAACACAGTTGCGCCAGCAAGTCCAAACTTGCGGGCTTCGGTAACAATTATTTCGTAAACTGGAATATGATGGGATAAATCAGATTCTCCAATAAATATTCTTAATAGTTTTGCTTCGCCCGAGATGTGCATAAGACTTCTCCTTTATCTGTTGGATAAAATATAAGCTAAGTATGTGCCCGCCAAACACAAGAATACATTAAAAAAAATATTCAGCGAAGCAAATAAGAATTCTGAATTTTTCATAAGATTAACTGTTTCTAATGAGAAAGTGGAAAAGGTTGTAAACCCGCCGCAAAAACCGATTGTAAGAAATAGGCGCATATCTTGGCTTATCAATTCTTTATCGTAAAGTGCAAACATTACAAAACCAAGAATGAAACTTCCAAGAAAATTTACTGTTAATGTTCCGTAAGGAAAATTTGTAGGAAGGAATTTGTAAACAAAATTAGAAAGCCAATAACGAAGAGCGCCGCCTATTGCAGCGCCTCCCGAAACGATAAGGTATTTTATCATTGTGCTGACCTACTCCTTTCATTTGTAAAATGAATAACAGTAGGAGTTATCAGCTATCAGTAGCATTTAAAGGCGAACTCCATCGCCCTTATAAAAATAAGTATTTGACTTTTCGTTTACAATTCTTTTCTCGCATATGCTGGAAAAATTGTCTAATCAGGAAAATGGGATTGTATCTTAGACTGCACTCTGTTTTATATGTTATTACTAAATCGTTTGTAGCAATTCCATTCATACAGACGAATCAGATACGACTCTCTCTATTTTCATCAGATTATCTTTGAAAACTTCGAATCGTTTAATCACAGGAGTTTTTTTTATATTTCGGTATGAAGAAAAAGATAATCACAATATCGGTAATTTCATTTTTTTCGATTGGACTCTGGGTCTATGTGTCGCTGTCAAATGTTTTTGTCACGACTATTAAAGTGCCAATTAACATAACCGATTTGCCGAAAAATTATTCATTAGGCAATTCCTCTATTAATGAAGTTTACATTCAAGTAAAAGGTAAGGGATGGGATTTAGCAAAATTAATGTTAGAACCGGAAGTTAATTTTGATATTTCTGCACACAGAAGAATAGGTCACCGTAAAAACGATTTAAACGATTTGATCCAAGCAAATACTTGGCTTACTTCTTCATTTCAGGTCCTGGAAATTTCACCTTCGCAGATTGAATATGATATTGAGAAAGTCGGTTCTAAGACTGTTAAACTTATCAAGAATTTTAAGCTGGAGTTTAAACCCGGTTATGGTCCTTCTTCAAAAATAAAAATTGATCCGGAGATGGTTGAAATTAGCGGTCCCGCAAATCTGTTGCGCAATACAGATTCAATTAA
This sequence comes from Bacteroidota bacterium, assembly GCA_021824635.1. Lineage (GTDB taxonomy): Bacteria > Bacteroidota > Ignavibacteria > Ignavibacteriales > Melioribacteraceae > Fen-1258. Next base: position 126,689 of record JAKAKD010000041.1, on the reverse strand, counting down.
AACCAAATACAAAGAAATTCTGGATGTTTCTGACAATTTGAAATTCAATCTCAGAATTGAACCGCCGGAAGGAATAACGTCTGCAATCAATACATGCACAATAGAATTGGAAGTCCAAAAAATTGTTGATAAAACTTTTGAAAATATTGTTGTAGAAACGAGAAATGTTCCGCCATCAAAAGACTTAATTCTTTTTCCCGGTAAAATAAATGTGGTTCTTCGCGGAGGAATAAACAAACTTGGCAGATTAACAAACGATAGCATTAAAGCCTATGTTGATTACTGGTCCGCACTTCGCGAAGAAAAAGGAACGATAGAGCCAATCATTGAATTACCGCAGTTCACAACACACGTAAGTACAATACCTAATAAACTGGAATATATCATTAAACAGTACTAATTATGTTCATAACATTTGAAGGTCTAGACTTTTGCGGTAAATCAACGCAAGTTCAACTGCTTGAAAAATATTTACTTGATAACGGAAAGAATGTAAAAATTATTCGTGAACCCGGAGGAACGCCGATCTCCGAAAAAATCCGGGATATTCTTCTTGATAAGAAAAATTCCGAAATGTCGGTTGAAACAGAATTGATTCTATTCTCTGCAAGCCGTTCGCAGCTGGTTAAGCAAAGTATTCTTCCGGCTTTAAAAGAAAATGTTTTTGTAATCTCGGATAGGTTTCACGATTCATCAATCGCCTATCAAGCATTCGGCAGAAAAATTTCTCTGGAATTTGTTGAAGAGCTTCAGCGTTTTGTAATTGGTAAAGCAGTGCCGGATTTAACTTTTTTCTTAGATATACCAATTGAAGAAGTGCTAAAAAGAAAATCCAAAGTAAAACATGTGGAACTGGACCGGATCGAACTTTCTAAAATGGATTTTTACGAACGTGTTAGAAAAGGTTATTTCTATATTGCTGAAAAAGAAAAAAGATTTCGGATTATAAGCGGACAGCTTTCAATTCCGGAAATTCACGAAAAAATTATTCGTGAAGTGAAAAAATTAGAGAAATAAGAAAGGTATAATATGAAGATTTGGAAAATCATTTTTCTTTCTGCTGTTACGATAATTTTCTTTTCCGGCTTTATCACTAGCGATAATGATATTTATCTTGAAATGAATAAAAGTATTGATGTTTTTGGGCGCGTGTACAAAGAAGTTACTCTTAATTATGTAGATCAATTGAACCCCGAAGAATTTATGCTTGCGGGAATTAATGGAATGCTTACATCTCTGGATCCATATACCAATTTTATTGATGAGAATCAGCAAAAAGATATTGATATCATTACAAAAGGAAAGTATGGCGGCATAGGTGCTTCTATTGGCGTTAGAAATGATAACGTTACTGTTGTTGATTTGATTGAAGGATTTTCCGCTCAGAGGCAGGGAATGAGAATTGGCGACATTATCGTGAAGATAAACGATACTCCGGTTACAAAGGAAAACGTTGAAAGTTTGAGCGACATTTTAAAAGGTGATCCGGGAACCCCTGTTAAAATAGTTGTTAAACGGGAGACTGTTGAAGAGCCTATTGTCTTTAACTTGATGCGCGAAGAAATTGAAGTCAAAAATGTTACCTACTACGGTTTTGTACCTGAAGGCAGCAAAAATGCTTATATAAAATTGAGTGGGTTTTCCCGGACTGCCGGTGATGAAGTTAAAAAAGCTTATCTCGATTTGAAATCTCAAAGAGAAATTGAATCTGTTGTTTTAGATTTGCGTGGTAATCCCGGCGGATTATTAGATGCCGCAATTGATGTTGCGGAAAAATTTTTGAAGAAAGGACAATTGATAGTATCGGTTAAAGGAAGAGACAGTCTAAGCAGTAAAAATTATTTTGCAACGGAAGAACCAATCTCTAGCGATACTAAAATGATTGTTCTAATTGATGACGGCACAGCGTCAGCTTCAGAAATTGTTGCCGGCGCAATTCAAGATCACGACCGCGCAGTAATTATAGGAACAAATTCTTTTGGTAAAGGATTGGTCCAGACTGTACTGCCGCTTTCTTATAATACATCTTTAAAAATTACAACTGCGCGTTACTACACACCAACCGGCAGGTCAATTCAAAGAATAAATTACTCTGAAAAAAATAAAGTCTTCGAAGAGAGTTCACTGATAAAGACCAAAGAATTCAAAACCGATGGTAAAAGAACGGTATTCTCCGGCGGCGGTATTATGCCGGATTCCGTAGTGAAAAACAGTTCAAACTCCCGGCTTGTTCAGGCGCTTTTAGCCGATGGAATGTTTTTCAAATTTGCCACAAATTTTTTCAATACTAGTACCAATGCGAATTGGAAAACCATTAAACCGGATCTTTTATTTCTGGAATTCACTAAATATTTGAAAGGCCAGAAATTTGAATTCGTCTCTAGATCTGAAAAACTGATTGACCAATTGCAGATTTCAGGTGCAGAAGAAAATATTGATCAAAAATGTTTAGAACAGCTAGAAAAAGTTAAAAATCAAATTGATGTTAGCCATGCAAATGAACTTGATAAATATAAAGACGATGTTCTTTTCGAAATAAGGCAGGAACTTGCCGCCAGAACGGACGGAAGACAAGGACGAATTAAAGAATCGCTAAAAGATGACAAACAGTTTTTAACATCATTTAATATTCTTAAAGATCATAAAAAATATGAGACTCTGCTTAGATAATAATTAATTTATTCTTTCCGGACTTTACTGAACGAAATAGGAATGAAATGGCATTATCAAAAGTACTTATTCATAAAAATCCACAGTTTGGTAAATGTCCCGCATGTAAAAAATCCGGTACCATACACCGTTCCCGTTCACGAAGCGTTCTTGAGCAGATTGCACAGTTTACTTCAGTTATAAAGATATACAGATGTAAAGAGTGTGGATGGCGTGGATTCCGTTCTACAATAGTAATTACTAAAAAATCGGTCCAAAGTATTTTCGCCTATCTGGTTTTAATTATTCTAGCCGCTTTTATAGTGAGATACATAATTCTTCACTATGCCTTAAATTAGAAAAAGGATTCATTCTAACTGGGCTATTTCAAAATAAAATTAACGGCTAATTCATCTGCGGATTTATATTCTTTTAGATAATGGACTTTAATCTTATCGCGGTTTTTTGAAAGCCAACTCAATCCAATTCTTAATTTCTCTAAATCTTTATCATAAATAATTTTATCTGATCTAATAGAGCCGCTAAAATAATCCTCTAAAACATCATCAAAATGGTTTTTCTCTTCTATGAAATATTCTTTGAAGACAATTTTCCCATCAATCAAAATCAAGTAGTCGTTCTTAACCGAACCGCCCACTTCAATAAGAACGTTTGCCTTATTAATTGGTTCTGCAAGGATTGATGCTTTGTTGATTTGATTCAGAATTGATTGCACGACATCTCTGATCTGTGCCGCTTCCTCAAATTTTTGCTGAGCGCTAAGTTCTTTCATCCTTGTTAAAAGCCGGTCAACAGCAGATTGATTATGTCCGCAAAGAAATTCGTTGATATTCAGCAGTTCGTTTTTATAATGGTTGACAACATTTTTCTCAACGCAAGGCGCCAGACATCTTTCTATATCGGCTAAGTAACATCTTCTTCCTTTATTAAATTCTTTAAGAGAACATTCGCGTATCTGAAAAGTCTTATCAACAATTTCTTTTAGAATGTTAGCTGTCTCCCGGTTTGGGTAGGGACCGTAATAGTCATTCCCGTCAAAATCAAAATTCGAGGTTACTTCAACCGAAGGGTAATTATGCGTAATAGTTAATTTTAAGAAATAACTTCGGGGATATTTCTTAAGCATTTTATTCTGCTTTGGGTAATGAGTTTTGATCAATTCCGCTTCGGCTATTAAAGCCGTCAGTTCGCTATTGGTTGTGTGGAATTCAAGTCCCGAAGCTTTTCTTACAATATCTTTTGCTTTACGAATCGCATTGTTGGAAAAATAATTATTCAACCGGTCTTTCAGCGATTTCGCTTTCCCGATATAAATTATTTCATCCTTTGTATTCTTATAAAAATAAACTCCGGGTTGATTCGGAATTTTTGAAAAATCTTCCAACAACTTTTTCTTGATGATGCGGTATGGTTTTGTGGAAGCGGGAAGATTTTGAAAATTCACTAAATCACTTACCGTATCAATATTATGTTCTTCGCGGAGAGTAGGAAACATTCTTAACAAAATTTTTGCTGTAGCCATTGAATCGCCCAATCCGCGGTGAATACTTCTATGTCGAATCTTAAGCGACTTTGTAAGATTTCCGAGCGACTTACTTGGAAATTGCGGATATAATTTGCGAGCCAAACGAAGTGTGCAGACCGCTTCATTGTCTAGAAATTCCAGCTCGGCATTGGCGCATTCGTGTTTCAAAAATGAATGATCGAAACTAAGATTGTGCGCTATTAGAACTGCATCACCAATAAAATCTTTCATGCGGGTAAATACTTCATCAAAGAAGGGCGCATTCTCTACGTCCGCATTTGTTATACCGGTAAGTTTTGTAATAAAATATGGAATCGGTCTGCCCGGATTAATAAATGAAGAAAAAGTATCGGCAATTTTCCCATTCCGGATTTTCACCATTCCTATTTCGATTACTTTATCCTGCCGTCCAGACATGCCTGTAGTCTCGAAATCGAAAACACAATACTCAGCTTCTTCAAAAGGAATTTCTGTTAATTTAGTTTCTTTCATACGTAATTGTTTTCTTGCTCAAAATTTAATCAAAAAATGACTTGCCGGAACGCAAATAATTTAATTGGATTAGTTCGGATTTTCTCCGTTTAAGCTCTACAATTTTATTGACGTGTAATTTTTTTTTAATTAAGTTCAATTCAACCTTTCGGGGTTAATCTGACTAATTGATATTCTGCTATAAATTCTTCTTCTTGTTTTATCCTCTAAAGGTATTTAGTACAGTTTCCAGTTTGCGATAATTTATTCCTCTCGGCTATTAAATAATTTCCTTTACGATCCTTTCCCGAAAAGAAAATAGTATTCAAAATTATATCCTTAACGGAGGTAAAATGATTACTGATTCGGTCAAAAAGTTAATTGAACGAGTTATCAATGTTTTTGAGACGGGCACTCCTGCCGGTAAATATAACCAGATCACTATTCTTGCTGACGGCAAAAACGGAACCCGTCAAATTACATACGGACGCAGTCAGACTACAGAGCAAGGCAATCTTGCAAAACTTATTGAGCTTTACATACGCAACAATGGTCTCTTCGCGGAAAAATTTTCTTCCTACATTGACAAAATTGGCAAGCAGCCGCTTACTGATAACAAAACATTTAGAGATCTGCTTCGCACATCAGCAAATGAAGATGAAATCATGAGAAAGACTCAGGATGAATTTTTCGATTTAGCTTACTACAATCCCGCATATGAATTCTTTATCAAGAACGGATTTGAATTGCCCCTAAGCCTGTTAGTTATTTATGACAGCTACATTCATTCGGGAAGCATACCACAAGCATTGAGAAAAAGATTCGGCGAGTATCCGCCCGCAAAAGGCGGCGATGAAAAAAAATGGATAACATCTTACGTAGATATCCGCCACCAATGGCTTAAGTATCACACAAATCCAATTCTACAGCGGACAATATATAGAACACAGTGCTTCAAAGATCAAATTGCCGCCGATAACTGGATGCTGGATAAACTGCCGATTATTGCAAACGGAACGGCAGTAAATGTTTGATGATAAAATAATGATTGTTACGGATCATCAGCCTGATTAAAAAAATCAACAAGTTATAAAATTTATAAGGAGAATAAGCGATGTCAGACGAACAACCAACTCCTCCTGATGATTTAAAATGGAAAGAAAAAGATGATTCACAATATGTAACCGATGATCTCGGTTCAATGAAACCGTTATTTCATCGTTTACTTGCTGCGTGGAATATCATAACCGGTATTGCGGCAATTATCGTAGCTTTAAATATTTGGCCGGCAGAACCTCCTAAAGATGAAACAAAAAATAGTATAGCTAAAGATTCCCTTTCTGCTTCTCAAACTATTGCCGATTCAGCATTACAGAAAAGCAAAGCCGATTCTACTCTCAAGACTGTTAAAGGACGGAACAAACAAACAGAAGCAAAAAGTGAAGCAAAAGAAATGGATTTAGGAATTCGTCTTCTGATACTCAGTTTATTATTCGGTGTACTCGGCGGTTCAACACACGGTTTATCATCGCTAATGGATTTCCGCGGACAGAGAAGATTATTCCGTTCATGGAGTCTATGGTATTTCGGCAGACCGATACTTGGTGGAATGGTTTCCTTGGTTTTTTATCTTGTTGTACGTGCAGGATTCTTTTCAGGCAGCGCTTCGAGTCTCGACGCAAATTTGTATGGTATAGCAGCAATAAGCACTCTTGTTGGAATGTTTACAGACCAGGCGACAAATAAACTTGCCGAATTATTCAAAACAATGTTTGTAACAAAAGGTGAAGAACGGGAAGGGAAGTTAACACCCGATAAACCAAAGACGGATGATGAAAACAATGGCTAGCAATTATTTTTATTGTAAAGAATACTAAATAGGAGAAAATATCATGCAACTTGACCATACAATTATTTTCCCAGCAAATGACTCTGTATTAGCAAAAAAATTATTTAGCCATTTAATTTTTGATGAAGATGTTATTGTGGCTATTGTTCTTGGCAACGATGAACTATCACAAAAGGTTGTTCAAATAGTAGATAAAAGAGCAAAACCTGTTGTGAATGGATTTGCACGTAAAGTCGGTTGGGTAACGGACAGAAAAATTCTTCAGGAAGAAATTAAAGAACTTAAAGCCGGAGCTGCGGATATCTCGAAGGAAGATCTAAATAAGGTGATTGTTTTCTTTGTCACTTTAGATAATAAAGTCTGCAAGATTTTGCATAAAAAAGACGAGATTGATTTCTTGTCGGTGGACATGGGCTTTTTAGATGCAGGTAAATTATGAAAAGTGATAAATCCTTTTATTTGCTTAGTATAATTTGCTATTTACTAATTGTACAAATTCAGGTTAATGCCCAGATTTTGACATTCCAGGAAACAGACCGGCAAGGTAAGGTTTTCGATGTCAACTTTAGAAAATCAGCCTTCCCTATAGTTGATATCAACAGCACATTGAAAATTAGTATTGATAAAATCGCGCTAAGAGATCAAATGGGCAAATCCGTAAAACTGGATGTAGAATCAGAACTCGGAAAGCTAAAGTTTATTATCGGCATCCTAAAAATTCAGAATAAAATTCTTGATCTCATGGGAAGTTCATCGAGCGATTACAAAACACGAAGAGAGAATATTAATTTATTCTCATCTAGTATGAGTGAGCTGGAAGCTTATATCAGCCAAGATAAAAAATTAAGACAGATGGCAAACGAAATTCTGGGTAATGATGAAGATCCTAAAAAACAATATGAACAAATCTTTGATATCGTTAGACAACATATTAACGACCTAACTGACGAAATTGATAAATCACTGAAGGAAAAAAGAGTCTACTTCCGGCTGGGCGGTTTTTTACGAGACCAAAATGGAAAGACTAAACCAATTCACTTACCGCAATTTGATACGTACAGCGACGGTGTCTTTACTGAAATTCCGAGGTTTGCAATGCCTACACCTGAGAAGTTACAGCAAGAATTTCAAAATGCCTCCAAAGAAGCCGAAGATTATAATAAAAAAGGAATCACTTCATTTGATAGAGTCAAAACGCTTTTGAGTGATTTGAAAGATAAACTTGAATCCGGTTACAATTGCTTCAGCGATAGTCTCAAGAAAATTTATGATGTGAACACAAAAGATAATCGTTTAATTTCTTTAATGAAGCCAATGCTCAATAGTGCGAATGCATTAGCAACAGATGTTAAAAACCTTACCAAATTAACTCGTGAAATATCAAACTCTTCCGACCCGGTCGGCAGCGGACTGATGTATTTCACCGGTGCTATAGGAATTCTCAAGACTATTCAGACCGATGGAAAACTCCTCTTAGATCAATTTGCCAGTCTTGAACAACAGAAAGGTAAGATTCAAGCGGTGCTAAAAGAAACAGTTGATAAGGTTATCAAAGATTCCAAAACATGTTTACCAGACTTCGGTGCGTTTTGTAAAGACAGCATTGGTGTTAATATTTCTGAGCTGCAAAATTGGAATGCAACATCTGTGGCAAAGCAGACTCAGGCCAACCTTGAATTCACAGATAAGGTAAAATTCATGTTGATGGAAGATATTCCGGATGCTACCGAAATTGATTTACGCAATACCGGTCAACGTTCAGCCGGTGATGAGATTCATTTTAAAGCGACTGTCGAGAATAAATCCGAAGAAAACCAAACACCAATTAATATTGAACTTGAACGCCGATCCTGTACTATGTTCCTGATAGGTTTGCATTCGCAACTATCAGCTGGAGTTGTCTTTTTAGATCCAATCAATAACCCCGCTACAAAATTGACAAAACAATTCCAGGCAGCGCCCTCTTACAGTTTATTATTCAAGTGGGGCACAAGGAAATCATTTCTATATAACAAATTCTGGAATGTTGGTGTTGGGATAAATGTTGCAGCGCCGGATTTCAATCTTGACAGTACACCCGAGATTGCTTTGGGAGTAATAGCAACTACCGCTCTAGATTTTTTGCAAATTGGATTTGGTCGAAATCTTGGAGTTGAAACATGGTATTGGTTTTTTGGTTTACGCTTTCCGGTTGGTAGTATAACTTTAACTGGTGATGAAGATGTTTCGTCAGACAAATAATTTCTTTTTGTTTCAGAAATAATGTTGGGTTTTTAATCAATTAAGAAATGAGGAATTAACTTATGCCGCGGTCGTGGATTCAAACACCCCAAGATAGTTTCCTTTCCGACAAAGAAGGATGGACAAAAATAGGACAATATAAATACGCAGCATTCAGGCATCACATATTGGTAGTTGAAAGAAAAGAAAATATGGCAGTAAACGGTCCCGTGATTAAACAGATGGATTGGCCGGTGAATGCAAAATACAAGTTGGAAAACAAGAAAGGTAAGAATACAAAATTCACCGGAAGCATACAGGAATCAGTTACTTCTACAATCGCAAATAAACTTTCTCAAGAAGTCTTAACTAAGATCGGCTCTTCTTTTGAAGTTGGTATTGCTAACTTGAAAGCGAATATTAATTCCGAACTACAAAGTAAATTTGGAGTTGAATTGATTACCACTTTACAGAACGGTCTCTCTTCAACAAAAACTTATTCTACGGAAACATATCTTGAACAATTAGAGGCAATAGAGTTTACTATACCTGAACAAAGCAGCCAGGCCTCAACTCGTTCAGTTTTTGCATATCTTAAGCTACGTCCTGTTGTTAAGGAATTTTATTTATACCGAACAGAATATCTGCAGCTTGAATATAGAAAGTCCTGGATTTGGCCTGATGTAAGGAAAACTTTGACACAATATGATCTTGATTTACGCAAACCTCTTTTCAAAATTGTTTATTATGAGCCGGAAGACACAATTTCTTTCAGCTTCGATTCATATAAACCGGTAATCGAAGATGGTGATACAGTTACTAGCGAAGAATTAAATTCAGTATTTCCTTCGCCGGCAAGAATACAGTTGAATAAAACGATGGAACAACTAGCTAAGCTGGCATTCCCGGTTTCGAAAAATGAAAAACAATCGGCAGCCAAAGAAAAAACGCCAACAATTCCGGGCAGAGGGATGCAAAAGAGAGTTAAAGCCGCAATGCCTAAAAGTAATATTAGAAAATCGAAGAGAAGGAAATAGAAATAATGAATAATATTAAAACAAGAAAAACCAAGTAGGCAATAAGATTAAAGTCTTCAACTAATTTAACCAGTTAATTATAATTTAATTTTGTGTTAAATTAATTTAGAATAATATTGGATATTGTAAGAACAGAAGTGAGTATCTCAGAGTCTTACCCAATTCTAAGAATAATTGGTGGAAGATTTAATAGAAGAATCCTACTTGTGAAAATTATTCATTTTCTAGGATAAACTAATCATGATTAACTTATTTATCGACACTAATACGTACTTAAATTTTTTTAGCTATAGTTCTGATCAATTAACAATTCTCGAAAAACTTATTTTTCTAATCAAAAAAAGAAAACTAAAACTGTTTGTACCTCAACAAGTCATCAATGAATTTAACCGCAACCGAGAGGCTAAAATAAAGGAAGTATTAAAAAACTTGGAGTCTTTTTCCACTAAGCTAAGTGTCCCTGTAATATGTCATGATATTCCTGAGATGAAAGAGATTCAGCAAGGATTAGGAAAGTTAGAAAACTTGAAGAAAAACTTGATTACTTCAATTATGAAAAAGAGTAAGTCAAAATCATTAAAAGCAGATAAGCTTTTAAGTGAAATATTTTCTATTGTTCCCCCAATTCCATTCTCGGATTTATTATTGACGAAAACAAAACTGCGAGTTGACCTCGGTAATCCACCAGGTAAAAGTGGCTCATATTGTGACGCCATTATTTGGGAAACATTAATTAATGAAGTCCCTGATGACCAAGATCTTTATTTTATTAGTCAAGATACCGATTATGTCTCTATACTTGATAATGATATATTTTCCAATTATTTGATGGATGAATGGATGCTAAAGAAAAAAAGTATCATTATCTTTTACAAATTATTGACTGAATTCATCAATATAAATTTCCCTGAAACGGAAATTACTAGCTTAGAAATTGAAGAAGAACAAAAAATTGCAGAACGATTAACTCGAGTTGATCTCTCAAGGACGATTATTTTGCCTTTAGATGATAAGCATCTTGCGGCCCATATTCTCCAAAAACTTCTTGATGAAGATGTTCATCTTCTTATCGTATTGGGTGATGATGATTTATCAAATATTGCCATTAAATGTGCGAATAAACGGGCCCAAGTTGTTGTTGCTGGTTTTGAAAGGAAAGTCTGCTGGATACGCGGCAGAACTATTCTTGAAAAAGAAATCAAACAAATTGCTACAGGTAGAAAGAATATTTCTAATGAAAATTTATCTAATGTAGTCGCGTTCTCAGTTTCCCTAGATCATAAAGTTGCTGATATAGTTTATACTAATGATGAAATAAATTTCCTAAGAATGGAGACGGCATTTCTCAAGGCAGGGAAGAGATAAGTAATATATCGTTTTTCTTTTTTGCTTTGTTGTTAAAAAACTAATTAATAACCGAACTAAATGGTTAATTGGAGTCAAATTTTAAGAATAAATTAAGTATCAATTGTCCCACTTTTCGTATTCCCTCGTTTTTAGATATATTATACATCAAAAGGTGTTTTACAAAAAACTATTTCAATGAAAACCATAAAAAAGAAAAATGGGAACATCTATCTTCCGTCAAAAGGAGAGATAATTATTTATAGATCCCCTGAAGGTGATACTTCGATTGATGTAAAGTTTGAAAAAGAAACACTTTGGTTGACGCATCAACAAATTGCCGATCTGTTCGAAAGGGACCGTAGCGTAATAACACGCCATATATTCAACATTTTCAAGACTAAAGAACTTGATGAAAAAAGCAATGTGCAAAAAATGCACATTCCAAATTCCGATAGACCTGTAAAGTTTTATAACCTCGATGTAATTTTATCAGTCGGTTATAGAGTAAATTCAAAGCGTGGTACACAATTCCGGATTTGGGCAAATAAAGTTCTTAAAGAATACCTGATTAAAGGTTATGCGTTAAACGAAAAAAGATTAAAGGAGCAAACCGGAAGAATTAAAGAATTAGAAAAATCCTTAGAAATTTTTAAGCGGGTTGCCGATAAATATCAATTGGCAAAAGATGAGTTCTCCGGCATATTAAATGTTATTTCCGATTACACTTATGCGCTTGATATTCTTGACCAGTATGACAATAATAGACTTAAAACCCGGAAGACAGAAGAAAAAGAGGAATACAGAATTGTCTATGAAGACTCGATTGTGATGATCAAGAATCTCAAAAAGAAATTTGGCGGTTCTGCTTTGTTTGGTAAAGAAAAGGATGAATCATTCAGAAGTACAGTCGGCACAATTTATCAGACATTCAATAAAAAAGAACTCTATCCGGGTCTTGTAGAAAAAGCAGCGATGCTTCTATACCTGACAATTAAAAACCATTCGTTTATTGACGGTAATAAAAGAATTGCCGCTGCATTGTTCCTAATGTACCTGAGCAAAAATAATTATCTCTATAACAGGGACGGTGAAAAAAGAATAGCCGATAATGCTCTGGTTGCAATTTGTTTAATGATAGCTGTGAGTGATCCTAAAGAGAAAGATATGATAGTGAAAGTAGTAATCAACCTGATCAACAAGAAAAATTAATCTGACCACAACGCTTCTTTTCGTATTCACTCGTTTTTAGATATATTGCACACCAAAAGAAAGAATTAGATGACAATTAATATACTTTTCATAGGCGATATCATCGGTCAACCCGGACTAAATGTGGTTCAGTTGTACCTGCCCAGCTTAATAAAGAAATACAATGCAGAAGTAGTTATAGTAAATGGTGAGAACGCGGCGGATGGCAAAGGATGCACCGAAAAAGAGGCAAAATTTCTTTTTGATCTTGGTGTAAATGTTATCACCGGCGGAAATCATACCTGGGATAAACCTCAATCGCAGGATTATTTGAAGAAAGATCCGCGTGCTCTTCGTCCGTTTAACTATCCCAAAGGAACACACGGTAACGGATATTATATTTTTGACAGCGGAATGGGGAAAGTAGCAGTTCTGAATTTGCAGGGGCGTTCTTACATGACGCCAATTGACTGCCCGTTCCGTGCTGCTGAATTTGTTCTATCAAAATTGAAACAGGAAACAAAAGTTATCATTGTTGATATGCATGCGGAAGCTACTGCAGAAAAAATTGCTCTTGCTTATTTTCTTGATGGAAAAGTTTCTGCTGTAATTGGTACGCATACGCATGTGCAGACATCCGATGAAAGAATTTTTCCAAACGGTACCGGATTCATAACTGATTGCGGTATGACAGGTCCTTATGATTCCGTTATAGGAATGAAGACGGATGCAGCAATAAACCGGTTTCTTTATCAGACGCCGCAGAAATATCAAACTGCTGTTGATAATGTTCATCTAACCGGTCTATTCCTTAAAGTAGATTCTTCTACCGGAAAGACTATAGAGATAGAAAGAATTTTTATGCCGGAATTTGAAAAGAAGAGCAGTTAAAAAAGTCTTTTAAAAAATTCCGATATTAGTCTTTACGAGCGAAGCGAAGCAAACTAAAGTTTGTTTTTAGTCCAGATAGAGATTGCTTCGTCTCCCGACTTAGTCGGTATCCTCGCAATGACAGTACAAAATAATATTTGAGACATTTTTACAACATGGAAGTTGGAGATAGAATCAATTTATGACTGTTGTCATTGACGGAAAGAAAATAGCATCTGAAATTCGTGAAGAACTGAAGAGTAAAATCGAATGGCTGAAGTCATTGAATATTCGTGTTCCCGGATTAGTAACAATAATGGTGGGCGATAATCCGGCATCTCAATCTTATGTTAAATCAAAAGGTAAAGCATGCGGTGAAATCGGTATGCATTCCAAAGTCGAAATTCTTCCTGTTGAGACTTCAGAGCAGCAACTTTTAGAGATGATTGATTTTTACAACTCAAATGATGATTACCACGGAATACTTGTTCAGCTTCCTTTGCCTAAACATATTAATGAAGATAAAGTTATTGAGAGAATTTCTCCGAGCAAAGATGTTGACGGTTTTCATCCCATAAATGTTGGCAACTTAGTTATTGGTAAAGATACATTTTATCCATGCACTCCAAACGGAATTGTTGAATTGATAAAGCGGTACAAAATAGAGACAAGCGGTAAACATGTTGTTGTTGTTGGAAGAAGCAACATTGTGGGCAAACCGGTTGCAAATATGCTGCTTCAGAAAAAAGAGGGTGCTAACGCCATTGTAACAATTTGCCATTCCGCTGCTGAAAATATTTCTATATACACCAAAAGCGCGGATATTTTAATTGCCGCTATTGGAAAAGCAAATTTTATAACTGCCGATATGGTCAAGGAAGGTGTTGCAGTCATTGATGTTGGTATTAACAGAGTTGAAGATTCATCATTGCCAAAAGGTTATAAAATTGTCGGCGATGTTGATTATGTAAATGTATCAAAGAAAGCGTCGTTCATTACTCCGGTGCCGGGCGGTGTTGGACCTATGACGATTGCAATGTTGCTGCAAAATACCTTTCTTGCATATATAAAAATTACAAAACAAAAATTAGACTAAATTATGAGCACAGGAATGATCGAAAAAATTGTATCACAAGTACTAATGGAAAAATCATTACAGGATTTTTACTGCACAGGTGGAACATGTGCCGGATGGGAACGCAATGTTGTTGATCAACGCACGGCTGTTAAGAATATTATTACCAACGGTGCAGAGAGAATTGCCGCAAGCATTGGCGTTGGCGAACATATTGATAAAGATGTTGCCCGGATGATTGACCATACTTTGCTTAAACCGGATGCTACTCCAAAAGAAATTAAAACTCTTTGCGAAGAAGCGCGTACATATAGTTTTGCTTCCGTATGCGTAAACCCGTCATTTGTCCCGATGTGTAAAGATCTGTTGAGCGGTTCAAAAGTGAAAGTATGTACTGTAATCGGATTCCCGCTGGGTGCTACAACCACTGAGACCAAACGTTTTGAAGCAGAGCAGGCACTTAAAAACGGTGCCCAGGAAATTGATATGGTAATCAATATCGGTATGCTGAAACAAGGAGAAAATGATTATGTCTTCAACGATATCAATCAAGTTGTTTTTGCAGCCAAAAAATTCGGTGCAATTTGTAAAGTGATCATTGAATCGTCTATTCTGACTGATGAAGAGAAAATTAAAGCATGCATTCTTGCCAAAGAAGCAAAAGCAGATTTTGTAAAGACCTCTACCGGATTTAGCAAAGGAGGCGCAACTGCAGGTGATGTTGCGTTGATGAGATATGTGGTTGGCTCGACAGTGGGCGTTAAAGCAAGCGGTGGAATTAGAACTACAGAAGATGCTAAATTAATGATTGCCAGCGGCGCGGATAGAATCGGTGCCAGCGCAAGTGTTAAAATTGTCAAGGGAGAAGCTGTAGCAGCGGGAGGATATTGAGAAAGAGCGATCAACTTTTCGGGTTAATATTTTTATTAAGAAAGAATCAAATTCAATAACAATTTATGAATGTGGCTAAAGCCGATTGATACTTTTTGATTTTTAAACCCACGAGCTAAAGCTCGTGGCAGATAAAAAATTATTTATTGTTTTGCGAAATACAGAATGGAGATAATATGCCATTCGTAAGGGTTTGGGTTCATCTTATTTGGTCTACAAAAAATAGGGAGAAGATGATTTCGAGTGAATTAAGAAACACTTTGCTCGATCATATAAAATCAAACTCAAAAATAAAAGAAATTTGGATTGACACTATTAATTGCATCTCAGATCATATCCACATTCTGGTCTCTCTGAAAGCTGATCAATCAATAAGTAAAACAGTTATGCTTATAAAAGGTGAATCTTCTTTCTGGGTCAATAAGAACAAATTAACCCGAACAAAATTTGAATGGCAGGATGAGTATTTCGCAATTTCAGTAAGTGAGTCAATTGTTAGTAAAGTTAGAAGTTATATTCGAAATCAGGAAGAACATCATCATAAGAAATCATTTTCAGAAGAGTATGATGATTTAATGAAGAGATATCAAAATACAGTAGCTGCAATATAATTGAGATTAAAAAATCTTTTCAGGCCCAAACCCTAGAATTAAAACTGATGCTAATTATTTATATATTGTAAATAAGAATCGAGAATTGCCGCGGCCTTCAGGGCGCGGCAATTTATTGAAAAATCTGATATTTGGCTTTAGCCGTATATAGGAATGTCTTTTTCTGTCATGTATTTTTTTACTGTTAGAAATAACAATGTATTCAAAAGGAAAATATTTTGGTTCTAAACTTACATGTAATACAAACCGATGACGGCTACACGGCTGAAGTACCTTCTATAAAAGGATGTGAAAGCTGGGCTCATACAGAAGATGAAGTGATTGATAAAATTGTTTCACTGCTGAAATTTTATTTGCAAAGTCCTTCGGATAAAAAGATGATTATTGACCGTGCCCGCAGAGAACATCCATTAACTGTCTATAAAATTATTTTTGATAAGTGATGCGAAAATTTAAGACAGACGAACGGCTACAAAAAATTATTTCTACTGCAACTGCAAGACAATTTTCTCTTCAAGTGGTTATGGAAAACATACATGATCCGCACAATGTCAGCGCAATATTTAGAACGTGCGATGCGGTTGGTGTTCCTAAAATAAGTTTACTCTACACTTTTGAATCCTTCCCCCGAATCAGTAAAACTTCTTCATCATCTGCAAATAAATGGATTGATGTAGAAAAATATAACGATACTAAAAATTGCTATGACCATTTACGGGCACAGGGATTCAAAGTCTATGCAAGTATACTCAATAAAAATGCTGTGAATATTTATGACATTGATCTGACTCAAAAAGTTGCACTTGTATTTGGTAATGAGAAACGCGGTGTTTCTGCAGAAGCTGAAAAATTAGCTGACGAAACTTTCTACATACCGATGAGAGGAATGATTCAAAGTCTGAATGTATCGGTTGCCGCAGCAGTAACTTTGTATGAAGCTCAACGCCAGCGGGTAATAAAAAATATGTACGGGCAGAGCGAGCTTGAGAAGAAAGAACTTGATGCCTTAATTGATCGGTGGTGCGAAAAGTGATTCAGCAATTTAAAAAAATAGAAAGAATTAAGGGCGAACTAGAGCTTCGAGGAGATAAATCAATCTCCCATAGAGCTGTAATGTTTGCGGCTATGGCAAACGGTGTTTCTGTGATTTGTAATTGTTCCGATTCCGAAGATGTCCGTTCAACAATGGACTGCTTGGAAAAACTTGGCTGCAAATTTGAATTTTTGGATGATTCAATAAAAGTAAACGGAAAAGGATTTAAGGGATTTTCGAAACCGGAAAATGATTTGTATGCCGGAAACTCCGGAACGACCGCACGTTTGATGAGCGGAATTCTAGCCGCGCAGGATTTTGAATCCGTAATTACCGGCGACGAGTCTTTATCCAAAAGACCGATGGGAAGAATTGTTGAACCGCTTAAGGTTTTCGGATCTGATATTTCTGTGAGTGAAAAAGGAATAATGCCGATTAATATCAAACCATCATCTACCCTTAAAGCGGTTAATTACAAACTTCAGGTTGCAAGTGCGCAGGTTAAGAGCGCTCTTATATTATGCGCAATCCATCTTGATGAAGAATCTGTAATAATTGAAGCGATCCCGACGAGAAATCATACGGAAAAACTTCTTGGTTTGAGAACAGAAAAAGATTCTTCAGGAACAAAAATATTTGTCAGCAAGAAAAATTATCCTCAGCCATTTGAAATCACTGTTCCATCCGATATTTCAAGCGCCGCATTTTTTATTGTCCTCGCTCTTCTGACTCGAAATTCGGAGATTGTAATTAAAAATGTATCGCTAAACGAAACTCGTACCGGTGTTATTGATATACTAAAACAGATGGGCGGTATAATTGAAGTAGAAAATCTGATTGAGTCAAAAGGAGAGAAAGTCGGTGATCTCCGAGTCTTTTCCAGTAATTTGAAAAACATTTCTATACCAGAAACAATCATACCCAATATAATTGATGAGATACCAATTCTTGCTGTTGCCGGAGCTTTTGCCGAAGGGAATTTTAGAATTACCGGCGCAAAAGAATTGCGCGTAAAAGAGTCCGATAGAATTAAATCTCTTTGCCAAAATTTTGCCAGAGCTGGACTTATAGTTACGGAGTTAGAAGACGGATTTGAATTAGATGGTAAAGCTTCCATTGAAAATATAATCTTTGATAGCTGCGGCGACCATAGAATTGCAATGGCTTTCGGAGTGATGAGTATGTTGATGGAGAATGGCGGCAAGGTAAATGATTTTGAATGTGTTGGTGTTTCTAATCCAAACTTTGTTGAGCAAATAAATTTTCTAAATAGCTCACCTTAGGCAATGTGTCATTCTGGAGCGTAGTACTGTTATTGTAGTTCGTCATGCTCATGATCTTGCTCGAAATAAGAGATCATGATTAAGATCAAGAACACGAGCAAGAAAAAACTGTTTTATTTTGGATTAGCGACGAAGAATTTCCTACTTAGATAATTCAGAATGACAGAATGAAAATTACATTTCTAATATCTGATGCTCGAACTTGTTGATTGCAAGTTCATTGAAGATCCACCCTATAATATCTATTCCGTACTTATTGGCAAAGTAAATCCAGTTTAACTCGCGCTCTTGAAGATTGTTGTTAGGGAAAAGAACATTACGGACTTTACTTACTTGCCGGATTGTTGAATCATATTTTCTTTTCTCGGATTCCAGCGCTTTCGTTTTCAGATAATTTAGCGTCTCATCAATTCTTTGTTTTGATTTTTGTGTCAGATCGCCGAGTGTTTTATCTATTAACGGTAAAATTTGATTAAGCTGGTTCATCGAACTGTTTATTTCATCAAAAGAATTTTGGAAAAGAGTTTCAAGATTAATCTCAGATGAAGCGGCAACAATTTTTTGTATCAAAGCTTCTTCTTCAGTAAAAATGTCTACGTACTGCAGATTATTTTTTTCTAAAATCGCTTGAACACCTTTTTCTACAATCGTAGCCGAAGAACGAGGATAAATAAACGGTTCTTCGAGATCGTAAATCTTATACAACGGCGAAACTTGCGCAAAATAACTTATCTCTCCAGGTCCCCCTACATAAAAAGCAGTCGGAAAAAGGAAATCCTGGCAAATAGGTCT
The DNA here is from genome assembly GCA_021824635.1 of Bacteroidota bacterium. GTDB lineage: Bacteria > Bacteroidota > Ignavibacteria > Ignavibacteriales > Melioribacteraceae > Fen-1258. The sequence goes on along the minus strand of JAKAKD010000041.1, from coordinate 107,827 downwards.
AAGTAATACATTGGGACTAAATTTTTCGGGTGATGATTCAAGCTGCAAAAGTAATTCTTCTTGAGTGAATTTTTTACGTTTACCTTTCAATCTATATTCGCCAGTATCGGTCGGTTCGATAGAAAGACGTTCCTTCTCTTCAACATAGAATAAATTGATCGGTTTTACTTTTACCTGAGCGTGGTAAACTTCTTCGAGTTCGGCACTTCGTTCAACCAGCAAGCCGGTATGATTTCCAAATTCCGAAATCTCTTTTGCAAAGATCGGCGAAAGAATTTTCTTGACCGCATGATCAATCGGGTTGAAAACTATTAAACCGTATTCATCAAAAAGTTTTATCATCAATTCGCGGAATGATTCGAGGAAAGTTTTTCCCGGCTGGTAGATAGAATTTAGTAATTCAAGAAGAGGTGCTTTGAATTCCGTCTGGCGCAATCCTCCGTTTAATTCAGTAAAAACATTTTCTAAGTTTTGGTCGAATTTCAATAGGCCAATAGCGCCTCTGTTGACATCTTCCGGCTGACCGTCATCATATTTTAAGTTGATAATTTGGTTTTCGTTATTGAGTAGTGAAAAATTTCTCGCTTCATCGTAATCGTGGTCGTCTCCCTCAAGCCAGAAAATCGGAACGAAATTATAATCGTCGTAAATCTCTTTTAGATAACTGCAAAGTTTAATTGCGGTGATTGATTTATAAATTGTGTAAAGGGGACCGCCAAAAATGCCAAGCTGCTGTCCAGTAACAACTGCTATTGTCTTTTTAGAGTTGAGCAGTTCAATGTTTTGTAAAGTTTTTTTTGATGGCGACTGAGTGCCGTATTGCGATTTAATTATCTCGTGAACTAATTCACGGTGAGGTCTTTCTCTTTCCGATAATTTCTTGAAAAGCGGAAGATACTGCTCAACAGCTCTGAAATTCTTTCCATAAAACCGTTCTACATTTTCAAACTCGTGTAGATAATCGAGAAAAAGATTTTGATGCGCCGGGATATCAGAAAAATTTATATACATTCTATCTTCCTTGATAATTAGAAATTACTATCTTGCATTTGGAAAATCTTAATTGTTACACTTCAACAATACTTATTTCAATTACAACTTGAATTTATAAATTTTTTCTTACAATATTAAGATAGAGTACAACTTAAAATCTGTAAAATCGGAGAAAGCATGGGAGTTCAAAACATCATTTCTGTTGATTTTGGCGGAACCAAGATATTATCCGCATTAATCAATGCCGATAATGAGATCGTTTCGCGCGTGAAAATTCCAACCAATACTGAAAAGGGGAATGAATTCTTGGTTAAGTCCATTGCAGATTCAGTAAAAAAAATATTAGATGAGAATCACTTAAAAGAGAATGATGTAAGAGCTGTCTGCCTTGGCGTACCAGGGACTGTAAACCCTTTTACCGGAATAATTGGAAGCGCGCCAAATCTTGGCATCAAAGATTTTAATATAAAAGAAGCTTTAGCCAAAGAGATTGCAGTTCCGGTGTTGATTGAGAATGATGTGAATCTTGCCGGACTTGGAATAAAAAAATTTGAGTTGAGTAGTGATGTAAAAAATATGATGGTAGTTTTTGTAGGTACCGGAATTGGCGGAGCGTTTTTTTTCGACGGCAAATTGTACCGCGGCTCATCTTTTTTTGCGGGAGAAATTGGTCATATAATTGTTGAGCCAAAGGGTGAATTCTCTACTTTTTCAAACCGGACAACATTTGAAATGACAGCGAGCAGAACAGCGATTGTCCGTGAAATAAAACGAGGTTTGAACAAGGGAAAGAAGAGCATTCTCAAAGAGTATCAATTACCAAAGAAACAATTAAAGAGCAGAGCGCTTGCCGATGCATTGAAAAAGGAAGATCCGCTAGTTGTAAAATGTGTTGGTAAAGCAGCCGTAACTATAGGAACCGTCCTTGGAAGTATAACAACTTTGCTTAATATTGATACCATCGTACTTGGCGGAGGAGTAATTGAAGCTATGCACGAATTCATGATACCAAAAATTGAAAAAGCTTTTAAAGAAACTGTGCTGCTAGAAGCGGGTGAGATTGTAAAAATTTTTGAAACAAAACTTGGTGATGACGCCGCTCTTTATGGCGGAGTGGCTTTAGCGGAAGAATTTTTGAAATAAATTATTCCGTCTATTTTATATACCGAATTGTTCATCAATTTGTTCTAGTTTATCTGTTATTTCAGTCCAAATGTTGTATTGAATTTCCAGTTGCGATTTAGTCTTTTCGTACGAAAGATTTTTTTCCTTGGAAAGTTGTGGGTTGCTGAAAATATTTGGATCAATCAACTCACTTTCTAGTTTTACCTTCAATTCCTCTAATTTCCTAATCTCATTTTCGCAACGTGTAAGCTCTGCTTTCAAATCTTTGGTCAGCACAAATTTTTGCTGGCGGACTTCAGCTTCCAATCTTTTTTGATCTTTGCGTGTGTTCTTTTGTTCGGTAGTTTTATTGTTAATATCAATTTGTGCGTCTTCTTTCTTCTTCTGCAGATAGTAATCTATTCCACCAACAATAACTTTAACATGCTGATCCCGTATCTCTAAAATTTTTGTCGTAATTGATTCTAAGAAATCAACATCATGAGAAACAATTATAAGTGTGCCGGTAAATTCCGCCAGCGCCCGTTTCAATATTTCCTTTGAAGAAAAATCGAGATGATTTGTAGGCTCATCGAGAATTATAAGATTACTTTGAGTGAGAAGCAGACGTGCAAGAGCAACACGGCTCTTTTCACCTCCGGAAAGCACTTTTACTTTTTTAAAAACATCGTCGCCGGAAAAAAGAAACGAACCTAGAATTGATCTTATATGTCCTGCGCTTAAATCGTTATTCATCTCTTCAAGAGTATCAATTAAATCGTCTTCGGGATTCAAAGCGTTTGCTACTTCTTGCTCGTAATAAGAAACTATTGTGTTGTGCCCATAAATTATTTCTCCCGTAGTGGGTGCTAATTTACCGCCAATAATTTTAGCGAGCGTTGTTTTTCCGGCGCCGTTAGGACCAACTATAGCAATCTTATCTCCACGTTCGATTAAGAGATCAACATTTTTAAGTACAGATAATTCACTGTAAGATTTAGAGATATTTTTCAATTCAACCGGAACTATGCCGCTTCTCGGCGGTTCGGGAAATCTTAATTCAATTTTTTTCTCTTCTTCTGCAATTGAAATTGAATCTAGTTTTTCGAGCTGTTTAATTCTGCTTTGGACTTGTTTTGATTTTGTAGATTTGTAGCGGAAACGTTCAATAAATTTTTCCGTCTCTTTAATTTTTTTCTCTTGAGTTTTTTGTTGAACGCGAAGTTGAATATCGCGTTCATCTTTGAACTTCAGATAGGCGCTGTAATTTCCTGGGAAAAAACCGATTTGTTTATCAAAAACCTCGAGTGTTTTATTTGTAACGCTGTCCACAAAGTGTCTGTCATGGGAAACAAGTATCAGAGAGCCCTTAAAACTCTGCAAAAATTCCTCAAGCCAGGTTAGCGTGTCAAGATCAAGGTGATTTGTAGGTTCATCAAGAAGAATTAAATCATTATCAGCAAGCAAAATTTGCGCAAGCTGAATGCGCATTTGCCATCCGCCGGAAAACTCTGCCGTGCTTCTTTCAAAATCTTTGTTCTTGAAGCCTAACCCCACCAATACTTTTTCAATTCTAGAATCCGCAGCGTAAAAATCAATTTCATCTTTTTTATGATGTATCTCGCCGAGTTCTTCAAGAAGTTCTTCACGGTCTTCATCCAAAAGAGTAGGAGAGTTAAGTCCTTCGATAATTTCAGTCTCGCGCTCATCCAAAGATTTAAGATTTGGCAAGGATGATTTTACTTCTGCAAATAAAGTCTGTCCCTTCGAGGAAATTAAATCTTGTTGAAGATAACCGATGCGTATTCCTTTTTGCCTGAAAATTTCACCGGTTTCCGGTCTTTCAATTCCGTAAAGAAGTTTTAATAAAGTTGATTTGCCGGTTCCGTTTGAGCCGACAAGCGCAATCTTATCGTGCTTGCTTATTCTGAGATTAACATTCTCAAAAAGATTTATTCCGGTAAATTGAATCGAAAGATTTTTTATGTCTATCATTTTATTCTAAATATCCTGACGCGGGTTTATAAATCATATAATCTATTTCCTAATCACAGCTACTTTAGATGTCTTTACATTATTTGCTTCTTGATCGTATGATACTATTATATAAATTCCGGTTGGAACCAAGTTGCCATTCAAATCTTTGCCATCCCAAAATGCAATTCTACCGCCGGGAGTTGTAAAATCACTAATTAATTTACCGCTGATAGTAAAAATTTTTATACTGCTGTTGCCAACAAGTCCGTCTATTGTAAGAGAGGTGGCCCCATCACCAACAACAAAAGGGTTGGGATAAACAAACACTTCACCAAAACTTTGCAAGGGCTGGACCGATGATGTTTGAAGAGCTGCCAAACCATAATCTGTTCCTATGTAAGCAATGCCGTTCTTAGCATCGAACGCGATACTTTTTATATCATCGCTTGGTAAAGGAGAATTTTTTGAATCGTACTGGCCGATAAGCTGAATCCCATCAGAAGATAAAACGAACACACCTTGTGTCGTACCAATCCATTTTTGATCTAGCGGATCTATAGCAATACAAGTTATGGTTTGATTGCGTAACGCCAGACCAAGATTGCTTGTAACTTTTGGTTTTGATGGATTAAGAATTACATTTAATCCAACATTTGTCCCCACCCACAAATAACCTCGTTGGTCAACAGCAAGTGCGGTAATCAAATCACTCAATAATCCATTTGAAGAGTTCATATAACCTTGGGTATCATCTGTCAGGTCGTCAAACGTTTTATTCTCGTTGAAATAATATAAACCAAATCTGCCAGCAACCGTAACCGTAAACCATTTAGTATCGTATTGATCAATCACCAGTTTTTCAACGTTGTCTTTTTCGGAAAGAGTTGGATTAGAAAATGAAAAATGAATCCACTTATTCTGCTTAGTAAAAACACTTAAAGGTTTTCGCGATGCCGATTGAGTATTGAGAATCCAAAGATTCCCTTTGGAATCGGTTTTACAATCTGGTATGGCAATGAATGAAAGAGCATTCGAGATGCCAACTAAATCGGTGTTGGATGCATTATAAACCTGGAAAGTATTATTCTTATAAATCGTTAATCCCCATCCCCAACTGCAAAGGTAAATTGTACTGTCGGGTGCGGCAAATACATTATAATAATCGTTTGTAGGAAGTACAGAATTGGTTGACGTATCAAAAACTTTCCAAGCACTGCCGTCAAATTTGAAAAAACCTTTTCCAGTATTATTCTTACCAGTAGCAACCCATAAATTTCCTGCTGGATCAACAGAAAGGTTCACAAATAAATTTCCCGCCGGACCGTTGGGATACATTGTCCGCGCCTTATTGTTTTTGAATTCAATTAAGCCGAGTGTAGATGAAATGTAAATGGTTTGATCTCCTGCAACAGTAATTGAATTGAATATTGCGTTTTTGCTCTCGTAAAGTAATGTTACTTGTCCGTTTGTGTACTTAAGCAGCTGACTTGGTGTAATAACTAAAAGAGAATTACCTGAAGCAATCATATCAATTATATTATTATTTTGAAATGCGAACGGCTGCCATGATTTATTTATAAACTGAAATACTCCGTTTGAAGTAGCTAGTAAAATCTGCCCGTTAAACTGAAGAACACGGCTTGCGGATGGAGAAGGGTAGCTCGGTAAAAAAGATGTGAGCGAGTATGTGTCCCACGATTCAGGAACAGAAAGATTTTGCGCACCGGCTTTTTGAACAGCAATTCCGTATTCAGTAACTGCATAAATCAATGATGATTTAAATGTGCTTATTACTTTAGATTCAGTAGGGAAATTGCCGATTTTTAAAAATGAATCAATAAAAGAAAATGTCTTCGCATCAATAATAGCAAAACCAAAATCGAATGAAACAAAAACAGAATCTCCTTTAACAGAAATTCCATTTATCTGCTTCTGAGTTTTGTCGGTATTAAAGATGTCAATTATTTGTTTGATCGAATTGTCTTTAGTATCCAGAATGTTGATATAACCTTCATTTGAACCAAACCAAATTCTATTGCTATTGTCAACGGCAATTGCAGTAAGTGCTTGGCTGTTTAGCCCATCGGCTTTAGTTATAACCGAGTAGCTGCTGTCGGCAAAGTTAAGTTTGAATGCAGCTCCTTCGGTTGCAGTCCACACCCCGGAAGAAGTTACTACCGCGTCGTTAATGCTCTTCATATCAGAATAAATTTTCCATTGGCCTACAGCTTGGGCAAAAATTGAAGTGCTGAATGCAATGAGAATCAAGCAGATTTTAATTGCTCGCATGAATTCCTCGAATGATTTTTTAAAGAAAATGTTTGTTTAAAGACGCACAGCAAATTTACTCTTTTCAAATTGAACAAAAAGTAGAAAATTAATTCATGCGTCTCTCTTTTTTGGTGAGATAATTTATGCGTTGTTTTTTTGAATCATTTTTTTCATAGCTTCAAACTGATTTTGACCAAGAGTAAATTTGCCAAGAGTTTCTTCGTCCATCTTTTTACCGCCGTGAAAATCCGAACCGCCCGATTCTAATAAGCAATATTGGTTGACAATTCCGCGGTAGAACTGAACTTGATTTTCATTGTGACTTGGATGAGTACATTCGATACCGTCAATACCAGCCTTAATCAAATTCAGCAGAAGATTTTCTTTCATATATCCCGGATGAGCAATGAACGATAATCCGCCTGCATCACTTATCAGTTTAAGTGCGCTTTGCGAAGATACGTGAATTTTCCTTTCAAAAGCAGGGCCATAATCTCCGATATACTTTTCGAATGCTTCATTATAGTTTTTAATCAGGCCAAGTTCAATCATCGTATATGCTATATGCGGTCTGCCTATCGCACAGTTTTTCGCACGGTCAATAACATCATCCACTGTAATTTTTAGACCAAGATCCCTAAGTTTTTGCACCATTCTTTTTGCGCGGTGCATCCTCTCGTCTCTGAAAAAACTAAGATATTTTAGAAGTTCTTCATTTTCTATATCAATAAAGTATGCAAGCAGATGGACTTCTTTTTCATCTACATCTGTGCTTATTTCCATTCCGGGGATAATTTCTATTCCAAAATCTTTTGCGCGTTCAGCGGCTTCTTTTATTCCGTTTATACTGTCGTGATCTGTTATGCTGATAATATCAAGTCCGCGCTTATGAGCTTTTTCAACTAATTCTGCCGGAGTAAAAATTCCATCGGAATAATTTGTGTGAGTATGAAGATCAATTTTTAGAGGCATAAATTAGATAAACATTCCCTTAAATTTTTCGTAATCCAGGATTCTTAATTTCGATCCTTCTAATTCAATCAATCCTTTTTTTGCAAAAGAATGTAAAGTTCTAGAAATTGTTTCTCTTGATGTTCCAGCCATATTTGCCAAATCTTGCTGTAATGGCAGTCTGTCAATTTCCACTTTACCTTGCTTAATTTTTCCTACTTCATCTGCCAACTGAAGAAGTACAGAAGCAACTTTACCTTCGGCATCTTTCAAAGAGAGCGCTTTAATTTTCATATCAGCGGCACGCAACCGACTTGTTAGTTCTTGAAGGAGTACAATCGAAATCTCCGGATGCTCATGCAGCAGACTCATAAAATCATTTCGCTGTAACATAAAAAGTTCTGTCTCTTCGATTGCTACAACACTAGCCGACCGTGTAAGTCCGTCCAGTATTGCCATCTCCCCGAAGAAATCGCTGTCGGTTAGAATTGTAAGAATTACTTCTCTGCCATCATTGCTAGATCTGGCAACTTTAACTTTTCCGGTAATAATTACAAAAAGAGCAGTACCTGATTCTTCCTCCATCAGAATAACATCATTTTTTTGAAAGCTCTTACGTGAGCCTGTCTTCTCGATCTTTTCGAGAGCTTCATCCGGAAGTTCAGAAAAAATTGGTACCGATGACAAAAACTTTGGAGATTCCATTGTTACCTTCAAAAAAAGTGTGGAATTATTCTTTTGCTAATAACCCCCTCAGTTTCATACTCAAGATAAATTTTTCAAATCAAATCAACAATCTTTATCTTCAAATTAATTATCTGCTGCTCCAAAATTGAAACTTCCCGCTTGTTTAACTATATTTATCACCGAAATTTATCAAAATGTATCGAAGGAGTAGTGAAATGGCTGTAAAAATTGGTATCAATGGATTTGGTAGAATCGGAAGACAAATTATCAACGTATTGGCAGATAAAGGTCATCTTGGAAAAGAAGTTGATGTAGTTGCCGTTGTTGATGTAAGTACAGATGCAAAATATTTTGCTTATCAGTTGAAATACGATTCTGTTCATGGAAAATTTAAAGGAACAATTGGAAGTGAAAAAAGTTCTGCCTCAGTTGAAGCAGATGATGTTCTAGTTGTAAATGGTCATAAGATCAGATGCGTTATGGCGCAGAAAGATCCTTCACAATTGCCGTGGAAAGATCTGGGTGTTGAAATTGTTATTGAATCTACAGGTTTGTTCACGGATTCTGAAAAAGCTAAGGGACATATTGCGGCAGGCGCAAAGAGAGTTTTAATTTCCGCGCCGGGTAAAGGTGATGTTAAAACTTTAGTAATGGGTGTCAATGACAATGAATACGATCCGACAAAACACGTAATAGTTTCTAACGCATCTTGCACAACCAACTGTTTGGCTCCCGTTGTTTATGTTTTGTTGAAAGAGGGAATTGGAATTGAAAGCGGATTGATGACTACAATCCATTCTTACACTGCAACACAAAAAACAGTTGACGGACCATCGAAAAAAGATTGGAGAGGGGGACGAGCTGCAGCAATTAATATCATTCCATCCAGCACCGGCGCAGCAAAAGCTGTAGGCGAAGTTCTTCCTCAAACAAAAGGTAAACTTACCGGAATGTCGTTCCGTGTTCCAACTGCCGATGTGTCTGTTGTAGATTTAACTTTCCGTTCAGAAAAAGATACTTCAATTGAAGAAATAGATAACCTTATGAAGAAAGCATCTGAGACTTATTTAAAAGGTATTCTCGGTTACTGCGATGAAGAAGTTGTATCAACAGATTTTCTTCATGATGAAAGATCATCAATCTATGATTCTCTCGCTACTGTAGGCAACAACTTGAAAGGCGAAAAAAGATTTTTCAAAGTTGTATCCTGGTATGATAACGAATGGGGTTATTCCTCAAGAGTTGTTGATCTATTACTAAAAATGATCAAATAAAGTAATAAGCATTTTAGCCAAGACGCAGACCATAATGTTTTGGCTGCGTCTTTTTTTTAGGAATTATGTTCTTGTAATGGAGGATCGAAATGAAAAAATTGAGTATTGACAAAGTTAGTTTGAAAGGCAAGCGTGTTCTTGTACGTGTTGATTTTAATGTGCCGCTCGACGAGAATTTGAAGATCACCGACGATATTAGAATTACATCTGCGTTGCCAACTATTAAAAAAATTATTGGTGATGGAGGGCGCTGTATTCTGATGAGTCACCTTGGAAGACCTAAGGGCGGACCGAATCCAAAATACAGCTTAAAGCCCGTTGCAGTTCGTCTTGGCGAATTGCTGGATGTAGACGTAAAGTTCGCACCCGATTGTATTGGAGATCAAGTAAAAGCAATTGTTAATTCAATGCAGGACGGTCAGGTATTGCTTCTAGAAAATTTACGCTTTCATCCCGAAGAAGAAAAAAATGCACCTGAATTTGCTCAACAGCTTGCAGAGCTCGGTGATGTATATATCAACGATGCATTTGGAAGCGCGCACCGCGCACACGCATCTACAGAAGGCGTAACAAAGTTTATTAAAGTTTGTGCTGCGGGATATTTAATGCAGAAAGAACTCGATTATCTTGGCGAGGCAATAGCAAATCCGGTTCGTCCGTTTACTGCAATTCTTGGCGGTTCTAAAATTTCCGGTAAAATTGATGTAATAGAAAATTTACTGCCGAAGGTAGATAATCTTTTGATTGGTGGCGGAATGGCTTATACTTTTTATAAAGCGATGGGATATGAAATCGGTTCGTCTTTACTTGAAGCAGAAAAAGTTGATCTTGCCAAACAAATGTTGGAAAAATTCAAAACCTCAAAAGCAAAAGTATTGTTGCCAATAGATAATGTAGTCGCAACTGAATTTAAGAACGAATCTCCTTCAAAAATTGTTAATGCAGATAAAATCCCTTCCGATAAAATGGGATTAGATATTGGGCCGAAAACAATTGAAGAATTCAAGAAAATAATTCTTTCCAGCAAAACAATTATTTGGAACGGACCGATGGGAGTTTTTGAATTCGACAATTTTGCAAAAGGAACCGATGAAATTGCCGGAGCTTTAGCTGAAGCAACAGCAAATGGCGCAATAACAATTATTGGCGGCGGTGATTCTGCGGCTGCAATTAAAAAAGCCGGACTTGATGATAAAGTTTCTCATGTTTCAACTGGCGGCGGTGCTTCCCTTGAATTTCTAGAAGGGAAAATTTTACCGGGCGTTGAAGCATTAAATAATGATAAGTAATACAAACGTAAGAGAAAGAATTTTTAGAATGGTCTTGCACTTATTCTATACATAATTGCGTATGTTTCTACAACTGAAAAATTGATTATTAATTTAATTGGAATATAAATGGGATTAGATTCGAGAGATTATTATCGTCCGTCCGGAATGAGTGGCTTTAGCTTCTTTCCGCCTGTGCTGAAATATTTATTAATTACGAACGGAGTGGTGTATTTTATACAACTTATTTCTCAAATGTTCATCTACGCTTACTCAACGGGAGGTCAAGCGGTTACATATGAATATTTGTTAATGAAATATTTTGCACTGAATCCTCTTTTCAGTGGCGGTCTTTACTCCGATTCCCCAAGTTTTTATTTCTGGCAGTTAATAACGTATCAATTTATGCATGGAAGCTTTACGCACATTCTTTTTAATATGTTTATGCTCTGGATGTTCGGAATGGAAATTGAACATATAATGGGTTCCAAAAAGTTTTTAATTTTTTATTTAGTATGTGGATTGGGTGCGGGTATATTTCAATTGGTACTGCCACCGCTTCTTTCTGAATCTGTTGGACCCACAATCGGAGCTTCCGGCGCTGTCTTTGGAGTGATGATTGCTTTCGCTATGTACTTTCCGGACCGTTATGTGTTTGTTTATTTTTTAATCCCAATTAAGACAAAATATTTAATGGCAATTCTTGTTGTTATTGAATTTATGTCGGTTGGAAATCAAAGTGTTGTAGCGCATTTAGCTCATATCGGTGGTGCTATTACAGGTGTAATTCTTATTCTGATTGACCGCAGAAACGAATTTAAGAGAAAAAATATCTTCAGTTCATTCAAGAAATCAAGCAATAATTTTTCCGCCGGTGGTTTCCAAAATACTTTCCGGAAAAATCCTTTTAAGCAAACCGATGTTGAAGATGCAAAGTTTTACGATATAAATAATAATCAGAAAACAGAAGAACAGGTAAATCAAGAAGAAATTGATAAAATACTCGATAAGATCAGTCAGAGCGGATACCAAAATTTATCAGACCGTGAAAAGAAAATTTTATTTGAAGCCAGCAAAAAGAAATAGTGCGGCATTAATACTTCTGTCGTTTTCCATCTTTTGTCTCGCTTGCAGCAAAGAGAAGATTCCCGAAGAAGTTTTAGCCAAAGTTTATGTTGAGAATATAATCGCCGGAGAAACTTATTCTTCCAATGTAGATTCATTAAAGGTACATAAGCAGTCAGTTTTTAATAAATATAAAATAACTGAAAAGGAATTTGAAGCTGAACTTGAAAAATATTACGATGATAAAGCTAAATGGGAGGATTTTTTTAAGAAAGCGAACGATTATCTGAACGATTTGAAAAAGAGCAACGCAATTAATTAACCCTTCTCTTCGCTGCCGCAATTCTCAACTTTGCATAACTAATCTTATTATTAAACGCTTCTCGTAGTGATTTCAAATCGGTTGTGCCGTTGTTAATTATTTTATATATCTCTTTCAATTCGTTCTTCTCAAAAAGAAAATCAATCTCTAGATTTGGCTGCATTTCAATTAATGTTTCTATTTGTGTTGAAACAATAAACTCGGGTAATTTTGTTAAGGAAGCTATGTCTGCTAGAGAATATTTTTTTTGAACGAGATCAAAAACTTTCAAAATATTTTCTGGAATTTTTTTTTGTTTCAAAAGGATATTCAGATTCTTGGAATCGTCGGATGTTTGAATGACGTTCAAAAATTCGTCTCCGATTTTATTAAACATACGTTGATTAAACCCGTTAACGTTTAGCAAGTCGGAATGTGTCTTTGGTTTTAGTCTAACTATTTCGCGCAAAATTTCATCAGAGCAAATTAAATTGGCGTGCTGCCCGAATTTATCGGCAGCTTCTTTTCTTATTTGTCTAAGCAGATTAAACAGTTTGAGCTCTTCTTCATATTTCCCATCTGTAATCAACGGTGCAGTTTCATTTTCGGTTACTAAAAAAGTAGATACACCTTTTCCTGAGAGAGACAAAACATCATTTGTGCTGTGAAGTAATCCGGCGTTATTCAGTTTAGAAATAGAAATTTCGATTTCATCTTTACTGAAATGTGTACATGTATTGAAAGTCGAAAACTTTTTCATTGAAGCTAAATCTGTTTTGCCGGTAAGAATTTGAATTAAATTTTTCTTTTTAATCGGTTTTTTTGATTCATGAACAGTTTGAAGAATTATCTCTTCTAAATATTCTAATGTAGTTGCCGAAGCTTGGATCGAACCTGTGCATACATCGCATTTACCGCATTTATAATTCGTATCGAACTGACCAAAATATTCAAGAATGAATTTGAACCGGCATTGGTCTGTGAAAGCATAACTAATTATTTTTTCAAGTTTTGTTTTAGCATGTTCGGTAAGTAATCTAGTCTTTTCCAGATTGAGCTGGAGACGCTTAGCTTCAATGCGGGGTAAAATCAATTTCACTGAAGGGAATAGCGACGGGATTTCATAAGAAAAAATTCCTGCTCTGCTCAAAGTTTGTAAAAGATTGATGATCGAATCTTCCGAAATTTCCAGAAGTTTCGATAATCTTTCTATTCCTAATTGTGTCTTCGAATTAAAAATTTTACTTCCATATTCACGGGCGAGGAGAAGAATCAGATCTTTTAATTCTGCGTCAGTAAAGCTCTTTGCAAATTGATTAAGACGGTTCGGTTCAAGAAGAAATTGTCCGTAATGTTTATTCTCAAAATCAGATCTGTGCCGAATATAGCCCGACTCTTCTAAAATCTTTATTGAAGCATTGGTCAATGCTTGGTTTATTTTTTTTGTTGCGATGAGTGAAAGAAAATTTTTATCGAGAGGTATCTCTTTATCCGAAACATTCCCAACGGCAACTTTACCGTAATCGCAAATCAATTGGTACACATCTTCAATTTGCTGGCGTGCTGGACTTGAACTAGCAATGAAATATTCTTGAATTAATCTGTCACGTTCATCATATAACAAAAAAATTGTTGCGTCTTTGCCGTCGCGTCCGGCTCTTCCAATCTCTTGATAATAATTTTCTATTGTACCAGGCATGTTATAATGAAAAATAGTACGTATGTCGCTTTTGTCAATTCCCATTCCGAATGCGTTTGTTGCGGCAATTACTTTAACTCTTCCTGATAAAAAATCATCTTGAATCATTCTGCGTAGTTCTGATGCCAATCCAGCATGATAGTATGTACAATCAATCCGATTGCTTCTTAGAAATTCGCTGATTTCTTCTGCAGATTTTCTTGTAGCAGTGTAAATGATTGCGGGTTCTTTTCTTCCTTTTAACAACTCAGAAATTTTTTCTTTTTTGTGTTGAGTGTGAATCACGTTCAGATGAAAATTTTCTCTCTCAAATCCGCGTACAAAAACTTTTGGATTTATTAATCCAAGCTGATCAATTATATCTTTTCTTACATCTTCTGTCGCCGTCGCTGTAAAAGAGGAAACATTTTTAATTCCAATAAATTCAACAAACTCTTTAATCTTCCTGTAACTTGGTCTAAAATTGTGCCCCCACTCGCTAATGCAGTGTGCTTCATCAACAAATAGATTTGAGGGCAGCAATGATTTCAACCGCTCGGCAAAATATCTATTAGAAAGTTTCTCCGGCGACACATATAAAATTTTTATTGTTCCGTTTGCCAGGTTCTTTAAAACTTTTTCAATCTCATGCGAGTCTAATGAACTGTTTATGAATGCGGCAACTGTTTCAATTTTGTTGATCGAATCTACTTGATCTTTCATCAAAGCGATAAGGGGAGAAATCACAATTGAAAAACCGGGCGACATAAGAGCCGGGATTTGGTAACATAGTGATTTGCCTCCGCCGGTAGGAAGAATAGTAAGAACGCTCTCGCCATTTAAAATGGTGTTGATTATTTCTTCCTGAGCCGGTTTAAACTCGGTATAACCAAAAAATTTTTGCAGAATTTCTTTAGAGTGCATTAATATTAATTTTTGTTTTGATCTCTTAACATAAGCAATTATCTTCAAGCCAAAATAAAAATAGTTGATTAAATATGCTTAAAATCAGTCATGTCGTAAAAAACTTTGAGAATATCAACGCGCTCAATAATGTCAGCCTAAACATCCCGAAAGGAGAGTTTTTTGGACTTCTGGGACCGAACGGAGCAGGTAAATCTACCTTGATGAATATTATCATCGGTTATCTTGAAGCTGACAGCGGACAAGTTTATATCGGTGAAGAACAAATCTCTCCGCAAAATATACAGTTACGTAAAAAGATTGGTTACGTTCCTCAAGAAGTATCCTTGTATCTTGAACTAAGTGCATATAAAAATTTGAAAATATTCGGTGAATTATACGGCATTGCTTCAAAAAAGCTTGAGACTAAAATTGAATATGTTCTCGACCTGGTTCAATTAAAAGATAGAAAGAAAGATCCGGTAAAGGATTTTTCCGGCGGTATGAAGCGTAGATTAAATCTTGCCGCCAGCTTACTCCACGATCCGGAAATTGTATTATGTGATGAGCCGACTGTTGGCGTTGATCCGCAATCTCGAAATGCAATTTTTGATATGCTGAGCGAGCTGAATAAATCCGGCAAGACAATTGTTTACACAACACACTATATGGAAGAAGCGGAACGGCTTTGTTCACGCTTGGCAATAATTGATCATGGAAATATTATTGCAATTGGAACGCTGGTTGAATTGATAAATCTTCTTAATCGGAAAGACACTATCAAAATTCAAAAAACCGCTCTGACACAAGACAAACTTTCCGTACTAAGAGAGATGGGAATGGTAAATGAATTCGATTTCTATTTTGAGCTGATGCCCAAAGATGGTTACGAAAAAAACTCAGCAATCTTTGGGAAATTGGAAGAAATGGGAATACCGAACGATTTCATTCAGATTAGCCGCGCAACGCTTGAAGATGTGTTCTTAAATTTAACCGGAAGGAGCTTAAGAGATTGAGAACGATAATCCGATTAGTTCAAAAAGATGCTGCAAGATTTTTAAACGACAAACGTGCGGTAATTCTAACTTTTCTTGTCCCTATGGTGCTGATAATAATTTTTGGAAATATTTTTGGCGGCGATGGCGGAACACGCGGCAAAGCAAGTTTGATATTGGTAAATGAGAGTAATTCGATTGTTGCAAAACTGTTTGAGACAAAATTGGATTCATCAAAAGCGCTCTTGCCTGTAAAAACTTATGTAGCTGAAAATGGAAAAGATTCTATCAAGTTTGATGAAGAGACAGCAAAAGAGTGGGTGCGTACCGGAAAAATTTCTGCCGCTGTTGTAATGCCAAAAGATTTTTTTACAGATACTTCAACCGCAATTAAATTTAAGTTCTTCTACGATCCTAAAAATGAAATTGAATCAAATATCATTCAAGGAAATATGCAGCAGTTAATTTTTACAGCTATTCCTAAAATAATACCAATACTGCTTCAACGAAGATCAATTTCATATTTAGGTAAAGATAGTACATCGCAGTTCATGAAAGGCATTGGAAATGTAGTGCATCAATTTTACGGTGAGTCGCCGGATTCATTTATGAAGAAGTGGACTCAAATTGATTCCGCCTCTTTGTTCTCAAGTCCAAAAGATATAAGCAGCGAAGTAAATTTTATGTCAAACGTAATTAAATTTGATAGCGAACAGCTTGTTGGTAAAAAAATCATAAATCCTGGATTAACCCGTTCAGTTGGCGGTTGGGCAATGATGTTCCTTCTCTTTTCGCTAACCGGTGCCGCAACTTCAATCTTCGAAGAAAAAAATGAAGGAACGCTTAAACGCCTTCTTTGCATGCCAGTAACGCGCGCAAATATTCTTTGGAGTAAATATATCTATGCAATATTGCTAGGCGTTACTCAATTGTTGGTTATGTTTATTTTTTCGTGGGCACTTTTCGGTGTAGAAATTTTTGCAAACTTCGGAAACTTATTAATCTTGATTATTGCTTCAGCAGCAGCGGCTGTTTCATTCGGTATGTTGATTACATCAATAAGTACTACATACAGTCAAGCCAACGGAATTTCAACACTTCTAATTTTAGTGATGTCTGCTCTCGGTGGTTCCTGGTTCCCAACTTCTTTTTTACCGGGATGGATGCAAGTTATCTCTAAAGGAACTTTAACTTACTGGTCAATGGAAGGATTTCTGCAAGTATTATGGCGTCATTCAAATTTTGCGGGAATAGCAGAAAACGTTTTGGTACTTCTTGTAATAGCTTTCTTGATAAACTCCTATGCGTTGATACGGTTCCGCAGAGGAATTATCTAAATTTTGATTGCAGTGTGCCATTCTCAATGTTGATTTTATTCTTTCTTTTTTTGATAAAAAAGATTCTTCTCGCCTAATTCTTGCGGCTTTCCCAAGTTTTTCTCTGGTATAATTGTTGTCTATCTAAGTTTCTATTTTGGTTTTTAGGTATCTTTGCATATAAAATTTAGCACATAAAAAAAACAGAGAAAAGAATGGCAGAAGAAAAATTAAAATTAGAAGATTTGCTCGGCGACTCTCCCAAAAGCGAAGGTAAAGGAAGAATAGACTACGTTGCAATTATCGGAGCCGGTGTAATGGGACAAGGAATTGCCCAAACAATTGCCAATGCTGGTCTGGATGTTCTACTGGTTGAACGGGATGAAGAGCAAATTGAGAAAGCAAAAGAGAGTCTAAAAATTTCGATGGAGCGGGAGATTGCACGTTGGGCAATGACTCAGAGTGAATTGAAATCTGTTCTAAGCAGAATTAAATGGACAATAGACAAGAGCGAAATTCCTGAATGCGATCTGGTTATTGAAGCTGTTGATGAAAATTACGATTTAAAGAAAAAAATATTTAAGGAACTTGATGCGATTGCAAAACCCGAAACAATTTTTGTCTCCAACACCTCCACACTTAGTTTGACTAAAATTGCAGAAGTAACAAATCGTCGTGACAAAATCATCGGAATGCATTTCTTAAATCCGGTTCCTAAAGTTCCATTAGTTGAATTAGTGCGTGCTCTTGATACATCCGACAAAACAGTTGAAGTAAGCAAAAAATTTGCATCGCGTATCGGCAAAACAGCAGTCGAAGTTTATGAATATCCAGGATTTGTAACAACGCGCGCTATAGTTCCCCTTCTCAATGAAGCAATGCATATCCTTTTGGAGGGTCTTGCCAGTGCAAAAGATATTGATACTGCGATGCGGCTCGGATACAACTTTAATACTGGACCGCTAGAAATGGCAGATTCGATGGGACTTGATGAAGTTCTTGCATGGATGGAGACTTTGTGGGCTACATTAGGTGAGCCGCGTTATAGACCTTGTCCTATTCTTCGCAAACTTGTTCGCGAAAGGAAACTTGGCAAGAAAACAGGCGAAGGATTCTTTAAATATGATGCAGACGGAAAAATAATCAACTAATTATTCTGAGGAAGAAATGAAAGTTCTGGTTCTTAATTGCGGCAGTTCGTCAATCAAATATCAGTTTATAGATACAACGGCAAAAATTACATTGGCAAAAGGAATGGTTGAACGTATTGGTATGACAAGTGCCATCTTAACGCATCAGCCGTTTGATAAAGATAAAATTAAAATTGTTGGTGAAATTCTTGATCATACCATTGCAATTGAATATGTTGTTGCAGTATTGCTTTCACCAAATCACGGAGTAATCAAAGACAAAAATGAAATTGACGCGGTCGGTCACCGCGTTGTGCACGGCGGCGAAACTTTTTCAGGCTCAGTTTTGATTACCGATCTTGTCATGAAAGCGCTCAAAGATAATATTGAACTTGCACCCCTTCACAATCCGCCAAACATAAAAGGTATTCAAGCGGCAAAGAGTCATCTTCCAAAGACTCCTCAGGTTGGAGTTTTCGATACTTCATTTCATATTAAGATGCCGCCGCAAGCTTATCTATATGGTATTCCTTACGAGCTTTACAAAAAATATAAAATTCGTCGTTATGGATTTCATGGAACGTCACATCGTTATGTCTCCGAACGTGCGGCAAAAATGCTGGGTAAACCAATTGAAGAATTAAAAATAATTACTGCTCATCTTGGTAACGGTTGTTCGATGGCAGCAGTAGACGGCGGTCGGTCGGTAGATACAACAATGGGATTCACTCCTCTTGAAGGTTTGATTATGGGAACTAGAAGCGGCGATATGGACCCATCTGTAATACTTTATATAATGGCTAAAGAAGGTTTATCGCTCTCGGAAGCTAACACACTTCTAAATAAGCATAGCGGGTTAATTGGAATAAGCGGCGAAAGCAGCGACATGCGAGAAATTGAAGAAGCTGTTGGAGAAGGGAATAAAAAAGCAAAATATGCTTTCGATGTTTTCACTTATAGAATCAAAAAATATATTGGCGCGTACGCCGCAGCAATGGGAGGGCTTGATGCAGTTGTTTTCACCGGTGGAATTGGCGAGAACTCAGTTATGGTTCGTCATAATTCATGTTCTAATTTAGAGTTCCTCGGAATCAAACTTGATGAAGAAGCTAACAAAAATGTAAAAGGGGAATGCAAAATTTCTGCAGCTGATTCAAAAGTAAGCATCCTTAGAATACCAACTAATGAAGAATTGGTCATTGCCCTTGATACTGAAGAAATTGTAAGTGAGGAACTAGCTGTTAAACAAGCCGCGAGTGCTCATTGATTATATTATTTGCCCGCAGAGTAATCTACGGGCAAATATAATTCTGTTTTACCGATCTCTCAGTTAAGCATAATCAAAGATTTTAATCCAACTATAAAAAATCTTAAATTACATCCAACAATAATTTAACGGGTTGGAAATGGATTTACAGCTAAAAGGAAAAACCGTTTTAGTTACAGCATCTAGCAGTGGTATCGGCAGAAAGACTGCTGAGCTCTTCATTAAAGAAGGATGCAAAGTAGCAATCTGTTCTCACAACAAAGAAAATCTTTTAAAAACTGCACTCGAAATAAAAAAATCATATGACGTTGAACCGTTATGGGATCTTTGTGATATAAACGAACCGCAAGATATTGAAGATACTGTAGGGGTTGTGAGAAAAAATTTGGGTGACATTGATATACTTGTGAATAATTGCGGCGGACCTGTACCCGGATTTTTTGAAGATCTCTATGATGAATCATGGGAAAATGCTTTTGGACAAGTTCTTATGAGTGCAGTCCGTTTTACTCGTCTTATATTACCTGGAATGAAAGCTAAAAATATGGGAAGAATAATAAATATCACTTCTCTTTCAGTTAAACAACCGGTTGATAACTTGATCCTTTCCAATTCTTTTAGAAGTGCGGTAACTGCTTTTGCAAAAACTCTGAGCAATCAAGTTGGAAAGTATAATATTACTGTTAATAATGTTGCGCCAGGATATACGCTTACAGCACGTCTGCATGAATTAGCTGAGAACCGCGCAAAAATCGCTAATACAACTCCGGAAAAAATTTTGGAATCAATGTCGAATGATGTTCCGGTGAAACGCCTCGCAAGTCCCGAAGAAGTTGCGTCACTAATTGTTTATCTCGCTTCTGAGCAAGCCGGATACATTAACGGTCAGACAATTGCCGTAGACGGCGGAGTGATTAGATCAACTTATTAATGGCGAATTGATAATTTAGAATTGAGAATTCTATTAGAATATTTGAAAAGCATTATCAAATGGAAATCCAATTTTTGATAAAAGTTTTCGGTTTAGACCATGTATAGTTTAATTCAGTTAGCTTAGTACTAAACAAGAATATCAATCAAAGATTCATTTAAGCAAATATTAATAGGCGGAACATCAATTAAGAAATTAAGAGCGAAATAATTTTCCATTCTCAATTCGCAATTATCAATTATAGAGCTTTTTCCTCAAAACAGAGGACAACATGAAAAAAGAAATTGAATTAGAAATACCACCCGGTTTTATAAACGATTATACATTTCAAAAAAATCTAGCCGCTCAAAAACTCAAAATTAATATCGAAGAAATAACCGCTGTTCAAATTATCCGACGCTCCGTTGATGCACGCAGCCGGAATCCAATTTATAGAGCAAAAGCAATTGTTTATCTAAATGAAGAACCAAGCGATATTTTTTCCCCTATCAATTTTACACGTATAAAGAACGGGAAGACTGTTTTAATTATTGGAATGGGTCCGGCTGGAATGTTTGCCGCTTTACGTTTGATCGAGTTGGGAATTAAACCTATCATATTTGAACGTGGTAAAGATGTTCAGACCCGCAGAAGAGATTTAAGAGAAATCCAACAATTCGGTAATGTGAATCCGGATTCAAATTATTGTTTCGGGGAAGGCGGTGCAGGTACATATAGCGACGGAAAACTTTATACCCGCTCTACAAAACGAGGTGATGTCAACCGGATATTGAACATACTAGTTCAACACGGCTCGCCAAGAGAAACTTTGATTGATGCGCATCCTCATATCGGTTCTAATATTTTACCACAGGTTGTGAGCGCAATTCGTAAAACGATTTTAGATTGCGGCGGTGAGATTCACTTTGAATCGAGAGTGACGGATTTTATTCGTGATGAGAATAAAATTGAAGGTGTTATTGTTAATGGGGAAGAAGAATTTATTGGTAATTCGGTAATAGTTGCTACTGGACATTCGGCACGGGATATTTATTATCTGTTGGGCAGACAAAATATAAAAATTGAAGCGAAACCGTTTGCGGTGGGTGTTCGCATTGAACATCCTCAAAAGTTAATTGACGAAATTCAATATCATACGACTGAACGGGATATAAACTTACCCGCTTCGAGTTACAATTTAACTTGTCAGGTAGATGACCGGGGTGTTTATTCCTTTTGCATGTGTCCCGGTGGAATAATTATTCCTGCATCAACCGGACCGGATGAACTTGTCCTAAACGGGATGAGTGTTTCAAGGCGTGATTCTCCGTTTGCCAACTCTGGATTGGTAGTCTCTGTGGATGAAAGAGATTGGACAGATTTTCAATCTCATGGAGTTTTTGCCGGATTAGAATTCCAAAAAGAGATTGAAAAGATTGCATTTGAAGCCGGAGGAAAAACACAGCGAGCTCCCGCACAGAGAATTACTGATTTTGTTAAACGAGAATTATCAAGGACACTTCCAGACACATCTTACATACCGGGGACAATCAGTTCGCCCCTTCATCAAATACTACCAAAGAAAATTGCCGAGGGATTAAGAAAAAGTTTACTCATATTTGATAAAAAGATGAAAGGATATTTCTCGGAAGAAGCGCAGATACTCGCTGCCGAAACGCGTACAAGCTCTCCAATTAGAATTCCGCGCGATAATGAAACACTTATGCATGTCGAAGTTGAAGGATTATTCCCTTGTGGTGAAGGAGCCGGTTACGCCGGAGGAATTGTTTCAGCCGCAATTGATGGAGAGAGAAGTGCCGAAGCGGTAAGCAACTTTTTACAATAATATATTGAGTTTGATCTCTTCAGCTGTTGTAGCGAAATTTTTTTGTGACTTTGCACATATTTTTTCTGAAAATTCATTAACAATGTAGAAATACACTCAAAATTAGAGATGTTTCAAATATTTACTTATTTTAAATTATTTTCTTATTAATGCTATATAAAAAATCAAACTTAGATGAATTACAAAAGGAAATATGCATGAAGACTAAAGAAGAAGAATTTGAAATTAGCTGCCCAGAAATAAAACTAAAAAAAATTTTTAAAATTACGGATCTTAGACAAAATACCCATCCAGAATATAATGATTGGGAAAATTTTCAAAAATGTTTGGATCAAGCAATTTCAGTATTGGGTTATAGCTATTATCCACATTCATTTTTCAAGCATATTACTTCTTTACCCGAAGATTTTAATCATTTAAATGGGTTAAATAAAATTTTCAGGATACTTGGGGATTTAAAAGGTGTTATAAAATTCACAAATAAACATGGCAAATCAACTTTCTCACGATATAAAAATGATTATGAGAGTCTTAGAATTCTTGCCTCAACTCAAATGCTAAAGAATAATGATAAAATTATAATGGGATATAACTCATGGCCCAGATTGGAATTGATAGATCATATAAATTCTCTTTGCGAGAGTACAAAACAAGTTAGTGTTTTAGATGCAGGTTGCGGTTCTGGATTGAACTTGTATGTGCTTTTGAAGACTAGACCCGACCTAGCTGTTCATGGGTTCGAGTACACACATTCAAGATTAGCCTCATGTATCATTAATCTAGTTTATGAAGACAAAATCGGAAAATTATTCTTAGGGGATATCACAAAAATTGATTTACCTGACGAAAGTTATGACATAGTATTTACTAATCATGTGATAGAACAGCTTGGACAAAAAAATGCAGAATTAGCTATGAAGGAAGTATTGCGTGTTTCTAGAAAGGGAGTAGTTTTATGTGAGCCCACTATTCATAACGCAAATACTTATGAAAGATGGAGAATGAATAGACTCGGATATTGCCAAGACTTGTTAAGTATAGCGAAAAAAAATCCAAATTGTAAGGTCACAGTTTATAAAGAAGATAAAATTAGATATTACCCAAATACAAGCAATACACTTATATTGGAGAAAAAAAGATAAAAATTTTGATACTAGAGGCACTTGTACTAGTACAAGTTACACTTTACGGGCAGGAGACTATTTCCAATCAAAGAAAATGCTTTTGATAAAATAGAATTAAATCTTAGTTAAAAAACCGAGTTGTTCAATTAGTCCTTTTGATTTTTCGTTATCGCTTTTTAATAAAAGTCTAAACGTACCGCGAGATCTGTCCAGAATTAATTTTAGAAGTTCAATTTCTTTGACCTAACATTTTTTGTGATAAAAAGTTATATTTACTTCAGTTAAAGAAAGGACTAAAAATGATAAACTTAGATCAGGCATTAGACAGTGCCAGACAATTATCACTTGCCGATAAAGAAATGCTGATAGAAATACTAAAAAAACAAACTATAGAAGAAAAAAGAAAAGAGATAGCAACAGAAGTGAGAGAATCTAGAACTCTTTATTCTACAGGTAAACTGTCCCCTTCAGATTCAAAACAAATTATATATGAACTTCATAGCTCACTTTCAGAACCAGAAGAAAAGTGAATAAATTAGTTTTATCACCTCATTTTAGAAAAGCATACAAAAAGATTGTTGGGAAAATTCCTGTTTTACAAGAGCAAATTGATTCTTCTATAAAACTTTTAGAAAAAGATATCTATGATGTTAAATTAAAAACGCATAAACTTTCTGGTGAGCTATCAGGCTGCTATGCTTGTTCATGCGGATATGATTGTAGAATTATTTTTACTGTCGAAGAAGATAATAATGTTCAAACAATTCTATTGATAACGATTGGGACCCACGATGAAGTATATTAATCATGTCTGGGTGTTAGTTATTCTTTCTAAAGTTTAGTCGAAAAACCTAATTTTTCAACTATTTTTTTTGCCTTATCTGCCTCAACTTCGCTTTCAAATGCAATTCTGAATGTTCCGCCGGAACCTTCGCGGATTTTTAAAAGCTCAATGTCTTTGATGTTAATATTGTTTTCAAAAAGTGCCGTAGAAATTTTACTTATCACACCGGGTTCATCTTTCACAAAGACAAAAACATCATAGAGCTGATGAATAAATCCTTTGCTCGATTTTGGAATTTCATCACGTTTTACTCTTGCACTCTCAAATTTCTCCGAAAGCTTTTTGTAATCTTCTTTATCAATAGATTTTTTTATCTGTTCCAAGTCTAAAATAAAATTATCAATCGCTTGAATAATATTTTTTCTGTTCTGTCTAATAACGGGTTCCCAGATTCTAAAATCGCTTGAAGCAATCCGTGTCATATCTCTAAAACCGCCGGCAGCGAAATCAAAAAAGTTTATTGCACTCTCTTTGAAATTTGCCGAGTTGATTAAAGAAACAGAAACTAATTGGGGCAGATGACTGACTGATGCAACAATTATATCATGCACCTTTGGATTAAGAAAAGTAATTTTTGCGCCAAGCTGATGAATAATTTTTGTGAATGAATCAATTACTTGCAGTTCGTTTGCAGATTCGTTTAAGATGTAAACACAATTTTCAAATAAAAGAGGATCGGAGTTTTCAAAACCGCCTTTCTCTTTTCCCGTCATCGGATGTCCGCCGATGTAAAAACCTTTTCTCTCTTTTGAGTCCCAAATTTCCTGAAATACGGATTTCACTCCGCATACATCGGTAAGAATTTGACCCGGCTTAATTTTATCGGCCAGTTTCTCAAAAACATTTAATGAAGCATCTACCGGAAGAGAAATAAAAATTAAATCCGATTCAAGAGCCTCATCGAATGAAGATAATTTTTGATCAACAACATTTAGCTGTAACGCTTTCTCAAGAACATCGGCATTATCGAAAGCGCTGATCTTATGGTGGGAAGAAAAATTTCTAATTGATTTTGCGATTGATCCGCCAATCAACCCTAAACCTATTATGGCGATCTTCTCGATTTTCACTTACAAAGTCCTGCCGATTGCTGTAGCAATTAAACGAAGTTCTTCCATCAGTTTGAGATAAGTTTCCGGCAGCAATGCTTGCGGTCCATCAGACAAAGCATTTTCCGGATCGTCATGAATCTCAATCATAATTCCATCCGCGCCGGCTGCTACAGCCGCTCGCGCCATTGGCGGTACTTGATCTCGCATTCCGGTTGCATGCGACGGATCGGCTATAATTGGTAAATGGCTTTTTTTATGAACAACCGGAATAGCCGAAAGATCGAATGTGTTGCGCGTGTAATTCTCGAATGTTCTGATCCCTCGTTCGCAAAAGAAAACATTCTTGTTGCCGCCGCTTAAAAGATATTCTGCAGACATCAGCCATTCTTCTATTGTAGCAGCGATACCGCGTTTTACCATTACTGGCTTAGTAACTTTTCCTAATTCTTTTAGAAGAGAAAAGTTCTGCATATTGCGCGCACCAAGTTGAAAGACATCTGTATATTTATCAATCAACTCAATCTGATCAATCTGCATTACTTCGGTTACAACCAACAATTTATTTTCGTCCGCAGCAGCCCGCATTAATTTTAATCCTTCTTCTCCCAATCCTTGAAATGAATATGGAGAAGTGCGCGGTTTAAATGCGCCGCCTCTTAAAAATTTTGCGCCTGATTTAGCAACAACTTTAGCTAATCTGAAAATCTGATCTTCGTTTTCAACCGAACACGGTCCAGCAATCATTGCAATCTTATTACCGCCAATTTCAACATCTTTGATTTTTATTACAGTATCATGTTCTTGAAAACTTCTGCTTGCTAATTTGTACGGAGTTGTAACACGGTAAACTTCATCAACGCCATCGAGTATGCTTATGTTGCGTGTATCAAAATTTTGTTTTACTCCAATTGCACCGATGATTGTTCGTTCGGCTCCGGTGGATTTATGAATTTGAAATCCAAACCCTTCGAGATGTTTAATAATGTTTTCTATCTGAAGTTCTGTTGCGTTTTTTTCTAATATAATTACCAAGTTAAACTCCTAAAATTAATTGTGAAATTTTTTCTCCCCGGCATTAATTGCAATCGGGATGAAATCTTCTTTTGTCGGAATTGCGCATGAGAAATTTAGACTATATGCGCAGTAAGGATTATACGCCAAGTTGAAATCTATTGTATAAACATAATTCGGATCTTCAACTTTTTCAAAATCTATATATCGGCCTACGCCGTATGTTTCTTTATCAGTTGTTTTATCTGTGAACCAGATAGAATAATAAATTTGTCCGCCGGCTGCACTTCCTTGGTAAACATTTATTTTATGCGGTTGGTTCTCGTAATTGATTTCAACATAACCGTAACGGACAGATTTACGCGGTTCGCCTTTTGTCCCATAGATTGTAACAGTATCTTTTGGGCTATATTCTGTAAGTTTACTTTTGAAAACAAAAACCGGATCAATGTCAAAATATTTCAAATCATGGAATTCGATTTTTCCTTTTTTGTTAAACGGGGAAGAAGAATCGTTTTTCATTTCATCATTTTTGTCAGCGCGGAACTTCTCAATTTGTTCTATGTATGCTTTCTGCTCCGGGGAATAATTTTTGCCGCATGATACTAGAAGAAGAGCAAGTATAAGAGTGAGCGCATGAATAAGAAAACGTGAAGTATTTCCATTCTCATGCACGTAATCTTTATCTTGGTCACTTTTCATTTTTATGCTAAGATATCTTCTCATCATCAATCTTTTTCTTTAGTTCGCTTAGTTTGTTCAATGCTTCAAGTGGGGTTAAACTGTTAATCGAAATATCGGAAATATGTTTGCGTAATTCTTCATCTTTCATTTCAAACAAACTGATTTGGAAATCATCTGCACCTTTAAGTTTGGCAAGTTTTGCCTTCTTCATTTCGTAAGGAGTAAGTTCTTTACTTTCCAAATTAGCAAGAATTTCTTTAGCGCGGTTAGTTACAAAAAGCGGTAAGCCAGCCATCTGTCCAACTTGAATTCCGTAACTATGATCTGCGCCGCCGGAAGAAACTTTGTGTAAGAAAATTACTTTATCTCCGTATTCACGAACCTCAACTTTGAAATTTTTTATGCGCGGGAATAAAGTTGCCATCTCATTCAACTCGTGATAGTGAGTAGCGAACAATGTTTTTGCCGCAAGTTTAGGATTCTCGTGCAAGTATTCCGTAATTGCCCATGCGATTGAAATTCCGTCAAACGTGCTTGTGCCGCGTCCAATTTCATCGAGCAGTATTAAGCTTTTATCAGTTGCGTTGTTCAAAATATTTGCGGCTTCTTGCATCTCAACAAGAAAAGTTGATTCGCCCGCAGATATATTATCGCTTGCACCAACGCGTGTATAAATTCTATCTACTAAACCAATCTTTGCCGATGATGCCGGAACAAACGATCCGATCTGTGCCATCAAAACTATTAATCCGACTTGACGCAAATAGACAGATTTTCCTGCCATGTTCGGTCCGGTTAACAAAATTATCTGCTCATCAGTTGAAGAGAGTTTGCAGTTGTTCGGAGTAAATTTTTCTCCAGGAGGAAGAATTCTTTCAACTACCGGATGCCTGCCGTCAATGATTTCGAGAAGGTCTGATTCATCAAGTTGCGGACGAACATATTTATAATCGTCTGCGCATTCTGCAAATGATTGATAACAATCAAGCATTGCAATTAAACGAGCATTCTCCTGGATTGCTTCTGTCTCGGAAGCCGCGGCAATTCTTATTTGATCGAAAAGCTGATACTCAAGATTGCCAATATTCTCGGCGGCATTTAAAATTTTATCTTCATACTCTTTCAGTTCCGGAGTGATAAACCTTTCGCTGTTAACCAGAGTCTGTTTGCGTATGTAATTCTCCGGCACTTTATCTTTGTTGGCGTTGCTTATGTCAATGTAGTAACCAAAAACTTTATTGTAACTTACTTTCAGAGAAGAAATTTTTGTCCGCTCGCGCTCAGTCTTTTGCAGATTTGTAATCCAATCTTTTGCATGCGTAGAAAGACCGCGGAGTTCATCTAGTTCCGGACTGTAACCGTCTCGTATTACTCCGCCATCTGATATAGCTAGCGGGGGATCGTCTGCAATTGCTCGTTCAATCTTTTCAACAAGTTCTTCTAAAGAATTTAGGCGCTGATTGATTGCAACAAGTGTATCAACCGAAGTCTGATCCAAAAGTTGTTTGATGAGAGGAATTTTTTTGAGCGATGTTTTTAAATGAAGAAGTTCGCGCGGGTTAACTCTTCCGGTACAAATTTTTGATGTCAGCCGTTCAAGATCGCCGATCTCTTTCAATTCACTCTGTAAATTTTTTCTAAGAGTTTTATTTTGAAGAAGTTCAGAAATTGATTCTTGTCTCTTTAAGATCGGTTCAAGTTTTCTTAACGGGGCAGAGATCCATTTTTTCAGCATTCTTCCGCCCATAGAGGTTGCAGTCTTATCAAGAATTGAAATCAAAGAACCTTCACGCTCTCCGTCCTGCATTGTGAACATTATTTCAAGATTTCGTTTTGTCGAATAATCAAGAATCATGTAATCGGAAGGATTATGTCGCGAGATTTTATTTATGTGAGTAAGATTAGCTTTTTGTGTTTCGCGCAAGTAATTCAATGCCGCACCGGCAGAGTTGATTCCGGCGGTTAATGTTTCTATTCCAAAACCTTTTAATGTCTTTGTGTTGAAGTGATTCATCAAAAGTTCTGAAGAATATTCGTAATTGAAAATCCAATCATCAATTTTTGTTATGCGTGCGGAGGGAACCGCCTTATGAATCAGCGGTTCGAGTTCATGCTTAAGTTTTTTGGGGATCAATATTTCTGAAGGATTAATAGAGCCGAGTTGCTGCGCAACGTCAGAACTCATCACTTCAAAAGTTGAAAATTCTCCGGTGGAAATATCGCAGAAAGCAATTCCGGCAATTTCGTTCTCTATATAAATCGAAAGAAGGTAATTATTTTTTTTATGATCGAGAAGTTTATCGGAAATTGCAACACCGGGAGTTACAACTTCAACAACATCCCTCTTAACAATCCCTTTTGCGAATTTAGGATTTTCCATCTGTTCACAGACAGCAACTCTGTAGCCGGCTCGGACAAGTTTCGGCAGATAAGTATCAATTGCGTGATGCGGAAAGCCGGCAAGGGGAACTTCTCCAGCGGCGCCGTTAGCCCGTTTTGTTAATGTAATGCCCAGCACTTTCGAGGCGATTCTTGCATCGTCTTCAAATGTTTCAAAGAAATCTCCCATTCGGAAAAGTAGAATTGTATCCGGATAGTTCTCTTTGATCTTTCCATATTGAGTCATCAAAGGGGTGATTGACATAGCTTACTATAATTTTGTGTCAAAAATAGTTTAATGAGCACTTAGAATCAAAAAGAGCTTTGACAAGATAGCGTTTAGCTGTCAGTAATAAGCTATTAGTTGTTTCCTATACTTTCCTCTCTCTTGTTCTAAATTTTTAAAAAGAATTTTACTTCTCTGCCTAAACAAAAATTTTATTATTTTCTGATAGCTAAATGCTAACGGCTAAGAGCTGTTACAAAATGGAATAAGGTTATTATGAAGATCAAAGCAATAATTTTTGGCGCAAGCGGAATGGTTGGTGAAGGAGTACTTCTTCAAACAATTGCTGACCCCGATGTGGAATCAATCTTAGTGATTGGAAGAAGATCGTGCGGCATTAAGGATGATAAGCTGAAAGAGATTATTTATAATGATTTCTATAATTACTCAGCGATTGAAAATGACTTGACTGGCTATAATGCTTGTTTCTTCTGTCTAGGTGTTTCTTCTGTTGGTATGAAACAAAAAGATTATATAAGAATGACGTATGATTTGACAATGCAGGCTGCGACGGCTTTATCAAAACTAAATAACGATATGACTTTCTGCTATGTATCCGGCGAAGGAACGGACAGTTCTGAGAAAGGGTGGCTCATGTGGGCAAGAGTAAAAGGGAAAACAGAGAACCACTTAAAAAATTTACCGTTCAAAGCTGTCTATCTATTCAGACCGGGATTTATGAAGCCGGTTAACGGACAGAAAAATTTAAAATCATTATATAAAATAGTTGGAAGTTTCTATCCCTTGATGAAATTTTTACTTCCAAACCACGGCTGCAAATTGGAAGAAGTTGGAACCGCAATGCTCAACGCTGTAAAAATTGGTTATTCTAAACAGATTCTTGAAAATAAAGATATTGAGGAGCTTGCCGGAATAAAATAAAATTAAAAATGAAAGGTGATGAAGATGAAGAACATGCCGAAGAGCGACATTCTTAAGCATCCGGTTTTTCTTATTCTAATAAGTGCACTGCTTAGTTACTTTATAATCCCTGCTATTAATAAAATCTCGGAAAAGAATAAACTTATCAACGACGAAAAACTGAAACTGGCTGATCAAATTATTGACCATCACCTTGTCGTGGATAAAAATCTTAACTCGTTATATGTCGCTTTAGACATTTTCTATAAGGATCACAGATATATTTCAAACCTGCCGGCACTAAATGAGCTGCGTTTAAAAAAGCACATTGAAATACAAAATCTTTATTTATCGTTTGATGCCAACGCATGGTTCTGGGAATCGCATTATATTTTAAAAGCTGAATCGTTAGAACTAATTAAAGATGATATTGACTCACTCAGAATTCTATTCAGATCTTACAAACAAGCACTTGTGAAAAGTGCAAAATTGATTGACGCGGTCTGGGAATCTACACTTCGGAATAATAAGCCATTTGCAGATGATCTTGATGTTTTGATCACTTCAAAAAAAGATTCACTCGACCTTCTCTCCGCCGACAGAAACAAATACGTGAAAAATATTGTCCTGTTATTGACTTCAAATGATTAATTGTTGCAAATGCAAAAAACGCACGTATAAATCATTCCAAACTCAATCTGGAATAACATTCTTGTTTTAATGATACTTGTCAATTAGTTATATTAAGAATGAAAATGAAAACAATCTGACCAAAATGACCCAGACAAAAATCGTACTCGACGGCGGAAAAATATTTATCAATAAGTTACTGCCAAAATTTGAATTTCATATTTCAAAAGAAGTGAGGAATAAATATAATTTTGGCGATGAACTATTCTCTATAAACGGAAATGTTGTTCTCGCGGATTTTCATGCTGTTAGATTGTTTGTCCAGAAATTGAATTCTAAGAGAGAATCTAAAGATCATGTTGCAGCCGGACATGTGAATGCCGCCGGTTTGATGGATGAAATTTATCATTACCTATTCCGTTTGTATGAAGTGAAAGTTAATCCCGGTGTTTTTAAGAAAGCGTTGAACCATCTGAATGAAAATATAGGCGAAGATAAAACGCGCAAAGTATTATTTGATTTTGTCTCGCAATTCCCTCCCGTTGAACTTTTCAAAGGTAAAATAAGCTCGTTCGATTATCTTAATTCATTTACTGCCGACCGATCAAATGCGGAAATAACAATTGAGGAAATGATTCTTCTCTTTGTTGCTAATTTCAACCCGGCTAATAAAAAATTGATGGAACTCTTTGATGAAAACTATTTAACGGAGAAAGAACTTTATAAAAAAATTATTAACTCGCTCGATCTCTTCTTCCAAAATGAGAAAAAGTTCGGACCTGAGAATCAAGATATTTTTACGCTCTTCAAAGCGCCGATAATTAATAATCCCGATAACATTGAAGCGCAGCTCGATTTCATACGCGAAAAATTTGGAATTCTTCTTGATGAAAAATTTCTAAAAAGAATTCTAACAAGTAAGGATTTGATCAAGGAAGATTACACTTTACAGTTCGGCGAAACTGGCGGGGCACCGACAATTGTTCCTCAATATAAAGGAGGACTTGATGCGGATTTTTTAACTCTTGGCAAATCCGGTTATAAATATGCTCTTGACAGCACAAAAGATTATAGCGAACATGAAAATTTCACGCCGGACTCCAACTGGATGCCGAGAGTTGTTCTTATAGCAAAGAACAGTTATGTATGGTTAGATCAGTTATCAAAAAAATATCAACGAAATATTAAAACGCTTGATCAAATCCCGGATGAAGAACTTGATCAACTTGCGCGCTGGAATTTTAATGGTCTTTGGCTTATCGGAATTTGGGAGCGAAGCAGCGCATCAAAAAAAATAAAACATATAATGGGAAATATTGATGCCGTTTCGTCCGCATATTCATTATATGATTATCAAATTGCCAACGATCTCGGCGGCGAATACGCATATAATAATTTAAATGAACGCGCGCGAGAGAGAGGTATACGGCTTGCTAGCGATATGGTACCTAATCATACTGGAATATTTTCCAAATGGGCTATCGAGCATCCCGAATATTTTATTCAATCCGCTTATCCGCCCTTTCCAAATTATAGTTTTAACGGACCCGATCTTTCAGATGATCCAACAGTTCAATTAAGAATTGAAGACGGTTACTGGGAGAAGAGAGATGCTGCCGTTACTTTTCAAAGGATTGATATACGCAACGGAGATGTAAGATATATTTATCACGGCAACGACGGAACTAACATGCCGTGGAATGATACCGCTCAACTCAACATGATCCGCAAAGATGTCCGCGAAGCTGTGATTCAAAAAATATTGGAAGTCGCTAGAAAGTTTTCGATTATACGCTTCGACGCGGCGATGACTTTGGCGAAAAAACATTTTGCGCGCTTGTGGTACCCCGAACCGGGACGAGGCGGAGATATTCCCTCGCGATCTGATTATGCGATGACGAGAGATGAGTTCGATAAAACTTTTCCGGAAGAATTTTGGCGAGAAGTTGTTGACCGGATTAATGTTGAAATGCCGGATACTCTTTTGCTTGCAGAAGCTTTCTGGCTTATGGAGGGTTATTTTGTTCGCACTCTTGGGATGCACCGCGTTTACAACAGCGCATTCATGCACATGATGATGAAAGAAGAAAACTCAAAATACCGCGATCTAATTTCCAATACTCTAGAGTTTGAGCCTGAAATATTAAAACGGTACGTGAATTTTATGAGCAACCCCGATGAAGAGACGGCGATCAAACAATTTGGAACGGATGATAAATATTTTGGAGTGTGTGCATTGATGGTAACTTTACCTGGTTTGCCGATGTTCGCACACGGTCAGATAGAAGGATTTACAGAAAAGTACGGAATGGAATACCAGCGCGCGTATTATCATGAAGTGAAAAATCAATGGCTGGTAGATCGTCATCAGCGTGAGATTTTCCCATTGATGAATAAGCGCTATTTATTCAGCCAGGTTGCAAACTTTTGGCTCTTCGATTTTATTGATAACTACGGCATGATAAATGAGAATGTTCTTGCTTACACAAACAGCGAGCGCGGTGAACGTGCCCTTATTTTTTACAACAATAAATATGAATTTGCTACCGGAAATATTTTCTTTTCGTCGCCTAAGCTGATGAACAACTACGGCGGCAACGGAATTGAAATTAAAACAATTTCTGAAGTGCTGAAGATTAATCCTTCGCCAAAACATTTTTACATTTTCCGTGAACATGTTTCTAATCTGGAATTTATCAAAACCGGAAACGATATAGCACAAAACGGATTTTACGTTGAGCTAGGCGCGTTTAAACTTCTTGTTTATCTTGATTGGCGCGAAGTTTTTGATGAATCCGGACAATGGGAAAGGTTGGCGTGGCAACTCGGAAATAATGGCGTCCCGAATATGCAACTCGCATTTGAGGAGATGAAACTTGAACCTGTTCATAGTGTTTTCGAAAAAATGTTTGACGAAGAAGCCATTGAAGGATTTATAAGAACATGTGTACTTGAAGACGAAAAGGCAAGGGAAGAAGACCGTATAAGTTTTATTGATGAAAAATATTTCCATCTCCTTTCAACCATTAAGCATCATTTCAATCTTGAATATGATTTGGAAGCGATAATTGAAAAATTTGAAGCGGAGATTGTTGCGGTCCGTAAATTAAACCGCTTGCTTGATGATCAGTTTGACTACAATAAAAATTCTGCCTACAAAGAGATTCACCGCGCGGTTCAAGTTTCCCGCGATACTAATTATCACGACAACTCAATTATCTTCATGCTGTGGTTAATAGTTTCTAATATGAAGGATCTCTTTCCGGATGAAGGTCAAATCAACAAACAGAATTATGTTGATCTGCTGCTTCTTGATTCACCTGTAAAAAGAATTTTACGAAAATTGGGACGCGGCGATTATGAAACTTATCACGAGATCAATTTACTGAACATTTTCCAAAACAATTTTGATGAAATGCTGGAAATATTCGATCAAAAAGAGAAAGGACAAATCGTTAGTGAACCGACTGACCGTCTGATTGAAAAAAAGAAAGATGGATTGTTATCTCTTCTGGATAATGATTTAGTCCGGAATTATCTTGGTGTAAATCAGCACGAGGATATCTGGTACTACAGCAAAGAAAATTTTGAAGACTTGATAGATTGGATCTTCACTTTTGCCGGTCTAAAATTAATGAACTGCGAAAGCGGAGAAGAAAAAACTCTGGAAGAATGCCTGGAAGAAAAGACAAAAATGTTTAAATCATACCAGGAAAGATTAAAAAAGATAATCTTATTATCAGGGGAATCAGAGTATAAATTAGATTTCCTCAAAGAAAAGCCAATAAACACAATATCATAGAGCGAAAATTTGGCGGGATTTGATAAAAATAAAATCCATGAATACCTAATAGCTGTTTCTGACGATTCAATAAATCATTCTCAGTTAACCGACCTTGTCAGAATATCACGATTAATAATTCAATCCTATCTTATCAATTACCGTTCTAAAGTAATAAACTTAATCACAAGACAAGGCATCACAATCACCGACTTATCTTATGATTGTATAGCAGATGCATTTGCTAGAAATGGAGAAAACAAATTCCAGATTATTAAAAAATTCATTTCTTCCTTAAATACAGGCATTAAAGAAATAGAAGTTATAAATCTGTTTCTTGCATATAAAAGTTTTCTGATTAAGATAACCGAAGCACAATTAGCAAGACTTTATTCTCAATCTGACCCCATCGGCTCAAAAATTCTTAGAAATGTTAAAGACGTTGTTCGATGCTCAGACAAATTTGCAATTGTTAAAAATTTAAGTGGATTAGCTTTAGTTGCTGGCAATAGTGATGAATTATTTTGCAAACCTGAATTCCCGTTAGAAAAAATAATGACTGAGTTTGATATGAGTGGTAATGAATCGGATACTAATTCATTATTGAATCAGCTGCATCAAATTGTTATTAGTCAATGTGAATATCGTAGAAGTGTTTTACTTATTGATGTTGTATCGTTATTCAAAAAATATTTTAGTGTCGAGATAAACGATGCGAATGAAGTAAATGAATTATTACTTTTATCTCCGGTTCATAATGATGGATTTGAAGAATACGAAACCCTTCAAGTGAAGCAGAAAGTTGAAAACTATATCAAAGAAAAATTTTGCTGAACTATTTTGTTAAGGGAAAAATCAATAAAGAAGAAGCTGAATCTATTTATTTAGCGATAAGAGATATTATCAATGATTGGTATTATGGTGTTGAGACTAAGGATTCCATATATGATTATTTTACTGCCCATCACCAGGTAGAAAAAGAAGAATATCTCAAGAGTTACAGAACTAAAGTAGAGTATCTAGTAAGACTTGCACGCGATGAATTTGCAAATTATCTGCTAAAAGAAATATGATTTTCAGCAAATGAAATAAAACGCAATAATATTTATTATGGAATCGGAAAGAATTAAATGAAAAACCACATAAACGATAATGAATTGGAATTATTACTTCTTGATAAACATCAGATATCTGCCGAGCAGTTAAAAAGTATTCATGAACATTTATCTGAATGTCACCTATGCCGTGAGAATTATGAAAAAATAAAATCCTTCTATTCATACATCGAAACTAATTCTGAAGGAAGCGAAAAAAATGATGCTGAAACTGCCCAAAGAATACTGAGACAAAATGCACTGATTGAAAATGAAAAATTACTTGATGAACACAAGAGAGCAGTAGCTGTTTACAACGGCAGTTATGAAATTATTGAACGTACAAAGAAATCCGTAGTAAGATGGATGGGAGATTTTGTTCAATATAACCCGCTTAAATTTTCCGGTTCGTTGGCTCTTGTTGGTGCATTGATAGCCGTGATTCTTTATTACAAAAAGCCAGAGATGAAATATGTTAACCCCACACTTGCTGTTATAGAACATAATGTTCTGAAAGTTTATAATGAAATGGGCGATGTATTGTGGAAGAAGGGTGTACCCGGAATGGCAGATTATAGAACTGATATGGAATATAAGGATCAAAGAGTGAAGTCTGATATTAGAGAATTACTATTAGCTGATTTAAACGATGATGGTATTAAAGAATTATTAATCTCCAGTAATTCAAATGCACAAGATCAATTCGCAAGTGATTCACTGTACTGTTATAATAACGAAGGTAAATTAATGTGGAAATATAGTTGCGGGGGATTTGTATCATTCAATACACCAAGATGGAAACACTCCAAATGGTTTATTGCAAATTATTTTACTATTAAAGATAAAAAGAAAAATAAAACACGTCTTTTCGTAATTGCAAGTACAACTTATGCACCTACAAAAGTCATAGAACTTGATTTTTCTAACGGAAAAATTCTTCAGGAGTTTTATAATTCTGGCGGTATTGCTACAGCCACAGTTTTTGATCTCAACAACGACGGCAAAGATGAAATTTTTATCGGGGGAATTAACAACGCATTTCATTGTGCGTTCATTGCTGTGTTTGATCCGGATAGTGTGAGGGGATTCAGCCCTTCAACAGACGAATATATTCCAGCTGAATTTCAGAAGAATACAGCATTACATTATATACTTTTACCAACAACCAATTACTTAAGAGCAGTTGGACAAACTGATTACAACTTGGTAGAACAGTTTTTGATTTCAGATGAAGAAAAAACTATAACAGCTTATGTTCAAGAAGCTCCGGGGGGAATTCCGGAAGTATTTGCCGGTGTTTTATACAACTTTAATAATGAACTAAAAATTAAAGGTGTTGTCTTAGCAGATAATTTTATCGCTCACTATAACCGCTTGTTAAAAGCCGGTAAAGTAAAAGAACCGCTTGACAGCAATTACACAAAGAAACTTGCTGAAGGGGTAACGTATTTGAAATAGAGACAGCTCACTTATGTGATAATGATGGATTTTTGTTTGTTTCAAGAAATTTTGAATTAAGTAGTTGTATACTTATTTTATAATCGGTGAATGTATTCGGAATATAAATAGATGCCGACTTTATTGATCAAAAATGGGTTCAAATTTTTCTTTTATGCAAACGAACATTTACCACGTCATATTCATGTAGTTAAAGGTGATAGCTATGCCAAGATTGGACTAAATAACATGGATGTATTATAGAAAATTATTTTAGCAAATCTGAATTGAAAAAAGCAATGGCAATAACTCAAGAGTACAAAGATTTTTTTATAAGGAAATGGGATGAATACTTTAAAAGGTAAAAGCGTATCATTTAATAATAATTATCTCATTGTTGAGTTAGAAGACGGAAGGATAATTTCCACACCTTTAGATTGGTACCCGGAATTAAAAAATGCTACTCTTAAACAAATAAAGAATTATAAATTCATCTGTAAGAAAACCGGCATTGAATGGCCGGATCTTGATTATCATCTGAATATTGAAGCTATGATTCAAGGTATGTTTATTAAAAGAAAGATCATCAGCCGAAAAAACCAATACCGCACTATTCAATAATTATACTTTCTTTTTCAATTTCGTTTATAAAGTCATCCCCCGATAGATATTTACTTATAGGGGGTAACGTATTTGAAATAATACCGTGCCGGATGTACATTTTTTTAGTAACTTGCTCTCGGAGAAGTTAAATGAATGATAAAATCCAAATACTAAAAGAATTAAAAAAATATCTACTCGCTAATTTCGGTTTCGGCATCATCGATGTAATATTATTCGGCTCTCAGTTAATGAGTCTGGAAATTTCTGATTCAGATTTTGATGTGTTGATAATTATGGATAAAGATTACAATTGGAAAGATGAGAATAGAATTCTTGATCTTTGTTACGACATTGACTTGAAATACAACATACTTATTGATGCCCACATAATTTCGCAAAAAGAAATTAATTCTAAGCGCGGGAAACAGCCAATTTTTATCAATGCTATCAATACCGGAGTATACGCTTGACTATAGAAGACAACGATAGAATTGATTTGATCAAGTACCGTTTGCAGCAAGCTGAAGAAGCTGTATCTGATGTTGAATTATTGATAAATAATAATAGACTTCGCTCTGCAGTTAATAGGATTTATTATGGTATGTTTTATTCCTTACTGGCTTTAGGACTTGCAGAAGGATTTGAAACATCTAAACATGCTCAACTGATCGGATGGTTTAATAAGAGTTTTGTCTTTTCAGGAAAAATCAATGACCGATTTGGTAAAATAATTACGAAAGCTTTTAATAGAAGAACAAAAAGCGATTATGATACTTTTGTTACATATGAAAACGACGAAGTTTTACAAATGTTTGATGAGATGAAAGAATTTTTAATCCAAATCAAAAATCTTCTGCCAGTTTCATAGACTTCGTTTTCGTACAAGATTCTAATTTTTTTCTATTTCCTATCAATAACCCCAAAAACTAAATAAATATTTTCAAATCATTTTCTGCAAAAACCCTCCAACGTGGGAATAATACTAATAACAAACCGCGTCGGAGGGTAAATGAATTCATTAGCAAAAATTTCCATAATCATTTTAATCTGTTCATCTTTTATTATTGCTCAAACTTTTAAGGTCGTTGTAAATCGGTTTGATGATAGAACTGATAGAATAGCGAAAACTGAAGGGGAAGTAAAAGCGAGTTCTCAAGTTGGAGCAATTGCCGGAAGGACCGGAGAATCTTCAATTGGTGGTGCTGCCGCAGCAAGCGGGCAAGCTAGTGGTTCGCGCCTTGAATCTGAAAAAGGAGATCTTGGTTATCAAGCAGCGGATATTTTTACAACGCAGCTTGTGAAAACAGGAAAATTTAAGGTCCTGGATGCTAATCTTTTTGAAAGAAAAATATCTGAACTTCAGAATGGGGATATTGTAGAAGCAGCAAAATTGATTGGTGCGCATTATCTACTTGCCGGAAATATAAGCGAAGCAGGAGTAGCTGAAAAAGGAGGAACTATTCTGGGCTTTGGCGGAAAATCTGTTGAAGGTAATGTTAGAATAAATTTTACACTCACAAATACAACTACTGGTGAAATAGTCTTATCAGAAACGGCTCAGGGCACTGAATCGCAAGGCGGTGTTACATTATTTGGAAGTGATGTAGGTGCAAAGAAGGATTTAGGTCTTCTTCTTTCTGCAGCGTTAAAGGTTGCGGCGGATAGTTGTGTTGAAAAAATTGAAAAAGTAGTGGGTGATTTATCAAAATATCCGATTGAATGTGATGTGGCCTTAAATGAAGGCACAGTTTATTTAAGTAAAGGTAAAGATGATGGTATTCAGGTCGGTGATGAATTCCAGGTAATTGGTATTGGGAAGAAAATAAAAATTGGTTCAAAAGAAATTGTAGAAAAAATTCAGAAGGGAATAATAAAAATCAATGATGTTGCGCAGGACTATGCAACAGCAACAACCATAACAGGAGTAACTTTTGCTGAAGGTGATAAAGCAATAAAAATAGTAAGAAAATAATTCTTCCAAATCTTGTTTGGAGGTTGATATGAAAGCAAAACTAAGATTTTACATATACATTATTATAATTCAGCTATTGTTCAGTAATTTTTCTTTTTCTCAGATTCAATGGGATAGCTCTTTTCCCTTAGATGTATATTATTTATATAGGTTTAAATTCGTGTTCCCAAATAATAACACAATAATGGCGGGGACCAATGATGGACTCTATTATTCAACAAATGGTGGGAGTTATTGGCAAAAGGATTATAATAGTTTTGCGCAAGTAGGCATCTGGAATTTAATTCAGGATAAATTTGGTAATCTATATTTGACAACCTCGTCCCAAGCTTTTATTTATAAGATATCTGATGGTAAATGGCATAATGTCGTAGCAAATTTAAATCCTGGTAATGATGGTTTAGCTCTGAATTCATTAAATCATCTATTCTTGTGGTCTGGTGGATTATATAAGACCACTGATATGGGAACGACATGGTTACCTATTAATGGTTCGCTAACTGGAACCTTCAATAAAATATTCATCGACAAAAATGATAAAATTTATGTCGGTATGTCGAACGGATTATACCAATCAAATAATAATGGTTTCACTTTTCAAAAAATTTCCGATTTAGCTATCAAAGATTTAATAATTACAAAAAGTTCAACAATATTTATAGTGACTGCTTCTGATAATTATTTATTTCGTTCAATGGATGAAGGATTAAGTTGGACATTATTATTATTTAGTGGTGATAAAAAGATTAATACCATATATGAATTAAAAGATGGTTCAATATTAGTTGGAACCAGCGGTGGTGTTTTTTATTCATCTGATAACGGTAACAATTGGACTTTTACTGGTGGCTTACCTGCGTTATATTCTATTGCTGACTTGGCTGTTGATTCTAAAGGAACGGTGTTTGCAGGATGTTTTAATAAAGGGATTATAAAGGGGCAATACTCTCAGATTGCTGTAATGCCTTCACCCGACCTAGTTTCTCCTAATAATAATGCAAATGGTATTAACGTTCGCCCAACATTGAGTTGGTCTTCGGTAAATAATGCTATATCCTATCGTCTGCAAGTTTCTACAAATGCAAATTTTTCATCAACAATATTTGACCAAAGTGGAATTATCAGCACATCACAATCAATAAGCGGTCTTTCGCATAACACATTGTATTATTGGAGAGTTAATGCAACTGATGGAATAAATACTAGTGATTGGTCGGAGGTCTGGTCTTTTACTACGCAACAAGACATTTCATCGCAGTGGCAATCTACAAACTGGCCTTCACAAAATTTAGGTATTCAAGCAATAGCAACGAATAGTCAAAATCATGTTTTTGTTTGTACATCAACTGATGGAATTTACCGAAGTACTGATTTAGGAAATACTTGGAGTAAGCTAAATAATGGTTTATCGTTTAATAACATTGCTTGCATATCAATAGACGAGTATGATAGAATTTTTATTGGGACACATGGTGACGGTGTATATTTTTCGAATAATAATGGTAATTCATGGAATAAAATTGGACTAGGTACAGCTCACATTAATAAAATATATGCATTAAATAATTACGTATTTGCTGGTGACGGGTATGCGTGTACTGGAGTGTATCGAACTTCTGATTTAGGTAATACCTGGACTAATGTTCAGAATGGACTTGGTGCTTGCACCGGAAATGTTATTGTTACAAATAGTGGTTTAGTTTACGGTGGTTCTGGTATCGAGGGAATGTATAAATCAAATGATTATGGTAGTACTTGGCAACAGATAAATAATGGTTTAACTAGTACCAATATCTCCACTATGGTAGTTGATAATTCTGGAAATGTTTTTGTT
Organism: Bacteroidota bacterium; assembly: GCA_021824635.1. GTDB lineage: Bacteria > Bacteroidota > Ignavibacteria > Ignavibacteriales > Melioribacteraceae > Fen-1258. The sequence continues at coordinate 66,299 of JAKAKD010000041.1, read as the reverse complement.
GGTACTCAGACTAATATTTATACGGGCACGCAAGGAAGAGGTTTGTTTAGAACCACTAATGATGGGGATAGTTGGGAAAATTTAACTAATGGAATTACAACTAATGAGATCTCACAATTGTCAATAAGTTCCGATGGTATACTATTTACTTCCGGTGCAGGCAATCAAGCAATATTTAAAAGTACAGATAGTGGAAACACATGGACGCAATTCAATCAAGGATTACCAAATCCAGCAGACGTTGGACCTATTGGAACTACAATTGAATATGCTTTTGGATATAAAATCAAGTTTGTGTTTGCAGCAGTTAATAATAAAATATATAAATACTATGACCAAACAACAACCAATATTAAATCTGAAGATGAGATTGCATATGAATTTCAACTTTCTCAAAATTATCCTAACCCATTTAATCCAACTACAACAATATCATTTTTAATTCCGCGTACAGAATTTGTTAGCTTAAAAGTTTACGATCTACTTGGAAGGGAAGTAGCAACACTCGTAAATGAAGAAAAGCTCCCCGGTCATTACGAAGTAGAATTTAATGGAATGAATCTCCCAAGCGGAGTTTATTTCTATCGTTTACAAGCCGGAAATTTTTCTCAAACTAAGAAGTTGTTACTGCTAAAATGAAATTGGAGAATAAGTATGGATTTCCAAAATAACTCCCGCTTTAAAACACTTTTGTCTCTTGGCAAAACAATTTCAATCATTGGATGGGTAATTGTTGGTTTTGCTGGATTAACAATTTTTTCCAGTCTAACAAGCTGTGTGAGTAATGATAGTTTTGCTAAAGCAATAGGGTTGTTAAGTTTCCCAATCGGTTTACTAACCGGCGCATTTGGTTATCTGTTTGTTGCAATGGGTCAAATGATTTCTTGCTTTGTCAGTATGGAAGACAACACACACAGAACCGTAGAATTATTGAATGAACTGAAAAGCCAACTACCTAATTTTAACACAAAATAAATAAAACGGAGACGCTCGACCGAACGTCTCTACAAAAATCAATTTATCACCTCCTTTTCTTTTTCAATTTCTTTAGAAAATGTATGGTTGATTACGTTATATTTGCAAAAAGAAATCTGGTGAAGAGATGACTTTAACAAAAACTAAAACGCATGTAAAGATTGCACGTACTGAATGGGAGAAACTGAAAAAGAATCCCGCGTTAAGTGAAACGATAGAATTGCTCGAAGATATTTCAGATTTAGAAAAAGCTAAGAAAGTCCGCGGCAAGAGTTTAACTGTCGAACAATACTTGAAGAAACGTGGTTTATAGTATTCTTATCAAGAAGTCTGCATTCAAAGATTTGGAAGCACTTCCAAATAAAGAAGTTATAAAAATATTATCTCGTATAAAACAATTAAAAAATATCCCCGCCCAATTGGTGTCCAAAAATTAACTGATCAAGAAGGTTATAGAATTCGTAGTGGATATTACCGAGTTCTTTTTGAAATTGATGATAAACAAAAAATTGTTCACATCTATCGAATAAAGCATAGAAAAGAAGTTTATAAATAATTTTGAAGGATAAGGTGAGGCGCTTGAGAGAACGCCTCATTAAAAAATTAGTTTACTGATTTTTTCTCTTTTTCAATATCATCCGCAAGCATTTTATTTATTGATGCTGCGGCACGTCTTCCTTCGCCCATAGCCAGAATAACTGTCGCCGCGCCGAGAACAATATCTCCGCCGGCAAAGATTTTATCAACAGAAGTTTTTTGTGTCTCATCAACAATAATATTGCCCCACTTATTAACATTAATTTGCGGTGTCGTTTGACTGATCAACGGATTGCTGCTATTTCCAATTGCAACAATTACTGTATCAACATCAAGAATAAATTCGCTGTTTGGAATTACAACCGGTCTGCGTCTACCAGAAGAATCCGGTTCGCCAAGTTCGTAGCGCAAACATTCCATTGCTTTTACTTTACCATTTTCGCCGCCGATGATTCTTTTTGCATTTTGGAGAAAATAAAATTCGATCCCTTCTTCTTTTGCGTGTTCAACTTCTTCTTTACGCGCAGGCATTTCAACTTCGGTTCTGCGATAAACTACGTAAACATTTTCCGCACCGAGACGCTTCGCCATTCTTGCGGAATCCATTGCGACGTTTCCTCCGCCAAGTACCGCAACATTTTTAGAAGGATAAATCGGAGTATCGGCTTTCCCTTTTTCGAATGCTCGCATTAAGTTGGCGCGGGTTAAATATTCATTTGCAGAAAAAACTCCAACTAAATTTTCTCCTTCAATTCCCATGAACATCGGCAGTCCGGCGCCGGTACCAACAAATACAGCGTTGTATCCGTCCTTATCCATCAAATCTGTAAGTTTGCGTGTTCTTCCAACAACAAAATTTGTTTGGAACTCAACGCCCATAGCTTTAAGCACTTCAATTTCTTTATCAATTATATCGTTTGGCAATCTGAATTCCGGAATTCCATAACGTAAAACGCCGCCAAGTTTATGAAACGCTTCGAAGATTGTTACATGATGACCTTCGCGTCTGCAGTCTGCCGCAACAACTAATCCGGCTGGACCGCTTCCAACTACAGCGACTTTTTTACCTGTGGCAGGTTTTATTTCCGGTATCGAAATTTTTCCTGTTGCGCGTTCCCAATCTGCAACAAATCTTTCTAGCCGTCCTATTGCAACTGATTTATCAACATCCTTCAAAGCTTTACCAACCGTGCAATTGGACTGGCATTGAGTTTCCTGAGGACAAACTCTTCCGCAGATAGCAGGTAGGAGAGAAGCTTCTTTAATAACTCCCGCCGCATTGCCCATGTCGCCGTGTGCAATGTGATCTATAAATCTTGGTATATCAATTTTTACCGGACAATCTTCAACACAATTTTTCTTTACGCATTGAAGACATCTCATTGCTTCAATACGCGCTTGTTCAACTGTGTATCCCAATGCTACTTCATCCAGATTATGAGACCGGATTTCCGGATCTTGCGCAGGCATTTCCTGTGCGGGAATTTTCATACGGTCTTTGGTTTTAAGCTCATCTATTTTTGATAAATAATCTACTATCAATTTTTTTGCATCTTCTGATAATTGTTCAGGCGTGATGTGACTCATTGAAGCGCCTCCTTATTCTTAATTTCTTGCTCGAGAAAACAGCTGTGCGCCTCTCTTTCAAGTTCTTTATATGAATTCAATCTCGACATCATATTGTCGAAATCAACTTTGTGCCCGTCAAATTCCGGACCGTCAACACAGACAAATTTAATTTCTTTGCCCACATTAACACGGCATCCGCCGCACATTCCGGTTCCATCTACCATTATTGTATTTAAAGAAACTTGTGTGAATACTTCATACGGTCTGGTTGTCTCGGAACAGAATTTCATCATTATCGGGGGACCGATTGCAATAACCATATTCGGTTTCGGAGAGCGTTCGCAAATTTCTTTTAACGGTTCGGTTACTAACGCTTTGCGACCGTAACTTCCATCATCCGTGCAGAGAATAAATTCATCTGCAATCGCTTTCATCTCTTCTTCGAGTATGATTAAATCTTTATTGCGCGCGCCGATGATTGTAATAACATGATTGCCGGCTTTCTTCAATGCCTGAGCAATAGGATGAAGCGGTGCTACACCAATTCCGCCTCCTACACAAACAACCGTTCCAAAATTTTCTATGTGAGTCGGTTTGCCGAGCGGTCCAACTAATGCAGGTATTACATCTCCCACATTTTTTTCGGAAAGTTGAAGAGTGGTTTTGCCAACTACCTGAAAGATAATTGTGATTGATCCTTCTTTAGTGTCGGCATCAGCAATTGTAAGCGGTATTCTTTCGCCATAATCATCGTTTATTTGTAAAATGATGAATTGTCCCGCCGCTCTTTCTTCAGCAATCAGAGGAGCGTGAAGACGCATCATAAATACATCATTTGAAAGTTGTTTCTTGAAAAGTATTTTACTCATCTATTCACCTTTTGATGAAACCTAAAAGTTCTATTATTTTTTTAACTTCGGCGGCTAAAATATGCAATTCGGACGTATCTTTAAAAGTTTTTTTTGATTTTCGGGAGAGAACTGATTGGGAATGCCACTATTTCATCGGTTTTATTAAGGAAAGCGGAGTTATATTCTCTTCCAAAAATGTTACAACTCTACATGAGAAGAATCTACTTCTCTTATTTAATAAGCCCCGCTAATTCAAAATTTATTCTTACCTATTTACTTTTTTTCTTTTTGAATTTTTTCGTAATCATTCAACGCGAGTTTGATACTTGCAATTAATGTTTCCGGTTCATCTTCTTGCATATAATGCCCGGAATTAGAACAGTAGAAAAATTTACCATATTGCAACGGATCAAGAAGTGCAATCCAGCGTTTCATTTTTAAGTTATTATCAATTCTAAACATCTTTACTTTATCGTATAGCGTTTCTCTTTTCTCCGGATTCTTGGGGTATCCTCCCGCTTTTATAAAGTGAACAGGAACATCCGGCAGAGGAATACTATCACACTCTTTAAATTCCGTTTTAGTTAGTTGCCTAAGTATTTTAACTTCCTCCACATAGAAATTTGGCATATCGGCATAAAGATTTTCAACAAAATCTTTGTAAGGTTTTGCAAACATAGAATCTATTTGATGTTGTGTTAAGCCAATTTCCAAATATGGAAGATCTCCGTCTCCCTTCTTTTTTGTGAAATCTACGGGATCTACAAAAATAAGACCGGCAATTTCATCCGGATAATATGAAGCATAACTTCTTATATACGCTCCGCCGAAAGAATGCCCCACTAATAAGTAGGGAGGTTTAAGACCTTTTTCTAAAAGCATCTTTCTTAAATTTTCTACAATATGTTTTGTTGTCGGTGGGAGACTATCATTTTCGGATTCTCCAATTCTTGGACGGTTATAAGAAAATACCGTTGATGTTTTAGAAACTTCTTCAATTATTGGTTTCCATTTATCCAACTTAGTAGCCATTCCATTTTCGAATACTATAACAGGTTTGTTCTTCTGAATGTTTTCTAATCCCGCCGTAAATACTTCAATCTTCTTTCCGTTGACAGTCATAAATTCTTTTTGCCCAAAACTAAAACAACTAATACCAATCATTAATATGACCGTAGAAATTATACTCCGTTTCATTGCATTTCTCATTTACCGGCTCTCCTTTGATGATATTCGCAAATTACACACTTAACACTATTCATTTATTTGTTAAATAATCTTTAAGTCTGCTATTAATAAAATATTTCCAGCCGTCAATACAACTCTCTCTTGTGAATTCCGGAATTCCTTCCGGAAAATTTTCCAGAGTTTCTACCGTTAGCCGCAGCTTTGTTAAATTATCTTTTTTGGATAATTCAAATGCGGTTGTAGATTTACCCGGATATTCCTCAAACTCCCAGCTGTATTTTATCATTTTCAGCGGCTGAACTTCGGTCACTTTCCAGATATGTAAAAAATTCCTTTCCGTACTTTGAACATTGAATTGCGTCTCGAATCCAATCTCGGGTTTAAATGCCGGAATGTTTTCAAAATACCATTTCCGCATTTCGCTAATTTCTGTAATGGAATTCCAAACAGATTCTACGGATGAATTAAATGTTTGTTCTACAATTATTGGTGCATCATTTATTTTCATAGTGCCTTTCTAATTTTGTTAATTAAACTAAACTCAAAGAGGAACCTGGCTGCGTCAACAATACATTTTAATTTCAACAAAACCGAGCCAAAAAACAGTCCACCCAACTCTGCACGGTTGTCCGTGTTGCCTGCCTCGTACCTTATTGCGGGGAGCGGCTTTTTATATGGCGATCTTATCTTAAAAATCTATTACTTAAGATTTCCTGGATATTTCGTCTGCCGTCAATTACACAATGGATGTATATTATATTCTTATTGATTTCGTAGATTATTCGGTAAGGTTTGTAATGGATTTCTAAATACTTTTTAATTCCGGTTGGTCTCAATTCGTCCGGAATATGTCCCCGTTCAGGAATTTTCTCTAGTTTAAAACAAATTTCTTCCAAAGCATCTAAAAGTTTATTAGCAGATTGAATACTATCGTTCACAGCAACGTAAATAAAGATCTCTTTAAGATCGAGTTTGGCTTGAGGATCAATAATAACTTTATATTTCATACTCATTCATAAGATTTCAATTCGTTACGAAGATCAGTAAATGTCTCTTGAATTCCTTTAGCTCCTTTACTCTTATCGCGAGTCATTGCTAATAATTTTAACATTGCCATTGTCTCTTGTGTCTTTTCATAAACTTTTATGTCTTGAACAATAACTTTTGCTTCACCATTTTGAGTAATAACATAAGTTTTTTGATTTTTATTGATTTCCTCAATCATATTAGCAGCATTAGCTTTTAAAAAACTGATTGATTTTACCGCTTCACTCATTCTCATATCACAGTCCTTTTTTAGACCAAATATAGTCTATCTCATTTATACTTTCAATTTATTTTTGCCATATAACGACTTTGCGCCTAAGCCGAAGCCCAGAACAACAATGCAGCAATTACCAACACAACTTTATTTTTAAAACTTGCCCGCCGTCTTTTGGGCGGGTCAGTTTTCTTTTGCAATCACACTTTTAAGAAAAGCTTTCCGCCGCGGCGGATTGAAAAACCAAACCAAATAATCTTTCACTACGACCGATTCGAATTTATCCGCCCTAGGCAGAGAAGCGGTCGGGCTGAAACGCGGGTTAGGTCACATCTTTAAAGATATTTTTCTACTTCATTTCTCACTTCTTCAGAAGTGAATATCTCGTAATGAAAATTGACTGGATTACTTATTAATTCATTATTTATTTTTTCTTTTTCAATTTTACTATTAACAATAACCCATATTTGCATTTTTGATAAGACTTCTACTAACAACGGAATCATTTCTTTAGAAGCTACCCCAAGTTTAATCCTATCTGGAACTGACTTTATTCTTTCATTCCACAATTCGTTAAGTAGTCTTATGCGCCATAATGAAGTTTCGGCTCTCAAATTTGTGAAATTCCCTAAAAATGTATAAGTAAATCCACTAAAATCATTGAGTAAGTAAAAACCAAACTTCCTTCCCAATTCAAATATTTGGCGCTCACCAACATCTTCAATACTTGCAAATGTAGTTTTCTTTAGAAGTAAGAAAGTATCAAGAACTTGATCAATACCAGCATCTAATGGGGTTTCTTGTTTCGTTTTTTCTATGGCATCTTCAATCGCCTCTTCTGCAAGTCTTTTGAAATCATTATTTGTATATTTTATTGTATCAAGACCAGCTACATTAAAAGGTAACTTTTGTTCTTTGCGTTGGAAAGGAATCACATATTTATTAAAGGCTAACATTAACCCATATTCCATATTCACATTTGCATTCGGAATTTCAATTTCTTTTTCTTCGCGATTATTTAATAAAACTATGCAAAACTGTGATGTGATAATTTTAGAACAGATTTTGGCACAAAAGGCACTTTGCGCAGGTGCTAATTTCCCGCCAGCTTCGACACATTCAATATCTTTTGACTCTAAAATTGCTTTTAGAATATTCATTTCCAGAGGACTATCTTCAAAACCGTATGCAATAAAGCATGAGCGTGTAGAAGAAAATACATAATCACATCTCGGAAGACCAATTATGCAAATTTCATTTTTTCTAATTCTCTTATCCATAATTGTATCCTAACTATTATTTATACAGAATCGGTTTTTAAACATTCCATCCCCGCACTATTCTAAAATAGGGGAGTGCCTATTTCTAATCCGTGAATAAGAATGTTTTTTATCTATATAAAATTTTACTGCGAGAATTTATTTGAGACTGTAAAGGAAAAGCTATTTAAAATTTGTTTCCCCATTGCGGGTTTGCCATTGTTGTCATTTGCAACTTAAAACAAAATTGAAACTATTCAAAAGAAAATTTAAGCGGAGAATTCGGGACCATACAATCAGTCCAAATTGCAGAACGAACTTCTTCACCCCATTAGCGGAAAAATAAATATTGAATCACGGTCTTTAAAATAAATGAGGTTATCTCAAAAGTAATGATACAATAAAATAATCTGCGAAAATCAATTTATTCCGCGTCATCCGCGGGCGATTATATAACAAAATATTACTTTTGAGACGGCCTCAGCATAAACTTCTTTACTTGTTTATCTGTTTATTTCAAAGTTAGATTAATCGTTCCCAGATCTGTATTCTGTTTTGCTGTAACGGAAACATTCGCAATTGTTTTATCGTTATAAAGAACATTCTTTGATACTACTTTTACAGTATAAGTACCCTGAAGCAAAGCCATTAACTTAAATGCGCCCGTTGAAGCATCCGCTATTGTGCTGACAGTATCTGTTCCGCTTATAGCAAATACGGAAGATGCCGCGCTGATAGGCGCTACATTGCCGGAAATTGTTCCCGATGTTACTACCGGTACTAATCTAATAGTTGGAACCAGCATATATTGACCGTTTCCGGTTTGATGTATTGAATGATCAACATTAAAATCTAAAGTCAGCGCGTAAAGAGTTCCATCCATTATATCAAATTCGTGATTCAACTTTATCCCCGTGCTCGGTACATTTAAGTTGAATGACATACCGTTGACTACAACAGTGGATCCGGTACCAACTATTAATCTTATTTGTGTATAATGCCCGGCATCAAGCGTGGTATTGCCGAGAACGGCACTTGCACCGTTTCTTAATGTGAGCAGATCATAAGTCGCCGAATTATTATTAATTACAGTCCATCCGCTCGTTGAATCGGCTCCTGCTTTGTGAACTTCAACTCTGGTTACAACAATATTCACATGTTCAAAATCTGCCGGAGAGTCAACCATTGTCACCATTATTTGCCCCTGTCCGCTTGACGGGGATGATTGATCCGAACAGCCGAAAATGAATAGAGATATTGTGAAAAAACTAAACAGCAGCGCCGTACGCATTAAATTTCTTTTCATCTGTTTCATATTAGATACTCCTTTTTTTAATACCGATTTTTATTGCCGATCTGTTTTTACAAACAGATTTTTTCATTTATTGTTTCTATTACATTCTTCCATTAATACTGCAACAAGATGCTAATCATAAAGGGATAACTTCAATAGGACAAAAGAATGATAAAAGAACTAATACTTTTACATCTTTGCGGAGAATTACGCTTGCCTCAACAGTCACTTTTTTAGAAAGCTTCATTTATTCTCATGAAATGATTAAATCTCTCTAAAAAGCTTATTTATTTCTTCTTGAAACAATATCCGGTGCATTTGCACATATATATAACAACCTAAAAACAATATTTGATGTGCTGGGAATCATTTTTACCCCTTTAGAAACCATTTTTGGTGTGCTGGAAATCATTTATACTCCTTTAGAAATCATTTTTGGTGTGATGGAAATCATTTTTGACTCATTAGAAACCATTTTTAACCATCTGAAATTATTTTGGAGTCATTGAAAAGTGCTAAAAAGCAGTTGGAAATGATTTAAGGTTCGCCGTAAATGATCTTTGAGTTATTGGAAATGCTGTTAATCTATTTTGAAAAACAATTTGGCTGATTGTGGAAGACGTGAAACGGAAGACGGAAAACGTGAGATGGAAAACCTTTCGTTTCCCGTTTCACCTTTCCCGTTTCACGTTTTTACAATTTAATTCTTAATACCAGCGGAAAGATTGAAGGAGTCTGAACCGGAGAATCGTTCTCTTCATGCTGCCGTGTAACCCAATCGCCAACAAAATATCCAATTGATGCGGCAACAAAAACATCGGAGGTCCAATGATTGTTCTGATAAACTCTCGATACAGCAGTTAACACAGCAGGCAGATAAGCAATTATTTTTAAGAAATCTGTTTTCGCATTTTTAGAAAGAACTGTTGAAAGTGAAAACGCAAGCGTTACATGTCCTGACGGCAGTGAATGAAAATCATCATCAAAAATTGTGAACGGATGGTAAGTTGCAGAACCCTTATTTGCAAATGGTCTTGCTCTGCCTGCAGCAAATTTAAGAAAAGTGGTAATAGCACCGGCGTAAAGAGCAGTCTGCACAATTTCGAACCCGATTTTTTTTGAAGAAGGATCGTTGGCAATTAATCCGTGTAAACCAAAAGCTCCGGCTATGATAACGGTCGGATAAACTTCACCCCAAATTCTTCCGGCTTCAATAGGAAAGCTATTGTTATAACTTCGATCTTTCAACAACGCATCTTGTATTGGCTTATCTGCTTGCATCAATAAAATAGTTCCGGCGCTGAACAAACCAAGTTTAATCCAATCATTACTTTCCCATTTCAACGGCTGCTTAATAAAGCGGAATGATTCATCACCGAATTGTGAAAGGTTATATATATTCTGAGAAAAGAGAGATGACTGAAAAAAAATAATTATTAGGAACGCTGAAAGAAATTTATTCCGCATATAGAGTTTTTACTTTTTAGTTGATTTATAAACTATGATCTCGGCTTTTTCAACTGTAATAAGTCCGCCGCAATTAGCTTCTTCAAAAATCTTTTCAACTGTCGGAATAAACTCTTCAATTTTTTTTAGTTCGTCCACAATTTCAATAACCAGCGGCAAATCTTCAGAGAGGCGTAAAATTTTTGCGCTGTGAATTCTGCTGTTCCCGCCGAAACCCATAACGCCTTTATAAACAGTAGCGCCGGCAAGATTTTGCTTCCGTGCTTCGGTTACAATCTTTTCGTAAACAGGCAGATGAGAAATTTTATCTGCTTCTCCTAAAAAAATCCTCAGCAGTTTTGCTTCACCTTCAATTTTCATAAATCACCTTGTGATTAAATAAGCAAAATAAATTCCAAGAATAGTTAGAACTACGTTTGCCAAAATATTTAATCCTGCAAAAAGAAATTCCGCGTCTCGGATTAAATTAAATGTTTCTAACGAAAAGGAAGAAAAAGTTGTAAAGCCGCCGCAGAATCCTATTCCGATAAATAGTTTTACAGAAGGACTGATCAATTCTTTTTCATCCAGACCGAAGATCATCATGCCGAGAATAAAACTGCCAATCAAATTTACGGTAAGCGTTCCCCATGGAAAGTAGGGTGGAAATTGTTTCTGAACAAATGATGAGACCCAATAACGGAACCCGCCTCCTAAACCCGCGCCTATAAATACAATCAGATATTTAATCAAAAATGCCTCATTTGTTTCCGGTAATATAGCACAAATTGATTTTTTTCATAAAAGATTTTTTTGGAATACGCGTAACTTAACAGGAAAGTGAGGAGTCTAAACAATCAGTAAATCAAATTAATTCGGAGGTAATTATGAATAGTTCTATTCAATACAATTTGCTTAAGAAGATGCTGGTTGTGATTTCATTAATTATGATTTCGGCTTCTCTTTCACTTGCGGATAATCTGAAACTGATTAGAGAGAAATCATTTCAGGTTAAAGACTGGCAGAGCGTTTATGTTAATACAAGCGGCGCCGATGTAAAAGTGGAAAGCTGGGATAAACCTGAAGTTTATGTGAAAATATTCGCCAACAGCCGCGCAGAAAGCAAAATGAAGTTTGATATCTATCAGGAAGGAGACGTAGTAAAGGTTATAGCCAAAAAAAGAGGATCAATGTTCAGCTGGTTCGGAAATAATTTAAGTGTCCGAGTCGAAGTAATGACACCAAAGAATTTTAATCCTCACGTTGAAACATCCGGCGGCGATATTAACGTTGCAAATCTTGTCGGAGATTTTAAATTAGATACTTCCGGCGGTGATATTACATTAAGTAATACAAACGGAAAATTAAAAGCTGAAACTTCCGGCGGAGATATTACTTTGGACAAACATAAAGGTGTTATGAGTTTATCAACTTCCGGCGGAGATATAAAATGCGAAGAGACTAATGGTGATCTTCACGCCGAAACATCCGGCGGCAATATTAATATTGATTTGACCGATGGGAAACTTTTTGCAGAAACATCCGGCGGAGATATTGCAATTAATTATACCGGTCCAAATAAAGGAATTGAAGCATCTACATCCGGCGGCGAGATACAGATAAAACTTCCGGCGGATTTTAAAGCTAAAGTTCATCTCGAAACTTCCGGCGGAGAAATATCAAATAATTTTTCCAATTCAAAATTGAAACGTGTGAGACGCAGTGAAGTTGACGCTGAATTCAACGGCGGCGGAAGTGTTCTTAAACTCGAAACAACCGGCGGCGATATTATTGTAAGTCAGAAATAAAATTAGTTTATGATTATGAGCAAGAGCATGAAAATTATTTATACTTCATGCTCCTAATCTTGCTCTTAATCTTGATCTTGCTCTTATTCAATACACCTCTTTTTTGCACCATTCATCCAATTGGAAAAGACTTCGTTTTTAACTACTTTTTGATTGTAATTGAAATTTTTCAGCATAAAATTTTATAAAAATTCCAAGGTGAATTATGAAATTGGATTGGAATCAATTCGTTGGCAAGACACTCAACATAACAATGTTCGAGAATTACGGCGTAGTTTACGGTAAAGAGAAAGGGGAACATCCTACATTTTACGAGATCGTTTTCAAGACAGGTAAACTTGTACAGGCATTTGATGAAGGTTTGTTGATTGATTCGAACAGGGAGGAGAAAACTTTTCAAGTTTATATCCCGTATAACTCAATTAAATGCGTAGAGATTTTTTGAATCCGCTAAGAAATTCGATTTTTAATTTCTTTCTGATATTCTTGATTGCAGTCTCCGTTAATTATGCAAACGGAACGGAAATTAAAAGTCTTCGTGTTTATTCTTCGAATGATCAAACCGAATTTCCGGTAATTGATCATTCAGACAAGTCAAAAAGTTCAATAACTATTGACTTCGATGTGCAATCGGAATTCATGCCGAACTTCAATATCGTCTTTAAATTTTGCGATGCCGATTGGAATCCGTATGACAATCCATTTTTATCTAACCGAATGTATAACTCGGAAACAATTTTATGGTTTGATGAATTGCCGCAAAATATACGCGGAGCCCGTTATCATTATAACGGTTCTTTCCCCAACAACAATGTAACTTTCCCATTCTCCGGCAACTGGAGATTCTATATAGTTGATTCTCAAAACAGAGATCTGATTTACGGCTCAGGTAAGTTTTTTGTTGTCTATCCGGACATTAAATTAAATGTACAAGTTGCAAAAGAAGGTTTGCAGGGAGACATGAACGATCTTGCTTCTTCGGGAAGAACCATTGCGATAAAAACAAATTTTGTATTACCGGATTCACTCTATTCATCAAATGTTACACGCGTTGAAATTATTACCAACCGTAAATTTTATTATCCAATGATAATTGATAGAAATTCTTACACAGCGGACCGTTTTTACGAATGGAACGGATCGAACAAATTTACATTTATCGCGCGAAACGTCCGTCCCGGTAATGAATACCGTATTGCGGATATCCGCGACGTTGGCAAATACAATATGCCTCCTGTCTTTGCACACTTCGGTGATATTGAGACATCAAATTTATTTACAAAAGGAAGAAGAGATTTTAACGGCGCATCCTACCTTATGGATTATAGAAATGAAAATGCAGATTATCTTAAAGTTATCTTCAGAATGCGCCCGCCCGAGCAGATTAAGTCGTCAATCTTTCTTGTCGGCTCTTTTAATGATTGGAAAGTTACACCGGAATACGAAATGTATGACGATAACGGAATGATGAATATTTCAGTTCAATTAAAACGCGGCGTGTATGAATATCAATATGTAACCGGGCAAATTGTAAACGGAGTTGTTGAAAATATTGATTGGGAAATTCTTGAAGGTAATTTTTACGAAACTGAAAATGAATACAACATTTTTCTCTACTATGCGTCCGTGGAGAAAGGCGGTTACGATAAAATTATCGGTTACAAAAAAATTAAATCCGGAGCGTTATGATGAAAGTTAAAGTTGGTGTTGTAGGAACCGGGCATCTGGGTAAAATTCACACAAAACTTTTTAAAGAAGTTGAAAATTGTGAGCTGATCGGAATTTACGACCAAGATTATGAAAGAGCTAAGCAAGTCGGAAGCGAATTAAAAGTAAAACCATTTGATGATTTGGAAAAACTTCTCGCAGAAGTTGATGCAGTAGATATTGTTGCAACTACAAGCGCACATTATGATTTAGTGAAACAATCTTTTGCAAAGAACAAACATGTATTTGTAGAAAAACCGATTACAACACAGATCTGGGAAGCCGAAGAACTTATCAAAATTGCAGAGGAGAAAAAATTAACTTTTCAGGTCGGACATATCGAGAGATTCAACCCCGCTTTAATTTCTTTGGAGAAGTATAAATTAAATCCGTTGTTCGTTCAAACGGATCGCCTCGCTCAATTTAATCCGAGAGGAACCGATGTTGCCGTTGTATTGGATTTGATGATACATGATATTGATATCATTCTAAGTTTAATAAAGAGCGAAGTGAAAAGTGTAAGTGCCAGCGGCGTGCCTGTTGTTTCCGATACTCTGGATATTGCAAATGCACGCATCGAATTTGAAAACGGAGCCATCGCTAATGTAACCGCAAGCCGCATTTCTCAAAAGAAAATGAGAAAAATGAGAATGTTTCAGCGCGATACTTATATCTCTCTTGATTTTACTACGGGTGTTTCGGAAGTATTTAGATTATTGCCGCCAGATCAAAAACCGAAAGGATTCTTCAAAACATTTGGAGAAATAGGAATCGGTGATAAAAAGAAAGTAGTAGCTTATGAACAGCCGAAATTTAAGGAAGTGAACGCTCTCAAACTTGAATTAGAACTATTTGTTGATGCCATTGTGAAAGGAACCACACCTATAGTCAGCGGCAAAGACGGATTGAAAGCTTTAAGAGTTGCTGAAATGATTATCGCTAAAATTGAAGAGTCAATTAAGAACGCAAAAAATTTTCCGAGTTGGTTGAACGATGTTGAATAAGAAAAAATACGTAATTCTTAAACCGTTCCGGCTGATTATTCCGGTTATTCTGTTGCTCTCAATCGTTTCGGGATGCAGTGTCTATCAAACTATCTCTAACGTATCACGTTTGAAGTACAAAATTAATTCCGCAACTGACTACAAAGTTATCGGGATTTCAATTGCTGACAAAAAATCTTTGAAAGATTTCAATTCCCTTGAACTGTTAAAATTAACTGCGGGATTAATGAGGGGTAATCTTCCTCTTACTTTCTTACTTAACATTGAAGCGAAAAATCCGAATGACGGGAACGGCGGCTTTGCGAGAACAGATCTAAACATATCGTCATTTCCGTGGAGATTATACTTAAACGAAAAAGAAATTGTTCAGGGAAATATAGCTGAACCGGTTTTTGTTCCGGGCAAAGGAGAATCTGTTATCATTCCAATCAAAATTGAATTTAACATTGCAAAATCATTTAAAGAAAAAAGTATGGATGATATTCTTCTATTGCTTTTACAGATCGGCGGAGCGCACGGTTCAACATCAAACCTAAAAATGATTGCTAAACCGGTTCTAGGAACTCCATTAGGCAAAATTGAATATCCCAATGAAATTACGATTGTAGATAAATCATTCAATTAGTTAAAAAAATAATGTCTAAGAAAAAATTTGCAGTCGGTGTTGATCTCGGAGGAACAACCATCAAAGTAGGTTTGGTTGATGAGAAAGGGAAAATTATAAAAAAAGTTTCTTACGATAGTAATTCATCTAAAGGACCGGAAGCTGTAACAAAGCAAATCAAAAGAGGAATTGAAGAAGTTGTTAAAGGGAACAGAGAAAAAATTTTAGGAATTGGAATTGGAGCGCCCGGCGCGGTAAAATTAAAAAAAGGAACAGTTGAAAATCCTCCTAACTTTTACGGCTGGGGCAAAGTTCACCTTGGCAGTATCTTAAAAAAAGAATTTGATTGCGATGTATTTGTGGAAAACGATGCCAACGCCGCGGCAATTGGAGAGTTGATTTACGGTGCCGGAAAATATTATAAAAATTTTATTATGATAACCTTAGGCACAGGTGTCGGCGGAGGAATTATAATTGATAAGAAAATTTACCGGGGCGATACGGGTCTTGCCGGCGAACTCGGTCATATAACAATTGATAGCGCCGGAGCTAAATGCAAATGCGGTTCTATCGGCTGCATTGAAGCATACATCGGTAAAGATTATCTTATCGAAAGAACGAAAATAAAACTTCAAGAGAGAAACGATTCTATTCTATTCGAATTGACTAACGGAGATCTGAATTTACTTACGCCAAAATTAATTCAATCCGCGGCTGAACAAGGAGATGAATTTTCGAATTCGGTGGTTGTTGATACGGGAACAAAGCTCGGTTATGCGCTCGCATCTGCGGTGCATGTTCTGGATATTTCAACAATAATTATCGGCGGCGGCATTGCCGGATTTGGCAAATTGTTATTTGATGCAGTTGAATCTTCTATTAAAGAGAGAGTGATGAAATCATTCCGGGACAGAATAACTGTAAAACCGGCTAAATTGAAGAATGAAGCGGGAATAAAAGGTGCATCTGCACTTGTGTTTTATAAATCATAATTTTGCAGTAAAAAGAAAAAGAATTCAACCAATTGATGAAGTATGTTTTCTCTCTCATATTAATTTTGTTTTGCACTTCTTTGTTCGCACAAAAGAAGGACTCTGTTTCATTTAAAAAATCCGACTCGCTTAACACTACTGTAAAAGATTCTCTCACAAATTCCGATACAACAAAATCTCAAAAAAAATATGATGTTGATGCTGTTGTGTTTTCAAGTTCGGCAGACTCTCTGATTTTCGATATTCCCCGCAAGAAGATGTATCTCTATGGTTCAGGAGATCTCAAATATAAAACTACCGAGTTAAAAAGCGGAAAGATATTTGTTGATTATAAAACCAATGATCTTGAAGCATTCGGTATTGCAGACACTTCCGACACAGCAAAAGTAAAACTCAAAGAAGCTCCAGAGCTTACCGAAGGGAACGATACTTATGAAGGCGAGAATATAAAATATAATTTTAAGAGTCAGCGCGGATTTATTTATCTCGCAAAAAATAAAAACAAGGGGCAAAATTACGCGGGGGAAGATGTAAAGAAGGTTGATAAAAATACTTTCTTCATAAAGAACGGAACATTTACAACTTGCGACAACGATACGCCCCACACATATTTTGCCGCAAGTGAAATGAAAGTAATTCAAAAAGATAAAATGATTGCGCGGTGGATTTTCATGTATATCGGAGGCGTTCCTTTTCCAATTCCTTTACCGTTTGCGGTTTTTCCAAATGAGACCGGTAGAAGATCGGGAATAATAATTCCAACTTACGGGCAAGCGGCAGACCGCGGACAGTATTTCAGCAATTTTGGATATTTCTTTGCAATGAATGATTATATGGATTTGGCTCTTAACGGCGATTATTATTTTAAAGGCGGCTGGGGCGCACGTTCAAGATTCCGTTACGCCAAGAGATATGATTTTTCCGGTTCATTAAATGCGGGATACTCAAACGTGATTCGTGTGGATCCAAGCAGTCCTCAAAAAAGCCAACAGAAAGATTGGAATTTATCTTGGTATCATAACCAGCAGATAAACCCAACAATGCGTCTTGATGTTAATCTGCAATTCATTTCATCAAACTATTTGGATAATAACAGTATCAGTTATAACGATCTTTTGTCTCAGAACATAACTTCGAATGCTACATTCAGTAAGGTGTGGGATGAATCCGGTGCGAGTATGTCAATCAATTACAGCCGGACTCAAAATATTTCTACCGGCGATTTAAACGAATCTTTGCCGAATATTAATTTTTCCAAATCAATTACTTATCCTTTCAAAAGAAAAAATGTTGAATCCGCACTCGATCAGAAATGGTATGAAATGATTGGTTACACTTATTCCGGTCAATTCTCTAATAACAGAAGAACTGTTAGCGGAAATTTGGATATTCACGGCGGTGTTCAGCATAATATTGCTTTGAGCGCTTCTCCAAAGATCGGTTACTTTAACTTATCGCCAAGTTTTAATTATGTTGAAAAATGGTATAACAAACGTTTGAAACAAGAATTTAAAACTTTCGAAGTAATTGATCCGCAAACCGGCGCACGGACAACCAAGGATTCACTGGTTACATCCTCCATAAACGAATTGAATTTTGTCCGGACATTCAATATGAGCGTTTCAGCTTCAACCAAACTTTATGGAATTATGAATCCTAATCTCTTTGGAGTAGAATCTTTCAGACACACACTTATGCCCTCTGTCTCTTATGTTTACACACCGAACTTTGCAAGTGATAAATGGGGATACTACGATTCATATACACAGCCGGACGGTAAAGTTATAAGGTATGATAAATTCGGCAGAGAAGTTTTCGGAGGCGCTTCTTCAGGAGAGAGCCAGTCTCTAAATTTTTCTCTCGGTAATGTTTTTGAAATGAAAATGTCTAAGAGTCCAAACGACACAACAAAAGAGCAGAAGAAAATTCAGCTTCTCAATTTGAATGCTAGTGTCGGTTACAATTTTGCAGCAGATAGTTTGAGGCTTTCCGATTTTAATTTGGGGTACAGAACTCAAATCGGTGAACTTTTGAGTTTTTCCGGTTCGTCATCATATACATTTTACGATTTCAAAGATGGTCAGAAGGTTAATCAGTTTCTTGCATCAAAAGGGAAAGGTTTATTCCGCTTAACTAACTTTAATTTCTCCGTATCAACAACTCTTACCGGAGATAAAATAAAAAGCAAAGAAGAGAGTAAAGAAGAAAGAGTAGAGCAGAATCAAGAGATAAAAGAAAATTATACAACGTTCAATAAGAAAGATTATTCTGCGTTGTATGATGACAGCCAATCGCCGGACTTATCAATACCATGGAATTTGAGTTTGAGTTACAATTATAATTTTTCTAAACCGTTGCCCGATCAATCATTTAAATCTTCAAATCTGAATGCCGACCTGGGATTCAGTCTGACAAAGAATTGGAAATTTACTTTACGCGGCAGTTACGATTTTGACCGTAAAGAAATTACTGCACCTCAAATCACTATCTACCGCGATCTTCATTGCTGGGAGATGAATTTTACATGGAATCCGCTTGGGCGTTACAGCGGTTTTCATTTCGAAATTCGTATCAAAGCTTCGGAACTCCAGGATATTAAAATCACAAAATCCGGCGGGTTATACTCCGGTAAGAGATAGTGTCCTGCGTCAATTTATTCGATTGCAAATGTTATTAGATGTTTGTATCATTAACCAAAATAATAGTGCTATCTCAAATATCTTAATACGAATTACTTAGGTTTATTCATTATATAGTGGTAACTACACAGTGGTTCGTTACATAATGTAATATTTGTATTAGCTGATTTTATTCTTTGTAAGAAAAGCAATTTAAGATCGAGGCGTTTATGCCTGATAAAAATAGATCAGATGGGTTTTATTACTACCGAATATTCACTTCTCAAATTTTCTCAACATCTCTCACTGCCAGCAGGATATTCTTATACCTAATTCTAATCAAAGCTCTTTCTAATAATATGTATGAAGGTCCTCAAGACAAAGTTGCGAACCCATCATACATAGATATGCACCGGGAAATATTTTTTTTAGAACATTTAAATTTTTCGATCTCTTTTAGTTAGGAATTCGAAATGATTATCATAGATCTCATCTACAATCTGTCTGTACTGGTCGCTTTGAGTGTCTTTTCCGGATTTATTGATTCACGGTACGATAGAAATACATCTATAGGGAAAATACTTCAAGGAACACTATTCGGAATTGTCGCAATTATCGGAATGCAATATCCCTTTATTCTAGAAAAGGGAATCATTTTTGATGGAAGATCAATCGTAATAAGTTTATGTACACTTTTCTTTGGTCCAATTTCTGGATTAATTTCCTCAATCTTAGCAGTGATATTTAGATATTACATTGGGGGAGGCGGTATTTTGACGGGCAGTCTGGTAATAACCGCTTCTTTTCTTATCGGATATCTATTTCATATCAACAAAGTAAAGAGAAAATTTTACTCAACTAAAGTTGGTTTGTACTCGTTCGGTTTTTTGGTAAGTGCGGTGATGATGGGATTAATGCTTACTCTTCCGACAAATTTTGTGGGGGTAGCTTATAGGACTATAACTGCAACCGTGATGATATTTTATCCTTTGATTACAATGCTTATTGGTAAAGTGCTTCTCGATCATGAAGAAAATAAAAATTATTTAGATAAGATCAATCAAGAGAAAAATTTATATCTGACAACACTTTACAGTATAGGCGATGGCGTAATAACAACAGATATAAAAGGTGCTGTAAAACAGATGAATCATGTTGCTGAACAATTGACGGGATGGAAAGAAAGCGAGGCAAAAGGAAAACTGCTTGAAGAAATTTTTAAAATCATAGATGAGGATAACAGAAATATTGTTTCTAATTCTGTTGAAAAAGTTTTGAGAGAAGGTAAAGTCATAGGGCTTGCTAATCATACTTTGCTTATTTCTAAAAAAGGGAATGAAATACCAATTGCAGATAGTGGTGCTCCTATAAAAAATCAACACGGCGAGATTACGGGTGTAGTTCTTGTCTTCCACGATCAAACTGGAGAACGTGCCAAGCAAAAAGCCATCTTGAAAAGTGAAGAAGAATTCCGAAATTTCTTTGAGAATTCTCCACTTGGAAAATCAATTATAGGAATTGACGGCTCTGTTAAAGTGAACAAGTCATTTTGCGAAATGCTCGGATATTCCAAAGATGAACTGTTAAATAAAAAATGGGAAGAGCTAACTCATAGGGATGATAATCAAAAAAGCAAGGATGTTGAAACGTCTCTTCTTAATGGTGAAGAAGCAAATGCCCGGTTTGAAAAAAGATACATACATAAAAACGGTAATGAAATTTGGGCCGAGGTTAACATAACATTGCAAAGAGACGCTCAAGGCAACCCTAAATTTTTTATCACGACAGTAAATAATATCACAAAACGTAAACGGGCAGAGGAATTGCTAAAGGAGAGTGAAGAAAAATTCCGGTCTATAATGGAAAATTCTGCCGATGCCATATTTATCACCGACACGAACGGCTATTACCTATACACTAATAAGGCAGTAACGGCTATGCTCGGTTATACAGCGGAAGAGATGAAGAATAAGACAATCACTGACATTGCGCCCAAAAACAGAATTGACGAAGTTATAAAGATTTTCAAGCGCTGTCAGTCTGAGGGGAAAGTCTTTGCTGAATTCGAGCTTACGAAAAAAGACGGCAGCAATATTTCAACCGACCTTAATTCTGTTGTACTGCCGGGTGGGCTGATATATGGCAGTTGCAGAGACATTTCCAAGCGTAAGCAGGCAGAGAAAGAGATAAAAATGTTGGCTCATTCCTTAGAAAGCATTAGTGAATGTGTCTCTATAACCGATGATAAGGATATAATATTATATGTAAACGAATCTTTTTTCCGAACATACGGATATTCTAAAGGAGAACTAATCGGTAAACACACTAGTATTTTACGTCCACATAACATAACGCAAGAGAACTTGATAGAGATTCTTCCGGGAACAATAATTGGTGGATGGAAAGGTGAAATAATTAATCAAAGAAAAGACGGATCGTTATTCCCGATTTTACTCTCAACTTCTGTAGTCAAAGACGAAAATGAAAAACCGATTGCTCTAATTGGCGTTGCTATGGATATTACTGAAATGAAAAAGAATAGAGAGGAATTAATTGCCGCAAAAGAAAAAGCAGAAAAATCCGACAAACTCAAAACAGAATTTCTTGCACAAATGTCTCACGAGATTCGCTCTCCAATGAATGTTGCGTTGAGCTTTACAGAATTGATTAAAGAAGAATTCAAAGATGTGCTTTCTCCTCAATTAGCCGATTATATTGCTGGAATAGAAGACGCCGGAAAGCGGTTGATTAGAACTGTTGAATTAATCTTGAATGCTTCTGAGATGCAAGTAGGAACTTATCAGCCGACCTGGACAACCGTTGATTTAATGTCGGAAATTCTAAATAATATCAGCCGCGATTATTCAAATGCCGCTAATCAAAAAGGATTGCAATTAACGCTAACGAGCAGAATATCTGACCCAAAAATATTTTGCGATAAATACAGTGTCAATCAGATATTTATCAATTTGGTGGACAACGCGATTAAGTATACAAAAGAAGGCACAGTTGATATTATTGTGGATAAAAATGAGGAGAACAAAGTAAAAGTTATTGTAGAAGACACAGGAATTGGTATGAGCGAGGAGTTCATGGCGGTTATGTATGATATATTCATGCAGGAAGAAAGAGGATACTCAAGACGTTATGAAGGAAACGGATTGGGACTGTCATTAATAAAAAAATATTGCGATTTGAATAAAGCAGTTATTACAGTTGAATCCGGAAAAAAGAAAGGCACTAAGTTTATTGTTACTTTTCCCCAAGATGAATAATGATGTATTCTATAATGAGATGGTTAATGAATTGTTGACGACTAAAAATTTATAAGGGAATAATATGAGACCAAAATTACTAATTGTAGAAGATGATGATCTTACTTTGAAAGTTTATCAATTCGTACTGTCGAAGGATTACGAATTAACAGAGTGTAAAAACGAGAGTGAATTACTAGACGCATTGAACGAAGGTGAGTATGATATTTTTATTATTGATCTATCTTTAATTGAAGGGAAAAATGGGATAGACATAATCAAAGAACTTCGTCAGATGAAGAAGTATCAGAGAGCCAAAATTATAGTAGTAACCGCACATGCTGCTCAGGTTGATGAACGAAATGCAATCGAAGCGGGAGCTGATGAATTTCTCAGGAAACCGATAAGCAATCAAGATCTAAAAAATGCGCTTAAGCATCATACAGCGGTAAGAGATAATTAAAATCATATTTTTTAGCAGTTGATAATTCCCATAGAAATATGAATCCGTTGCGGTCTAAATAGATTTTCATTTATGCGGAATGACAACTGAATATTTCAAATGTCCCGGTGCTTAATCCCAAATTCCCGTGGGAAGAAATCTAGATTAACTTTTGATCTCTTAAGAACGGTAATTTGTTTCTTGTTGCTGCGACCGATTCCAAATCAATCTCTGCCTCAATAATTTTTTCGAAACTCTCTACCATAATAATTTCATTTCCCATCGGATCGAAAACTGCGCTGCAGCCGTTGTATTTATTACCCGGATCGTCGCCAACTCTATTTACGCCGACCATGAAACATTGGTTCTCTATTGCGCGCGCTTTGAGTAAAGTCTTCCAATGATCTATTCTGGGTATGGGCCAGTTGGCAATGTCTATTAAAATATCAACCCGTTCTTTTGCATAGAGACGATATAATTCGGGAAAACGTAAATCGTAACAGACACTCAAGCCAATCTTTGTCTGATCAATTTTTGTTACAACTGTTTCTTCACCGGCAGAGTATGATTTATCTTCTTGAGCGTTACTGAAAGGATGTATTTTTCTGTACCGTGCTTTAATAAGTCCGAATGAATCAAAGTGAGTTAATGAGTTGTAAATATTTCTTCCATCGCGTTCAATGATTCCGGCAAGAAGATCAGTTTTCAATCTTTCAGCAAGATGAATAAAATACTTTGTTCCGGTTCCATCTATTTCTTCTGCAAATTTTTCTGCTTTCATCGTAAATCCGGTTAAAGTCATTTCAGGAAATATGAGCAGATCAAATTTTGTTTTGGTGGATTTTATGAGTTCTTCAATTTTCAAAATATTTTCTTCAACATTTTCCCATACTGGTGAGTATTGTATTAAGCCAAGCTTCATTTTATTCTCCTTTCATAATTTCTATTGGTAAATTAAATAAAATCTGTCTTTTACGATGATAATTTTTAATTTGCAGATGGATCAATCACCATCAGAGAAACTTTACATGCTCAATTACATTTGGCTGGGATTACTCTTCCTTGGTATAGGAACTGCGCTAACACTTGATGTTGTGAATCAATCAAATAATAGATACCGGAACGGTGATGCGGTTGAAGTATCTGTTTCGTTTGATTCAGCTTCTGCCGCAAGTACTAAGCCGTTTGATGCCCTTCTTAAAATTTCCTCAAATACTTTTGAAAAATTTTACGGCTCAGTTCAGAATGATGAAATCAATCAAAAAGTAAAACTCATCTACAACGGTAAGGATAAAAGTTATTCGGTTTATTTTATAGTTGATGATAAATCTCCGGCAATTTGGAGCGAGATGGCAAAAGTATCGGGTAAAGAAGATGATCTGAGCGGAAAACTTTTCTTGAAAAATAAAACAGGTGCAAACTCATTCGGTGCTAAACTGATACTGGAAAAAATTTCTTTCGCCAAAATGAAAGATGTTACAAACGCTGCAATAGATTATGCAGGTAAAGCTGTAAACATCGCACTTGGATTGATTGGAATTATGGCATTGTGGCTTGGAATTATGAAAATTGCGGAGCAGTCCGGACTCATTTCAATAATTGCAAGATCTGTTAAGCCGGTTACGAAATTTTTATTTCCGGATGTCCCGCACGATCATCCTGCAATGGGCTCAATGATAATGAACATATCGGCTAATATGCTGGGATTAGGCAATGCTGCTACTCCATTCGGGCTCAAAGCTATGGAAGAGTTGGAAAAATTAAATCCCGAAAAGGGAACAGCTACAAATGCAATGTGCACTTTTCTTGCAATTAATACTGCAGGGTTAACCTTAATACCTGCAACAGCAATTGCAGTGCGTGCGGCAGCAGGCAGCAGCGACCCTACCATTATTATAGGTACATCAATATTTGGAGCTTCTTGCGCAACTATTGTAGGAATTTTTTCTGCCAAGATTCTAGAAAAATTTCCAATGAGTTTTTCCGATTTGGTAAATTATCTTAAATCAAAATGGAAATTTTTTGTGTCGCTCTTTTCTATTGCATTTGTGATTGTACTTCTTGCTGTAAGCGGATTGTCCTCGAAACTTTTTTCGAATTTAGGGTTTATCAATGCAGACGGATTGAAAACTTTTATCCAAATTATTTCTACACTTGCGATTCCGCTGATTATTATTTCTTTTATTCTATTTGGTGTTCTCAAGAAAGTAAAAATTTATGAAGTTTTTGTTGAAGGAGCCAAAGAAGGATTCAACGTTGCTTTGAGAATCATTCCGTATCTAGTTGCAATGCTTGTTGCTATAGGAATATTCAGAGCAGGCGGCGCTATGGAATTTTTGATGATTATTTTATCTCCAGCTACAAACTTAATCGGCTTTCCGCCAGAAGCGTTACCTATGGCTTTGATGCGTCCTCTCTCCGGAAGCGGCTCACTTGGTATTATGTCTGAAGTAATGTCAATTCACGGACCGGATTCATTTATCGGAATACTTGTTTCAACAATTATGGGAAGCACCGAAACAACTTTTTATGTTCTTGCGCTCTACTTTGGTTCGGTTAGCATAAAACGAACACGCCACGCAGTTGCAGTTGGTATTCTTGCAGATATTGCCGGAATTCTCGGGGCTTTATTCATTGTAAAACTTTTATTCAATTAAACCGCGGAATTTTTTTTATGAAAAGAATTTTTGTTACTAGAAAATTGGTAGGTGATGCACAACTACTTTTGAAAAAGAAGGGATTTCATGTAAATATTTACAATGAAGACCATCCTATACCAAAGCAAGAACTTATAAAGAGAGTAAAAGATGTTGATGCGTTGATCAACCATGTTACAGATAAGATTGATAAAGAAGTAATAGATAGTATGAAGAAATGCAAAGTTATTGCTAACTGCGCGGTTGGTTATAACAACATTGATGTTGAATATGCAAACTCAAAAGGGATTGTAGTAACAAATACTCCGAATGTTTTAACTGATTCCACTGCAGATATTGCAGTTTCACTTGTACTGGCTTGTGCACGGCGATTACATGAAGGTGAAGAGATGATGAGAACTGGAAAATTCTCCGGTTATAAACCTCATCTTCTTTTAGGGATAGAATTAAAAGGAAAAAAAGTCGGAATTATTGGTGCCGGTGAAATCGGTTTTGCAACTGCGAAACGGCTTAAAGCATTCGGTACAGAGATTATTTATTTCAATAGAAGCAGAAAAGAAAAATTTGAAAGTGAATTATCGGCAAAAAGAGTTACTCTAAATTATCTTTTAAAATCATCTGACATAATCAGCGTCCATCTGCCCTCAACAAAAGAAACTTTTCATATACTTAATAAAACGAATCTGAAATTGATAAAGAAAAGGGCTGTGTTGGTAAACACTTCACGCGGCGAGATTGTAGATGAAAAATTTTTGATTGAAATGTTAAAAAAGAAAAAAATCTTTGCAGCCGGGTTTGATGTTTATGAAGGTGAACCTAATGTTGACCCGGAACTTTTCAAATTGGAAAATGTTTTTCTGCTACCGCATATAGGAAGTGCTACAATCGAGGCGCGGACTGCAATTGCGGAGCTTTGTGTAAAAAATGTAATTGCTGTGCTGAGCGGAAAGAAAGCAATTACTCCTGTGAAAGCAAATTGAATATAGTTGTCTTTATAACTATTTTGCATTCAAAATAAATCGTGGGTTTTATGCGAATCGGTATACCGAAAGAAACTTTTCGCGGTGAAAAGAGAATTGCGCTGGCACCCGCGGGAGTTCACACGCTTGTTAAAGCCGGTCATTCAGTTTTTATCGAAGCTGGCGCAGGCAAAGAGAGCCACTTTACGGATGAAGGATTTCAAAAACTCGGAGCTAATATAGTCTACAATGCGGAAGAAGTTTATCAGCGCGCTGAGATGATTGTTAAAATTGCTCCTCTTTCGGAAAGTGAAGTTGATCTTCTCCAAGAAGACCAAATCGTTTTTTCATTTCTTCATTTGGCAGTCGGCAAAAAAAATATTATCGAAAAACTTCTTAAGAAAAAAGTAACCGCGATTGCTTATGAGTTGATTGAGAAGGATGAACATCTTCCAATCTTACAATCAATGAGCGAGATAGCCGGACAACTTGCCATTCAAGTGGGAGAAAGGTTTTTAGGAAGCGATGTTCCCAACAGCCGTGGTGTTTTAATGGGCGGTATAACCGGAGTTTCACCGGCGGCAGTTGTAATTCTTGGTGCCGGCGTTGTTGGCTTTACTGCTGCACGGGCTGCGTTTGCAAGAGGAGCGCATGTTATTGTTCTTGATAAAGATTTACGGAGATTGAGAAGGATTGGTAATGAAATTTCTAAAAACATTACTACGGTTGCCGCAAATCCATATACACTTGCACGCGGAGCCAAGTTTGCAGATCTTCTCATCGGTGCTGTTCAAATGAAAGCTGAAAAAGCTCCACACTTAATTACTGAAGAGATGGTTAAGACCATGAAGAAAGGTGCGGTGATTGTTGATGTTTCGATTGATCAGGGCGGATGTATTGAAACAAGCAGACCAACCTCAGTTTCAGACCCGGTTTATGTTCAACATGATGTGATTCATTACTGCGTTCCTAATATGCCTGCACTTGTTTCAAGAACAGCAAGTTATGGATTAACAAATGCTTCGATGGAATATATTCTTGAAATTGCAGAACATGGATTGTCTAATGCTTTGCTCGGCGATGCGGGATTAGCAAAAGGCGTATGTACGTATAATGGATTTTGTTCAAATGAAAACATAGCTGAAGCGTTTAATATCGAATATAGACGTCTTCACATATTTTCAACTAATTGAGATTTTAAAATGACACTCGAAGAGATAAAGACAGTTAAACCGGGAAACGCACCATGGGTGAAGAGATATAATTCACGCCTTGTTTCTGCAGATGAAGCCGTCAAAGTAATTAAATCGAAAGACAAGTTAATCATTCAACCGGGTTGTGCCGCACCTTTTCAATTGATCAATGCAATGGTTAAGCGAAAAGATGAATTAACTGATGTGGAAATTTACCACATTCTAGTTGTAGGCGATATTCCCTACGCAAAACCGGGCATGGAAAGGCATTTCAAGCACAAAGCTTTCTTTATTGGTGCCAACTCCCGTACTGCAGTTAATGATGGAAGAGCGGAGTTCATCCCGATTTTTCTCTCGGAAGTTACTATGTTATTTAAACGCGGAGTAATTCAAGCCGATGTTGCTTTGATACATGTATCTCCGCCCGATGAACATGGTTTCTGCAGTTATGGGATTGACGTAGGTAATATTAAAACGCCTGCAGAAAAAGCTAAATGCGTAATTGCACAGGTAAATAAAAATATGCCGCGCGCACTCGGCAACAGCTTTATTCATGTAAATAAAATTGATTTTATAGTAGAAGTTGATGAACCGTTAAAAGAACTTCCGCAAGTTGATCCCGATGCAACACCTGAAACACTCGAAGTCTATGATAAAATTGGTCAGCATGTTGCTGAAATGATTGAAGATGGTTCAACGCTTCAAATGGGAATTGGTGCTATACCGGATGCAGTTCTTAAATATCTTCATAACAAAAATGATCTTGGCGTTCATACCGAAATGTTCTCCGATGGATTGATAAAACTTGTTGAAGAGGGAGTTGTTACCGGCGAGAAAAAAACTCTTCATCTTGGAAAAATAATTGCAGGTTTTGTACTGGGAACCAAACGTGCGTTTGATTTTATAGATAACAATCCGGTTTTTGAATTCCATCCGCAAGAATATGTCAACGATCCATTTTTAATTTCTAAGAATGATAAAATGGTTGCGATTAATTCTGCTATAGAAATTGATTTGACCGGACAAGTTTGTGCAGATTCAATTGGTACAAAGTTTTTTAGCGGTATAGGCGGTCAGGTAGATTTTGTCCGCGGTGCCGCTCATTCGGAAGGCGGAAAGCCGATAATTGCTTTACCATCCGCAACGAAAGATCTGAAATATTCTAAAATAGTTCCCACACTAAAACCGGGTGCGGGAGTTGTTACTTCGCGCGGAGATGTTCACTATGTAGTTACAGAATATGGCACAGCTTACTTGTTTGGCAAAAGTATTCAGGAAAGAGTTCGTGCTTTAATAAATATTTCTCATCCTCTATTCAGAGATGAGCTTACAGAGTTCGCAAAAAAAACTTATTACATTTAAGCAGAAAAAATTATGGTTGCCGTTATAGGTGATATCCACGGCTGTTATTATACTTTAGCAGCGCTTTATCAAAAAATTATTTTTTCTTATCCTAATATTCCAATCTTTACTGTTGGCGATTTAGTGGATAGGGGAAACCACAGTTGTGAAGTCTTCAACTTTATTCTTGAAAATAATATAACTTTTACGCCAGGCAACCACGATTATATGTTCTTCCATTTTTTCAAAGAACCGCAAAGTGTTTTTGCTCGTTCATGGTTTTTTAACGGCAATGAATCAACTTTAGAATCGTATGAAAACCGTGAAAAAGAAATGTTCCAGCACGTTGAAGCTATTAGATTAGCGCAACTTTATTACAATTTACCCGATTGTTTTATCTCTCATGCCGGAATTTCCGCTCAGTATGAAAAATATCTTCCTCCTAATTTCCGCGATGATCTTGATATTGTTGATTCGTATATTAAAAACGATTTACGCAGCGACCGCGGAATTTTATGGACGCGCGATTCATTGCTGAATATTGGCAAATTGCAAATTGTTGGTCACACCACTAAGCACGAAATAACTCTAGTTGAAGACTCAAATACTGCATATATTGATACGGGAGTTTTTCTAGGCAATAAATTGAGCGCAGTAATTGTTCATGAAAACAATGTTATAGCTACTCTTGAAGAAAAGACTCATATGGAAGATATAATCAAATATTAATTTTATTTGGAATATAATTATCCAGCGGCTCCTCTTAACCGGCATTTAGCTAAAAATAAGCGGGGAAATTTTACCCAAAAAAAAGATTGCCAATTGATTATTTTTTGATAAATTTTGACTCGGAAAAAGGAGGAGGTTCTATATAGATTTTTTCTACGATTAATAATTATTCGCGAGACTACCATTTCTCTACTCAAAAATAACTTTCATTCGGGATTCAAACTTATTTTGGTTCCCTTTTTTATTATTACCGTTTCTGTTTTCTTTGGTTTCAGAGATTCAGATAATCTATTAAGCAAACCGCTTTTGTTTGATGACTCCATCAATCATTTTTCTCCTATTAATAATTCAAGCACACTGCGCGGCAAATCTATTACTGATTCTCATGATAGTTTTGAACTGCACGGTTCGTCATTTGGCATGCCCGATTCGTCAGAGAAATCAAAAGTTTCTCCAGATTCAACAAATAAATTAAAAGCTACTCCGGATTCAACTTTAAAAACCAAATTAACTTTAACCGGCGACTCTACAAAAAATTTGAAAACAATTAGTAAGCCGGATTCTACTAAATTAAAAACAGCTAAGGCGAACGATTTAATCCCGAAAATAGATTCCACAAAAAAAACTGCTAAAGTTTTGGAGAAGGATTCGCTGAAGACAAAAATTTCCGTCGCAGATTCGATCCGCGCGAAAACAAAACTCGATTCTCTAAATCGAATAGCGGCAATGTCAAAAGATTCAACGGCGCGGTTGGAATATTTCCATTATCACCGGGATGATTATCCATACGTTCCATTCAGAGAGAAAAAACCCTCCAGCTTTTTTGCTCAGCCGTCGCAAGGTACAATTAGCCGTTTGACTACGTTAGACTCAACAGCAACTAAAGTTACAATTCAGGAATTAATGGGCGGTAAGTCAATTAGACCGCAGCTTCAAATGCCTCTTGATGTTTATACCAAACTTAGACTTGATGCCATCACTCGTGAATTATGGGAAGCGAAAGCTCGTGAATATAAATTGGTTGATAAGAAGAAAGATCTAACTCAATTAATTACGGATATAACAAATATTGATATACCGCTGCCAAGCACTCCGTTGCTAAGTATTTTTGGACCGCCAAAAATTAATTTGAAAATCAATGGGCAAGTTGATATTCACGGCGCATGGAGAAATGAAACAACAACGGGAATCACTACATCGGCTCTCGGAAACACACGCAATGAACCGGATTTCAAACAGACGGTTGCAATTAATCTTGCCGGAACAATCGGAGACAAATTAACTCTTGGCGCTGATTGGAATACTGAACGACAATTTCAATATGAGAATCAACTTAAACTAAAGTACACCGGTTACGAAGATGAAATAATTCAGAGTATTGAAGCCGGAAACGTTTCGCTTCAAACTTCTCCTTTGGTTGGCGGCAGCGAAGCTCTCTTTGGCGTTAAAGCACAATTTAAAATGGGTCCTTTTAGTCTAACCGCTCTTGCTTCGCAAAAGAAAAGTGAAATTAAAGAAGTTTCTGTTAGCGGAGGAGCTAAATCTCAAACGTTTGAAATTCATGCTTACGATTATTCTCCAAACCACTTCTTCATTCATGAGATGTATACCGATACCACTTTGAATATTTTTAATAATTATTTTGGAAACCCAATACCGCGTGTTGTTGACTCTCTCCGTGTGAAAGATATTCAAGTTTGGAAGACAATAACCGGACTTGTAAATCCGAGCGAAAGGAAAGCAAACGCATATATAGATTTGCCAAGAAGAAAAATCGGTCAGAAGACTTATACTGCAGAACTTCGGGACAGTACGATCCAATCTGTTCCGGGTATTAAAGAAATAGATAGAAGATTTATTCTTCTTCAGCCGGATGTTGATTACATACTTCATCCTGAAACCGGATTTATAACTTTTAAAACTCAAATACAGGATCAGGACGCAATTGCTGTTGCTTTCCGTCTCGAAGGGAAAACTACTTCTGCTGATGATGATATTTATTACGGTGAATTTATAAGTGATCTTCAAAGTACAAATGAAACACGTTTGGTCCTTCAACTTGTAAAACCGCCGAATTTACAGCCGCAATTCAAACAAGCATGGAAGTTACAGCTTAAAAATATTTATCCGGTCGGCGGACGAGATGTAAAAGAAGAAGGTTTTAAGCTTGATATGAATTACCGGGTTGAAGGGCAAGAATTACAGAATAATTATAAAGGTATAAAACTTCTTGAAACGTTTGGACTTGATAAAACAGATAAGAGCGGTACGAGTACTCAGCCGGATGGCGCATTCGATTTTTTCCCGACACGTACAATATTCCCGAGCACAGGTGAAGTTGTTTTTCCTGTTCTTCAACCCTTTGGGAAAGACTTTCCGGCAAGTTTGCCCGATTCTTTAAAATACCAATCCATTTATGATACTTTAGTAACTTTTGCAAAGCAGGATAGATCGAAGGATAAATTTGTAATGACCGGTGAATATTCCGCAGCAGTTAGTTCCAGTTACAATATCGGGTTTAATGTTGTAGAGAATTCTGTAAAAGTACTTTTAAATGGTAGAGCGGAAAAGGAAGGTGTTGATTATACAGTTGATTATAATCTCGGGCAAATTCTTATAAGAGACGATAAAGCACTTCAACCCGGCGCTGATCTGAAAATTACTTATGAGCAGAATGATCTTTTCCAACTTGCTTCAAAAACATTACTTGGATTCCGCGGATTATATGAGTTCAACAGGGAAACTACGCTTGGTTTTTCTTTCTTAAATTTGAACCAGCAGACTTTAAGCGATAAAGTTAGAATTGGCGAAGAGCCAATGAACAATTCTATTTACGGTGCGGATTTTAAAACAAATATCAATCTTCCCTTTATTACAAAAGCTTTAGATAAGGTTATTTCCACAAGCGCTCCTTCAAGTCTATCCTTAAATGCCGAATATGCTTACATCAATCCCGATCCGAATACTAAGAAAAGCACAATCGCAAGCGATGGTGGAAGAAGTATTGCTTATGTTGATGATTTTGAAGGTGCAAAAAGAATTATTCCGCTTGGCATTGGTTACGGACAATGGCATGATCTAAGCGTTCCTCTAGATTTGCCATATATCGGTACACTAGATCAGTTCGATCCGAATTTGCAGAAAGATGTTCAGATGAATTACAAAGCAAAAACTTATTGGTTCAATCGGACACCTTCAGACGTAACCATAAAAGATATTTATGGAAATAGAAAAACAGCCGCACCGGATGCATCGCTGATTACAGCACTCGATCTTGTTTTCGATCCAAGCGTAAAAGGTACATACAATTGGAATCCCACACTCGATGATAAAATTAAAAATTGGGGCGGATTTATGAGAACGCTCTCTTCAACTGCTAACAATTTAGTTGAAGAAAACATTGAATTTATTGAGTTCTGGTTAAAAACCGATGAGGCGCCTAAGGATTTGAAGATTAATATTGATCTTGGTCAAATTAGTGAAGACGTTATACCAAACGGCAAACTTGATACTGAAGATCACCCACCTTATAACGGTCTTGTTGATGAAGGAGAAGATACCGGTATTGATGGTCTGAAAGATGTTGACGAACCCGGATATAATGCAGCTACAAATCCTGACCCAAGCGGAGATGACTATTCATTTCAGCTAACACAAAATCCGGATTATTCTCATGTAAATGGAGGAGAAGGCAACGTTGTTGCACTTGATTTGGGAAAATTGCCTGATTCGGAAGATCTAAATGGAAATTTTACTCTTGACCGTGTGAACAGTTATTTCCGGTATCAAGTACCAATTGATACAAACCGCACTGTTAATAAATTTGTGCAGGGCGGCAGTACGTCTGGATGGTATCTTTATAGAATCCCGCTAAAAGATTTTGTTGCAACATACGGAAGCCCAAGTTTTTCTGTTGTTGAATTTATACGTTTCTGGGTTTCAGGGTCAAATCAACGTGTGCATTTGCGGTTTGCTGAGATGAATCTTGTCGGCAACCAATGGCAGAAAGTTCTGGTACCTAATAAAGTTACTTCAGCAGATACTGTTCTTACCGTATCAACCATAAATGTTGAAGACAACCCGGAATATGTTTCTCCTCCCGGAGTTTTCCGCGAGAAAGATAGAACGCAGCCAAATTATGATATCTATAAAAACGAACAGGCGTTAAATCTTATTCTAAAAAACCTTGATGATGGTGATAGCAGGGAAGTTGTTCGCTATCTCTATAAACCGCTCGATGTATTCAATTATAAAGAGATGAAGTTGTTCATCCATTCGGATAAAAATGAAATGCCCGGATCGGTTTCTTACTACGATTCTACTAAACCGAATAATTATGGATCGGAAGTTTATCTTCGTTTCGGTTCCGACTCAACTAATTATTACGAATACAGGCAGCCGGTCAGATATAATCCGGACTTGTCTCAAAACGGCTGGGATGAAGTCAGCATGGTATTTTCTGATCTGACCGCTATCAAACAAAAGCGTGATTCTCTAGCTACAAAATCTTTGTATACAGTTGATGTGCCGGGTAGGCAAGGGCATACTTACGGTGTTAGAGGAGAGCCGACATTAACAAGAATATCGTTTTTTACTATCGGTATAATTAATCCTCGTGATAAAGGAACACCAAACGCTACGGTTTCAGGAAGCGTTTGGATAAATGAACTGCGTGTTCTTGATGCAGATGCTACAAAAGGCGGCGCCTATAGTGCCAATGCTTCAATAAAATTTGCGGACCTTTTGAACGTAAGCGGAAACATCAGCCGCACTGATCCGTACTTCCATTCACTTGTAGATAGATTTGGAAGCCGTGAAGATAATACTCAATGGGGAATTGCGGCTGATCTTGATGTCCTCAAACTTTTACCTGTGAATCTGCCGGGAAGTAATTTGAGGGTATCATACTCAAGAACGGAACAAAAAAACAATCCGTTGTATACTCCCGGTACAGATATTAAAATTTCAGAAGCACAGAAACAATTAAGAACAAGCTTGACAAACAAAGGTACTATGAGTAGCCAAGCAATCGAAGATTCAGTGGCAACGTTACTAAATAATGCTCAATCATCAAATGTTTCTGAGACATGGACTCTTTCCAACATCAAAATTAAAATCCCAACTGAATTGTGGTACATAAGAGATACGTTTAACAACCTTAGCTTTTCATTCAACTACAATAAATCTACCGGCAGTTCGCCAACCGTTGTTCAAAATAATAATTGGGTATGGAATGCAAGCGCAAGTTATTCGGTTAACCTTAGTCGGGATCTTTATTTCAAACCGGCTGATATTCCGATTATAGGAAGTTTGTTCGATTTGTTCTCGGATTACCGTGATATGAAAATTTATTTTTTACCGCAGTCAATTACATCGCAGATTACAGCAAATAGAAAAAGATCATTCTTACAAAGCAGAAATTTAAGTACTGTTACCGCGCCGAATATTATGAGAGATTTCACAGCTACACGAGGAGCCGGTTTTAATTGGGCTATGACCGAAGGAGGATTCTTAAATCTATCTCTTAGTTATAATTTTGATGTTTCCTCTACTCTTGCATATTTATTAACTACGGGAAATGATATTGAACGCTCTGAAAGTGAAATATGGCGGGATATCTTCGGCGGAAATCTTTTTGGCAAAGATTATAACTATAAACAATCGCTAGATATTAAGTCGAATCCAAAACTGCCGTCAATTTGGGATTTGAACCGCTTTATAATTCTTAGTGCGGGATACTCTGCAAATTATGCATGGCAAAATAATTTTACTCAGAAAGATTTAGGCAGAAGCGCCGGTTATACAAATAGAATTTCGCTTGGATTCACCCTTCGTGTGAAATCTATTTTCGCACCGCTATTCAAGGAAGATAGTTCAACTCCTATTGCTTTGCCAGCCGCTCAGAGTGGAAAAATCGGCGGTCGCGGAAGACCTAGATCATCAACACAACAAAATGTTCAAGCTCACGTTGATGAAGGTAAACCTGATGTTATTGATACGACACATATCAAAACAGATTCAACCGAGATAGTAAAGCAGGATAGTGTAAAGGGACCAAACGCAATTCAGAAGTCTCTGGAATTTCTGAAACTCGGTGTGAAAATTCTGCTTTTGGATTATGATAATGTTTCTGTAAATTTTTCGCAATCCAGCTCGTATACCGGCAGCGGTCTTGCCGGAGAAGGAACCGGATTTAATAATTTCTGGGGAATTGCTCAAAGTAATTCCAAAGGTCCTTCTCGGTTGTTTATGCTTGGTCTTATAAATGATGTGGGACCTCGCGCACCACTTGGTAATTTGCAGGATACTTATACTCAGAAGAACGATCTAAGTTTTAAAACTACAAGACCATTGTGGGAAGGAGCTCAATTAGATCTTAGTTGGGCTGTTGGTTGGGACATAAATAAAACAATGCCAATTCATACCGATTCTACTGGGGCTATTTTCTTATCTCCTCCACTTTCTACCGGAACGCTTAATAGGTCTTTCTTAAGTTTGCCGCCAACATTCTTTCTCTCATTTCTTGGCAATGGGATTAAAAAAGTTAACGAACTTTATAATCCTAGTGCGGCTAACCCCGGGCAAAATCTATCTGATGCATTCTTGAATGGTTTCGAGACTTTCTCTGTGCTATCTAAAATTCCAGTCCTTGGAAAGTTTGCAAAATATATTCCGCGTCCAAATTGGAGTTTTACATGGAACGGTCTTGAAAAATATTCGATATTTAGTTTTGCCAAGCAGGTGCAAATCAATCACGTTTATACTTCTAATTACAGTGAAGGTTGGAAAATCAATCCCGACGGAGTGCAGGAAACTCAAACGCAGAGAATTGATTATGCATTTGCGCCGCTGGTTGGCATCAGCATGAATTTCGATAAATTTTTCGGCGGAATGTTCCAAGGAAGTGTACGCTACTCTACAAAATCATCTTTCAGTCTTGGTGTTTCAACGCAGAATATTACCGAAGCATTTTCAAGAGATATAAATATTTCTGCAAGCTATACTAAAACTGGATTTGAACTTCCGCTCTTCGGAATATCATTAAAGAACGATTTGGAAATATCTTTTTCTTATACAAGCGGTAGAACTTCGAGCATTACATATGATATGTTAAAATTTACTGAAAGCGGAACACCTATGGATGGAAAAACAAATACAGTTATTGAACCGAAGATTAGATATGTTATGAGTCAAAGTGTTTCTCTCACAATTTTCTACAGAAGGACGAGCATCGTACCTGAAGGCGCAGCAAAATATCCGCCTACAACTACTAATGAAGCCGGAGTTGATGTTCGTATAACAATTGCACCGAGGTAATTTATAAAACATGAAAAAGAATAAAATCTTATGGGTTGATGACGAAATTGAACTGCTTCGTTCACACATTATTTTTCTAAACGAGAAAGGTTACGAAGTTGCTACTGTGACTAACGGTCAGGATGCAATTTCTGAAGTAAGAGAAAAACAATTCGATTTGATCTTTCTGGATGAAATGATGGCGGGTATTGGAGGATTAGAAACTCTTGCTCAAATAAAAGAGATCAATCCTAATATTCCTGTTGTAATGATTACAAAGAGCGAAGAAGAATCGTTGATGCATGATGCAATCGGCGGCAAGATTACGGATTACTTAATAAAACCGGTTCTTCCTTCTCAAGTACTAATGGTTTGCAAAAAAATTCTTGAGCAGAAAAAAATTTCCGGCGAATATGTAGCAAAAGATTATCTGCATGATTTTAATGAAATCTCACGCCGGCTTTTACTTGACCCGGACTTTGATGATTGGATTGATATCTATTTGAAACTGACGAATTGGGATATGGAACTTGATATTCATCCGGAAGTTGATCTTCGCCAGACACTCGTTGAACAACGGAAAGAATGCAATCAAGAGTTTAGTAAGTACGTTGAAAAAAAATATAAAAATTGGATTGATAATGTAGGCGGAGAAAATATTCCGACTCTTACAACACAGATAGCCGATAAATATGTTTTTCCGCAACTATCAAAAACTGATGGACCGGTTTTTTTCTTTGTTATTGATTGTCTGCGTCTTGATCAATGGCTCGTGATGGAAAAACATTTGACGGATTTTTTCAATATTCAGAAGGATTATTACTATTCCATTCTTCCAACAGCAACACCTTACGCCAGGAATTCTTTGTTCGCCGGATTATTTCCCTCCGAAATTGAAAAAAACTATCCCGACCTCTGGGGAACTATGAACGATGATGAAAACAGTATGAACAAGTATGAGAAGGAATTGCTGCAGAATTTATTGAACAGAAGAAAAATTTCTTTGAAAAATGAACTGAAGTATATAAAAATAATTGATCCCGAAGTCGGACGATCTTTTGAACAAAATGTATTGTCGCATAAAAAGACACACTTTATGGCTGTGGTCGTTAATTTTTTGGATATGATTGCGCACGGTCGTTCAGATTCCGCAATCTTAAAAGAAATTGCGCCGGACGAAGCTGCATATCGCTCTCTTACTAATAGTTGGTTCCAACATTCATCTTTGCTTAATACATTCCGGGCAATTGCAACCATCCCCAACGCAAAAGTTATTGTAACCACAGATCATGGAAGCATTAGAACATTGCGCGGCGCAAAAGTTCTAGGCGATAAAGAAGCTTCTACTAATTTACGTTTTAAGTTCGGGCGTAATTTGAAAGTAGATGATAAACATGCAATCTTTATTAAAAATCCTCTCGATTATAAATTACCCAAACGCGGATTAACAGTTAGCTATATAATTTCTAAAGAAGATTTTTATTTTGTTTATCCTACAGATTATCACAAGTATTTGAGTTACTATAAAGATAGTTTTCAGCATGGCGGTATTTCAATGGAAGAAATGATTCTTCCTGTGATTACTATGGAGACAAGAGTTTAATGAAGTTTCCTTTTCATAAAAAAATTAAAACGGAAAGCGAGACTGTTGAAATTGCGGAAGAATTTTCTAAACTCCTTGTCCCAGGTGAAATTGTTCTCTTAAATGGCGATCTTGGTTCCGGTAAAACATTTTTTGTGAAGAGTGTGTGCAGTCATTACGGAATTCTAAATGTTTCCAGTCCGAGCTTCTCAATTGTGAACGAATACCAAAGCGATAAAAATATTATTCACTTTGATTTTTACCGGGTCAAGAAAATTGAAGAGCTTTACGATATAGGATTTGAAGATTATGCTATGAACAGTGAAACGATTGTATTTATTGAATGGTCCAATATGTTCATGGAGATATTACCTAAGAAGAATTATGAAATTGAAATCAAGTTTACCAATAACTCTGAAAGAGAAATTTCGATTGTAAAGCATGGCTGAATTATTCCCCATATTGGCTGTAGAGACTTCAGGAACATTATGCAGTGTTGCGCTCTGCTTTGACGAGAAAAATTTTATTGAATTGAATTATTTGCAAAAGCATATTCACTCGCAAAAATTAATCGGTATGATTGATACCGTTCTCAAAACATCGGATGTTGAA
The DNA here is from genome assembly GCA_021824635.1 of Bacteroidota bacterium. Classification (GTDB taxonomy): domain Bacteria; phylum Bacteroidota; class Ignavibacteria; order Ignavibacteriales; family Melioribacteraceae; genus Fen-1258. Next base: position 27,121 of record JAKAKD010000041.1, on the reverse strand, counting down.
CTTAATCAAATCAGATCAATTGCGGTCTCAATGGGTCCCGGGTCATTCACCGGCTTGCGGATAGGACTTTCCGCTGCTAAAGGAATTGCATTTGGTGCAGCTTTGCCGATTATACCGGTACCAACATTCGATGCATTCGCGCATCAAATTGCAGAATATCTCCCTGATCAATCAAGATTTGCAATTGCTGTTGGTGCTAACATTGAAGAATCTTATTTTGCCAGCTATGTTAAAAAAGAGAATAAGGTTGAAACGCTTGAGGAATTGAAATTAATTGAAAAAAATAATCTAGAAAATCTGGTTGGTCCGGATGAACAGGTTTACGGAAACATTGGACGTCATGCAGAATTAAATATGGTAAACAGTCCAACGGCAAAAGCAATAGGTGAATGGGCTTATTTATATGGTCAAGATTTATTAACTTTTGATTACGATTATCTTGAACCGAATTATTTTAAGAAATTTATAGTTAGGGCAAAGAGATGAAAAGGATTACTTTATTTTTTCTTCTAAGTTTTACTGCAACTTTATTCGCGCAAATAGTTGCTCCAAGAATCAGTGTAAAAGCTGATAATCACGATTTTGGCACTATTACAGAAGGGGAAGTAGTTACGCACAATTTTGAAATTCAGAATACCGGAACAGCTGAGCTTATTATTAGTCAAGTAAGAGCATCTTGCGGTTGCACTGCGGCAAAGCCGGCTAAAATGAAATTGAAACCGGGAGAAAAAACTTTTGTGAAGGTTGAATTCAATTCCGAAAACCGCCTGGGACCACAAGAAAAATTTGTTTACGTCTCTTCTAATGATCCTGTAAATCCGGAATACAAACTTACTTTTACTGGTGTGGTTGTTGATAAAAATTTAGCTTCCAAGAATGGAGTTAATCCTAAACTTACGCTGAATAAATCTACTTATGATTTCGGAAATGTTGAAGAAGGAAAGATTGTAAATGTAAAAATCGGATTTAAGAATGAAGGCAAAAGTGTTCTTGTCATTAATGATGTAAAAACATCGTGCGGATGCACTGCGGCTTTATTAAGCAGTAAAGCGCTAAAACCGGATGAATCCGGATCCGTTAGAATTGAATTAGATACAGCAAACCGGGAAGGAAAGTTGACGCGAACAGTTACTCTTTATTCAAACGATCCTCAAAATCCTAATCAAACAATTACTTTATTTGTGAACATTGAAAAGAGAAAATCTTAATGGGTTGGTTTAAAAGAAAGAAAGAAAATATTTCCCGCGATAGTAAAAAGACAGATATACCGGACGGGCAATGGTCCAAATGCGAAGATTGCGGAGAGATAATTCATACAAAACAGCTTGAAGTTAATTTATGGTGTTGTCCAAAATGCAATTTTCATTTTAGGATCGGCAGTGAGCAATACATCTCGCTTATTTTTGACAAAGGTTCTTTCAAAGAACTTGATAAAAAAATGAAATCCGGAGATCCGCTTGAATTTACAGATACTAAAAAATATTCTGAACGGATTGTTGCAACGATTAAAAAAAGCGGATTAAACGATGCTGTAAGAACAGGTGTTGGTAAAATTGATGGTAAAAAAGCTTCCCTAGCGTGTATGGATTTTAATTTCATCGGCGGCAGTATGGGCTCTGTTGTTGGAGAAAAAATTGCGCGTGCAATAGATGCCGCATATGAAGAAAAAATTCCGATGATAATAATCAGTCAAAGCGGCGGCGCAAGAATGATGGAAGGCGCATTCTCTCTTATGCAGATGGCTAAAACGAGTTCCCGCCTTGCACGTAACGCAGAAGCTAAATTACCTTACATATCAATACTGACCGATCCAACTACAGGCGGAGTTACCGCTAGTTATGCGATGCTCGGCGATGTAATTATTGCAGAACCGAAAGCTTTGATTGGCTTTGCCGGACCGCGCGTTATCAAACAGACTATAGGCAAAGATTTGCCGGAAGGTTTTCAGCGAACCGAATTTCAACTCGAGAATGGTTTCGTTGATTTTATTGTGAACAGAAAACAGATGAAAGAAAAACTTTCGCAGTTGATAGAATATTTTTCTTAAAATAAAACCGAAATTTTTTTAGAACGAACAAATTATTGGCAAGGGGGAAAATTCTAAAATCGAAAATCTATTTTCTAAATTTTTTTATAAGTTTGTTTAAAACATCAAGGGCGTAATCAACTTCTTCTTCTCTATTCATTGCATTAAATGATAATCGTAAAGTGCCAGCCGCGTCTTCCGGAGAATATCCCATCCCGAGTATAACATGAGAAGCTTTTATTGTGCCGCTTGTACATGCAGAACCGTTTGATGCAGCAACTCCGTTAATATCAAGAAACATTAGTAATGATTCAGAATCATTATTATAAAACTCAGACTTGAATGTAACGCTTAAAATGAATGGAGATGTATTCTGACCACTGTTAATTAATATTCCATCTTTATCTATTGCTGTTAGACCATTAATAAATTTCGTCTTCAAATTTTTTGCGTGATCATAATTAGACAGCAATGATTCTTTGGCGATTTTAATCGCTTCAGCAAATCCGACAATTCCGGCAACGTTTTCAGTCCCGCCTCGCCGGTTGCGTTCTTGTGAACCGCCAATCAACAATGGTGAAAGTGGAGTTCCGCTTTTCACAAATGCAAAACCAGTTCCTTTTGGGCCATTAATTTTATGAGCCGAACCGCAGAGCGAATCAACGCCTAGTTTCTTTACATCAATCGGTATTTTCCCAAAGCTTTGAACGGCATCCGTGTGAAAGAAAATATTTTTTGATTTAACTGAATTGGCAATTTCTTCTATTGGATTGATTGCGCCGGTTTCATTGTTAACGTGCATTAATGAAACTAAAGATGTGTTATTATCAAGATTATCAGATAACAAATGCAAATTAATTCTTGATTCAGAATTAACATCAAGCCAATGAGCATTGAAACCATTTTTCTCTAATTCTTGAAAAGCATCCAGCACGCAATGGTGTTCAACTTTAGAAGTGATAATCTTACTACGCTTACTTTCGGCAAATTCTGTTTTAGCTATTCCGAAGATTGCGAAATTGTTTGCTTCAGTTCCGCCGCTGGTAAAATAAATTTCACTAGGATTCGCATTTATAAAATCAGCAACAGTCTCGCGGGCTTCTTCAATTGCTACTCTTACTGTTCTACCAAAAGAATGAATTGAGGATGGATTTCCAAATTCTCCCATCAAGAATGGTTTCATTGCTTCAAAAACTTTTGGATGTACCGGAGTTGTAGCGGCGTTATCGAAATATACTCTCATGAATTCCTTTCTATCTTAAACTCACATCGCCGTAATGGATTTTTTCCAACTTATCTCCGACTCTAAGAATTAGAAATCCATTTTCATCAATGTCATCAAAAATGCCGACTTTAGTTTTGTCGTCATCAACAATTTTAACTTTTTCTCCGATCATCTTACAACGGTTACGCCAATCGGTTAATACTTTTTTGCCGGAACGTTTGGAAGTTTCCAGCATCTCTTCAAAATTGTTAAGAACTTCGCTGAGCAATTTTTCTCTGCTAACAATTGAGTGAAATTCCTTTCGTACCGAAGTTGGAGGAATTTCAAACTGACCGGGAAAGTTCGGTTGATTTACATTAATTCCTATTCCTACAACAATACGGCTTATTTTATTCCCTTTCGAAATTGATTCTAGCAAAATTCCGGCAATTTTTTTCTTTTGAACCAAAACATCATTGGGCCATTTTAATTCAACATTAAGTTGGTAGAGGTTTTCTATAGCTTGTGCGACTGCAATTGCAGCACTTAAATTTATCAAATGAATTTTTTGTTCCTTAAATTCACCCTTAAGCAGAATGGAAAAAGTTAGATTTTGACCGCTGCTGCTGATCCATTCTCTTTCTTTTCTGCCGCGTCCTTTGCTTTGAAATTCAGCAAGAAGAACCGTTCCGTTTTGGTTGGAATCTTTGCTTGCCAACAACATTGCATTTGTAGATTCAACCTCATCACTGTAAATAAAATTTCTACCAATGTAGTCGGTATCAAGCTTAATATCGAACTCTTCGATCTTGAACAAAATTATAATCTCCTAAAAATAATTCTTATGATAAAAAATTTTAATCTCGGCCAGAATTTCAGACCAGCCAGAAATTATTTTTGAATCTCTGCCAATAGTTCCGGTGGCTCAAAAAACTGTATTCTCAGTTAACTCATTGAAAAATAAATGTTTATGAAATATTTAGCGCTTGGCACGCACATTGTGACTATAATAACATCAAAATTAAAGGAGGATAAAATGACACTCATTAAATTCGAACCCATGAAAGATTTTGAAACCATTCATGATAGAATTCAAAGATACTTTGACGACTTTTCAAGCTTTGGATTCAACATGAACGAAAATTTTTACCCGAGGATAGATATCACGGAGGATAAAAACAATATTAATGTAACCGCAGAAATCCCCGGAGTAAAAAAAGAAAATATCAAAATCACATTGCAAGATAACATTTTAACAATAGAAGGGGAAAAGAAAAAAGAAACTGAGCAAAAAGAAAAAAACTTTTATAGAAGCGAAAGGATGTTCGGTTCATTTAAGCGCTCCTTCACACTTCCGGAAGAAGTTGACTCTGAGAAGGTTGATGCCAAGTTTGAAGGTGGTATGTTGCAAATACAGATGAAAAAAACAGCACCAAAAGTAAAAAACGAAAAATTAATCGAGCTGAAGTAATTACTTCAGCTCTTTTCAAAAATCAAATCTAAAAGGATAAAGAAATGGGAAAAATTATAGGAATTGATCTTGGAACAACGAACTCGTGCGTTGCTGTTATGGAAGGGAACGAACCGGTAGTAATTCCAAATTCTGAAGGTGGAAGAACTACTCCATCTGTTATTGCATTTACAAAATCCGGCGAAAGATTAATCGGACAGCCGGGTAAACGTCAAGCTGTTACTAATCCCAAGAACACAATCTTTTCTATTAAACGATTTATGGGAAGAAAAAGAGAAGAAGTTGATGTTGAGGCAAAAGAAGTTCCTTATAAAGTTGTTGCCGGAGATAACGGATCTGCAAGAGTTGAGATCGGCGATAGACTCTACTCGCCACCGGAAATCAGTGCAATGGTTTTGCAAAAAATGAAAAAAACAGCAGAAGATTATCTTGGTCAAGAAGTTACTGAAGCTGTAATAACAGTTCCGGCATATTTTAATGATGCACAGCGCCAGGCAACAAAAGACGCCGGTGAAATTGCAGGATTAAAAGTAAAGAGAATTATTAATGAACCAACAGCAGCGGCTCTTGCATATGGTTTAGATAAAAAACATAAAGAAGAACTTGTTGCAGTTTATGATCTTGGCGGAGGAACATTTGATATTTCTATCTTGCAGTTAGGTGAAGGTGTGTTCGAAGTTAAATCTACAAACGGAGATACTCATCTTGGCGGTGATGATTTCGATCAAAGATTAATTGATTATCTCGCCGATGAATTTCAGAAGCAGGAAGGGATAGATTTACGAAAAGATCCAATGGCGCTTCAGCGATTAAAAGAAGCAGCAGAAAAAGCAAAAATTGAATTATCTTCATCAGTTCAAACGGATGTCAATCTTCCGTTCATAACTGCAACACAAGACGGACCAAAACACCTAAATATTAATCTTTCAAGAGCAAAATTTGAGCAGTTGATTGATGATTTAATTCAAAGGACTGTCGGACCATGCGAGCGTGCGATTAAAGATGCGGGTGTTTCTACTTCACAGATTGATGAAGTAATCTTAGTCGGAGGTTCAACAAGAGTTCCAAAAGTTCAAGAACTTGTTAAAACTCTTTTCGGAAGAGAACCGCATAAAGGTGTTAATCCCGATGAAGTTGTGGCAATAGGCGCTGCAATTCAAGGTGGTGTTCTTGCCGGCGATGTTAAAGATGTTCTATTGCTGGATGTGACTCCGCTTTCACTTGGTATTGAAACTCTTGGCGGCGTCTTTACAAAATTGATTGAAGCTAATACAACTATTCCTACAAAGAAGAGCGAAGTATTTTCGACGGCTTCGGACAATCAACCATCTGTCGAAATTCATATTCTTCAAGGTGAACGTCCTATGGCAGCAGATAACAGAACGCTCGGTAAATTTCATTTGGATGGAATTCCGCCTGCACCTCGTGGCATTCCGCAGGTTGAAGTAACTTTTGATATTGACGCTAACGGAATTTTACATGTTGCCGCAAAAGATAAAGCTACTAACAAAGAACAAAGTATTAGGATCACTTCTTCAAGCGGACTTTCTAAAGATGAAGTTGAAAAGATGAAGCAGACCGCCAAAGAACATGCGGCGGAAGATAAAAAGAAGAAAGAAGCTGTTGAGGTTAAGAATCAGGCAGATAATCTTGTCTTCCAAACAAAGAAACAAATTGAAGAGATGAAAGATAAAATTACATCTGAACAGAAAAATCAGCTTGAAAGTGAGATCAAAAAAGTTGAAGAAGCAATCGCCTCAAATGATACAGATAGAATCAAAACTGCAACTGATGGACTAACCAAAGTATGGAATGAGATTTCGCAAAAGTTGTATGCTCAACAAGGTCCAACACCGGGGACGCAAAGTGGTGGTGAACCATTTGAAGGTCAGCCGCAAGGTGAACAGCAGCAGAAATCGTCTTCAGATAAAAAAGATGAAAAGAATGTTGAAGACGCTTCATATGAAGTTGTAGATGATGATAAAAAATAAATTAATGTAACAAAAAATAAATTGGAGGTCATTATGACTGAACAAAAAGAAATGGTGGAAGTAAAAAATAAAAGAAGCTGGGATGAGGCTCTCGAAATTGAATCATGGGTAGCTCCTTTAATTGATATCTACGAAACTTCAGAAGATTATTTTCTGATGGCTCAAATGCCGGGAGTTTCCAAAGAAGATGTTAAAATTAAACTCGAAGAGGGACATCTTATAATTATGGGAAGAATAACTTTTGATGAGGTTATCAACCGTAAGTATGTATTAAAAGAAACAGAGACAGGTAACTTCTATCGCAGATTCAAAATTTCTGAAAACATTGATGAATCTAAGATTGACGCAAAACTTGAAAACGGCGTGCTCAATGTAAAACTTCCTAAACATGAAAGAATGAAACCGAAGACTATTGAAATAAAGTAAATTGTCTCCACTTCTTATTATTGAAAATCCCGCTTAGGCGGGATTTTTTTTAGATCCTTTTGATTGAATTAAACATCACTTCTCTTTAATTTGACTATGTGATGAAAAAACTTACTGTGCTTATACTTTTAATTTTATTTACCGGCTTGCTTTATCTAGCTGAAAATGAACCTAGCTTCATACAGAAAAATAGTTCAGCTTTAACCAACGATTACAACAACGGAATACTAAAATCTGAACAAACCAAAGTTGATAAACGGGCAAATTATAATTTGGATGTTGACTTCGACGCTGACGCCAAAAAGATTTTTGTTAAAGAAAACATTATCTGGATAAACAAAACCAATTCACCAACTTCAGAAATACAATTCCATTTTTACGCAAACGGCTACAAAAGCAGTAAAACACTTTTTGCTAAAGCTTTCCCAATCAATTCCGAGACTCAAACTGAAACTGACGTAAAAACTTTTCTGGTGAATGGAAAATCATCTGAGTTGATTTATTTTCAACCGGAAATCGAAAATCAACATGACAGCACTGTTGCTAAAGTAATTTTAAACAAGCCGGTTCAGCCGGGCGATAGTGTTAAAATATTTTTTGACTACTCGATGAAAATTCCACGTTCGGTCAAAAGAATGGGTTATGCTTCCGGAAGAAATTTCTTCTTTGTCTCGCAGTGGTTTCCAAAAGTCGGAGTCTTTGAAAATGGGAAGTGGGTGTGCAGCCAATATCATCCATACTTAAATTATTATTCAAATTTTGGTGATTACTCTGTTAAAATCAAAGTTCCAAAAAATTATATTGTTGCTGCAACCGGCGTTCAAACTGAAAAAAGTGCCGATGAAAATTCTTCAGTGTTTAGGTTTGTCCAATCCGGTGTCCATGATTTTGTCTGGCTGGCATCTGATGAAATTCTTCACCGCAATGAAATCTATCAGCGTAAAGATGGAAGTAAAATAACAATCCAAGCATATGTTCAACCGGAGCGGGAAAAATATTTTGACCGATACTTTTTGACCGTAAAGAATTGCTTGAGCTACTTTGAAGATAATATCGGTATTTATCCGTATCAAAATGTAACTCTGGTTGATGTTCCGCGAACATCTGCTTCCGGTGGGATGGAGTATCCAACTCTTTTCACAGTTAGTGCTGAATTATTTTCTCCTAAAGAAACCGGTCAGCCGGAATATCTTGTAACACACGAATTTTCGCACCAGTATTTCCAAGGTCTGATTGCCAGCAATGAAGTTTATGAAGCGTGGTTGGACGAAGGATTCACATCTTACATCGCAACAAAAATAATGTACCATTATCAACCTGAGATTCTGGAGAATTTCAAATTTGCATCTTATATACCGGTCTTCGGATTAAATTTTCTTTCTTTCAATGAAATTCCTTTGATCTATACTCTGGTGGATATTCAAATGCCCGAGGGTTCCAGAAGCGCCGCCTCTTACTATAAAAATTTATCAATTGGTACTCTGGCGGATACATCTTACAAACTTCCAAACAGATTATCGTACGTTGTAAATTCTTATAACAAACCGGAGCTGGTTCTTCTTACTCTTGAAAGATATGTCGGTCATGAAAAGATGATGGCAATCTTAAAAGAATATTACGATAAATTTAAGTACAAGCATCCTCATGCGGAAGATTTTATCTCATTAGTTCAAAAAAACTGTAATGAAGATATGAGCTGGTTCTTCGATGAATTTTATAAATCACCGAAGTATTTTGATTACAGAGTAACATCAATACAAAAGAACTCAGAAGGGGAATATGAGGTTCTAGTTGAGCGTCTTGGTGATGGAACATCTAAAAATGATATTGCACTCTATACAGATAAAGACACGCTTTACCAGAAATGGAATGGTGCCGAACGCTGGAAAATTTTGAAGTTTAGAACAAACAATAAAGTTGTTGCTGCAGAAATTGATCCCCAAAGAAAAAATTTACTCGACATAAACTTTGCGAATAATTCCTTTACGGTTGAGCCGCGTGTCTGGGCTTCACTCTCTCTTGTAATTCGTTTATTCTTCTGGATTCAAAATGCTTTGGTCTTATTGGGAAGTATAGGATGATCTTGAGCATAAAACAAATATTGCTTCATGGTATCCGTTCTGTATTTCATAATGACAAATTTGTAATTATTATGTGGGCGTTCAATGCTATGGCAGCGTTGGTACTTACGGTGCCTATTTACAACATTCTTATTGACAATCTCGGCACATCTTTAACGAGCGACCGCCTAGCATTGAATTTTGACTACATGTGGTATATTCAGTTTAGAAATCTCTACTCAGTTCAACTCAATCATCTTCCATTAAGTATCTATTTTGTAGTAGGAATTTATGCACTAATTCAAACATTCTTTCTCGGAGGATTGATTTCGATTTTCCAAAATCCGGATAAAAATCATACAGTTGATTTTTTCTACGGCGGAGTAAAATATTTTTTACGATTTACAAAAGTACTTCTCATCTCGCTTCTCTTCTTTGCAGCCGCATTTAAAATAAATGATTACTCCGGCGAATTGATTTCGATTCTATTTAAAAATTCCGAAAATGTTTATGCTGATTTTATATTAAAAGCATTGCGCTATATTTTATTAGTATTTTTTATTGGGATAGTAACTTTGATCTCTGATTATTCCAAAATATCGCTTGCGGTAAAAGATAAAAACGAAATATTTAGAGAGTGCTTCAATGCAATCCGTTTTATAATTGCTAATTTTAGCAAGGTATTCATTGTATTTTTAATTGTGGCAATAATTGGTGCTCTGGGAGCGATTGTATATAATGTTATAGGCAGGTTCATACCGCGGACGCCGTTCTATTTTTTGTTTGTCTCCTTTATTCTTCAGCAAATGTTGATTATTTTTCGGCTGTTGGTAAGAATGTTGTTTTACTCAACTCAAGTTAACTTATTTAATGACCTAAGTGCCGATGTTGTTAAAGCAGAGGCACAATAATCTTTGTGAAAAAATTATGGCAATAGTTCCAATATCAATTTATGGAGATAAGATCTTACGGCAGAAAGCTCTGCCGGTTAAAGAAGTTTCTGACGATCTTATCAGAAAAATTAAAAATATGTTTGATACAATGCGCAACGCCAATGGAATCGGTTTTGCCGCAAATCAAGCCGGATATAGAGAATCTATTTTTGTTCTGGATCTTGAAGGTGCCGATGGATATGAAAAATTCAAACCGATTGTAATGATTAATCCAAAAATTATTCTTCAGTCGGATGAAAAATCTTTTAAAGAAGAGGGTTGTTTAAGTTTGCCGAATCTTCATGCTAATGTTTTACGTTCGGACATAATAAAAGTCAGTTATATGGACACAGATGAAAAAGAAGTTGAGATAGAAGCAGGTGATTTGTTGGCACGCGTAATTCTTCATGAGTACGATCATTTGATCGGGAAAATGATCCCGGACCGTGTTGCGGAGGATGTTAAGACAAAACTTTCTGCCGAATTAGCGAACATTATGAATAGGGAAGTTGAGATTGAATATCCTATCACCGAAGGATAATCCAACCAAAAGATTTCTTACCGCAATTATTGAGCGGAGTTAAAAAATGAAAATTGTTTTTATGGGAACTCCTGAATTTGCGATTCCCTCGCTCAAAATGCTTCTTCAATCCAAACATAAAATTGTTGCTGTTGTTTCCGCACCCGATAAAGAACGCGGAAGAGGAAAACAAATTTCCTCTACACCGGTTAAAATTTTTGCATTAGAAAATAATCTGGAAGTTCTAACTCCAATTTCTCTGAAAGATGAAAAGTTTATTCAGCAATTGAAAGAACTTGAACCGGATTTGTCTATTGTTGTTGCATTTAGAATTTTGCCGAAAGATGTTTATACAATTCCCGCAAAAGGATCATTCAACTTGCATGGCTCCTTATTGCCAAAGTACAGAGGAGCGGCTCCAATTCAGTGGTCAATCATAAATGGAGAAACAGAAACGGGAGTTACAACATTTTTCTTAGAAGATAAGGTAGATACTGGCAATATTATCGTCCAAGAAAAAATTAAAATTGATGACGAAGATGATTTCGGTTCTCTTCATGATAAGATGATGATTGTTGGTGCAAATGTTGTTCTTCAAACAGTTGAACTGATTGAAAAGGGAAATTTTGTTCCTTCAAAACAAAATGATTCTATTGCCTCTCCGGCTCCTAAAATAACTAAAGAGATTTGTAAGATTGATTGGGGAAAAAGTGATGTTGAAATTCATAATTTAGTTCGTGGACTTTCGCCGCATCCGGGCGCATATTTTGAGCACAAAGGAAAAACTTATAAAGTATTCAAAACCAAGTTAATTGAGAACCTTGCCTACCGGCAGGCAAGTGGAGAATTGATAATTGAAAATTTGAGTCACGATACTCATAGCGCAAAATTAGATTTTCAATCTTCCCAAAGAATATTTCAATCTAAAAAAGAGATATTTATTAAAACAAAGAATAACTATCTGCAGATTCTCGAACTTCAAGCCGAAGGACGTAAAAGAATGACTGCAGAAGAATTTTTAAGAGGGCACTCTTTAATCGAATAATGGAATTATAATGAGAAATAACCGCTATGAAAGTATAATTGATGCAATCGGCAGAACTCCGATTGTTAAGCTCGGGAACATATCCAAAGGTTTGAAAGCAACAATTTGGGCAAAGATGGAATTCATGAATCCCGGTGGAAGTATTAAAGACCGTATTGCAAAATACATGATTGAAAAAGCTGAGCTGGAAGGGAAGATAAAACCCGGAGACACTATTTTAGAAAACTCTTCCGGCAATACTGCAATGGGACTTGCAATAATATGCCGTCAAAAAGGTTATAAACTAAAAATTGTTATTCGCAATACAACAAGTAAAGAAAAAATTAAAATGCTAGAAGTGCTTGGCGTTGACGTTGTAAAAGTTGATGCATCGCTTCCGCCGGAACATCCGGAATCGTATAATCAATATGCTGTTAATCTTGCGAAGAAAGATCCTTCGCTTTATTACATAGATCAGCATAATAATCTTGATAATAATGAATCGCATTATATGACGACCGGACCTGAAATTTGGGAACAGATGGAAGGGAAGATAGATTATTTTATTGCCGCAGTTGGAACAGGCGGTACATTATGCGGCGCGGGAAAATATCTTAAAGAAAAAAATTCGAATATAAAGTTGATAGGTCTAGATCCAGTAGGATCTGTCTTTTATGATTGGTTCAAACACAAAAAGATGATTACACCTTCTCATTATTTGGTAGAAGGGATGGGCGATGAATTTCTTATCAAAACTGCTCAGCTGGAAATTCTAGACGACATGATGAAAGTGGAAGACAAAAAAGCATTTGGCTGGGCTAAGAAGATTGCATTCGAAGAAGGAATTCTAGCGGGAGGATCTAGCGGCGCTAACATATATGGCGCTGTTCAACTTGCCCGTGAAATTGACCGCGAAGCAAATATTGTAACACTTATTTGCGATTCCGGTTACAAATATTTTAGTACAATCTATAATGATGATTGGTTGGCTGAGAATAATCTCTTGTGAGATGATCTGGCTGTACAATTAAATTTCTCAGCCGTTAGATTGTTTCCGGATTAGTCTGGGGAAGTTATTATTATACTTACTTTTTCCGCAATGAAGGGTCATTACAAAAACTGATTCTAGTTTTAAAGTTATTGTACTTCTTACATTCAATCCATATATGCCGGAATAGAATCCCGCGATTAATTTCTGTAATTTTGATTATGAAAATTTAGGAGTCACACATGGCTAACGATATAATTAAAAAGAAAAAAAACTCTCAAGATGATTCTAAGTATTCGATGGATACTCATCTTATTTATGGTAAAGATGTTTCTGATAAGTGGGATTATTCTCATCATGTAACAGCACCGATTTCATCATCAACTACATTCCGGCTTGACTCTGTTGAGCGAGGTGCGCAAGGTTTTTTACAATTTGCCAATACTGAAGAGTTTGGCGACAAAGCACCAATTTTTATTTATGATCGTCTTGGCGAACCAAATAAAGATATGCTTGAAGAAAATTTGGCTTATGTTGAAAAGGGAGAAACAGCAGTTAGTTTTGCAAGCGGAATGGGCGCTATCTCGGCTGTACTCGGCAGTTTGACCAAAAGCGGTGATCACATAATTACTCATAATACTTTATATGGTTGTACAATTTCTTTATTCAATAACTGGTATCCTAAATTCAATATCAAAGTTTCACCAATAGATCTTACTGTTCACGATAGCATCATGAATACTTTAACAGAGAAAACAAGAGTCATCTATTTTGAAACGCCCGCGAATCCCAACATAGAAATTGTTGATGTAAAAGCAGTTGCTGAAATTGTTAAAGAGATAAACAAAACTAGAGATGAGAACGAGCAGATTAAAATTGTTGTTGATAATACATTTGCTACTCCATTCTGTCAGAGACCAATTGAACTAGGCGCTGATTTTGTCGTTCATTCTCTTACAAAAGGAATAGGCGGATTTGGAACGGATATGGGCGGAGTTGTAATTGGTAAGAAAAAGTACCGCGATTTGCTTCTGCTCTATAGAAAAGATTTCGGAGCCGTTTTGAATACAAAAAGCGCTTGGGCAATTTTGACTTACGGATTACCAACTCTTGCTTTAAGACAGAGGCACCAAATCAAATCGGCAATGCGCATTGCTGAATTTCTTAATGCTCATCCGAAAGTTGATTTCGTAAATTATCCAGGGTTACCAAGTTTCAAAGGTTATGAAATTGCTAAGAAACAAATGATAGACTTCAACGGAAATTTTGCGCCGGGAAGTCTTCTCTATTTTGTACTTAAAGGGAATACGCCGGCAGAAACAAAGGAAGTCGGCAGCAGATTTATGGATTATGTAGCCGATAACGCGTATACAATGACGCTTGCTGTGTCTCTTGGTCATACACGTACATTGATTGAGCATCCCGCATCTATGACTCACTCTGTTGTTCCTCCGGATAAATTGCGGGAACGCGGAATTGATGCAGGCGGTGTCCGTCTTGCAATTGGACTTGAAAACACAGACGATATTTTGCTCGACTTGGATGAATCATTAAGAGCAATTTAGTTTATTCAATCATCCTTCCGCTTGTAAGGTGGAAGGAGATTGGATTAATAGACCGCATATGCAGATAATAAAATCTCAACTCTTCCAAAATTTTCCGGAAATCATTTTTGGTTTTAGCACCAAAATTGGTATGAAGCGCACTTTGCCCTTTTACTTTAATTTGTCGCTAACGGTCGGTGATGATCCGGATATCGTTAATGAAAATCGAAAAGCATTCTATAACGAATTAGGATTAATGACTGAGCAAATCGCAATTCAAAAGCAGATTCATTCGGATATAATAACAATTGTAGAAAAACCGGGGCTTATTGGTGAAAGCGATGCGTTGATAACTAGTAAGCCGAATATTGGACTCGCTGTATCAACAGCCGATTGTGTTCCAATTTTTGTTTATGATAGAGCAAATAAAATAATTGCCGGAATTCACTCGGGATGGCGCGGAACCCAAAAACGGATTTTGCAAAAAACGCTATCTGCCCTAGCCGAAAAGTTTAACTCAAAACCGGAAAATCTTTTTATATATATCGGTCCTTCTATATCCCAAAATAAATATGAAGTCGGTGAAGAGGTTGCTTCTCAATTCAACGGGAAATATTCAAAAGAAGTAAACGGGAAAATATTTCTAGACGTTATGCGTGTAAATCTTGATATGATTTACGATTTTGGAATACCCAAAAATAAGATTGAGGTTTCTCCGCTTTGTTCATTCGAAGAGAAAGAATTACTTCATTCTTATAGAAGAGACGGAAAATTATCCGGACGTTCGCTTGGTGTAATTGCTATGAAGGAAATTTAATTGAACTCAGAAAAATTTAAGATAGCTGCGGGTTATGTTTTAATAAGTTTTATTTGGGGTTCAACATGGCTGGCAATCCGGCTCGGTTTGGATTCACTCACACCGTTAATTTCATCGGGACTAAGATTTTCGCTTGCGTCGTTCTTTGTCTTTTTATTTATGCGTTTTAGAAAAATATCACTTCAAACGGACTCCCGGTCGGTTCAGCTTTATTTTGTCATGTCATTATTCTCCTTTGTCATTCCCTTTGCTTTAGTGTATTGGGCTGAGCAATTTATTCCTTCGGGACTTGCCTCAATAGTATTTGCCGTAATGCCGTTTTGTATTATAATCTTCGCCAAGATGGCATTTCCGCAAGAAAAAATTGGCTTTAATCAGCTGCTCGGGGTTATACTTGGGTTCAGCGGTATCGTCGTAATTTTTTCAGAAAATTTATCGCTCGATCTATCTCAACAGTTTTTGGGAGTATTGGCTGTGCTTATCAGTTCGGCAATGCAGGCGGCAATTGGTGTGACAATTAAAAAATATGGACAGCATCTTAACCCCTTATCAATGCATTTAATCCCGTTATTCTTGGCAGGTCTAATTCTAATTATCGCGTCTCTATTTTTAGAAAACCGGTTAACTTGGGATTTTAATTTTACTGCGGTAACATCAATTATTTATCTCGCCTTTTTCGGAACGCTTGTTGCGTTTACTACATATTATTGGCTGTTAAAAAGAATGAATATTGTAATTCTTTCACTCTCTTCTTTTATTACTCCAATTGTTGCCGTTATTCTGGGATGGATTATTCTGCGCGAAGATTTTTCTCTGCAAACTCTCGTAGGCAGTGCCTTCGTGTTAATAGGAATATTATTTGCTAACTTTCGCGGGTTATTAAGATATTACAACACAAAAAATTTAGTGGTAAAATGACAAACATAATACGTATTAAGAACGCATCATTTTATGCTTATCACGGTGCATTGCAAGAAGAACAAAGTATGGGCGGCAAGTTTGAAGCTGATGTGGATATTTATACCGATTTTTCTGAAGCTGCGGTTAAAGATGATCTGAAATTAACAATCAACTACCACGATGTTTATAAATTTATTCACAAACTTGTTCACGAAAAAAAATATTACTTGATTGAAACACTTTCCTTAATGATTGCAGATGAACTTTTAAAAAAATATCCTAATATTAAAAAAATTGCTGTTAGGGTACGCAAACACAGCGTTCCGGTAGGCGGTGTTCTTGATTGCGTTGAAGCTGAAGTGATTAAAGAAAATGGTAAATAATATTTTTCTGGCGCTTGGATCTAATAAAGGGGATAGATTAGAATTCATTCGCCGGGCGATTCGTAAAATTAATGAAGATGATTTTTGCAAGGTTCTTAAATATTCTTCAATCTATGAAACAACACCATACGGCAAAATAGATCAGCCAAATTTTTTGAATGCCGTAATTGAAATAAATTCAGACTATAAAATTCACGAACTGCTTCGGTTTGTAAAAGAACTGGAGATAATTATTGGCAGATCTGAAGTAAGAGAAAAGTGGGGACAACGCGAAATTGATGTTGATATTATTTTCTATAATGACTTAATTTATACCGGCGATAAGATAATTATTCCACATCCGGAATGTTTGAAACGAGATTTTGTTATGATTCCTTTGCTGGAAATTGCGCCCGGTTTCATTTATCCGGGAATGCAAAAAAAAATAAGCGAGTTCGATCTTTCTTCACTTGAGAACTATATTATTAATAAATCAGATTTCGCAATTAATATATAAATCAAATTGGCAGAACTAAGATACATAGCAATTGAAGGAGTAATCGGCGCGGGCAAATCATCACTTGCAAGAAAACTTGCAGATAAACTGAGCGCAAACTTAATCATGGAAGAGTTTGAGGAAAATCCTTTCCTCGAAAAATTCTACGATGATAGAAAACGTTACGCGTTTCAAACTCAGATGTTTTTTCTGATTAATCGTTTTAAGCAGCAGCAACAGCTTAATCAGCAAGAGCTTTTCTCAAACTGTATGGTTTCGGATTACATCTTCCAGAAAGATAAAATCTTCGCATATCTTAATCTTACCGGTGAAGAGCTAAAACTTTACGAAACTATTTTCCCTCTCCTCGAACGGGATATTCCTCAGCCCGATCTCGTAATTTTTCTTCAATCAAGTATTGACCGTTTGGCAGAGAATATTAAAACACGCGGTAGGAAATATGAACGCAATTTGACCCGCGCTTACTTATCGGAGCTGTCTGAAGCATACAATAATTTTTTCTTTAAATATAATAACACGCCGCTCTTAATTGTGAATACATCCGAAATTGATTTTGTTAACCGTGAAGAGGACTTTGATGAACTCTACGCTCAAGTATTCAGAGAAGATAGAGGATTTATTGAATACTTCAATCCCGAGTCTAAAGGATAAACAATGAGTCTACTGAGACTAATTCTCTGGGCAACAATATTTTATCTAATCTTTAACACCGCGAGAAATGTTCTAAGATTTCTTTCTTCGAATAAATCTCAAAAAGATCCGAACGAGGTTAAGCAGAAGAAGCAAGGCAAATATAAAATTGAAAAAGAAGATGTTATTGATGCTCACTTTGAAGAAATTGATCAAGAGAAGTCAGATAAACAAAAAGAAAATTCTTAATGTTCCTTAAAGATTATTTTAGAAAAATCGTTTCTCATCTGCTTGAAAAATTCTTAGCCGTTACCGAACTACAAGATAAATCAATTGGCATTCCCCAAAAGATTCTGATTATCCGTCAGCATAATCAATTTGGTGATATGCTTGCCAGCGTTTCTCTTTTCCGCGCAATCAAGGAAACCTTTCCGGATTCTCATCTAACATTAATTGCAAGTCCGGAAAATTATTATGCGGTTCTTAAGAATGAATTTATTGACGAACTTTTTATTTATGACAGAAAAAAATTCTGGGATCTTTCTTATCTATCTAAAGTGAAAAAAATACTTAGAAGTAATTACGATCTCGCTGTGGTTCCGGTTACGGTTGCAGTTTCTTTAACAAGCTGTATACTTGCCGGATTTTCGAATGCGAAAATAAAAATTGGTCCCGGTATTTTGAATGGAAGCAAAAATAGTCTTTCATTCGTTTTCCATCATAGAATCGATATGAACTGGGCAAAATGTCCGGATGCCCACGTATCGGATTTCATTTTAGATATTGTCCGACCGTTTGGAATAAGAACAAAAAATTATAAGACGAGCATTTCATTCGATGAAAGTGATACTAACAAGGCAGAGGAGTTTATAAATTCACTTCTGCCGGATGAATATAATTTGTTAATTGGTTTTCATGTTGGAGCGGGGAAAAAGCAGAACAGATGGTCTCTCAAAAAATATGTTGAATTAATAAAGCTGATTCAGTCAAAGAATAAGCTCAAATTTTATTTTACAGGCAGTAACGCGGATTCTGAAGAAATTGATTATATGAGGAATTGTTTCGATGATACATGCGGTTATTTTTTGAATAGAACTATACCCCAGCTTGCGGCTCTTATAACAAAAAGTGATTTCTTTATTACAAATGATACTGGAGTTATGCATGTTGCCGGCGCAACAAAGACGCCGCAAATATCTATCTTCGGTCCAACTAATCCGTTCAACTGGGCGCCGGTTGGAGAAAAAAAATATTTTATCCGTAAATCAGAATTAATTGATGATGTCTCGGTGAATGATGTGTACAATTTATTTGAACTCATTTTGAGTAAACAAAATAATGCTGAAACAAAATATTAAAAATATTGCCGCGGTTGATGTAGGAACAAACTCCTTTCATCTAATTGTTGTTAAAGCCAAACCGGACGGGAATTTTGAAATCATTGACAGAGAACGTGAAGTAATCCGGCTTGGAGAGGGAAGCGCGGGCGATATTAAAACGATAATTCCCGACGCAATGGAACGTGCAGTCAAAGCGCTTAAGCGGTTCAAACTGATTGCTGACTCGCACAATGCTTCATTAAGAGCGGTTGCAACCAGTGCTGTCAGAGAGTCTTTTAATAAGAATGAACTTATAAAAAAAGTATTTGTTAAAACCGGCGTTGAAATTGAAGTAATAAGCGGCTATGAAGAAGCGCGTTTGATTTATCTTGGCATCTTAAAATCTGTGCCTGTCTTCAATAAAAAAACTTTGGTGATTGATATAGGCGGAGGCAGCACAGAATTTTTAATAGGGAAAAAAGGGAAAACACATTTTTCTGTCAGCTTAAAATTAGGCGCGGTCCGTCTTGCACAGAAGTTCTTTAATAACTATGAACTTACTTCGGCTTCAATTAAAGAATGCCGCAGCTGGGTTCATGGTGAATTATTCAATGTTGCCGAAACCGCTAAACGTATTGGGTTTGATCTTTGCGTAGGTTCTTCTGGAACTATTATGGCAACCGGCTTTATGGTAGAAGCTTTGGTCAAAGGGAAAAAACCTCAGAACAATATTCTGAATAATTATGAATTCACTAAGTCTGAATTTTTTCAGGTCCGTGATGAAATTCTTAAAAGAAAGACAGAGGAGAAGAGAAAGAAAATTCCCGGGCTCGATGATAAGCGCGCCGATATTATCCCGGCGGGAATAATTATTCTTGATGAAATTTTTAAGTTGTTCGAGCTGGACCGGATGACAATTTCTGCTTACGCTCTAAGGGAAGGCGTTATTATTGACACGCTGCAGAAAGAACACTCTGAGGAGAATAAACCAACTTTTGCTGATATAAGAAATGATAGCATAAAACATTTATCGGAATCTTGTCATTACGATCATGATCATTGCAAGCATGTTGCCGAACTATCACTTCAAGTCTACGACCAGCTTAAAGATTTACACGGGCTTGATGATGAATGCCGGGAATATATATATGCCGCAGCAATTCTTCATGATATCGGTTATCACATTTCACACACTAATCATCACCATCATAGTTATTATATAATTAAGAACAGTGAACTTCTGGGATTTAATGAAACAGAGATCAGCATTATCGCTTATGTATCACGTTATCATAGAAAGAGCCACCCGAAGCAGAGTCATTATGATTTTTCTCAGCTAACTGATAAAACTCAGATGATCATAAAAAAACTTTCTGCTATACTGCGTTTGGTTGATGCGTTAGACAGGACCCATTGCAAGGTAATTCTCGGTATCAATTCAAGAGTTAAAAAACAGAAGGTGATTTTAGAATTGACCGCCGATAAAACGAAAGATTCAGAAATCGAATTATGGAATCTTGAGAGAAGAAAAGGTCTATTTGAAGAAGTCTTTTCTAAAAAAATATCTTTAGAAATTCACGAGGTCTGATAGAGACGTTTTGAAAATAATACTCATGCTTTCGGAAGTGTAAAATAGAAAGAGGAACCTTTCCCAATTTCACTTTCCACCCAAATTTTCCCTCCAAGTTTATTGACCATTTCATGACATAGTATTAAACCAAGTCCTGTACCTGCCTCTCCCTCGGTCCCTTTGGATGTGTGGCTATACTCAATCTTGAAAAGTTTATCCATATCATCTTTATTAATTCCCACTCCATTATCTCTCACGCATACTTCCGCAAAATCGTCAACAAATTTACTGGAGATGGTAATGATTCCGCCTCTTTGGCTAAACTTGATAGCATTAGATAGCAGATTTTCACATATAGAAGAAAGCATTCTCTCATCAGTCTGAACTGAAACATCTTCACTGACTGTATTCTCTATTGTAACCGACTTTCCCATAGCGTTAGGTGAGACAATATTTATTGCAAAAATTACCACCTCATGCAGCAGCAATTTCTCCAAGACACATTCCATTCGGTTAGCCTGAAGACGGGACCAATTTAATAGGTGATCTATTAATTGGTAGAGACTTTTTGTCGCTTTATGGATGTTTGTAGAAATTCGTTTTACTTCTTCATTAGTCAGATCATCTGTGTTTTCTGCCAATATATTCGAAAAGCCTAACAGACCCTGGAACGGAGCCTTGAGGTCATGAGCAACAATGGAAAAGAATTTATCTTTTGTAGCGTTTATTTCTTTTAAGCTCTCTTGGGATTTTTCTAATTCATCAAGAAGATTTTTCTGTTCTGTTATATCTGAAAATGTTGTAAAGATTCTGTATGGTTCAGAATCACCTTCTCTAAATTCAGGTATGACATCAAGAAGTATCCACTTATGAACTTTTTCTTTCGGGCTAAATATTTTTATATGAACATCAGTAACTTTTTGTCCGGTTCTTAATGCAGTAATGGATGGATGCTCTTCGCCCTTAAATTCATTATTGCTCTTGTGAATGTTTCTCCATTTCGGGTCTATAGATAATTGGCTGATCATTCCATCCATAGAAAGTCCCAAAATTCTAAAAGCAGCGGGATTGGCAGAAATTATATTCCCTTCTTTATCTTGATAAATAATGCCTTGCGTCATTGATTCAAATAGAGTTCTGTAGGTTTGTTCGGACTCTCTAATTATTTTTTCAATTTTTTTCTTCTCGCTGATATCGCGTACTATAACACATATTACTTCTCTATCAAGATAGCTTATAAGACTAATGGTTACTTCGACATCTATAAAAGATCCATCTTTTCGTCTGGCTTTTTTTTCGCCAATCGAAGTATTTCTAAACTTAACAGCTTTATTAAATGAATCGCCGTTCTTATTGCCATTATTTATCATCAAATCGAAAGCGGTTAAGTGAAGCAATTCCTCTTCGGAATAGCAAGATATTTTTTGGTATGCGAGATTCGATTTAATAACTTTCATGGTATCAATTTCGAATAGAATTATTCCGTCTGTACTTTGTTCAACTACAGCGCGGTAACGCTCCTCACTTTTCCTAAGAAGTTCATCGGCATTTTTTTTAACTGAGATATCTCTGAAAACCAAAACTGCCCCAGAGATTGCTCCATATTCATTTTTGATGACCGATGTAGTAGCTTCAATGATGATTGAACTTGAATCCAATCGTTGCAGAATCATTTCTTTGTTCTTAATCTCTTCCGGGCTGCTTCCCATCAACATTAAAACCGGATTCTCCAGTTCGTTCTTTGACTCATAATCAAGGACACGAAAAACATTTTTCACTGTCTGCCCTAATACATCCTCTCTCGACGCGGATAAAATTTCAATAGCGGCATTATTCGTAAAATTAATTTCCCCGTCAATATCTGTTGTTATTATTCCATCGTTGATATTTTTTAAGGTAGCATCAAGCCATAATTCATTTTCACGCTGTCTCAGTCCAACGGTGCGTTTATATAATGCAACTTCTATTGTAGTTTCTAATTCTCTCTCTTCAAACGGTTTTATCAAAAATCCATATGGTTCTGTAAGTTTTGCTCTCTCTAAAGTCTTGTCATCCGAGAAAGCAGTTAAATAAATAATCGGAATGTCTTGTGCTGAATTAATGATTCTTGCTGTTTCAATACCGTCTAAACTTCCGTTAATATGAATATCCATCAAGATTAAATCCGGTAACAGTTCGACTGTTTCCTTAATTGCTTCTTTGCCGGAGGTAACTGCTGCTACTACGTCATATCCTATGCGTGTCAGACGATGTGATAACTCCATCGCAATTATTGTCTCATCTTCTACTATTAATATTTTATGTTTCTTCTTCATATATCAGATTTTTTCACTAAATGTTATTTGATATTCAGTTCCATGATTCCTTTCTAACTTAATTTCTCCGTAAAGTTGGGCAGTAAGCATATTTATTAATTTTAATCCCAAGGTTTTCTGTTCATTTGCCAAACTGATATCATCTGGTATTCCAATTCCGTTATCCGCAACGGTAAGAATAAATTTTTTGCCGCTATGTTTTAGAGAAATTTTTATTTCCGGAATCTCTACAAAACCATCCGGAAAAGCATATTTGATAGAATTGGTTACTAATTCATTAATAATTAAACCGCAAGGCATAACTGTATCAATAGGCATGGAAATATCGTCTATTTCTATTTTCTTTGAAATATAAATTTTAATTGAGTAAGTATCTATCAGGTAACTTACAAGGTTATTTACATAGTCAGAAAAATTGAGGTTTATGAAATCTGCCGACTGGAATAATTTTTCATAAACTAATGCCATTGATCTAACACGGCTTGTGCTTTCTTGGAATAGAGATTGGATTTTTTCATCTTCAATATCTGCGGATTGGAGAAAAAGTAGGGAAGATATTACCTGCAAGTTATTTTTAACTCTATGATGAAGTTCTTTGAGAAGTATCTCTTTCTCTTGAAGAGAATTTTGAATTACTTTCTGCGAGGAATGGCGTTCTTCTTCAATTGCTATTGCAGAGCTAATGATGCTTAGAAGTTTCTGATCATCTTCTGTAGGTGTTTTGTCTTCCTGGTAAACTACGCACAAAGAACCTTTTGTAGATTCTCCAAAAGCTACAGGTATACCCAGTAATGTTTTTAAACTGTATTTAATTATATCACTATTATCCTGAGCGTATTCAGTCTCATGAAGATCACGGATTAAATGAACAAAAGACTTTTCCCCTTTGGCAATATCGTTGCAAATTTGAGTAATATCAAAATTAATTGATGTGCCCAAATTACCTGCTGTGATAGATTTTCCATTTTTACTGGAGCTGTAATAAGCGCCGGCTGCGTTTAACTCATTGCAGCAAAGCGTTACTAAGCTGTCTATATTTTTGATAGGGTCAACTCCAAAACTTAAAAGACATTCATTAAGTTTTACTAATCTTTCCTGCATTTGTTTTCGCTCACTAATTTCTAGCCAGATTCCGATATATTCTAGATGATCCGAATTTTCTATCCTTTTGGGTACCGCATAGTCTAAAAACCATTTATACAAACCATCGGCGCATAGAAAACGATACTCAACTTTAACAAAGGTTCCGGATTTAAGTTTATTAAATTCATGCAGAACATTTTCTTTATCATCCGGATGGATCCGTGATTCCCAGAAATATTCCTCGGAAAGAAATTTATCCGGATCATAACCTGTAATTGTAGAAACGTTTTCGGTTATCCAAGCGGCTGAAAATCTACTTCCCGCAACACCATTATACAAAATAAGGGGAATAACTTTAAAAATAGCATTTTGTCTTTCTTCAATTTCTTCTTTTTCAGCTTCGTATAATTTCCGCTCTGTTACATCTTTAGAAATTGTAATTGCCTCTGTTATTTCTTGATCGGAGATTACAGGACTAATACTGTTTTCCAGCCAATGTTCAATATTATCATGATCTTTATAGTTTATTTCGTATCTAACTGTTTTCTTATCTTTAAAAACTTCCGAAAGAATATTCTGCACATAAATTATTTTCTCTTTTGGAATGTTATCCAATATACTTTTGAAGGTGCTTCTATTATCCGAATGCTTTTCATCCGGTTGATTGATAAAGAGTATTTCCCCTTTACTATTGATGGCAGAAATAGTATTCGGAGCGTTTTCTAAAATTGTTCTTAGCTTGCCTTCGGATTCCTGCAAAGATTTAGTCCTTGTTTTTACTTCTTCCTCTAGTTTAGAACTGTATTTTTTTTGTAAAAAATAAGTATATCCCAAAAAGAGAAATAAAATTGCAATCGAAAGAGAAAGTAGTATGAACCACCATTGAACATAAAATGGGCTATCAATTTTCAGTATGCTGGATAAAACCGGTTGACTCCAATCACTTTCCAAGTTTTTAGTTTGAACAGATAACCGGTAATTACCCGGCGGAAGATGAGTATATCTGATATAATTATTGTATCCGACGTCTATCCAATTTTTATCAAGTCCTTCCAGTTTTACTCGATATTGTATAAATTTTTCGTTGACCAATGATATTGCTCTAAAACGGAAGAAAATGGAATTCTCATTATGGCTTTTCTCAAGCGGCTTATCTAGGAAATCTAAATTTCCTTTTGAATCCTCTATCTGAATTGAAGTGATAACAGGCGGTTTAATGCCGGTATCGTAAAGTGGAATGTAGCGTGACAAACCGCGGTAGGTCCCAATCCATACTTCTCCCAATGAATCTATAATACATGCTGATCGGTTTGTCTCTGTTCCTGCAAGTCCATTTTCTACACTAAACCTTCGTGATTCTTTGCCATCCCATTTTATAATACCATCATCAGTTCCAAACCAATAATGGTTGTTCTTATCATGTGTAATGGAAAATACTTTCCTATCAATGCTGAAATTGTTCTCTTGGAATTTTTTTATTAAACCATTTTCGAGTATGAATAAACCAGCAGCAGTCCCGATAAGTTTTTTGTTGCCTGTATAATTATCAATCGCATAAGAACTGTTGCCTAATTTTAATTTATCATCAGATATTTTTTTAAAATGACCATTCTTATAAAAAGCTAAACCAGCCGCAGTGGCTCCATATACTGAACCATCCTTATCACAAAATATTTTTCGAATATTTTTAAATTCTTTATTGTTCATCAAGTCAAGTCTGGAATTATCGTTGGAAACTTTATAGAGACCTTCTTCACTTCCCACCCAGATTGTTCCATTTATATCTGTCTTTACAGACCGCACTCGAATAGTTTTATTTTCATTAAGCCATACTATTTTTTGTCCATTGATGATTTTACCCAATCCTAGTTCTGACCCAGCAATCCAAACATTACCCAACGAATCCTTGCATAGGTCCATTATACGCGATTCATATAAACGGTTTCGGGATAGATAAGTAAAGTCTACAGTAGAGAATTTACCTTTCTTTAGAAAAGTCAGACCATAATTGTGACCGAAAATAAGATAGTCGGGCTCGACTTCAAGAATTGCAGTTACTTCATTTTCCAGTAAACCATTCTCTTTGAAATAATTAAGGAATGGCATATTGCTGATTTTATCAATGCCGCGGTAACTTGTAAACCAAAGATTCGATTCACGGTCGAGAAATGCCGCAGAGCCGCCAGAATCTGTAAATCCGTTTTCTTGCCCAATAGAGGTAATTTTATTTGTAGATTTTTCTAAGTAAAGTTTGTTTAGCTCAGTGCCATAATAAAATCTATCCTTTCTATCGTAAGTCATAAATACATGACTTTGTCTTTGCGCCGGAGGAACAGATCTCATACGATTGTCTAAAGTTACTAATTTGAATTTCCCATTCCGGATGGTCCCGATCCATTCTTCCCCGAGCAGCCACAATGTCTTTTCAGCTTTATTATGGTTTTCAAATTCTATTGATCTAATTTTTTTTGATGACGATTTTAGAACCGAGTTCAGACTGTTATCTATTTTCTCGTTTTCGATTATTGATAATCCACTCTCTGTGCAGACGTACAACTTATTGTTGTTATTTTTTATTGTGTTTATTTGGTTGTTAATTAATCCTTCTCTTACAGAAATGTTGCTCCACTTGTTGTCTGAATATTTGTAGACACCTTCTAAAGTGCCTAGATACAAAATCAATTTATTCTTTTCATAGTTTATGTCGAAAGAAGTATAATAGTTGTTATTTCCTTTTAAGGATGGCAAACTGTTTATTAACTGCCATTTCTTGTTTGTAAAAATTGCTATATGCTGGGTACTCCAGGAGGGAACTGCAATTATATTATTATTGCTGTCGGCTTTGATCTGGAAATATTCTGTTTGTGGTAACCCGTCTTCCTCTCTGTAATTTTTGAAAGAATAGCCGTCGTAAACTGATACTCCGAATTCAGTTGCGAACCACATATTACCTTGCTTATCCTGGGTAACGTCATGAATAAAATTTGTATTCAAGCCGTTAGCTAAAGTATATGTCTTTACCGGAAAACTTTGAGAATAAGTCGGAATTTGAAAAATGAAAAATAACCCCAGCCCCAGCTTAAGTCTATGATATTTGTATGCTAAATTCAATTGTCATCCCGCCTATCATATAATTGTCGTAAAAAAAACTAAAAAATTGAGATCGGTTTGGGGAATTAAATTAATTTATCTTCTTTTACTTGCAAAAACAGCCTCTATTCAAAGGCTAATAGGATAATATTGAGTATCACAACGCCAATATTGAGATAACTTTTTTTGAATAGCAATACATGCAGTAATTATATAAAGCGATAGTTAAGAGATTTTTTGCTTTTGTAACAAGCCGTTAATTATATTTGTCAATCAAAATTTAAAATCAAAAAAAGAATTATGAGACCTGAAGTTTATATTAAAGACCTTAA
>JAKAKD010000025.1 GCA_021824635.1 Bacteroidota bacterium | reverse complement strand
TATTTTTCGGTATTGTTTTTACAATAATTAATGTCAACGCACAAAGTTCTTTGAGCGATGGTGAAAAAGCGATCAAGAATAAAGATTATACTAAAGCATTAACAATCGCAAAAGAGATGATTGATGCTAACAACACTTCTGATGCTTTTAAAATATTGATTCCGCTCGAGCAAAAAAATGTGAGCGATAAAAAACTTTTCGAATATTTCGGCGATGCATATTCTAAAATGAACGTGCTTGAAAATGCTATTAACTACTACGCCAAAGCAGAAGCAATTGATTCTATGGATATAGCGCTAAAGTTCAAAAGCGCAGAAGCTCTAGTTAAAGCAGAAAGATATACAGAAGCAGTTAACAAATATTTAAAGATAGTTCAGATTGACCAGAAAAACGCAAAAGCATTTTTAGAAGGTGCTACAATTCTATATAAAGCAAAATTATTTGCAGATGCAGCCATTATGTATGAAAAATATTTGGCTTTAGATCAAACGGAAGACGCCTATCAAAAAGTTACCAGAGCTTTACTAGAAACAAAAAACTATGAAAAAGTTTATCAGTATGCGCTAGAGGGATTAAAGAAGTTTCCTAACGATTATGTGTTAAGCAAAAACGCAGCAATTGCGTCTTTCGTTTTACAAAAATTTGATGAGTCTGGAAAATATTATTCAGCAGTCCCAGATTCCGAAATGACTATAAGTGATTTGAAAAACGCCGGCAGGGCATATCAAATGATCAAAGACGATTCAACGGCTATTAAATTTTACGAGAAAGTAATTCAAAAGGACAGCACACAATCAGCTTTGTTCATGGACATGGCAAATAATTATTTCCGTAACAAAGATTACGATATGGCAATAAAATATTATTCGGCTAAAATTAAATTGGATCCAACTTATGAACCGGCTTACCGCAATGAGGGTTTTGCTTATTACGAGGCGAATAACTGGGATGGCGCTAGACAAGCATTTCTGAAAGCAAAAGAATTAGTAGATACAACTTTTACAACTAACTATTGGTTAGCGCAGGTTTATACAAAAATGGATTCTTCCGATCAAGCGGCAGAACAATATGTAAAAATTCTTAAACTTACCGAAGGACGTGAAAGCCAATTTAAAGATTACATTTTGGAAGCTGTTGTTAATCTCGGTCAGAGAGCATTCCTAAAGAAGAATTACACAGCCGCAATTTCATACTACAGAAGAGCCAATCAGATGAGACCGAACGACTGGAGATACATGGAATCACTCGGCGCATGTTATCAAACATTGCAGAATTATGACGAAGCTATTAAATGGTATTGTGCTACCGTGAAGATAAATCCAAAGAGCGAGACCGCCAGAAAAGGTCTTAGAATGATGAGTGCGGATGATTGTATCCCGAAGAATGGTAAATAAAGAAAATGGCATCAGATAAAATAAGAAACAACTTCAATCCGTGGCATAATGTAAGTTATGGTAAAGATGCTCCGAGAATTGTAAATACAATAATTGAAATTCCGGAAGGATCGAAAGCTAAATACGAACTTGATAAAACCAGCGGTCTACTTAGATTAGACCGCGTTTTATTTTCGGCAGTTCATTATCCCGCTAACTACGGATTCATTCCAAGAACCTTAAGTGACGATGAAGACCCACTCGATATTCTTGTAATTTGCTCTGTAGAAGTTGATCCGCTTTGTTTGATTGAAGCAAAGGTAATCGGCGTTATGGAGATGGTTGATAATGAAGAAAAAGATGAAAAAATTATTGCTGTTGCAAAGAATGATATTTCGGTTAATTACATCGAAGACTTAGAACATATGCCGCCGCACACTATGATTCAGCTTCAGAGATTTTTTGAGGATTATAAAAAATTAGAACACAAAAACGTTGTGGTGGAAAAAATCGTTGGTAAAGAAGAAGCGTATATGGTCATTCGCGACGGTATTAAACGTTATGAAGAAAAGTACGGGAAAGATTTTTAAAGGGGACAAATAGTATGCGTGCGGATTCAGAACGAAACGAATTAACAGACAACTTTAAAACATCAAAAGTCTTGGTTTATCTTTATTCTTTGTTGGGATTGATAACCATATCTATGTCAGTAGCGCTTTGTTATTATCTCTATCTCATCTTCAAGTAATAACTTTTCTTAATCTTCAGCCAGAAGACTACCTAAGTTAAACATCCGTTGGAACGGAATTGTTACCTCGGTCTTTATATTTCCAGAATAAATACATCGGCAATCCCGCAGCAATTAAAATCAATCCCATCATTGCGTTGGAAGTATCTGAAATAACTGAATTTACCAGAAACAAGAATGAAAAGATAACAAATATCGCCGGCGTGTACGGATAGCCCCAGACTTTATAAGGGCGTTCAACATCCGGCATTTTTTTGCGAAGGACAAAAACACCAAATGCACCAAGCATATAAAACAACCACGCGGCAAAAATTACATAGTCTGTAATTGTATCAAATGAACCGGAAAGAACTAATACGCAAGACCAAATGCCTTGAACTATTAACGAAACATGCGGTGTACCATACTTGGGATGAACTTTTCCTAAATCCTTGAAAAACAAATTTGCTTTTGCCATGGCAAATGGAACGCGTGCGGTTGCAAGAATGCTTCCGTTAAGAGCTCCGAAAGTTGAGACAATAACCGCAATTGATATCAATGAAGCGCCCTTAGCACCAAAAATCTTTTCTGCTGCAGAAGCGGCTACAAGAGGAGACTTTGCCATCTCTCCAATTGGCAACACATATAGATATGCAACATTTATTAAAACGTAAACTGCTATTACAATCAAAGTTCCCCATAATAAACTAAGAGGAATATTGCGTCGTGGATTTTTTACTTCACCGGAAACATATGTTACGCTGTTCCAAGCGTCATATGCCCAGAACGCACCGGCAAAGGCAAGTCCTATCATTGCTATCATGTTTGTCATATCGGATTTAGGCATTGTAAAACCGGTATAAATATTTGACCAGCTTCCGTTGCCCAGAAGAAGAAGGAAAATAGAGATCAGAACGATTGAAATAATTTTTATATAAGTAACAATTGTTTGAACAACTCCGCCAAATACTACGCCGATGTAATTCACTCCGGTTAAGAAAGCAATGCAAAGAATGGCAACCGCCTTTGTTCCAAAATCTAAAAACGGATGAATGTTTCCAACTAAAGGAAGGTAGAAAGAAAAATCTTGTAAATGCTGCGAGATCTGAGGATACTTAATGAAGTAGCCGACATATTCGGCAAATGCATAAGCAATTGCCGCTTGACTTCCGGTTTGTATTACTGCAAGAATAGACCAGCCATAAAGATAAGCCGTAAAGTCGCCATACATTTTTCTGAAATAAACATATTGTCCTCCGGTTGCGTCAATCATTCCCGAAACTTCAGCGTTTATGAGTGCACCAATAAATGTAATTAGCCCGGCTGCTATCCAGATAATAATTAATAGCTCCGGCGAACCAAGCTGTTGTGCCATAGATGAAGGTTTACGGAATATTCCGGATCCGATCATTGATCCCGCAACGATCATTACTGTGGCGGTTAAAGATAATCCGCGGACGAGCTCAGTCTTTTTAGTTTTTTCGGCCATATATTTTTTTTAGTTAAAAGTGCGCACAAAATAGTTAACAAAAAAGAAATGTCAAATGGAAATTTATTGGTAGAGATAGTTTTTAAGAAAAAGATGTTAATACTTATATAACAACCGGTTAAAAATCTTTCTCGGTGAGATTTTTATGGAATGAAAATAATAACTATCTTTTGCGCATTCAATAACGGCAGTTTGTTTAATCACTGCTAAGTTACAAAACAATGAGGTAATTGATGGAAACAGTTGATCAAAAAAAAACGTTGAATAATGTTGCATTCTATTTGTTGATGTCAATATTAGGCTTTAGCGTTTTAGTTGCAGTCGGATATCTATTCTATGCGATCCTTTTCGGTTGATCTTTAATAAAAATAAGATTTCCTACCAAATCCGTAAAAATTCAAAATGAATTCTAAGGAATCTTCTGGTAGTTCTTTAGGCGACCTTGTAAAAGCGATGGGTCTGGTCTTCGGCGATATCGGAACCAGTCCGATCTATACACTTACTGTAATATTTGTTCTTACTCCGCCAACACATATGAATGTTGTTGGTATTCTGTCTCTTGTTTTTTGGACGCTGATAATTCTTGTAACGGTTCAGTACACCTTTCTGGCAATGAGTTTGAGTTCAAAAGGAGAAGGGGGAACAATTGTACTAAAAGAAATTTTGCATAGCTCGCTAAAATCCGGCAGATCAATGATCTTCGTAACATTTTTGGGATTTGTCGGCGTTTCTTTATTGATGGGCGATGGAGTTATTACACCTGCAATAAGTATTCTTTCGGCAGTCGAAGGTCTGGAGCTAATACCCGGCATTGGTCATATCTCTCAAAATACAGTTGTTCTGATAACAATTGTTATTTCAATTTTGCTTTTTTCCGTTCAATCTAGAGGTACGGATAAAGTAGCTTCTTCATTCGGTCCAATAATGGTTCTTTGGTTCGCCTCTCTCTTTCTAACCGGATTTTTTTCATTGATTCATAATCCCGGAATTGGTATTGCACTAAACCCTTATTACGGAATTAATTTTTTAGTTCATCATGGATTCAGCGGAATCATTGTCTTGTCGGAAGTGATACTATGCGCAACAGGCGGAGAAGCGCTTTATGCCGACATGGGACATCTTGGAAGAACTCCCATAAGACGCGCCTGGTATTTTGTTTTCTTCGCGCTTGTTATTAATTATTTTGGGCAGGGTGCATTTGTACTTGCAAGCGGAGAACAGCGAGATGAACAGATCAACATTTTGTTTGCAATGGTTAAAGGACAATCGGAATTTCTTTACATACCGTTTTTAATTCTTACGTTATTAGCAACTATAATTGCTTCGCAGGCAATGATTAGCGCAGTATTCTCGCTTGTCTATCAAGGAATACGTACGCATATTTTCCCTTTGATGAGAGTTAAATACACATCGAGCCATATTAAATCGCAGATCTATATTGGCGCCGTTAATTTCGGTTTGTTAATTGCGGTCATCTTAATGATTCTAATATTCAGAGGATCACAAAATTTAGCGGCGGCTTACGGATTTGCCGTTACGGCAACAATGACATCCAGCACCTTCTTTATGATCTGGATCTTTTCGAGAAGAAAAGATAAACTGAAATATTTTATAGCGCTCTTTGTGTTTGTTATTAATCTGGTTTTTTTATTAGCCGTCTTTACAAAGATTCCACACGGCGGTTATTGGTCAATTCTTATTGCTTTGATACCATTTGCAACAATCTTTCTGTGGACATTCGGAAACAAAGCTGTTTACCGCTCATTCCGCTCGCTTCCGATTGATACTTACCTGGAAAGTTTTAATCAACTTTACGCGACGGGCAAATTTTTACCGGGAACAGCTCTCTTTTTTACTAAAAGTTTAGATATGATTCCGCCGTATATGATTCACTGTACAATCCGCGGAAGCATAATATACGAGCATAATATTTTGGCTTCTATTGTTACAATGGATAAACCATTTGGTATTCAAAAATTATTTGTTCCGGAGATTACCGAAGGATTATCCGGACTTGAAATTCAAGTCGGATATATGGAAAGAATGGATGTGCCTAAAATTTTAAAAGAAGCTAATATTGATCCGAAGGTTATGTTCTATGGTGTAGATGATATCTATGCAAAGCGTCCGTTCTTAAAACTCTTCGCTTTTATAAAACGTGTTACACCAAACTTTGTTCAATTCTTACAACTGCCTTATCAAAAATTGCACGGCGTTATTACAAGAATAGAACTTTAATTGAGTCCGGTCATTTCGCTGCTTATGTTCCAAAATCTTTTCCGTACGGATTCATCATCAGCAATGGAATTATAACGCGATATTTTTTTACCAACAAAATATTTCCCACTGATGTTTTTTACTTCCGGAGACGAAGCCATATAAACCGAATTCTCCGCTCCTTTTTTAACTGAAGAACCACCTGTGCTAAATCCTGCGGCAAGAAGTTTAGTTGCTATAACTCCCGGATGAAGCGAATTTGATGTTACACCTGAACCGTTCAGCCTTTCTGAAAGTTCTTTTGAAAAGAGAACGTTGGCGAGTTTAGAAAGAGAATAAACCCCGTAAGCATCGTAAAGTTTTTCGGCATTAAGGTTATCCCATTCAAGTTTAGAACTTTGGTGAGTCATAGAACTCACATGAATAATCCTTCCCGCATTACTATTCCGCAGTAAAGGAAGCAATTCATTCGTAAGAAGAAAGTGAGAAAGATGATTGACCGCAAAAGTCATCTCAAATCCATCATCACTCAACATTTTATTCCTTAAATAAACGCCGGCATTATTAATGAGAACATCAATGCGGTCAAATTTATCTTTTAACTGTGCGGCAAATTGTTTTACCTGTTGAAGCGATGACAAATCAAAGGTAAAGCCTTCTATCTCGCTTAACAAAGCATTCTCAGTCTTAAGTTGTTCAACAGTTTTTTCAACACGGGTTACGTCTCTGCCGTGCACGAGAACATGGGCTCCTAACGAAGCTAATTCGACTGCGGTTTGTTTTCCAATTCCATCTGTAGAGCCGGTAATTAATACAATTTTATTTTTCATTATCCCTGAAAGCCGTTTGTCTTGTGTGTGCCGTCGCAATATGGTTTGTTTTTAGAACCGCCGCATCTGCAAAAGGCGGTTACATTATTTTTATTTTCTTCTTTGCCGCCGCTTTCTTTAACTAAAATATTTCCATAAACCAGAAGCGGTCCATTTTGAGTTGCCTCAATTAGAATCCCTGCGTCGGCTTTGGGCTCGGTGTTTAGCTGCTCGTTGTTCATATAAAAGCTTAATGCACCGGAGGGACATTGTTTAACTTGATTAACAATTCTTTCTGTGCCGGCCGCGCCAATATTAATCCATGGGCGGCTTGTAGGATCGAAAACTTGCGGCAGACCATTAAAACAAATTGCCGAATGAATGCAAATGTTCGGTTTCCAAACAACGGTTACTTCTCCGTTTGTATATTTTTTAGTTATCTCTTTCATCTGTTAATTACCAAATTTTTTAAGTGGATGCGCCTCCGTATTAAAAACAATTTTGTTCAAGTCAATAGTTCCATCCGGAGCGAAAAAAAGATAACAATATTTAAGAGTTTCTGCAAAGAAGAAGCTTTCCATCTGATCGCTTTTCTCTTTTGTAATAACACTTTTAAGTGCGGCATACCCATCATCAATTCTGCAGTATTTAACAATACTGTCAAAATAAGTTTTTCCCATCTGAAGATATTTCTCATTCTTTGTGAAAGTATAAAGATAAAAAGCCGATTCTATTGCCTCCGGGCGCAAAACATAATTTGGATAATTCACTTTACTGGTTTTAAAATCGAACTCTTCCGGTTCTATTCCGTTCATCATCCACATTTTGTAAACGGATTCCTGCAATTGAACAGCGCGCGTTAAATCACCGCCCAATGCAAGAACTGCGGGAAGGAAAGCATCGAGCGCGCCGAAGTTTTGAGAAATTTGTTTGCCGGTGTTCATGTCAACTTGGCAATACCATAAACCGGTTTCGGTTTTATCTGCGAGATATTTGTTAACAGCAGCAATACTTTTTTGATACATTATTTTAAAATCCTTGTCGCCAAACAATTTCCATGCTTTCAGTAGATATTCATAATATGAATCAATCATTCCGCTGATGTGACTTGATGTATCTTTCCATTCGCCTGTTTCAACGTCAATCGTTGTTCCCACTAAACCAATTTTAGATCGGCGGTTAAATAATTCAACAACTGCTTTTTTGGCTTTTTCAAAATAGATCGGGTTTCCGGTTAGTTTGCTCAATGTTCCAAACTCCAAAGTCAATGTTCCTATCTCTGCCGGATTATTAATCTTTCCTTTTGTCTCACCGGTTTTAAGATTTACATTTATATACGGCATTCCGGTTGGAGAGTTAAAAACCGGTAGCAACCGTTTACCCAGATCTTCCGCCAAATCTAAAAATCTTTTATCGCCGTCAAGCTCATATGCCGAAAGCAAACCGCCGAGTAAGCGAATGGTAACTTCAAAATTTTGTACGAAAAGATTTTTGTCAAACGAAAGTTTTTCAAAAATAAGTTGTTTGGCTTCCTCGGATTCTTTTTTCAAACCCATCAAAACCATTGTATCAAATGCATCCACCGGAGTCATCAATAAAGATTGACCTTTGCCATACCAGTCGCGGTAACTTTTGCTTAGAGGTTTTAACTGATCATGTCCCCACGCGTATTTTTTATAAGCTTCCCATGCATGAAGAAACTCTTGTTTAACTTTTTCCGCATAAACGGCTTTGTCAATTTTATCTGAATTATCCTCGCTTTTCAAAAAAGTATGCGCGGAAATACTTTGAACAAGTAAAAAAGTTACGATTAGAGTTAATTTTGTTTTCATTTTGATATCCATTATGAGTAGTTAAAATTTTGTTTTCAACAATTGCGGAGTTTCGGAATGTACTTTGATGATGAACTCGCCGAATAAAGTATTTGCCCATGCAAACCATGAGCGAGAAAATTTTGATGCGTCATCTTTATCAAATGATTCGTGCATAAACCCGGTATTGGCGTGTATAGATTTTAATGTTTTGATACATGATAAAATTTCGGTCTCGTTATTGCTCGTTAATCCGCGCATGATAATGCTTAAATTCCATATTTTGCCGAATCCTGCATGCGGTCCTCCAATTCCTTCTCCAGCTTTTCCTTTGAAGAAATAGGGATTATTTTCGCTGAACAAAAATTTTCTTGTGTTCCGATAGATTTCATCGTTCATGTCAACCGCATCAAGATAAGGAAGCGATAATAAACTTGGAACATTTGCGTCATCCATAAAAAGCTTATTGCCAAAACCGTCAACTTCGTATGGAAACATTTTTCCAAAATCTAAATGTTCTGCCAGAGCATATTTTTGAAGCGCTTCTTCTATTTCATCACCCAGCATCATGAAATCGAATGCCGTATTTTTATTCTGAACGACCTCGCCAAATAATTCCGTTAGTTGTCTTAATGTTTTGACGGCGAAGAAATTTGATGGAACCAAAAATGAAAATGTTGTCGCGTCATCGGATGGCCGAAACATTGAGCAGATCAAACCAACCGGTTTAACCGGGTTGCCGTAGCCGCCACCGGCAAGAGTGTCTAATTGCCAGGAAGTTTTCCTTCCAAATTTGTATGGTCCTAAATTTTCTTTGCGCTGCCGCTCAATAAATGTTTTGTAGATCAATTTCGTGGCACGCTTCCAATCGTCATCAAAGAGAGATGTATCGCCAGTTGTCTTCCAATATCCGTAAGCGAGACGAACCGGATAACACAACGAATCAATTTCCCATTTGCGTTCGTGAAGTTCCGGTTTCATTTCCGTTTCATCTGAATCCCAGTAACTTCCCGTTGGTCCGTCGTTGAATGCATTCGCGTAGGGATCAATAAGA
Organism: Bacteroidota bacterium; assembly: GCA_021824635.1. Lineage (GTDB taxonomy): Bacteria > Bacteroidota > Ignavibacteria > Ignavibacteriales > Melioribacteraceae > Fen-1258. The sequence continues at coordinate 1,539 of JAKAKD010000025.1, read as the reverse complement.
ATACATTTGGTTTGGCGGTTGATTACTCCGGCGATTAAATCGCGTAATTTTTTATCATCATGCGTCAATGGAAGATAAGGCCACACTTGCGCCGTTGAATCGCGCAGCCACATTGCGTTGATGTCGCCGGTAATTACGAAAGTATCAGGTTTGCCGTTTATGAGTTTATGAGTTACGGTAGTATCGAGTGTGTTTGGATAGCAATTTTCGAAAAGCCAAGCGAGTTCCGGATCGGCAATATCATTTTTTACTTCTGCAATTTTCGCTTCTACGGAATCGCTTATGAATTTCCGCTCGCTTTGTTTTGGACGTTTACTAATAAAATTAGATGAGGAAAGAAACGGATTTGATGAAATAGTTGCTTTGCTTGCCGCTATATCTTTTGTGATTGTAATTCCGGCAAGCGCAAGTCCGCCTTTTTTTATAAAATCTCTTCGCGACGACATAAACTTTCCATTATTATTTGTTAAAACTTTTCGCCTTTAGCTTCTCTAATGTGGCTTCCGACCGATCTTATTCTTCCCCAAATAGAAACAAAGAAAATTATTATTCCAAGAACTTGACTGACTGAAGAAAGAAGAAGTAAAAATTTTATTATTTCATTCATTTGAACGAACGAAGATACTATTTGGAAAATAAACCTTAAAGCGGTGGAAATGGTAATTATAAAATAAGCGGCAAGAATTAGGTTTGGTTTATAAAGCTTGTCGTCTTTTTCGGGTCGGGGAAAGAACCATAAAGCCACGCCCATTATCATCATCATTACTGCACCGACAAGAATTATATGTGTATGAGCAGAAACTAAGTCGGGCGGAGACCATGCATTAAAATAATAACGTGCAATTACCATATAAAGCCCGGTAAGAATTCCCAACACAAGAAAAGCTATACTGGTTTTAATAAAGTATCTAACCGTTGAGAACATTTTCTATTCCTTTCTTTGTTGATGTATGAGTCGTGATCTTGAAAGCCACAAAATAATTAGTCCAAAGTATTTCTGCCGCTAACAATTTCCGCTTTTGTTGTATGAAGATCGAATACAACAATTTCATTCTTTCCTTTTTTCAAAAATGGAGCGGGGCAATACAATCTTTTCTGCGGTCCAATTTCCCAATAACGGCCAAGATTATTGCCGTTCACAAACACAGCGCCTTTTTTATAATTGCTCATATCAATATATGTATCACCGACTTCGTTCAGCTCAAATGTTCCTTTAAAAAATATTCCCGGTTTCTTTTGAATTGTTGCAGATTGCTTGATTGACTGAATGTACTTGGAACTGAAAGGAAGGTTGTAGACTTCCCAATTCATCAAAGTCATTCCGTTAAGAGTAACGCGGTCGGTAATTCCTTTTCTGTCTATCAACTGCTGTGCAAAATTAATTCTTCCCATCGCTACTACAAAAATTTCCAGGACTGGATCTTTAACATCACTCTTGGGAATTTCAATTGTGTTCTCAGCTTCACGCCGATCGAGCTTACCAATGTATTTCCCATTTAAAAAGATTGTTGCGTAATCGTGCAAATCTGTGATAGTAAG
>JAKAKD010000042.1 GCA_021824635.1 Bacteroidota bacterium | reverse complement strand
AATAAAAGTTGAAATCTTACTTTAAAACAACGAAATTTTGATCAGCCTATTTGGGGCTGTAGCTCAGTTGGGAGAGCACTTCGTTCGCAACGAAGGGGTCGAGGGTTCGAATCCCTTCAGCTCCACATCTTCTCATCTCATTTTATTTAACAAGTTAAAATTGTTAAGGAGAAAAGCATGGAAACTATTGATAACTTAAATCCCAATCCGAGTTCAACAGATATCAATCCGCCATCAATGTTTCAATACAATTTTGAAAAAATGACAAACGACATGAGATTTGTGGGAATGTTCGCAATTATTTACGGTGCTATAACGTGTATATCAATAATCGGCGCTTTGCTCGGTGTTCCGATTATTTTTGTCGGCTTACGAATGAGGGAAGCGGCAGATCAATTTTCTAATTTTAGAATAACAAACAGCGCCGCTGCTATGCGCGCCGGCTTTGAGCTTCAGGGAAAATTCTTCCATATTCTCAAAATTCTTATTATCGTTCAAATTGTTCTAATAATATTAGGTGTTGTATTTATGATATTTTTTATAGCGTATTTTATGAGTTTATTCTCACAGTATTCTATTCCTTCATAGAAAGTTTTTAGTGAATCAAGAAAATCTTTTATCCGAAAAGAAAAAAAATTTATACAAGTGGGCATTGCGACTGGCAATGTTCACGGTCTTCTATAATATTGTAGAAGGATTGGTTTCCGTTTATTTTGGAGTAAAAGACGAAACTCTTTCTCTGCTTGGATTCGGCGTTGATTCATTTGTTGAAGTAATTTCCGGAATTGGTATCTGGCATATGCTTTCAAGAATTAAAGCACTCGGTTCGGAGCGTGATGAGTTTGAAAAGAGGGCGCTTAGAATTACCGGAATCTCTTTCTATATTTTAACTATCGGATTAATCGTCTCGTCTCTGATAAACGTTGCCGGAAATCATAAACCGGAAACAACCTTTTGGGGCACTGTTATTTCACTCATCTCAATTGCCACTATGGGTTTGCTAATTTATTACAAAATGAAAGTTGGTAAGGCTCTCGGTTCACAAGCAATTATTGCAGACGCAAAGTGTACAAAGACTTGTCTTTATCTTTCAATTATTTTACTTGCCGCAAGTATCGGATATGAATTATCCGGCTTTGGCGCATTTGATTCTTTAGGCGCATTATTAATTGCTTACTTTTCTTTTAAGGAAGGGAAAGAGGCGTTAGAAAAAGCGAAGACAGGAAAAGAATGCGGATGCCAAGACAATCATTGCGAAGAAAAAATATAAGGGCCCTCCATTCCAAAGAATGATGAGCCCCAAATCTTAAATCAATCAAACAACTTTTCTAACTCCTGATATTTATAGTGAACACCATCAACAGCATTTGTAATTTCTTTTTTATCGTTAGTCATTGCAACAACATTATCCAATTTCTGAACCGCATCGTTTAATTCATTTCTTGCCTTGTCAAATTTTTCTTGTTTTGATTCTAATCGTTTTGTCAATTTGGCTGTCATCAAGTCAACCATTTTGCTTTTAAGCACAGCTGCTGAAGTTTTAATTTTCTCTAAATCGAATTCCGAAGAGGAATAGTAATGATACATCATATAAAGTTCCTGGTGAAAAGCATTAACCTCTTTCAATACCGGCTTTACAATTCTTACAAGAGCTTCATAATCTGCGTGCATTTTTTCTGCGGCATCCAAAAAAACTTGAGCATTATCTTTTCCTGCGGCATCTTTATATGCGGCAACAGAAGCACCAAACTTTTTTAATCCTTCATCCCACTTCGCTTTCTTGTCACGTAATATTCCCGGCAGTTCTGCCGTCTTAACTTTATCATATGCTTTTTCAACATCCGGCAAAAGTTGTTTTAGAAGTTGGATGTTTTTTTCCGGCCACGCAGTATGCCAAATTTGATAGATAACATCGTGAAATGCGGAAAGTTCTTTTACTTCGGAATTTACTTCCTGTTTCTCTTGTGCCAAAAACGGTACTGACAAAACAAATAAGAATAAAAAGAAAGATCGGAATTTCATAGCTGCCTCATTTATTGATTTGTAAATTATAGCCTAATTGTTGTGGTTGGTCAAACAAAAATAGCAAGAAATCGGTCACACTTCCCAAAAATAAAAAAGCCGGAGAAAGACTGATTTTTCCTCCGGCTCTTTTTCTATGAGGAGGTTTTAATTAATTGCGTGGTTGATAAACTATTTTCCGAATTGTATCGAATTGCAGATAAGGATATTCTTCTCTAAGAGCTTCTATGGCATCGCTTGCGCTGATTTTTTTTGCCCTCAAGTCTTTAAATTTTTTTCTGATTTGATAATCCCGCACAGATTTCTCATCAATTAGTCCTCGGCTTGTAAGGAGGTTATAAACATCATCATTGATTAATTCCGAGATAGGATTACAACCATCATTACTATTTAGATTTTCCATTACTCCTCCTGCTATTATGATGTTTTTTTTTCAACTACCGTTGATTGGGTTTTGACTTTTTCTGATATGTATTTAAGGAAATGTGTGTGGCTTGTAAACCGCACAATTGTGCAGTTTTAATTGAAATGAAGACTAAAAATAAGGCTAGCCTACATATTTATGCGGTCAGGTTTTGGATTCTAGATTAATCCTTTGCGGATTGCTTTTGCAACTGCTTCCGATTGCGAATGCACGTGCAGTTTACGGTAGATGTTTCTAATATGATGGCGAACAGTATCAACGCTTATGAAAAGCCGGTCGGCAATTTCCTGATAATTATTTCCATCGGAAAGTGATGTTAGAACTTCTATTTCGCGCGAAGATAAATTTGTTTTTTCTTCTTCTGAAGATTTACCCTGAGTCTGCCTAAAAACATTTATAACCTGACGCGCAATCAAAGAACTCATCGGAGCGCCGCCTTCATAAGCATCTTTTATTGCCTCCAGCAATCTGCTCGGCGGAGTTTTTTTTACTAAAAATCCACACGCTCCGGCGCATAATGCTTTGAATACAGATTGACTATCTTCATAAACGGTGAGCATTAAAATATTGAGTTCCGGTTTTATCTTCTTTGCTTTCACAATACCATCAATTCCACTCATTCCGGGTAAACCTATATCCATCAAAACAACATCAACATCTATTGCCGAAAGTTTAGAGAGAAAAGACTCACAATCACCATAAGATCCAATGCAGCTATAGCCGCCGGTGCCATTAATTAAAGCTGCTAGCCCTTCGCGGATTGTGTTGTTGTCTTCTATGATTGCTACTTTGATCATTATTTTCGTCCTCACCTTAGGTATAAAATAATATTTTTTTAGAAACTGCTTAACAAATGATATTCCGAAAAGCAATTTTTAGAATTATGACTTCATTAAAGAAAGAAACATTTTTTTAATCCCTCCTAGTTTTCCAGTAAACGTAAGTGATGTGCCTTCATTAGTTGAGTCAATAATCAATTCGCACCCTATCGAATGAGCACGTCTTTTCATATTTGTTAGTCCATTACCAAGTTTTACATTTTCTGTGTCAAAGCCGGCACCATCGTCTTTCAAAACCAGAACTATGTTGTCTTTGTTAAGAGAAGCATCAAGAAATATCTTTTTACATTTGCTGTGTTTTATTGCGTTATTAATTCCTTCCTTAAAGATCAGATACATATTCTGTTTGTATTCCATCGGCAATTTAAGCGAACTTAGCTTTTCCAAATTAGTAGTCTTAAATGAGATTTCGGAAGAATAGAGCAAATCGCTATATGTATCTTTCAACCTCATAATAAGATGATGAAAAGAATCGCGCTGCGGATTAACCATCCAGACAATGTCGCTCATGCTGTCAATCAGTTGTCTTGCTTTTTCGCTTATTGCATTTAAGTTTTGAGATGGACCCTCTTCTACATTTTTTATTTTTTGTGTAGCAAGTTCACTTAGAATTGAAATTTCAGTTAAACCGGAACCGACATTATCATGCAAATCCGCTGCGAGTTTTCCTTTTAGTTTTTCAATTGCGAGCAAGCTTCTGAAACGAATAGTACTCAGATAAAAGATGGAAACCGCAATAAAGAAAAGCGCTGCTGTTATAAACCACCACCTTTTCCAAATTGGCGGTAAAATTGTTATATGAATTTTAGCTCCTTCATTATTCCACGCACCATCGTTGTTTGAACCGCGTACCCGGAAAACATATTCTCCCGGTGATAGATTAGAATAGTTTATAATTCTTCTACGAGAATCAACATAGTGCCAATCCGAATCTAATCCTTCTAGGATATAAGCGTATTGGTTATCCTCCGGATTTGTAAAATCGAGAGCGGCGAATTCAAACGAAAAGAAATTTTGTGAATATGAAAGCGACAGAGAATCTATTTCCCCTCTCACGGGATTGCTGAATATTCTTACATTGCTAATTGCTATCGGCGGAATAAATAAATTATCCTTAACGCTATCTGGATAAAAATAATTGAACCCGTTAATTCCACCAAAGAACATTTCTCCATTCCTAGATTTAAAATATGCGCCGCCGCTGAATTCCGTGCTCTGCAGACCATCGTGCAGATCATATTGAGTAAATATTTCCGTTGCTATGCTAAATTTGAATAGACCATTGTCAGTACTCATCCAAAGATTATTACTGTTGTCTTCAAGAATTCCATATACCACCGAGCTGATCAATCGGTTTTTTTTATTGAACCGTTTAAATTTTTCTGTGCGTTTATCAAATTTCTGAAGTCCCCCGCCGTAAGATCCAATCCACAGGTTGCTAAAATTGTCTTCATAAATTGTCATTACTCTGTTATCTGCAAGGCTAGATTCATCCCCCGGAATATTTTTATAAGAGATGAATTTTTTTTTCTTGGGGTCGAATTTGTTTAGACCGCCGCCAAAAGTTCCTATCCAGAAAATTCCATCCCGGTCTTCGGTTATGCAATAAACTCTATCATCGTTTAGACTAAACGGATCATTCGCATCATGAACAAATTTTTCGAATCGAATATTATTTGATTTGAGATCTTCGGCGTTAACTTTATTCAGACCGCCGCCAAAAGTACCAATCCATAAATTTTTAGCTCGATCAATAAATATCGCTTGAACTTGATTTGAACCACGGTCTATAGAGCCACTGGAGTCAAAAGTATATCGCGTAGATCTTCCGGTTGATTTATTAAATTTATTTAAGCCCCCGCTGTAAGTGCCAATCCACAAATATCCGTTCTCGTCATCAACAATGGAACGAATATGATTATCACTTAATGTTGTTTTGATATTTTTATCGGACTTATAGAATGAAAATTTTCCGTTCTTGCGGTCATATTTGTTCAGACCGCCTTTGTAAGTTCCTATCCAAACAACAGAATTTTTATCCACATTTATAGCCCAGACAACATCATCATTCAAACCATTGACACCATTCGCATCTTTATTAATCTGCCCGAATTTTATTGTGCTGCGTTCAAGACGGCTAAGACCTTTGCCGAGATTTGTGCCGATCCAAAGAGTTCCGGATTTGTCTACCAATAAAGAAAGAATATCATTTTTCTGAAGAGATGTTGGAACTTTAGAATCGTTTTTATAAACGGTAAATTTTTTAGTTTTTAAATCATAGCGGTTCAATCCTCCGCCAAGGGTTCCAAACCAAAGAGATTTGTCTGTGCTCTGAATTATTGAAGTAACGATATTGCTGGATAAACTGTTTATTTGCGGACTATTTATAAATCTTTCAAATTTTGCTTTTGATGCGTCAACCGATTGAAATTGTTTTGAAAGTTTGTTCAATCCTCCGCCGTAGGTTCCAATCCACAAATTTTCATCTTGATCTTTAAATAGTGAGATGACTTTGTTATCGCTCAAGCTCCAATTATTCTCATTTTGTTCATATTTCTGAATTCGAGTTTGATTCTCGTTGCTAAAAAATTTATAAAGTCCTCCGCCCAACGTACCAACCCACACAGTTCCATCGCTGCATGGAATTATTGCTTTCACCCTGTTGGATTGAAGTCTTCCCGGCTGATTTTTATCATAATGGAAATGTTCATACTTGTTGCTTACCGGATCAAATTTAATTAATCCTTTCCCCCAAGTTCCTATCCACAAAAAACCATTTTTGTCTTGCTGAATTACAGTTATAGATCTATTATTATTTCTTGAGAAAGGCAGAGGAAAATCGTAATACTTTTCATCCGGATCATTTTCCGTTTGTAGATTATCTGTAAAATTGAGATGTGTAAATGTTCCCTTTTTTCTATCGTATTTATTTAAAACCCCGCCCACTGTTCCCGCCCAGATAAAACCATCTTTGTCTTCAAAAAGAGATAAAATTCCGTTATCAGAAATTGTTGTAGAATCGGCCGGGTCATTAGCATAAACAACAAAACTATATCCATCGTAACGGTTCAATCCATTTGCTGTTCCGAACCAGAGAAACCCTTTGCGGTCTTGAAGCATACAAAAGACTGTACTCTGAGATAGCCCGTCTTCAACTTTAATCTGATTGAATTGATATTCATGGTAATCTTCTGTTGATTGACCATGCGAAGCAATTGGAACTAGAGAGAAAAGTAAAAAAATTATAATAATATTTTTCAACAATCGTGGTTTCACATTAATTCTTAATTGGAAATAGGGTTTTCAATTCACAATAAAAATTGATCGTATAAAAATCTACTCAAATAAAAAGCCAATTTCATCTTAATTACTTTTATAAGTACGGCGTGATTTGTTCTTTAAGTTCTGTTATATTAGACGTGTTATAAGAGTGAATGGAGAATAAATGAAAAAAATATTTGCCGCTGCTGTTGTTCTAGCATTTTTATCTTTAGTCGCCGGGTGCGATAAAGGCATTGAACCTGAGCCAATTAAAACAGGAGTAACCGGCTTCAGCGGAAAAGTAACCTTTATTGGTAATTGGCCCGCAGGTATTACAAGGACACATATATTTGTTTTTAAAAATCCTATTCTATCCAGTCAAGATTTTTCATTTCTTAATTTGAGTTTTGTTATTGATCCGATCCCATATCAAAGCCAAGAATTTGTTTTTAATTCCGTTGACCAGAACTATATTCTACATAATTTTGGATTAGATTTTAAATTGATGCCCGGTGAACATTCATACGTGATGGTTGCACAATCAAAAACTCCGGAAATATCATTCGATAGAAAAGACTGGGTAATTGTAGGAGTTTATTGTATAAACGGAGATCAATCAAAACCAAAGACACTTACAATTCTGGACAGAGAAATAACTGCAGGTATAGATATTATTGTTGATTTCAATAATCCTCCGCCGCAGCCGCCAATGTAAAGCAATAAAGAATTACGACTCGAGAATTCATTTCTCAAAAAGAAAAGGGTCTTCAAATGAAAAAATTTTTTATTCTTATTACACTGCTTCCGCTTTTAGTTTCATTTGCCCAATCGGGCGCCATTAAAGGAAAAGTAATTACTAATGAAAATGAACCGTTAATACATGCAAATGTAATTATTATTGGAACTCAGCTAGGCGCCGCTACATTAACGGACGGAACCTTTGAGATAAAGAATGTTCCGTTTGGTGAATACACCATAGAAGCATCGCTCATCGGATACGGAAAGAACAAAAAATCTATATTATTAAACGCAAAGACAAAGCCAATTACAATTATTTTAACCGAAGAAGCCATTCAGAGCGAACAAATTGTAGTTAGCGCCGGCAAGTATGAACAAAGAGTTCAGGATCTTTCTGTAAGCACAACCGTTTTAACACCAGATGATTTTTCCCAAAAGAATTATCTAACGTTTGATGAAGCACTACGGTTTGTGCCCGGCGTGCAGATGAATCTTGAACAAGTCAGCATTCGCGGTTCAAATGGTTACAGCAAAGGCGCCGGTGCACGTGTTCTTGTTGCGGCAAATGGAATTCCTCTCTATTCGGGTGATACCGGTGATATTGTGTGGGAATTGATTCCGGTTGCTGATATTGAGCGTGTCGAAATTATTAAAGGTCCGGCAAGTTCTCTTTATGGCTCTACTGCAATTGGCGGCGTGATAAATATAATCACCCGATCCTCCGTAAAAAATCCAGTTACCCATTTCAGTTCATATATTGGTGCATACGATAAACCGGCATACGATATTTGGAAATGGAACAACAATACAAGATTTTTTTACGGAGTTGAACTGACTCATTCTAATTCGGTAAATAATTTAAGCTATACTTTTTCATTAAAGAAATTCGACAATATGGGCTACCGCCAAAACGATTACGCAAAGCACTATCTCGGTTATCTAAAATTAAATTATGATTTTACCAGTCATAATCACTTATTATTTTTTGCGGATTTTCTCAACATGAACCGCGGAAATTTTCTTTATTGGAAAGATTCTCGGAATGCTCTTGTTCCCAAAGATGAAGACAACGGTAATACTGTTAAATCTAACCGGCTTTTTACCGGATTAATTTATCATCATACTTTTAGCAAAGATATTACTGCGGAATTCAAATCCAGTCTTTATCACACAAAATTTGATGGTTACGGAGTCGAATTAACAACCTCTACTGCCGATCTTTTCCGCAATGAACTGCTTACAAATATTAATTTATCGGATGCGTTTGTTCTTACATCGGGCGTTGAAACATCGTATTCAAAAATATCTTCTAATATTTTTAAGAGTCCAAACTTTTTTGGCTTTGGCGCCTACGCTCAAGGAGTATTAAAAATAAATCCCGATCTTTCTTTAACTTTCGGCTTACGATATGATTATATGAAACTCGATACACTTAAAAGCGCTAACGCTGCTGCACCAAAAGCCGGATTAAATTATAAGCTAACAAAAGATTTTATTTTACGTGCATCGCTTGGAACCGGTTTTCGAGCACCTACACCGTCAGAAGTTTTTACTACAGCCGCTGTCGGTGGTGGCATTGATGTTAAATCTAACCCGGACTTAAAAGCAGAAACCAGCATTTCGTTCGAAGCGGGAACTCTTTATAACTATTCTAAAGACCTTCTATTTGATCTTGCATTCTATCGAAACGAATACAAAAATTTTATCGAACCGGTTTTAACTAACGAAGCGAAAATTCAATTTATAAATTTGAGCAGGGCGAGAATTCAGGGAGTTGAACTTAATGCCGATTGGTCTCTCGTTCCTGGTGAGTTAAAATTAAAAGCAGGATACAATTATATGTGGGCGCGAGATCTAGATAAAAATACCGCGATGAAATACCGTCCGCGAAATTCAGTTACTGCTCAACTGCAATACTCTCCATATCCGTTTGAATTTGGAATTGACTTTAGATACATGAGCAAAGTTGAAGAGATAGATTTTAATCTTACGCAGCCGCCAATTGCGCTGGTAATAGACGGCGACAAGCGTGTTCCGATTTATGTTACGGATTTGAATATTGGTTATAACTTTTTACTAGGAAGCGCTCCGGCAAAAATTTATCTGAACGCGAAAAATATCTTCAACTACAATTACGTTGAGTTTATCGGCAATGTTGCGCCAATTAGAAATTACTCTTTTAGTTTTGAAATTTTCTTTTAAGATAATTTATTATATTTAGATTTCACTTATTGGAGTCTATAAAATGGTTAAAGCACAAAAAGATGTTGCAAAGAATAGGCTGTATCTCTCCATAAGCGGAACTGTTTCCTATGATGAAGCAGAAAAAGCAAAAATTTTAATCGAAAAAGAGATATCGTTTCTAAAACCGAATTTCGATTTGATTAATGATATTTCAAAATTTATACACAGTGATGATGAAGCCGGTTCAATTCTGAAAGAGATTATGATGCTATTGATACAAAAGAAGGTTAACAGAATTGTCCGTGTAGTTGGAACATCTAAAATGGGCTTGATTCAATTCGCTAATAATTCTTTAGCAATGGATTCTTACAAATTGAAATACGTTCCAACTTTGGAAGAGGCGGAAAAGTTTTTAAATCAATAATGAAAGCGTTATCTGTTATGAAAAAAACGAAGGAAGTCTTAACGGCTTGGTTAAATGTAGTTAATAAAGGCGAGATTGAAAACATTCTCGCCTTATACAACGAGAATGCTGTTTTAATCCCGACATTCTCTAATAGAGTATTAGATAGTCGCGCAAAAATCCGCAGCTATTTTGAACAACTCAGAACTCGCGACAGATTAAGCGTTGACCTACATGAAAAATTTGTTAATGTCCAGAAAATAACTGAAACCATTTATGCTTTATCTGGAATTTACTGCTGGCGGTTTGCTGTTGATGGAGAGCTGCTTAGCTTTGAAGCTAGATTTAGTTTCGTTCTTGATCTTTCATTAACAAGTCCAATTATTCATCATCACTCATCACAAATTCCACGTATGCTTTGATGTATTGAACGGTTAATTACGCATTGATTATTAATCATCTGAACCTTGCTTTCATAAATCGGCTATAACGAAACGCCTGTAAAAATTTCAGTAATTAATGCTGTGATTGCTACGGCAGAACTAGACACAGTTATGTTTCAGCTCGCTCGATAATACAAGTTTCAGTATCTTTTAGATGTAAATAATTTTCGGAGAATAGATGCACTCAAAATGGATTAAAGAATTTCCTGCGGCAATTACCGTATGTGATATAAATGGAACCATAACCGAGATGAATCAGAAATCTGCCGCAGTATTCGAGAGTGATGGCGGATATGATTTGATCGGAAAAAATATGTTCGGCTGTCACACAGATGCGTCAAAAGAAAAAATTAAAGAAATTATAAACAAACAAATTCCGAACATCTATACAATCGAAAAGAACGGAAAGAAAAAACTTATTTATCAATCGCCATGGTTCGAAAACGGCGAGATGAAAGGTCTTGTGGAATTATCTATTGAGATTCCTTTTGAAATGCCTCACTTTATCAGATAAAAAATGTATTCACTTGTTTTAAGTTATCAGATGTTTTCTTTCTTCTCATCATCTTTTCGGGTTACTTCAAGTGTATAATTTGCAGCCATGCCTGCCAGGGCTCCAACAGCGGCAACAATTGGCGCAAACACAGCTCCCAAAACGCCAACCGTTACAGGAATGTCTATATATGTGTTTCCTTTATCATCTCTGACGATTATACGAGTAACGTTTCCTTCGTGGATAAGCTCTTCAATTTTCTGTATCAGCTCCTGCCCCTTAACTTTAAATTCACTCATGACTATTTCCGTTTCCACTTTAGATGAAGCAGTGGTTTCGTTTG
>JAKAKD010000069.1 GCA_021824635.1 Bacteroidota bacterium | reverse complement strand
ATTTTAAGTGTGCATATTTTTGAAAAAAGCCCGATTTTAGAGCTTATGAATGTGCTCGATTACAAAACTAAAATACAGTATTCTGCTAACCAATTGAATTTATTCAACTAATAACCGGACAGTAGTGCTGTGCCGTAAGAAATAAATCAAAGTTTTTTGCATCACCAAGTATATGTTCTGTCGTATTTCATCATCCTATACAATTCGATGGATGCAGTAAATTTACTTTAATCCCTTTTGGACAACTTGGGCAACTTCAAAAACATTTGCCCTTTAAAACTGCAAAAATACTCGTCCAAGTTGTCCAATTTCTTTTTTTATAACGAAAAGTTTATAATTTATGCCCTTTTCTAATTTTTTTTCCTCTTCGATTTGGACAACTTTGTAATCTCCCATTTTCTCAATCTGTCCAACTTGTCTGCAGAAGGCAGATTTATCTACCTTCGGTAGACTTGGACACTTTCTCAATCCGAAGTTGTCCAACAAATACTTATAAAACAAACCAAATTCAAAGATATTGCCTACTTTGGACAACTTGGACAACTTTATTTCACTTTTTTACTTCTCATCAAATACAGAGTTGTCCAACTTGTCCAATACTTCGATTTCTCCCATCTGGACAAATCTTGCCACTCCGGATTTTCTTTCTTTCAATTTCAATCCCTTAACCCTTGCTGCTTCTTTTATCCATCTCGAAAATCTAACCGGCTCCATTTCAAAATATTCTTCATATTCCTTCTTAAAATTCTCAAACAAATCTTTCTTCAAAAACTCTTTTCCTAATTCGATAGATTCAAAGTATTCCGCAAACTCCTCACAAGTCGAGTCAATCAATTTCTTCTTTTCAAGATTTACATGCGCACACTTAATCAATCCCCGGTTCAAATAAAGCTGCATACACCCGATCATATAATTCAAAAAATTATTCCACTCTGCAGAATCCCATTCATCAAAAAATCTATGTCCGAATTCATCTATCGGCCTATGGTTTTTATTATAGTGGTCCGAAAATTCAATAATGAATTGTCTGTCTAATGTCGAGTCGTCAGATCCTTCAATTGTGTAGTTAGTCGAGATTATAATCTTAGGTGATTGCTGAAACGGAATTATTATCTCATTCTGATTTTTTCTTTCAACAGTTATATCATCAGTAATGACCGAGAACAGTTTATCGAAATTAAATTTCTTAGCAACATCATTAAATTCAATAATAGCAGTATCAAGAGTAACAGACTGAAATAAAAAGTTCCGGGAAAAATTAAAATTCCTTCCGTCAAGTCTTACAGTCTTCCGAAGCTTCCCTATTGCTTGAGCAACCAAGCCTTTTCCGCTCCTTCCGTAAGCTCCATCGCTAAGCTTCTCATCAAGAAATATTACCGCTTTTGCATTTGTCGAGTCTTTATAATTATGCAGCAAATAACCAATCGCGCTCCGGAAAGACAAAATTCTTTGCTCATCATTCATGCAAATATTCCGGACAAACTTTTCAAACTCCGATTCACTTTTTTCCGCACTAAATCTTTTCTGAATTATTTGTTTATCCCAGATAAATCCTTCAAGCTCTTCATATCTCTTTACTTCAATTTTGTTTTGTTCAATCTCGACAAAGCAGTTTGAGAAAAACAAATATCCTTTATCCTTAGTGTCTCTTAAGAATTCCAACTTCTTTGTTTCAAGAAATTCAAGAAAGCCGTTTACAAAATGCTGTGAAGCTCCTTTTATTACTGCATCAATTACCTTCAGCTTTGGTGTATCCTTAAACAATTCATCTTCATCTAATCGCTTCAAGTAATCAATTACAAAATCCTTGATATTGAAGATCTCAACTTCCCGGACTATATTTTTGCTTACCTTCAGTAAAATATATCCGTGCTCTAATTGCAGCTTGCAGAAACCGTTCTCTTCTAAAAATCTTTTAAAGTTCTGCTTTGATATTTTTGTTTTTATCATTCTCAATATACCAAAATTTCACAAACGGTTTTTGCCAGCCATATTTCTCTGCAATATGATAAACCGTTCCGAGTGTAATACTTCCGTTATATTTCTTCAGCAACTCATCAAACTTTTTATTTATCTCAAACTCCGAATCATGATAATACTGATTACTCAAACTCATCTGCAAAAAATATCTTCTACCTTCCTCTCCAATGGTAACAAGTCCGAATCCGATTCGATACCATTCATCATAACAATTACCCGGAAGCTTCGCTGCTAAAAACTCAATCGCACTTTCCAATTTTTCTTTATCAAACCCAGCCGGTTCAAAAGTCTTTTTGCCTACGGCAAGAATTTCCTTCTCTCTTTTCAAATCGCAAAACTCTTCTAAACATTCTAGCAGCACTTCCGCGCTAATCTCCTTCGGAGCTTCCTCCGGCTTTCCATACATAAAAGTATAAACATTCCCAGACGGATGTTTTGAGTAAGGCAGTACTGTCATTGAATTACACCATCTCAATTCAATATGATCACAAACATCAGAGTCTTTCAGGTTCATTCTATAAATACTCTTTGGTCCATTTAGTCTTCTATGAAATTCATTATTTTCAGAAGATTTGAACCAAATATGAAAACCAATCCCGCTGCCGCTCTTTACAATCCACGGATATATTTCCCCGAGTCCCAATCTTTTTGCAAACATTTCAACAATCCCCGAGTCCGAAACTTTGTCGAAGTCTAAATTCCCAATATCATTTATCCCGCATATTCCGCCAATTCCGGTAATGCCTGGGTTCCAACCAAGTGCAATTACATCCTTTTCAGTTTGCTCAATCAGCTGCCAGTTCTCCCAGGCAATAGTCGGACGCTTTCCCTGCGCCGGCAGAACATTAAACCCAAACTTTTTATTATAAGCAGCTGCCAACTCACTAAACTTCATTTTCAATTCCTTCCTTTTTTATTTTTACAATTTGTATCTTGATGGAAGAGACCTCAAATAAATCACGCCTGTCCGCCGAAGCTCCATGAGCGAAGGAGGATTAAAAAATTTTACGTAATAAAGCGTTAAGCGAAAAATTCTGTTTGAACGAAGTGAGTTAATTTTTCGTAGCTGAATGGAGTAAAATTTTAGTGATTTATTTGCAGTCTTGATTTTTTGGTTCTTTTGTATCAAGACAAAAGAACATATAAAATCCCTTTCCCAATTCTACATTATATCCTGGATTCTTAATCCCTTTCTTTGCCTCAAAAAAAGATAAAACCATGAAACAAAAACTTTTTTATATCGCCGTCATCGTTATTGTCCTATCCGTCCTCTATGTCCTATTCCGTCCTATTAAAAAGTCTATTCCGGAAATCCAATCCAAAACCGAAACAACCTATTTCCCCGGAAAGACGCAGCAGATCTACAAACAAGGTAAAGACTCATTAACAACCAAAACAAAATCTTTCCATAAAAAAATTATTCTTTGATCAACCTGCAGCGGATTCGACTTACAAATACACTATTGCGGATAGCAGCTACAAGTTATCATTCAACATTCAGTCGGCTGCAAACGGAAACCTTGCCCTAGATTATTTCCTTGATCTAACTACGAAAGACCTGGTCCGTATTGATACGATTTTTATGACAAGGATAGATACCTTAAAAATCAAACAAACAATTATCGAAACAATCGAACCGCCCTTTTACAACACATTCCTATTCGGCGCTCTAACAACAGCTTTAGTAGTAATATTATTAATTCACTTTATTCCTTAAATGGATTTCAACATGTACTTATACAATCCAATCGTTTCTAATTCGTCATTCTTCATTCATAATTCATCATTAAAAAAATGGCACACGAAGACAAAATAAAACTCGCAATCGAACTAATAAAATTTTTCTTGTACATCGTTACACTTATCATTTCAATTGCCTTTGCATTTAATTCGATGGACAAAAGAATTTCAATCATTGAATCCGAAATGAAATACAAAGTCAACACAACATTACTCTTAGAAAAGCTCGATCAAGTCAAAGACGAAATCAACAAGAAGATCGAATCCGAAATCTCCAAAGTAAAAAAATAACTCCTCACGAAATTCCCTTTATAATTTACCTCAGATAAATCTTATTCAGCTTGCCTTCGCGCCTTAAAAGAATTGCGCCTGCCCGCCGAAACTTCCTAAGTGAAGGAGGGTTAAGAAATTTCATGTAGTGAAGCGTTAAAAGAGAAAATCTGTTTGATCCCGATTTTATCGGGAGAGTTATTTTCTCTTAGCGGAACGAAATGAAATTTTAGCAATTCTTTTTTAGCGCATATTCTGGCGCCTGCCCCGTATTTATTACGGGGCAACTTTTCTTGTGTCAAGAAAAGTTGATGAATCATCTTGAACTGGAGTTTACCCCGCACTTGATGCGGAGCCAAGAAAAGAAAATATTTGAAATGAATCAAGCCCAAGGTAAACTTCTATTATTTACCTTGAAATCGATTTTTAATAAACATCTTCTTTTACTAGGAAAAACCCCTTAGTTAAAGAAAACTCATTTCCTTTAACTAATTACATTACTTAAAAATGTAGAACATTTAAACCCGTATCTGTTATTTCCGTTGCTCCTGCTGCATCGCTTCACCGGGTCGAATCGCCCCGCCTTGCTCTTTGCACTTATGCCCTCACCCAGCCGCGAAGCCCTGGGCTCGTTCCTAAGCCGTCGCAACTTTCACCGTAATCAAAAAATAATTTAATTGTCCTGTCCCTGAAAGGGACAAATACAATTAGCCGTGGGTGCAACCCACGGAAAAAATAAAATAAAGAATAAACCGAACCCTGAAGAGGTTCAATAATTCCCATTATTATCCCCCTAAATTCTATGCAATTTTATTATTTCGGAAAATTTCTGCAAATAATCAGCTTATCATGGAAAAATATTTTAAATATTTCAATATACAGCCTTTATTTTGGAAAATAATTTCAGCCCTTTCTTTCTGGAAAAAATTTCAAATAAGCTTGCTTATCTTGGAAAATAATTACAAATTACTACTAATTTAATAAATATTCTGGAAAATTTTAACGATGAGTGAATTAATATTTGCATCTGCTAACCGCCAAGAAGCATATAAGATCACCAAGATGCTTCAAGATAAGAAGCTTCGTAAAATAGCTCCAAGGATTTACTCCACAAATCTTGAAGAGAAGCCGGCAGAAATAATTAGAAGAAATATTCTTGAGATACTTGGCAATTTATATCCTCAAGCTGTTTTAAGTCATCGCTCTGCTTTTGAATTTAAACCGACATCAACAAACCAGATTTTTGTAACGTATTCTTATACAAGAAAAATTAAACTGCCCGGTGTAACAATAAATTTTCTGGAAGGAAAAGGACCGGTTGAAGGTGATAACAAAATGATTGGTGAATTGTTTGTTTCATCTAAAGAAAGAGCGCTCCTGGAAAATTTACAAATAACTAAAAAATCCGGACCTGATTCAAAATCATTGAGCCTTCCTCAGATAGAAGAAAAGCTGGATGACACTTTAAGAATCAATGGAGAAGAAGCATTAAACCGTTTGCGTGATAGAGCTAGAAAACTATCTGAATTACTAGATATGCAGAAGGAATTTGAATCGCTGAACAAAATTATCGGCGCTTTGTTTGCAACCAAGCCTTCAAAAATATTAAAGTCTAATTTGGCTTTATCGCGTGCTGCCGGTTTACCTTATGATAGAAATAGAATTGAACTCTTTGAGATTCTTTTTAATTATCTGCATAACAAAGAATTTAAAGAACTCCCGGAGAAAAATTTAACACTAAGTCCATTCAGAAATTTTGCTTTCTTTGAAGCCTATTTCTCAAATTACATTGAAGGTACTGTATTTGAAGTGTCCGAAGCCAAGAACATTGTTGATACCGGCGTTCCTTTGCCTAATCGTGGAGACGATTCACACGACATCCTCGGTACCTATCAAATAGTCTCCAGCAGAAATGAAATGAAATTAATTCCATCTGATGCTGATGAATTTTTAGGACTGCTTCAATCAAGGCATAAGACATTGCTCGCTTCACGCATAAGCAAATCCCCGGGTCAATTTAAAGAAAAAAATAATAGAGCCGGTAATACCTTTTTCGTTGACTATAAACTTGTCAGAGGCACTCTTTCGCGAGGCTTTGATTATTATAAAATTCTATCAAGCCCATTTGCACGCGCTGCATATATTATGTTTCTCGTAAGTGAAGTACATCCCTTTGAAGACGGTAACGGAAGAATAGCAAGAGTTATGATGAATGCAGAGCTCGTTAACAAGGACCAAAGTAAAATTATTATTCCAACTGTTTTTCGTGATGACTATCTGCTAACTTTAAAAAGATTAACCAATCAAAAAGACCCTGCACCGTATGTTGAAATGCTTTCCAAAGCTCACTTGTTTAGCGAAAAGCTTCACTTTGAAAACTACGATGATCTTTATAATTATTTAAATGCCCGTAACGCCTTTTATGAATCCGACGAAGGCAAACATTTAATAATTTAATTTTCCCCGTTGCTCCTGCTGCTTCCCTTCACTAAGTCGAATCGCCTTAGCTCGCTCATTGCACTTATGCCCTCACCCAGCCGCTGGGAATCCATCCCTTTGGGAGAAGCCCTGGGCTCGTTCCTAAGCCGTCGCAACTTTCACCGTAATCAAAAAATAATTTAATTGTCCTGTCCCTGAAAGGGACAAATACAATTAGCCGTGGGTGCAGAAAAATAAAATAAAGTATATACCTAACCTTGAAAGAGTTCAATAAAAAATTTAAACTCATATTAACTTTTACATTTTCATTTTAACGAATATGTCATCAATCAGCAGCAAAACAAAGACGACAAACCAAAAACAAAAAACATTTTTCATTTTCATCATAACTTGACATGAGATGAACTCACCTCACCTGCCTCGCCAAATTATTTTTTTATGTTTTGACTATTGAATATTTGGCGGGGTCATGACATTGTCAGCCAGATTTACATAAGGCACATTATAGTACAGAGTAATCATCTTTACCTTTTCTTTTCTTTCTATCGACTGTCCTATTATGTGGGCTTATGTAAACTCGGCACGAAACCTAATCAGTTCATCAGCGCTCCACTAAGGCGGCTCATACTTCGACACGCCTCCATTCCGCTTTTATTTGTATGAACCCCAGTCATTACTTTTTATTTTCAATCATAACAAATCCTTTTCAAAAAAAACAGCAAACAAAAATCCAACAAACCACATCCAACAAACAACGAACATTTTGGACGCTTGGACGCAATTCCCACAACATTTCAATCGCAACAGAAAATAAAATAAATTTCCGTCCAACTTTTCAAGATGACTTCAAATAAATCGCCTTCAGTTGCCTTCGCGCCTTAAAAGAATTGTGATTTTACTTTACGCTGCTTCTTTGACATCAAATAAATTCCGTTAAAAAATTATGCGTAATGAAACGTTAAACAGAAAAATCTGTTTGAGTCCGGTTCCTTCCGGACGAGTTATTTTTCTGTAGTGCAATGAAGCATAATTTTAGGAATTTATTTGCAGTCTTGATTTTTTGGTACTTTTGCATCAAGGCAAAAGTACAGTGAAACATTTCTTGAATTTTTGGTTATGAGACCTGTTCCGAACTTGATTCGGGATTTCTTTTCTGGAGTTTACCCCGCACTTTATACGGGGCCAAGAAAAGAAAGAATAAATTCATATTAAGAAGCAAAATTATCATTTCGCTTCTAAAAACTGCCTCAATCCAAACAAACGAAAACAAATCACAAACATCGAGCGTTGCAATTCTTCAATCCAAAAAATATTTTAGTACCGATAAAATGTTAATATGTTAATGCTAGATTCAACTGAAAATATTCCTCCACTTTTTACAACCTCAGAATTTCAAACTCTGAAAGAGTTAGGCTTCATTGACGAAATTGCGTTACGCAATTTCTTAATCAAATTAGAATTCAAAAAACTCAGAGAAACCCAGCCTCAAATGGAAGCTCTCTTTAATCTCTCAGACAAGTACCAGCTTTCATTCGATACAATCAACACCATTCTTTTCAGAAAACGCCCGGAAAGAAAAATATTTTTCCCCACATTTAACTAACCTCAAACAAGCCTGTAACAAGCCTCTGCCAAGCCTTATTCACTTTTCTAATTACTTCCCTCTACTGTCTCATCATTACAGTGACTAAAAAATAAATAAACCTTAAAATTGAAATGAACAATAATTAAACATAAGGAACAATTACAATGGCTATCTTAAATGGTAACGTAATCGGCAACATGAGAGGCAAGCTCGGCAACCTCACAGCAAGAACTGTAGATGGTAAAACCATCATGGCAGCTCGTCCATCCAGCTTCAACGTCAACTACGATCCCGCAGTTGTTGAAGTCAGACAAAAGTTTGCGGTAACAGCAAACCTATCCAAAAACATTTTATCACTCGCTGCGCTCGAAGCAATCTGGAAGACTATCAAAGGTTCCGGTATCTCGGTATTCAATACCATCTTCAAGTATAACTTCAGCTATTCCAGCACAGACAAACCTACTGTGGATAACATAATTACCCCCGGTGGATTTGGTTTGCCCGTAGATACCGCCGCAGTAGACGCAGATAAAATCACAGCATCCTTACTTGCATTAAACACCGCAGCTATTTTCGCTCCGGAAGAAGTTAATCTTTCTGCAAACGCTCTGGTTTGCTTTACAGATCCAACCAACCCGGACGATGCACCTTACCAGATTGTATCCTGTACAAAAGAAGTTCCGAACTTCAACTTCACCCAAGCCTACGCTCTTCAGATCGACTTAGATGTCAAGCAGAAGCTTGTAGCAGCCAAATACACAAAGAACATTTTGTTACTCAGCGTTGCTTCCAAAACCGCTGATGGAAAAGTAGTTCAATACTCTTCTACCTATCCAAAAGCAAGCTAACAAAACCTAACAATCCAATCCTTCCAAAGCTTCCTCTCCCTGGGGAAGCTTTTTTATTATTGATTTATTGAACTTCTACGCAAGCCAAAGCCCTTGCTCGTAAATATCCCTCGTTCCGTTCCACTTTACTTCGGAATAATTTCATAATCATCTCAACATTTATTTCTATTGCTATCAATCCTTCGCCCTTATTCCTTCGCTTCGTTTTCTTGTCCCGATTTTTCGGGGCAACCACTTCGCTCAGTCATACCTGTCCGTCCTTTGGCGGAAAGGCTATCAGTAAATCAACCTATTAGCGTCATTAAATGTAGCTGTTTCCCGTTGGTCAACACCTACAAGATTTCATGTCTTTGTATTAGTAATTCTATCGAACTTCCGCCCTATTTTCATTCATTCCGCTTTATTCCATTCCGTTAGCTTTTACGAAGTAAAAACTAAACGGAATTTATCCTGATGAAAATCGGGGCTTCATTCCGCTACGTTCACTCAATAAGGCTCTCATTTTACTTAGTATCTGGCACCCTTCAGTGCAGCTATGTCGTTGACACTCCATACCTGCCGGCATACATTACTTGGTGTTTTCATTCCTTCCATTCTCTTCGCCCTACTTCCTTCGCCCATTTCGCTCAGTCAGCAAGGCTATCAATTAATCATAACATTTTGCGTCCTTTGAATGCAGCTATTTCCCGGAGTTTATCCCGATGCAAATCGGGGGTCAATACCTGCTGAATCAATCACTACATTTCCTTCTCAACCAAACCAAAACATAATTTCCAATATAGTTTGTTACTCCTTTCGTCGTAACATTTAGAAATATATTTTGCCCGCCAAAGAAAAAAGCTTAGTCTTAACTCAACAGTTTTCATAAAACGGGCAAGGGTATATGAAACAAACCGGCTAAAAAGGGATAAAAATTATTACCATAGTCTACTCCATATTTTTTATAAGAAACGGCAAAAATTTTCACCCTTTTATTAACGCCGGTTTGCCCTTGCCTTACCTTATCATTTTTACTTAACACCATCATCTCATCTTAACATTAATTCGCCAGAAGATGTTTAGGCGGGCAAAATATGTTTTTTGCAGGGTAGTGTGCCCCAACTTTTCGTTAACAAAAAATGTGAGGTTATCATGTTACTTAATCAAAAATCCAAGCTGATTCTAATTCATAAACAGCTTGTGAAAGAAGGTCATCTTTTTATTGCTCAAGTTCTGTTTCAACATTTAGCCGGTTTAAGCCTTAATCCTAAAGTTGCAGATTTTCTTCTCTCACTATTTGAATCTTAATTATGGTAGGTATAAAATGAAGGTTTATGAAAGCAGCCATCAAACTAAGCGGGACTTTTCAAAGGTCCCGCAAATTAAAATCAAGAATTACCAACTTGTTAAAGTAGGTTTCAATATTGGTAAAGAATTTAAAGTGACCTACAGCCCAAATAAAATAATTCTTGAAATCGTTGAAGATCAGAAAGTAAATTCTTAATTTGTATATGAAAAAAGTTCAAAGCCGATTGGAAGCAACAATTTGTTTGATAAATTCACCTCATGGTTTTAATATCAGTGCGGCAGCTGGGAACTTTCCTGGTGGTGTGTTCATCAATTTTAATCATGATTGGACTTTGGAGTCCATACTTACTCCATACAAACTCCATACATTTGCAATAAAAATCATCGGGATTATTGAAATACTGCAAAACAAAAAAGCCCGATTTTTAATTAAAATCGAGCTTTTGAAGTGGGCCCGGAAGGACTTGAACCTCCGACCCGCTGATTATGAGTCAGCTGCTCTAACCAACTGAGCTACGAGCCCTAAATTTTTGTGTTCAAAAATAATATTTCAATTCACCTTTTCCAAACAAATTATCAACGCTTGGAAAATCAAAAAGACTCAAAAATTTTTTTGAGTCTTTTTAGTTTGTGGAGCTAAGGAGGATCGAACTCCTGACCTCTTGAATGCCATTCAAGCGCTCTCCCAGCTGAGCTATAGCCCCAAAATTTTATGTTGAAAGATAACCAAGATTCGGATTCCAATCAACCGGTTAATCAAGATCCTCAAATCCAATATAGCAACAAAGGGAAGCAATAAAAGTCAAATAAAACCGGCACGAAATCTGTTTAAAGAAAAACACCCGATAGGTGAAAGCGTAAAAAACAAATATTTCGGTTAAAGATTCTAAATACTTAAAAAAATTTACTTAAGATGAAAAAGCAACTGGAGAATTCCACAGAATTGATAAAAGCCAAGGCAGGCTTACTGATATGCGATGCATTTTGAAAAGCATATAGGACTACCGGAACTTTATTCTTCCCCCCAAAAACTGGACAAAAATTTAAGGTGTAAAATCTTAAATTAAAACATAAGTAAACCTATAGGCTTAGTTGAATTAGGAGGTACAAAATGTCAACAAAACGCAGTACGTTCAACAAAGAA
>JAKAKD010000018.1 GCA_021824635.1 Bacteroidota bacterium | reverse complement strand
TATTCCTCACTGCTGCCTCCCGTAGGAGTCTGGACCGTGTCTCAGTTCCAGTGTGGCTGATCATCCTCTCAGACCAGCTACTGATCGTAGCCTTGGTAGGCAATTACCCTACCAACTAGCTAATCAGCTGCAAGCTTATCCATAGGCGTTACATTGCTGCAACTTTAACAACATCATCATGTGATGCCGCTGCATTATTCGGTATTAGCCACGATTTCTCGAAGTTATTCCAAACCCATGGGCAAATTACTTACATATTACTCACCCTTGCGCCACTTTACTAGAGATATTGCTACCTCATTCTCGTAGACTTGCATGTGTTAGGCACGCCGCCAGCGTTCGTCCTGAGCCAGGATCAAACTCTCCGTTGTAGAGTTTGTAAAAATTTTGAATCAACAAAGCTAAAACTACTAAAGAATTTCTTTAGTCACTCACTCTGTCAAAGAACTTAATTAAACGTGGATGTCAAACTTATACTTATTTTTTTCTTTTGTCAAGATTTTTTTGAAAAACTTAGAAAAAAAATCTTTTGTTTACATCTACTACTTTTTAATTGGGCAGTAAATGTACATCAACAAATTGTTCTTTGCAAATTTTTTTATAAAAAAATAAATTCTTTTATGAAAATGTTATTTTTCTTCTCTTTGCAAAGTTGTTTTAGCTATTAGAAATTATATGAATTATTCGTGAATAATAAAATGAAACTAAGAAGTTTGACTACTTGTAGAAAATTAAAAATCTATCTTTTTTATCTTGGGTTTTTTATTGAAAAGTTAATTATTTTGATAGAAGAACTCTAAAAAATGTTTCCAAAATAATAAGGAAATGGAATCTTATTCTTCGTATAAAATTTACTACCGAGGTCAAATGTCTAAAATGCAAAAAAATCTGAAAGATCAAAAAAAAATTATAAAATCACCTTTTAATGATTATTGGCATAAAATAAACTATACTTTTTTGATCCTTAGCATGATTGTTTTAATAACTGGGTACTATTTTATGACAAATGGGGCATGGAATAGTACACTATCCATGTCGGTGTCTCCCGTAATTCTATTAATCGTTTATTTAATTTTGATTCCTCTTGCTATTTTCTTAAAACCATCATCAAAACAAAAAGAGGAATGAGTGTTTCTAGCAAAAATTAAAGGAAATATTGTTTCGACTCCAAAAAATAAATTTTTGACCGGACATAAGCTTTTATTAGCTCATGAGGTCGACCAGAATTTTAATTTTATTGGTGAAAAAGATCTGATTGCACTTGATCTTGTTGATGCTGGTATCGGAGATAATGTTATTATTGTTCAGGAAGGTGATGCTGTTCAACAAATACTCGGACATGGCAATGCGCCGGTAAATACTATGGTTATTGCCATTGTAGATAACATAGAAATTGCAAAAGATTAATTTCGTTTCATAAAACTTTGTCAAAAATTACATACGAAAATTTAGCTTATTTAAAACTTCTTCTTAATATCGAAGGTATTGGACCTCAAAAAATCTTCTCTCTTTTATCACAATTTAGAGAATTCGAATCAATCTTAGATGCGGACTTTAATAATCTTTTGCGTGTTGACAGAATCAGCAAAATTCTAGCGACAAAAATTCTCTCATCAAAAGAAAATCTTTTGAAAATAAAAAAAGAGCTAGACAATGAGCTCGAATATCTGCAAAAAATTGGTGGACAATTAATTACCTATTGGGATGTAAACTATCCAGATATGTTGAAGAAAATTTATTTTCCGCCTTTAATAATTTATACTGCAGGAAATTTTTCCGAGTATGATAAATATTCAGTCGCAATAGTCGGGACACGGTTGCCTTCTTCTTATGGAAAATTACAAACAGAAAAATTTTCTGCCGAACTCGCAAATAAAAACATAACGGTTGTAAGCGGTATGGCTAGAGGAATAGATTCATTTGCACATGAAGCCGCATTGAAAGCAGGAGGCAGAACAATAGCAGTAACTGGTAGCGGGCTGGATATTGTTTATCCACCCGAAAATAAAAAACTATTTAATCAAATAAAGGAAAAGGGTGTAGTCATAACTGAGTTTGGACTTGGAACAAAACCAGACGCACAAAACTTCCCAAGACGTAATAGAATTATATCCGGATTATCGCTCGGGACATTGGTGGTTGAAACAAAACTTAATGGTGGCGCAATGCAAACTGCTGCTTATGCTCTCGATCAAAACAGAGAAGTTTTTGCTATTCCGGGGAATATTAATATCGGCCAAAGCGAAGGACCCAATAAATTAATTCAAAACGGTGAGGCTAAATTAGTTACTTGCGTGGAAGACATCTTACTTGAACTACAATTACAATTAAAGCCTGAGATTGGGAAAAACATTCCACAACCGACTGTAGAATTAAATTTATTCGAAGAAAAACTTATTAATATCTTGAGCACCGATCCAAAACAAATAGACGAAATTGCAACAACTTGCTCTATGAGTACTACCGACTGTCTGGTTAATCTGCTAACATTGGAATTCAAAGGATTGGTGAAACAGTTGCCTGGTAAAATGTTTATACGCTGCTAATATTTTTTTCTATCCTTCCACAAATTTTTTAATCGCTCTTTAATAGTTTTTTCATTCCCATTTTCCGAAGGGAGATAATATTGTTTATCCTTTAGCTCTTCAGGTAAATAATTTTCTGCTATGAAATTATTACTGAATGAGTGAGGATATTTATACTCTTTTCCATAATTCAAATCTTTCATCAATTTGGTTGGGGCATTTCTGAGATTCAACGGGACTTGATATTGCGGATTATGCCGAACATCACTAAGAGCAGTATCAATAGCCATGTATGCAGAATTACTTTTGGGAGAAGATGCAAGGTAGGTTGCGCACTGTGATAAAATGATTCTCGCTTCCGGCATACCAATCTTATGAACAGCGCTGAATGCTGCCTCTGCCAATAACAACGCATTCGGCGATGCATTACCTATATCTTCCGAAGCAAGTACCACCATTCTGCGTGCTATGAATAAAGGATCTTCGCCTCCTTCCAGCATTCTAGCCATCCAATAAACTGCTGCATCCGGATCAGAACCTCTGATACTTTTTATAAATGCAGAAATTATATTGTAATGTTCTTCACCGGCTTTGTCATACAAAATGTTTTTCCGCTGAATTACATTTTCGAGTACTTCCTTAGTTATTTTTATTTCATCTTTTTCTATTTCTTGACTAACCGACGCTTCCAGTATGTTCAACAATATTCTTGCATCGCCCCCGGACACAAAGAAAAGGAAATCCGAATCCACAAAAGTTATATTTTGAGAATTGAGAAATTCATCTTTAGTTAAAGCAAAATTGAGAATGTTTTGAAGATCATTTTTAGAAAGTTCTTCAAGAACAAAAACGCGAACACGAGAACGTAATGCAGGAATAACTTCGAATGAAGGATTTTCGGTTGTAGCCCCTATCAAAATAATTTCACCGCTCTCAACAGAAGAGAGCAGCGCATCTTGCTGCGCTTTGTTGAAACGGTGTATTTCATCAATAAAAAGTATTGTACGTTTGAAGTGAAGAAGATTTTGTTTTGCTAAGTCTATTATCTGGCGGATATCTTTAACGCCGGATGAGACCGCATTTATTTGGTAAAATTCAGAGTTAGTAGTTTCAGAAATAATTTTAGCAAGTGTTGTTTTACCTGTGCCTGGCGGCCCCCATAGAACAATCGAACTTAGCGAATCCGAATCAATCATTGTCCTTAGAGGCTTGCCAATGCCAACCAGCTTTTCCTGTCCTTGAAATTCATCCAAAGTTTTTGGCCGGCACCTTTCGGCAAGCGGTATGGCAGGAGATTTAATTTTTTCTTTCACGAGCGAACCTAATTCTCTTCTATTTTGAATGCTTTCTCATTCTTCTTCATCATATCAAATTTTTCGCGGGCAACTTTTTCAATTTTTGCTTTGCTTGTTTTAAGCGAATCTATTTCGGCATCAAGTGCTTCAATTCGTTCTTCTGCTTTCCTGATATTTTCGTTAAGCAGTCTTAATTCACTTTTCATTTTTAAAAATTTCAAAAAACCGTTTTCATTAAATAACATGAATAAAAGAGTTGCTAAAAATATTACAGTAAGCAAAATGCGAATGAGAAGTTTATTATTAATCGTTTTCATGAAAGAGAATTCTTAATAATACGGTCAATCAAATCTTCGAAACTAATGCCTGCAGCTTTTGCCATTTTAGGAACAAGTGATGTACTCGTCATTCCTGGGAGAGTGTTAACTTCGAGACAGTAAGATTTGAAATCATTAGTCACTCTAAAATCAATGCGGGCATAACTTTCGCACCCTAATGAATTGAATGCAAGCAAAGCTTGATGTTGCAAATGCTCGGCTACTTTTTGCGGTATCTCCGCCGGCACTATATAGTCCGTTCGCCCTTGTGTATATTTATTTTCGTAGTCATAGAATCCACTCTTAGGTTTAATTTCTAGGACAGGCAATGCGCGTTGATCAACGACTGCAACAGTCAATTCGTGACCGGGAATATATTCTTCAACAAGAACTTTTTTAGAAAACTGTTGTGCTTTAATAATTGCTTGAGAAACCTCCACATCGCCCCGGCAAATAGTCAGACCGATTGTAGAACCTTCATCGTTCGGTTTGATGACACAAGGGTAACCAAAGAATTTTTTGATTTTCGTTTTGATGAGTTCGAAATCAGTATCATATTTATTAATTACAAACCAGCGAGGCGTATCCACATCAAAGTGCTGAAACATAACTTTTGCCATTGATTTATCCATTGCAAGAGAGCTAGCAAGAACTTTTGAACCGGTATATTTTATACCGCGAAGTTCCAATAGAGATTGAATAGCTCCATCTTCTCCCCACTTTCCATGAAGTGCAATGAATGCAAAGTCAACATCGTCAAACATTGTAGAATTAATTGCTTCAACAAAATTTCTATTTGTTCTTTCCGTATAATCTTTCTCTTCAAAAAAAATTTCAATCTCTTTGGGCTGGTTCAGACCGAAAGCAGGGTCAATCACTTTTACTTTGTAATCGAGATCAAGTAATGCTTTTAGAATTGATTTCCCAGTGTTCTTTGAAACTTCCCGTTCCGGTGAGGTTCCGCCAACAAGGAGCGCAACATTGATATTGTTGTTCGACATTTAATTTCTCAACATGTTTTGATTGGTAAGATTTATAACAAAGATAAATATTTAGCTAAAGTTTATACCAGATTTCTATTATTTTTTTTCCAGTTCACATTGTTTTTCAATTTCTTCTATTAAGCGCATATTAGTCAAACCGTCTTCGCATGTGACAAGCGGTTTCTCATGGTTAATAAATGTTCTTTGAGCCGAGCGAATTAAGAATAATAATTTATTGGTTCGTTTACGAAAAACTTTTTTAGCTTCTCCCTGAAGATCAATAATTAATTTTGTTGCAAGATTTCTTTTCCCAAAAAAATTTTCGATAGCTATTGAACCATTACATCCTAGAATTTCAATTCTGTTGTAAGCTTTCTTTGTGTTGTACGAGATGTTGAATGACCCGTAGCCGCTATTTTTAAATTTCACAAGGGCAGATGCAAAATCTTCGACTTCGCTTTTGTAAACAACGTTATCCATAAATGCTTTCACTTCCACTATTTCACCGCCGAAATATGTAAGCATATCAATCATCTCAGAACCGAGATCCCGCAGAACACCGCCTCCGCTTAACTCTTTTCTAAATCTAAAATTATTATCCGGTGCAAAATCAATATTGTATGAAGCCGAGATTGAAACAATTTTACCCAGCATCTGTTTATCAATTAGTTCTTTAGCTTTTTGCACCAGGGGATGAAAACGGTGTAAGTGATTTATTACAAGTATAACATTGTTTTCTTTACATATTTGAACAATTTCTTCTGCTTGAGATGAATTTAACGTTATAGGACGTTCGCATAAAATATTTTTCCCGGCTTTTGCAGCTTTAAGAATTTGCCAATAGTGATCCGAGTTTATGCTTGAGATGTAAACCGCTTTAATATCGCTATTTAGAAAAGCATCAAAATCATTAAATGCATTTGGTGCGCCAAACTTGTTGGAAATATTTTTTGCTCTAGTCAAATCGTGGCTGTAAGCAGAGATCAATTTGCTACGTTGAGCTAATTGCAGTGCAGGCAAAAAAGAATTTTCTGCAAAGCTGCTGCATCCCGCTACTCCCCATTTTAATTTACGAGTAATTGCATCTGAAAATTTTAGTCGTTTTGTTGGATTGATCATTTTGTTTAGCTCAAATTTTTAGTTTTTTCATGAGCATTTTCATTGGAGAAGAACTTTGCATAATGTAAAAATGAATTGCCGGAACATTTTTGTTCAACAATTCTTCAACTTGTTTTGCAGTCCAGTTTACTCCAATTTCGTTTACATGCTCTGGTTTGGCAGCTTCTATTTCGTCGGCAAGCTCTTGTGGAATATCTATATAAAAATTTTTAGGCAATGTTTTAATGTGCGCTTTAGATGTAATAATTTTTAATCCGGGAATAATGGGAACATTGATTTCTTCTTTGCGGCATAAATCAACATAATCAAAATATGCTTTGTTATTATAGAACATCTGTGTAACAATGTATGAAGCTCCCGCATCAACTTTTGCCTTTGTGTTTCTAACATCAGTTAAAAGATTGGGTGCTTCATAATGTTTTTCCGGATAGCCGCTGGTGCCGACACAAAAGTTCATCGGCTGCGCGTCCAACAATCCTTCTTCAAGATATTTTCCTTTGTTAATTGAATTGAGCTGTTTAATTAAATCAACAGCGTATTCATTTATACTGCGGCCAAACTTAACCGGCTTTTTATAATCGCTGTCATCGCCACGGATTGCAAGGACATTATCAATTCCTAGATAATGCAGTTCGATTAAAAAGTCTTCCGTCTCTTCGCGTGTAAAGCCGGTGCATAAGACATGCGGTACAGCGTCAATGTTATATTTATTTTGAATGAGCGCGCATATTCCGAGTGTTCCCGGACGTTTGCGTTTGATCTTCATTTGCATTCCGCCGGCAGCAGTCTCTTCGTAAACAACTTCTGCGGCATGACTTGTAATATCAATAAAAGGCGGATTGTATTTTACAATATCTTCAAGAACTTGTAAAAGTTGTTTAATATTTCCGCCACGTTTGGGAGGAATAATTTCAAAACTTATTAATGTGTTTTTGGCTTTCTCAAGATGTTCTATAACTTTCATTGGTATCCATTTTGTTTGAAGCGAATTTAATATTTTTTCAATTAACTTCTTCTTTGATTAATAATTTATTCAGGCAAAAGCCGTAATAGATGCTTTGAGGATTTAATGAACTCTTCCTCTTTCAATGGTAGTTTGATATACTTTCCATTAAGCCACATTGAAGTCATATCTTTATAATGGTTGCTCATAAAATGTTCGGACTCGCCGGTAGGCATTATATACTCAAGATGATCGGGATCTGCAAAATCAAAAATGTAGCGCATAGAAGGACCCAGAATATTTGAATAAGGTTCTGAGCGATGCGGCTTTGTCAGATCTCGAGTTTGCTCATACAATTCCGGAAATGAATATTCCGTATTAAAAATTGTTGTTCCGTCACCGCCGATACTGAACGGTCCGATATTCACAATTTTATCGAGCAAAGGAGAAACATCATGAAACATATGTTTGAAAGTAACTTTATGAATATCACCCCATTGCCAGTTTTTAATTTCCATCCCGTAATTTTTTTCAAGATCGGAAAGTGCATCAACTAAACTTTTTCTTATTATGATGTCGCGGGTTTCAACTTGACTTGTCCTAATGTCATCGAAAAAAGAAGAATTATTTTCTTCCAGCATCTTCGGAATAATCCGGTACGGAACATTGGCAATAAAAACATATTCTTTAAGAAGATCGTCTCCCATTTCATCTTCAAATATATTTTTGATAAGATATTGAAAGAAGCGTGTGTAGATTGTTGGTACTTGACTTCCCGCCTCCATATCGAAATTCCAATTCTTAAAAAGCTCGAGCGCAAGGAGCAGATTCTTATCCGTAACCTTTACGCTATCAAATGCAGAGGTTATATAAGACGTAAGTTTCTTTGCGTAAGGTGAAACAAAATCATTCTGATATTTTTCAAAATCATCTTTGGACTGAATTGGTTTTGAGTTAAGTAATTGTGTAATTCTTTCTATTCGTGATGACGGTTCCCAAATATTTGAAATATGATACTTGAAATTTTGGACTGTTTTATTATTTGCCGAGGCAATAAAATTTTGCGGCGGATTAAATAACTTGGGCATCTCTTCATACGGAACAAATCCCTTCCAATCATTTGCATCTGTTGTGCCGTCATTAATCAATGTTGAACTGTTGGTAGCTCGTATTGGCAATTTTGCCGCGCAGATGTATCCGATATTTCCATCTTTATCGCCGTAAACAAAATTTTGCCCCGGTACTGTAAAGTAACGAACCGCATTTTGGAATTCATTCCAATTTTTTGATTTATTGATTGACACTGCCGCAAACATTTCGTCGCTGAATTCCTGACCGGTCCAGCGCATACTCATTTGCTCTGTCTTTACACCGGTATTTGGATACATTACCCTGAACGGATGAATATCCGTTATGATTGGTCCGCGGTGTGTTCTTTTTATTTCATATATCACACTCGAAGAATCTTTAACGTGAATTGTATCTTTCTGTATAGTTAATGGCTTCCAAACTCCATTCAAAAAATAATTTTTTCCGGTTGAATCAATTTTCTCCACATAAAAATCGGCATCGTCAGCCATAACATTTGTCATAGCCCAGGCGATATTCTGGTTTTTTCCAATAACAATTGCGGGTAAACCGGGGATTGTAAATCCTTCCGCATTCCAATTGTTACTTCGAATCATCGCTAAGAACCATCTTCCCGGTGCTGTGTATGCAAGATGAGGATCGTTTGCAATTATCGGTTTTCCGGATGCCGACATTTTACCATTAACAACCCAGTTGTTAGAACCGATATGTGTACCAACGAAACCGGTTAAATTTCTGAATTGTTGATCTACTTTCATTAAGTCGTTTCTTATAGTCGCAAAACTTTTAATATCAGATGGTATGATTGTAGGAGAGTTCTCCGGAAAATCCGGTATTAATTCTTTCGCTTTTTCAGTGCCGAATTTTTGAACCAGTTGTGAGAAAGTAATATCTGTCCACCAGCTTATATTCAATTCCCACCCCATTAGTTTTGCAATCATCAAACTATGTTCGGGTTTCCATGGATATGGATCGTAACCGAGCACATCGAATTCAACCGGGTAATTTCCCTTTGCTTCATTAATAAAAGCATTTACCCCTTTTGAATAAGCTTCCAATATTTTTTTAGAGACCGGATTCAGTTTATCATAATTCTCTTTTACGCTTTTGTAAATTCCGGCAGTCCTAAACATTTGATCAATCGGAATTGTTTTGGCGCCTAAGACTTCGCTAAGGCGTCCCTCGCCAGCTCTGCGCGCAATATCCATCTGAAACAACCGCTCCTGAGCATGAACGTAACCAAGAGCAAATGCCGCGTCTTCATCGTTTCCGGCTGTAATCATTGGAACGGCGTATGCATCGCGGTAAATTTCTACATTAGCTTGTAATCCTTTAACTCTTTTTTCTCCTTCATACTGAGGTAAAGATTTTTTGAGCATGAAATACGAGAGAGAAAAAATCACTAGTATTAACACTGCCAATGATGCTAAAATGCCTATTAATATTTTTTTCCAACTGTTCATTATCTTTTTCCAGGAATTGCTTTCTAAATTTAATGAATAATTGATTTGCTGAATAACAAAATATTTGATAAATAAGCCGTGGCAATTCTAAGCAACTCCTAATTATATGGTAAAACTATGAATGAAATCTCGATCATCCTTCTAATCGCAACTCTAGCCTCAGTTATACTTTTCTTTTTTATAATTAACAAAAAACTATCTGGCGGCGGCAAGAGCGAAATAAAGGACGGGTTTGAAAAGATGGACCGGTCGTTCCGTGATGAAATTGCGCGTAATAGAGAAGAATCGTCGAAGAACGCAAAATCACAGCGCGAAGAAGTCAATGAGTCAATTCTCAAACTTGGCGAGCAAATTTCTTCTACTATAGGGGAAATTTCGAAAGGACAAAAAAATCAGCTTGATATTTTTGCAAAGCAGATGAACACATTAACGCAAATGAACGAACAAAAATTTGATAAGCTGCAAGAAAAAGTTGAATCACAGCTAAAAGAAATTCAGGACAAAAACGAAAAGAAATTGGAAGAGATGCGCCATACAGTTGATGAAAAATTACATGACACTTTGGAAAAACGGCTAGGTGAATCATTTAAATTAGTCAGCGACCGCCTTGAACAAGTCTATAAAGGGTTAGGAGATATGCAGGAACTTGCCCGCGGAGTGGGAGATTTGAAAAATGTTCTTTCAAATATAAAAACACGCGGCGGTTGGGGCGAAATTCAACTTGAAAATTTGATTGACCAGATCCTTACGCGCGAACAATATGAAAAAAACGTTATAACAAAAAAAGGAAGCAGCGACCGCGTTGAAATTGCAATTAAACTTCCGGGAAGAGATTTGACAAAAAGCGAAATTGTCTGGCTTCCTGTTGATGCAAAGTTTCCGGTGGAAGATTATCAGCGATTGCTCGATGCACAAGATTTAGCAAACATTGCCGCAATCAACGATGCCAATAAAGCAATTGAAACACGCATTAAAGGTGAAGCGAAAAAAATTGCCGAGAAATATCTCGATCCTCCTCATACCACAGATTTTGCAATAATGTTTTTACCAATTGAAGGTTTATACGCTGAAGTATTGCGCCGTCCCGGTCTTGCCGAATTTTTACAGAGAGAATACCGCGTTGTAGTTTCCGGACCGACAATTCTTGCCGCATTGTTAAACAGTTTGCAAATGGGATTTAAAACTTTAGCAATAGAAAAGCGGTCAAGTGAAGTTTGGAAAATTCTAAGTGTCGTAAAAAATGAATTTGGAAAATTTGGGGATGTTCTAGACAAGACTCAGAAAAAACTTCAGGAAGCCAGCAATACAATTGATGAGGCTGCTAAGTCTTCCCGGAAAATTGAAAGACAGTTAAAAGATGTGCAGGAACTGCCAGCGAATGAGACTAATTTAATTCCATAATTCCTCACACAAACTGCTTATTT
Source organism: Bacteroidota bacterium (assembly GCA_021824635.1). Taxonomy (GTDB): domain Bacteria; phylum Bacteroidota; class Ignavibacteria; order Ignavibacteriales; family Melioribacteraceae; genus Fen-1258. Next base: position 41,154 of record JAKAKD010000018.1, on the reverse strand, counting down.
TATTAGGGGAATTATCATTGTATCATTTACCGATAATTTACCACCATTCGCCGATTTTCTATAACAGAATCTATAACTACAGTCTATCTTTGCCGTCAAAAGAAGTGAAGATAAAAAAGGAGATTAAAATGGAAACGCCTAAATATCATGGAAGAGTGATTATCGGGTTCTTACTCATACTAATCGGCGGATTATTCCTCCTGCGCAATTATGATTTATTCGACTTCCCCTACGAAGATATAACTTGGGAATATTTTTTCATTCTGGTCGGCGTTCTTTTCTTTTTCCTCTCACGAAACAAAACAGCGGGAATTGTATTCATTGCCATTGGATTATTCAACCTTTTGCCGGAACTATGGCCGTTAATATTTGTAATGATTGGCTTATACATAATTTTCGGAAGAGAACGCTTCCGCCATAGCAGACTTTCAAGCAAATCCACTTTCGAAGAACCGTCCGGTCAACCGGCAAGCGGAAATGATTATGTAGATAGTGTCAATATTTTCGGCGGCGGGAATAAAGTAATTCACTCAGATAATTTTAAGGGCGGCAATATTACTTCGATCTTTGGCGGCTCCGAGATAAATCTTTCCAACTGCAAACTTGCGGAAGGAGAAAATTTTATTGAAGTAACTGCAGTATTTGGCGGAACAACAATTATTGTCCCTCATGATTGGAAAGTTATTCTTGATGTTCTTCCGATCTTCGGCGGTTTTGGTGATAAACGCATTAAAGATCCAAATAAAGCTTTTCAAGAAGGAAGAACATTGGTTATCAAAGGGCTGGTTATTTTCGGCGGCGGTGAGGTTAAAACTATTTTCTAATTGATCTATCAGATGAATAGTATTGATCTCTAATAATTTTTACTTGGAGGATAAAATGCAAAATACAAATGGAAGAACTTGGGCAGGAATAATTTTTATCGCAATAGGCGCTTTATTCCTACTGGATAATTTTGGGTTCCCATGGTTTTATGGATTTGATATTCGCCATATGATTTTTTCATGGCACTCAATTTTTCTGATAATCGGAATTGTTCTAATAGTGAACCATCGCAATAACTTTTTAGGATACATTTTTGTTGGAATTGGTGCTCTTGGATTACTGCGGCATCTACCATTTTTTTCTCAATTTGATTTCGGCGATTTATGGCCGATCATCCTTTTATTTATGGGAGTGTGGCTGATCTTAAGAAAAAACGGAAAATCTTCAGTAAATCATTCACATTTTACAAGTGGAGTAAGCGAATTCACCGGTGAGCGGCAGCAAGAAGAGCATCAATCGCAAACGGCTTCAAATTTTTATAATTACCTGGATGAGGTAAGTATATTTAATTCTGTTCATAAAGTTATCCGTTCGGATAATTTCCGCGGCGGAAATATTACAACGATATTCGGCGGGACAAAATTGGATTTAACAAATGCAAAATTATCTCCCGGAGAAAATAATCTAGAAATAACAACTCTATTTGGTGGAACAAATATTCGTGTTCCTCAAAATTGGAAAGTAATATTAAATGTTACTTCAATTTTCGGCGGCTTCGAAGATAAACGGTTCGCTAATATTCATAATGGAGAAACAAGTGAAGGAATATTGATTATCAAAGGTGTTGCGTTATTCGGCGGCGGCGAACTGCTTTATTAATTATCAAGAGTGAAAAATGAGCAATCCATTTATTAGTAATAAAAAAATCCGTGCGCTTTACTTCAGCATCTGGTTTTTTATTTCTCAAGCGCAGGTTCTTTTGCTTACATATTTCCTCAACGTAAAATTACTTAACGCGTACTGCGACAGTCTAGTTTTTAATTTCTTGTATATGGCGCTTGGTTTAAGTTTTTGGTTCACTGTTAGTTTCAATTCGCTTGAAAATTATTCCACTTCGAAAGTATTTATAAATCATATTGCTGCCGCAGTAATTACTTCTGGCTTATGGATTCTCATTGGATATTATGCAATTATTAATCTTATAACCGGCGATAAGGTTTATTCTGATTTCCTTCTCAAATCACTGGTCTGGAGATTTTTAATAGGAATACTATTTTACACAGTTATCATTGCGGTAGATTATGTGATCATCTATTACAATAATTTTCAAGAAAAACTTTTGAAGGAAGTTGAACTGAAGGCGCTTGTAAAAGAAGCAGAATTGAAAACACTCAAATATCAGATAAATCCGCATTTTATTTTCAACAGTTTGAATTCGATAAGTTCGCTTACTATTTCCAATCCATTGCAAGCTCAGGAAATGACAATAAAACTTTCTTCATTTCTTAGAAGTATTCTTTCAAAAAATGAAAAGCAGAAGAATAAACTGATCGAAGAGATAAATAACGCTAAACTTTATCTTGATATTGAGAAAGTGCGCTTTGCCGAAAAATTTGAGTTCGTTGAAGAGATAAAAATTGAATGCAAAGAAATGGAAGTGCCGAGCATGATTCTTCAACCAATATTGGAAAACGCAATTAAGCACGGCGTTTATGAAAGTCTAGACAAGGTTACAATTAAACTTTCTTGCGGCATGGAAAAAGAATATTTTAGAATTACAATTGAGAACAATTTCGATCCGGAATCAATTCCGCGCAAAGGCGAAGGAATTGGACTAAAGAACATCCGGAACAGACTAAAATTAATTTACAATCAAGAGAATCTTTTAACTGTTCAAAAAGACACTAATCTATTCAAGGTAAATATTTTTATACCGGTTGGATGATATGAATGCAAAACAGATAAGAGTTGTAATAATTGATGATGAAACACTCGCGCGCGAAATCATTAAAAGTTATTTGAAAAAATTTGAAAATGTTGTATTGCTAGCCGAGTGCTCAAACGGGTTTGAAGGAATAAAGCAGATCAACGAGCTTAAGCCGGATTTAATTTTTCTTGATATTCAGATGCCAAAACTCACCGGATTTGAAATGCTGGAAATTTTGGAAGAACCGCCGGTCATAATTTTTACTACCGCTTTTGATCAATACGCTCTAAAAGCTTTTGATGTAAACGCAATGGACTATCTTCTAAAACCATTCTCCGAAGAACGGTTTGGCGAAGCGCTGAGTAAAGCAATTAAACTCATCTCCAATTCTCCGTCAACAAAACAAAAATTAGACGGGCTGGTAAAAGCCGTTGAAAAACGTGATGAATTTTTAGACCGGGTAGTAATAAAACACGGACAGAAAATTATAATCATTCCAACCGAAGAGATCCGTTATATTGAAGCTCAGGACGATTACACAATGCTTTACACAGAGAAAGGAAATTTTCTTAAACAGAAAACGATGAAATATTTTGAAGAAAATTTAAACAGCGCAGAGTTTATCCGGATTCACCGCTCATATTTTGTTAAGCTTTCCGCAATCAAACAGATAGAATTATTCGAAAAAGAATCCTACCGAGTCCTTCTTCAAGACGGAGTGAAGTTGCCGGTGAGTAAAAGTGGTTACCAGAATTTGAAAGAGATAATAAAATAGATCCTATTTAACATTCTAAAGGAGTGATTATGCTGGGTTTCATTTTAGCTTTTAATTTTTTGATTGCCGCTTGGTTTTATTCATCTGCCAGAGAAATTGGCAAGAATAAAATTCTTTGGTTCTTCATCGGGCTTTTAACATGTTTCTTCCTAGGAATATTATTTCTAAAATTTGGCGAGTTATATATTTTACCATTAGAGACGGGTGTCTCAGACGTATTCAGGGATCGTCATATCAAGACTTATCTTGAAATCGCCACAATGGTTCTTATTTCAGGTTATGCCTACATGCTAAAAAGTATCTTTTTAAGTAAGAAAAAATCGAAAATACAATTTTGATAATTTTACTTCAGACTTCAAATTGAAGTTTGTTCCCTCTTACTTTATATTTAGCACCGGAAAATAACAGGCGTATTTATGAATTTTGACAAAGATCTTCAATCTATTCAAGAAGCCAGAACACTTGCCGCAAAAGCAAAAGAAGCTCAACTAGAATTTAAGCTCTACAATCAAGAACAAGTTGATAAAATTGTAAAAGCAATGGCAGATGCCGGATTTAGAGAAGCGGAACGCCTTGCTAAAATGGCACATGAAGAGACCAGTTTTGGAAAAGTAGCAGATAAGATAGTTAAAAATCAATTCGGTACCAGAGATGTCTGGGAATCTATAAAGGATTTAAAATCCGTCGGCGTGATTGATGTACAAAAAGATGGCAAAATTATCAAGATAGCTGAACCGATGGGTGTTGTTGCGGCTCTTGTACCTTCTACAAATCCTACGTCAACTGCTATGTTCAAAGCAATAATTTCTTTGAAATGCAGAAACGCCATTGTTGTTTCGCCACATCCAAAAGCTCTTAAATGTACAACTGAAGCGTTGAAGGTTGTCTCTGATGCCGCTGAAAAAGCCGGCGCACCTAAAGGATTGATACAGTGTTTATCAATTCCTACTCTTGAAGGCACAAATGCTTTAATGAAAGATAAAAACATTGCTGTAATTCTTGCTACAGGCGGAATGCCGATGGTTCACGCGGCTTACAGTTCCGGCACACCTGCATACGGAGTTGGCTCCGGAAACGTTCCTGCATTCATAGAGAAAAGCGCGAATTACCAAAAAGCTGTTGCAGATATAGTTTACGGAACTACTTTCGATAATGGAACGTTATGCTCTTCAGAGCAGGCAATGATTGTTGACCGTTCTATTAAAGACAAAGTAATTGAAGAAGCAAAACGAATCGGCTGTTATTTTGTAAATGATGAAGAGAAGAAAAAATTAGAGAATAAAGTTGCACGCGGCGCTAAGTTAAATGCAGATATCGTTGGAAAGTCCGCAGTATGGATTGCCAACTACGCCGGGTTTACTGTTCCCGATAATACAACTGTTCTTGTTGCCGAATGCAGCAGTGTAGGAAAAGAGGAACCGCTTTCGATTGAAAAACTTTCTCCGATGCTTGCATTTTATACTGTTGACGGATGGCTTGAAGGATGTCACCGCTGTATAGAGCTTTTACAGTTTGGCGGAATTGGACATACAATGGCTATTCATTCTAACGATAAAGAAATAATTATGAAGTTCGCTCTTGAGAAACCGGCATTTAGAATTGTTGTAAACACACCGTCTTCTGTTGGAGCGGTTGGTTATACAACCGGATTAATGCCTTCTTTGACTTTAGGTCCTGGCACATGGGGAGGTTCAATAATCTCCGAAAATGTTACAGCCAAACATTTGATGAATGTTAAAACTCTTGCTTTCGAAATACATCCGGTAAATTCTGGAAATTGTGTTAATTCATTTGACCTTCCTTCAACAATGAATGTGAAGAGTGGATATCAGGAAGGAAATTTTACGAAACAAATTGAAGAGAGACTGCGGGCACGCGCAGGCAATCCATCGGCAAATCCGTTAGGAAATGTCAGCCGCAAATCGAGCAGCACTTCGGGAAAACCGGTTTTAGGAACAGGAATATCAGAAGAAGAAATACAAAAAATTATACGCGAGTTTAATAAATAATTTTTATACGTTTTTTTTAGGGGAAAATAAATTCAAAAAGAACCTCTTAAGAAATGGGGATAACAGAAAGAATGGACAAATTGAATCATAGCAATTTTTACAAATGGTCTGTAGACAAAGGCGATTATAAGCGGGATGAAGAATCTACTATAACTTACATGAAAAAGATGATTTGGAAGAAGAGGATTAAAACTACAGGTTGGATTTTTCTCTATTTTTCTTTTGTGATTGTAATTTCCTATTTAATATTTGCCCATTATTAAGTATAACGATCCAATTTAAATTTCTCGCCAAGATATAATTTTCTAACATCAGCATCTTCTGCCAATACATTTGCGGTTCCGTCTTTAAATATTTGTCCGTTGAGTAAGATATAAGCGCGGTCAACAATACTCAATGTTTCGTGAACGTTGTGGTCTGTAATCAATATACCGATTCCTTTATTCTTAAGATTGGCAACAATATTCATAATATCTTCAACGGCAATCGGATCCACACCGGCAAACGGTTCATCGAGCAGAATAAATTTTGGATTGGTTGCCAAAGCGCGCGCAATTTCACACCGTCTTCTTTCTCCGCCGCTTAATTGAAATCCAAGATTTTTTCTAACCTTTATAATTCCAAGTTCATTTAATAACGATTCTTGTTTTTCTTTTCTTTCTTCATTGGTAAGATTCATCATTTGCAAAACAGCCATAATATTGTCTTCAATGCTCAATCTGCGGAATATTGAAGCTTCTTGAGGCAGATATCCAATTCCCATCCTAGCGCGTTTGTACATCGGTTCATCTGTAATTTCTTTGTTTTCTAAAAAAACTTTACCGTCATTCGGTTTTATCATACCAACAATCATATAGAATGTGGTTGTCTTTCCGGCACCGTTCGGACCAAGTAATCCAACTACTTCTCCCTGCTGAACTTGAACAGAGACATTATTAACGACCGCTCTTTTCTTATAAACCTTTTTAAGATTTTCACTTCTTAGAGTTAGGTTTTCCGGCATAATATTGTACATCCTTAATTAAGTATGAAAGAATATCTTTTCTATTGAGAAGAAGATTTTCTTTTGTCGGTTTATTTGGAAATATTCTAAATGTTGGAATTGTAAAATCTTTTTCCTTACCGATAATCAAATTTTCTGGATGAAATTCAGTTACCGGTTTACCGTAAAATCTAACATTAGAAACATTTTTATCCTTGAATAATATTTTTGCTCGCGCAGAACTCGATTTGATTAATCCGTTCGGCTCATTTTCTTCATACATATAATAAATGCTTAGCGCGTTTCCTTCTACTTCAGTTCTCTCCAATTCTCCTTTATTGAAAAACAATTTAATATTTTTACCCGAAATTTGATCAAATCTGTTTACTGAATCTTTGTTTGCCGTAATAATTGATGCGTTTGAGTTAATATTAATCATCTCTAAACGGTTATCTTTCATATATAATCTTATCGAGTCTCCCGACATTTGTGTTTCTTCATTCCACATTACAGGCGGCAAAGCGTCAGTTTCCCTACGGAAAGTTTCAATCTTGTCCCCCTTCTTATAATAAATTGTCTGTCCGTTTACCGAAGCAAAATTTTTACGCACTATTTTTACGGAATCGGTTATGATGAGTTTTTTTGTGCTGTCATCGAATGACTCCATTGTCATTGAAGAAATCACAAGAGTATCGAGCTGACCGGTATCGGTTGTATCAATACGAACTAAGAACGGGCTATCCGTAATTTTGGAATAATTTTTTTTACCAAAGTCTTCCAGTTTATTGCCGAATATTGCCAACCGGTTTGATGGAGTGTAAATTCTGATATTCTTAAATGCGTATGTCTCATCGGTATTCCGGAAATGAATTAAGCTATCGGCAAAAACGGTTGACGATGTATCGCTCACCTGAACATTGCCCGCAGCAACTGCTTTGTCATTATCGTCAAAATAATTGAGTCGGTCGGAGTGCATGTTAGAAAGAGCATCGTGCAGTTTTACATCTTCATAAAAGTAAGAATGCTTTTCATCGAAATAGTAATATCCGTTTTTTGATTCGAGCTGAACATGTCCGTCCGTTAAAGCTATACCGACTTTTGAGGATGCAATTTTTTTATTGCCGTCATAATAACCGTGCTCTGTTTTTATTATGATGCTGTCTTGAGTAACTACAACATTTCCAATTAACTCCGCTTCATTGCGCGCTACATATTGAATAGCTTTATTGCAAGTAATTCTAACATCACCTTGAATAATAACTACATTTCCTTCAAATTCTTGGATGGTCTCGCCGTTTACAACATGACCCGAAAAAGAAGCACCTTTGATTTGAAGAGGCTCGGATGACTGAGCACAAACAATTATTGCCGAGACAAAAAGAAATATTACAATAAATTGCTTCTTCATTTTACATTATCCGTTCTACTTTTGGAGTAAGTAACGTTAAAAATCTTGTAATTTTCCAGATACTGATCCGATTCCAGGCCGAATCCTTGAATAATTTCTTTAGGCGAAGTAATGGTAACAAATTTATCGGTAATAATTTTTTGATCGCTGTTACGCCACATCAATTCGCTTGTTTTAAGCACAGTACCGCTGTCATTCAATGCTACAACGCTGTCAATCGCATACATATCTTTTGTCCGGTCATTAACTTTGCCGCGAATTGAACTTAACCAAGAAGTGTTTTTTTGTTCTTTATTATAAAAATTAATTTTTACGCCGTCGAGCAGTGTAAATTTTTGTTCGTCAAACATTTTAATATGATTAGAATATAGAATTGCTTTAATCTTTCCCCCATCCGAAAATGTCATTTTCGAGTTCCAGCTTTCATTCGAGGGTATTTCGCCACGAATTATAGACTTCTCAACCTGCGGCTGAATTTTTTCTTTGGAACAAGAAAAAAGGAAAGCTAAAACGATGAGAGAAAAAAAATATTTTTTCATCTTGATTGCAAACCAAGCTTCACTAAATCATGCAGATGAACAATTCCTTCCGGCTTATTGCCTTTATCTGCCACAATTAATGAAGTGATATTAAATTTTTCCATTTGTTGAATTGCAAACGATGCTAAAAATTCTTTGCTGATTGTTTTGGGATTCTTAGTCATCAAATCAAAAGCTGTTAGATTTTTGATATCGAGCGTCTTTTCCAAAAGTCTGCGTAAGTCGCCATCCGTTATTACACCTGTCAATATTCCCTTCTCATCAACAACGCACGTGGTTCCCAGCCGCTTGGATGTAATTTCCAATATTGCGTCCTTAATAGATGCTTTTTCGATTACAATAGGAACATCTTTACCCTTTATCATTATCTCAGAAATTTTTAGCGAAAGACGTTTACCCAAACTGCCGCCGGGGTGAAGCAGAGCAAAATCTTCCGCAGTAAAACCGCGCATCTCTAAAAGCGTAATTGCCAGAGCGTCCCCCATTACAAGTGAAGATGTAGTTGATGCAGTCGGCGCAAGGTCGTACGGGCAGGCTTCTTCTTTGACACTTACATTTAAAACAATATCACAATCTTTAGCTAGTTTGGAATTTACTTCCCCAAGCATTCCGATAATTGTAACATTGATTCTTTTTAACATCGGAATCAGCTGATGCAATTCTTCCGTATGTCCGCTCTTCGAAATAAAAATTACAATATCATCATTCCGCACCATACCAAGATCGCCATGCAAGGCGTCAGTAGGATGCATATAGATTGCGGCAGTACCGGTAGAATTCATTGTTGCAACAATTTTGCGGGCTATAATACCGGATTTGCCTATACCCGTAAAAACAATTCTTCCCTTTGCATCATAAATTTTTTGAACAGCTTTAGCAAAATTATCATCTATGCTATTGACCAAATCCGCAACAGCTTTACTTTCTATCCTTACAACTTCTTTTCCTTTAGAGATAATTTCTTCTTCGGTCACCGCATCCTCTATTTTTTTTGTGATTCTTTCTTCTGCGCGAAGAAACGATTTTTTTTAATCAACCTTCTTTTGTGAAATAGCTATAATCCAATTCTATGCGCTGCCAGTATTTGTTGTAAGCCAAAAATCCTTGAACCAACTGCTGATCTGTAAATTCATCAAGGTTCGTAAACAATCTGCCGGGATTTAACGCTTTCTCCGGATCCTTGATATTAAGCAGAATCATCATTTCATTATAGTAATTGGTAACCGGTACAAAGTGGTTGATTCCGCTTTTAGCATTGTAAACCCATACTTTTTTATGCACCGGCGCAATGACTAAAATAATTTCCTTCTTAATCAATTTGACTTCACGTACATACGATTTATCAAATGGCGCTTTATCGCCCGGCATCCAGTCTGAATAAGTCCATACTTTTGCCTGTGATAAATCATCGGGAATATTTTCGTCGGCTGTTGCTTTAATATCTACTTCTATTTGCCCTTCAAGTTCTTCGTGAATTGTAACATAAACTTTACCTACATCAAATGTAATGTTTGCAACTGCAAGAATTGGAGAAGATGAAGCATCAAGATCAATCTTATCGTCTTTTTCACCAAGAATAAAATTGCCTTCACCAAATCTGCCGCAGCCAATTACAAGAAGATTTTCAATTATGTCCCGGTATTGTTTGTAGCCCAATTTATTTTCAGGCAGGGCAGCAAAGAGCCAATTCTTTTCTCTGGCGCTAAGTTCTCTCGGAAATTTTTCGTTAATATTTTGTTGCACGACTAGCTGGCTCCTTTGATTTTTTATAGTAACTAAGAATTTCTTTCAACAATTCTTCACAGTTGTCTGCGTTTATACTGAATGAAACAGCTCTTTTAACTTCTCTTCTTGCGCTTTTAGGCGCACAAGATAAACCGCACTTTTGTAAAAGAGGAATATCTAATATGCCATCCCCCATGTAAAAAACATTTTTATAATCAATTGATTTAGAGAGTAAAAACTCATTTGTCATAGAGACTTTATCTAAAGAACCGTTAAGAACAGAACAATTTTCAATCGTTTTTAATTTGTTTATCAATTTATCTTCGGCTCTCGCAGTAACAATTCCGAACATAATATTCATCTGCTTGAAATCACCGCAAATTTTTGCGACGGAGTCGGTACATTTTTCAATTGATTCACCGTCGTGCATAAGAACGCCGTCAAGATCGAAAAGAAAAATCTTGATCTCACTAAATTTATTCAGAAGTTCATTTTTCATTTTTAACTAATTCATCTATCTGTTTAATCATTACCAATAATTTTTTAAGTGAGTGAAGAGGCAATTGGCTTGCTGCATCGCTCAATGCTTTTGAAGGATCGGGATGAACTTCAAGGAACAATCCGTCTATACCAACAGCAGCGGCAGCTTTTGCTAAAGTTGGAATGAACCGGGACTCTCCGCCGGACACATTAGAATAGCTGGGTAATTGTACAGCGTGTGTTGCGTCCATAATTACCGGGTAACCTAATCCTTTCATAATTTCGAGCGAGCGCATATCTACAACGAGATTATGATAACCGAAAGTTGTGCCGCGTTCAGTCAGAAGAATTTTTTTGTTTTTTACAGATTCAATTTTTTGAATAATGTGTTTCATATCCTCCGGCGCAAGAAACTGACCTTTCTTAACATTAATTACTTTTCCGGTTCTAGCCGCGGCAAGTAATAAATCGGTTTGTCTGCAGAGGAATGCCGGTATCTGCAAGACATCGGCAACTTGAGAGACTTCCTCAATTTCTTTTTCATTATGAATGTCGGTTAATACCGGCACGGAAAATTCTTTTTTAACTTTTTGTAAAATTTTAAGTGCTTTCTCAAAATGAATCCCGCTAAAGGAGTTGATGTTTGTCCGGTTTGCTTTTTTATAACTGGATTTGAAAACGAACGGAATATTTAAGTCGCCGGTAATTTTTTTTATCTCTTCGGCGGTGTTCATTGTGATTTTTTCGTTTTCGATTACGCAAGGACCGGCTATTAAAACAAATGGAGAGTTGCTGCCGATTTTAATTTTGTTTACATGGATCATAGTAGTACCACTTTATTTATTCAAAAAGATTTTCTTGAGTTTTTTGAATTCCACGTTTTTTATTGAATCGTTTATATGCCAGATCTGTAGCTTCTCTGCCGCGGGGAGTTCTTTGTATAAATCCTTGCTGAATTAAAAAAGGTTCATAAACTTCTTCAATCGTTCCGGGATCTTCATTTACAGCAACAGAAACGGTATTCAAACCAACCGGTCCGCCGTTAAATTTTTCAATGATGGTAAGAATTATTTCCTTATCCATTTCATCAAGACCAAATTCATCTACTTCGAGAGAATCGAGAGCTTTCTTCGCAATAGTGATATCAATTATTTTTTTCATTTCGTAATCTGCAAAATCTCTAGTCCGCCGCAGCAAACGGTTTGCTATTCTAGGTGTTCCGCGTGAACGTTTTGCTAATTCATTTGCGGCGTCTTCATTAAGCTTGATGTTGAGAAGATCCGCAGAGCGGTGAATTATTTTTTTTATCAGATCGCTTTCATAATAATCGAGACGGGATTTAATTCCAAACCGGTCGCGTAAAGGCGCAGTTAATAAACCTGCGCGGGTGGTTGCGCCAATCAATGTGTAATGCGGCAGTTTAATTTGAACAGAGCGAGCATTGGGACCGCTGTCAATCATGATGTCTAGTTTATAGTCTTCCATTGCCGAATAAAGATATTCTTCCACAACCGGACTCAAGCGGTGAATTTCATCAATAAAAAGAACTGATTTTTCTTCAAGGTTTGTTAAAATACCGGCAAGATCGCCGGGTTTTTCTAAAACTGGTCCGGACGAAATTTTAATTTTAACACCAAGTTCATTTGCTATTATATGTGCGAGTGTGGTTTTGCCAAGCCCCGGAGGTCCGGTAAGAAGAACATGATCGAGTCCTTCGTTTCTAATTTTTGCGGCGCCGATAAAAACTTTTAAATTATCTGTTATTTTAGATTGACCGGTGAACTCATTAAATTTTTGGGGACGGAGAGAGTGCTCAATTTTTATTTCATCCTCTAGGATTACAGGATTAAGATTCTCCGATTTTCTTTTCACTCATTTCTCCTGTAAAATTAAATCTTGACCGACACAAGTTTTTTACGCCGGTAACTTTTTAACCGTTCAAATAAAGTTACCATTCCAAACATAGTAACAATAAGAAGAATTGCAGCAAGAATAGAGAGAGGAATATTCAAGGTCTTGGGATAAAACATCGCAAAACCGGGAATCCAAGCACTGCCATAGAGAATAATAATATGAACAACATAGATTAAAAGAGTGTTCTTTCCTACTTGCTGAACAATTTCGGGTATGGTTTTAAGTCTGAGAGCAATGTTAGACATTACACTGTTAAGCATAAGAATTACACCAAGACGGTAAAAAATTAGAGCTGTGTTATCAGTCCAAAAAGTTTTTTGTCCATAGAAATAGTTTTCAATTTGGTGAATGAAAAAGCAAATAATCAAAGAGATCAAACTGAAGCCGAATAAATTGTAACTAAATTTTTTAGTGTTAACCGCCATCGGATTTTTTGCAAGATAGCTGCCGAGTATTCCACCGCTAATAACATAACCGCTCCATGGGAAAAGTGGAAAGAATGAACCGGTGCCGTGATAAAAATATGCGGCAAAAGGAATAGGCAAAAAATTTGCCCAATTAATTTTTTCTGTAAAGAGGAACATCAGAAAAAAGAATAAAGCGCCTAATGAAAAGACTAAATAGTCGCTCGCTTTATATTTTTCCGCAACAAAGGAAAGCAACAGAATAAACAACAGACCAAATCCAATTAAGTGTAATGCATCAACGGTAAAAAAGATTAACCACTGTGCGTGTGTAACCTGACTGAAATCAAACATCCGCGGGGTAGGAAACCGAAGAAGGTAACCGATTAGAACCAAAATAATAAATCTGTGAAATCCTTTAAGAACACGTGGATTTTGAGAAAAAGGTAGTGAATTCGATCTCATTAAATAGGTGAACGCAACACCGGATGTAAACATAAAAATAGGTGCTGTAAATCCGCGTATAGTAAACCAAATATCGAAGAGGGGCGAATCAAACGATCTGAACTGATCTCCAAGGAACGTATCAATTGTATGTCCCTGAACCATCAGTAGAACTGCCAATGCACGCATTAGATCTAAAAAGATAATACGTTTTTTAGAATTTGCTGACATAAAAATTTTTTTCTAATTAATCCGGTTGTAAAAATAAATAAAGAATCCCACTTAAAAAACGGCAGAAATGAATAAGACTAAAACAAAAATGCCTCCTAATATTGGAGGCATTTAGAAGAAAATTATTTTTTAACTAATTCCGCGGATGATTTTCAGTCCACTCATTTAAAAATTTGACAATATCTTGTGTTGAAGTGCCGGGGGTGAATAATTCTCCTACTCCTAATTCTTTTAATTTTGCCAAATCTTCTTTTGAAATTATACCGCCTCCAAAGAGAAGAATATCATTAACTTCTTTGTCTTTCATCAAATTTAGTATTCTCGGAAAGATAGTCATGTGCGCACCGGAAAGAATGCTAATTCCAATAGCATCAACATCTTCTTGAATTGCCGCGTCAACAATCATTTCGGGGGTTTGGCGAAGTCCGGTGTAAATCACTTCCATACCGGCATCTCGAAGAGCCGCAGCAACTACTTTTGCGCCTCTATCGTGTCCGTCTAATCCCGCTTTAGCTACCAGCACTCTTATCTTTCGTTCCATCCATTATCTCCTTAGAATTTTCAAAACCTCTGTTCAAAAATAACATTGCAGCAGTGAAAAGACAATTTAAGGGCGGTTCTGCCATAGGCATGGCTTATGCCATAAAAATATCAAAATCCTCTGCTGACCTGCCTCGCCTATGTCGAGTCAAGGCGGGCTTTGCACTTTCTTTCTGTTCTCTGCGTTAAATATTTACAATCGATAATTTTTATGGCATCGCCATCACTATGTGAGAACCCTCCTTAACAATCTTACTTTCTTGAACTTCTGTCTTGCTGTTTGTAATGTTTATCATAGAAACGCCGGGCAAGTTCCAAATCTTTAGGCGTATCAACAGACAAACTATCATACTCGGTTAATACAATTTTCATTTTATAACCGTGTTCAAGAAAACGTAGCTGCTCTAACTTTTCAATCTGTTCCAGATCAGTCGGTCTAAGTCCGGTAAATTTTAATAAAGTATCGCGGCGGTAGACATATAAACCGATGTGTTTATAAATTTCCGCCGTTTGAATACGAGCAAGATTTGTTTTTGCTTCTCGAACAAACGGGATTGGCGAACGGGAAAAGTATAATGCAAAATTTTTATAATCGAAAACAACCTTTACGACCGATGGAGATTTCATCTCCTCAACATTTGTAATTCTCCGTGCAAGAGTTGAGAGATTAACTTTTTTATCGAATAAAAGCGGTTCTATTGCCTCGTCAATCATTTTTCCTTTAATAAAAGGTTCATCGCCTTGAATATTTACAATGATAGTTGCATCCGGAATCTGTTCTGTTACAAACGCTATCCGGTCCGAGCCGCTCGCGCAGTTCTGCGGCGTCATAAACGCTTCAGCGCCAAAACTTTTTACTACTTTAAAAACTTTTTCGTCATCAACGGCTATTACAACTTTATCCAGCAGTTTAGATTTTTTTGCGCTGTTGTAAGTATGCTGAATCATCGGTTTACCGCCAATATCTGCAAGCGGTTTTCCCATTAAGCGTGTTGATGCGAATCGTGCGGGTATAATTCCAATTATCATCTGGTATTAGTCTTTATTAATTACTTTAGGTACTTTGAAAAATTCATCCGTTCTATCCGGAGCGTTCTTTAATGCTTCCTCCCTTTCTATTGAAGGTTTGAGTTCGTCATCGCGGAATTTATTAAACTCTTCTACCGGATGAGATAATGGTTCAACATTTTCCGTATCGAGCTCGTTTAATTTATCCACGTAATTCAAAATTTCATTTAGCTGGGAAGTAAAGTTTTCCAACTCTTCATCTTTGAATCTGAGCCGAGCTAATTGAGCTATATATTCTACGTCTTTTTTTGTGATAGACATATTATTCTTCTAATAATTTCAAAATTTTTGCGCGTGATATTTTAGTTGTAGCATTTAAGTCCCCTTTCTTCCACCATTTTATTACATCACTTTTATTAATAATCCAGAATTTTATATTAGGAAATGATTCTACATCAGAAATAATGTATCCGTCAATATCATCCAATTTGTTAAGAAATCCTTTCTGATTGAAACTTCTACCCGAGCCGACCATATAACTTGAGCAGAAATAAATACCACATTTCGTAATGCTGCGAAATTCCCATTTACCACCTTGTAAATCTATTTTAAAACTAATCCCAGATTATCTCTATTCCTATATATCCTAACCAATTTTAAGATATTCATTTTTTCTAATATTTCATTTGAGTTTACTAAACTTCCTAACCTCATTGTTGTGAAATAATCGATTGTAATATCACAATCTTTTGGATCAAAAAAATTTGAGCATTTGAACAAAACATGATTATCTAGGAAATTTACTAGAGAATCATATTCATAAATATCTTTAGTTTCAGATCGAAGATATTTTGCTAAGTCATTTTTAATATTTTTAGGAACATCTCTTACTAACTTCAGTAAATCTTCTAAAAGTGCTATTAAGTTTTCTTTATCCAAATCGTTGTATGTAACTTGACGATAGGTCCTTAAGTACTTATAGTAAGAAAATTCCAAACTCATCGTATCGTTATTTTGAAAACCCATTGCTTGTATTTTTTTTACTAATTTCATCTTCATACATTACATTTAGGAAAGAGGTCAATAAGAATAATTTCCAGTTTATAAAGTTTTGCTAGTTGGATGTATTGATTGACCATAGCCGATGTTGCCAGTTTAATATATCCCGATTTTCCAACCGAGCCGTGTTTTGTAGATTTATAGTTGTGATTCCTCATGCAGAAATATACTTTCTTCACTCGAGAATCTAATAATCCTTTCAATACAACTTTGAAAAATTCGGCAAAAGCATCTGCTAAACTAATTTCAATTGCACATCCTGTTTGAACATCAAGGATATCAAAAGCCATTAGCTTTGAAGAGTCTAATTCAAAACCTTTTGTTTCTTCACTCTGAAATCGCAAAGTCATATTTTCTGCCACGTTAGCTTCTATCTTTATTCTCTTAGCACCAAATTGTTTTATTATGTGCTCTTGTAGTTTCTTAACGGTTTGTTTTGTCTTGGCTTCATCTTGTGAATTTTCATTGAGATTAATTTTATCTAACCATTGTTTCTTATAAGCTGCATATTTGAATCCTTTCTGATTTAGCTTGACTTCGAATTTATCTGAGAAAAAATTCAGTATTTCATCAATAATCTCTTGTTCTGGTAACATAAAATTATTCAACCCCTGTTATGAATATTGACTTTTTTTAAAAGCTTCATCCAACTTTATTTTTTTGATTTTGCTTTATAAGCCTTAGTACTTATTTTTTTTATTTTATTCATAGTTTTTATGATTTACCATTTATGAATGATATTACTACCTCAAAAAAATCCGGCACTGCTGTATTTTCCAAGTATAAAAGAGTAAGTGCCGGTATAAGGATTTCCCTTTACACGAACCGTCAGCGCATAATCTCCGCCGCGGCGCGGACTTTTATACGTTAGTTGGTAAATACTATTTGCGTTCCGGCTTATACTATTTTGAATAAGAGTAAACTGAGCATCCAGTTGTGAGATATCGGTTATGGGATAGTAACCGGATGTTCCCAATCGCTTTAGAGTTTCCACATCGAGCGGGTCTTTGCCGCTTAGCCCAATTGTAAAAACAGATTTATTGCTAACAGCATTGATTGCTTCTTTCAAAGCTTCTGTCGTAGGCGTAGCAGTTTCATTACCATCTGTAAAAATGATCATCGTACCTTGTAAAATTCCATCAACGGAATATTTATCATCCCAAAGAGAAGCGCCTATTTTAACTGCGTTGTACAAACTTGTTGTGCTTGCGCCTGTTCTGTAATTGTTAATTGCAACATTCAGATTATTCTGGTTACCGGTAAAATCGGAAAGCATTTCTATGTTTTCAGAGAACTGATAGATTGCAACTTCCTGGTTTGCGGCAATTTTATTCACAAATGATGAAGCCGCGCTCCTAATTTTATCTACTTCGGTGTTAGTAAGACTTGTGCTGTTATCCAGCATTAATACTGTTCTAATTTTGTTCGGCAGTTGAGTTACTCTTTTTAAATCCGCAAAAGATTCGGATTGCAGAGGAAGTCCGTCTTCGTAAATTTCAAAATCGTCCCGGCTCAAAGTTGTAACGCCTGCATTAAATAAATCAACAACTTGGAATGATAAGATAACATTATTCGGCAACTGAGTTTCCTGCTTTTTCAGATACAACGCGTATCCCGCCTGGCTGGGATTAAGATTTGGAGCAGTTTTAAACTTGAACACGGGAGAACTTTTTTGAGAGCCATCGGAAAAATTTGCGACCACTCGCCAGTAATAAGTTGAATAGTAATCCAAAGAACTAGTAAGAGTAAAGAACTTTTGAGTGATTTTAGATGCTATAATTTGAAGAGGCGGATTTCCTTTATCAAAATAGAGATCATAAGAGACTGCATTAAAAGAATCCCATTTCAATGTTTGAATAATATTTTGATCGTTCGAATTGTCAAGCGGTTGTATAGCAGTTGGAATTGCCGCGTCTGTTTGTGAAATGTCAGTCGGTCCGCCGTCAAATTTACAGCCCGAAAGCATAAATGCCAGCAGTAGATTAATCCAAATTAGGCGTTTGATTCTTCTTAACATTTACAATGATTTCTTCTCTTGATTCACTGCAAATATAAGTAATAAAATCATTTTTCTAAGTGAGAAGTAAATAACTGAATTGCCGCAATTCTGTTTTTGATTGAGGGATGACTGTAGAAAAACCACTCAACTATCGGAAGCGGTTCGCAGTCGCCAAGATTTTGATCGGTTAATTTTTCTAATGTATTTATAAAAGATTCTTTTTTGTTTGTTACAGTTACCGCATATTCATCCGCTTCATATTCGAATTTACGTGATATAAAATTTGAGATTGGAGTTTGAATCAATCCGATTAGTGCGCCCCACAATGCAAGAAGCGGAAGCGAAGATATTTGAACTATCTCTGTAAAACCAAACAAACTTAGGGACAATTTATGAAGCTGGGCAATTAGGAAAAAAGTTAAAAAGCTTGAGATCGTTCCTATAGCAATATTTTTAATGATATGTTTTTTCTTGTAATGTCCAAGTTCATGCGCAATAACGGTTTCAATTTCATCATTGGTATAATTATCCAGCAGAGTATCGCCAAGAAGGATTCTCTTTGTCTTACCAAGTCCGGTAAAGGCAGCGTTCGCTTTCTTTGTATTCTTGCTCATATTGAACTTGAAAACATTCTGCACTTTTAATCCGGCATCTTTGCTAAGTGTAACAATTCTTTCTTTCAGATCATCATTTTCTATCGGCGTAATTTTGTAGAAGAGCGGCAGAATGATTATCGGCACTATTTGAGCGAATACAACTGATAGAATAAACATCAGCACTGCTAACGGAAGCCACCACATCATACCGAAACTTTTCAAGACAAAATAAAAAAGAAGCAATAGCGGAATACCGATTACACTTCCTATCAAAGTTTCTTTCATACCTTCCCAAATCCATTTCCAGAATGTTTGATTTGAGAGATTGTATTTGTGCTCTAGATAAAATCCGGTATAATAATTAAGCGGAGAGAAAAAAACAGAAGAGAAAATTCCTAAGATTAAAACGTAAGATAAAAGGAGAAGATAATCGTTCGAGATTGATAGCCGCAAATAATTTTCGAGCTGCGCACTGAAGCCAAGCCACACAAAAAGAAATAGAAGAACAAATGAAATAACCGCTTCAGCTATTCCAAGAATTAGTTTTGTATTACTGTATTTTTTGGCTTGAGTGTTGTCCAAACTATATCTGTCCAAAGACGTTCTTTTGAATCCAGCCAACCTTTCCGTCAATTAGGCGGATCTTTGTCCAGTCGTTCACATGATCTTCAATCGCAAATTTTATCCCTTCATGAATAACAAATGCGTCGTTGCTTTTGGAATCTGGGGAAACTTTAACCGGATAGGTTTGTTCCAACAATATTCCGTAGTTGGTTGCTGCTTCACGGTTAACACGAGCGACAAGTAAAACGACTGCAATAATTAATAAAGCAAGCGAAGTTGAACTGCTTAGAAAAGAAATCCTCTGAAGAATTGCTCTGCGCGAGAAAAAATAGACAGCAATGCTTGCAAGTAAAATCCAGAAAATAATAATTACAATAAAAGACCAGCCGGAAACGTTTAACGACGTAACTAACCCATCCCACCACGAGACGAGAAACAACTTTGGCAATTCTGTAATCTTATCAACAGTTCTTGAATTGGCAATTTTCAAGTTATACGATAGGTCTTCGTCGTTTGGATCTATCTTTAATCCTTTTTCGTAACTGAAAATTGCATAACCGAGTTTGCCGGTTTTGAAGTATGCGTTGCCAAGATTATAATAAAGCGCTCCGCTTTCAAATCCTTGTCCTAATATTTTTTGATATGATTCAACCGCTAGTTGGTAATTTCCGTCTTGATAAAATTTATTTGCACTCTTCATCAAATCATCTGGCGACTGAGCAAGCAAATTATTGCTTATTAACCACGCCAGTGCCGTTAGGGAAACAACAAATATTTTCACCGATTTTGTAATCATCTTTTTTCCCTCGCATCAAGTGACGAATCTACTTCTATAATCACCTTAACGGTTTCATCATAAAATTCAGGCGCAACGGCAGATGTTTCACCTTCCGGCGCAAAGCGGGCGTATTCGCATTTCTCTGCAATTCTCTTAACGCGGTCATTCAAAGTAGAATCAATATTTCTTTGCAAAAGTTTTTCAACAGCTCCTTCGAGTGTAAATTCAGATTTTTGTATTCCCAGTTTGTCTTCAAGATAGCCGAATAGAGCCGATGATAATTCAGAATAAAAATTTGTCGTATTATTTTTATCGAGCGCGTCCTTGGCTAGTTTTAATCTCTTGCGGGCTGCTTTCTCTGCTTTCTGATACCGCATCAACTTAACATTGCCGGAAAGTTTATCATGTCTTCTCTTAAATACAAACGTGCCGATCATTCCGAAGAAAGGAAGAATAATAGAAAACCAGAACCACGGCTTAATAAGAGAAATTTCCTGGCGAGGTTCAAGATTAAAATCCGATGTCTTTATAAACCGAATATCTTCGCTTAGAAGTTTTACATCTTCTCTTACAAATCCTTGCGAAGCAGTTTCATTGCCTGCTATACCTTGACGAACATTTATTTTGAACGGCTGCGATTTTAAAGTAACATACTTGCGCGATGACGGATTGAAATAAGTAAACTCGATTGGAGGAATTTCTTTCTCTCCGGCAGTGCGGGGAACGATTAAGTAATCAATTATTTTCTGACCGGATATTACAGCACCTCTATTAATGTTCTCAACAGTCTTCGGTTCATATTTTTCAAAACCGCTCGGAAGCTGCGGCTCGGGAACTTTTAATAGCTTTATGTTTCCATTACCGCTTAAGGTTAATCTTAGCGTTATGCTTTCATTTGTAACAACATCTTTCTTATCAATTTCCGCTTTAAAGTTCAGATCTCCTACGGCACCGCTAAATGAAGCAGGGGCGTTTGAAGGAAGAGGAGAAACTTCAACTTTGATTGTGTTCGACTTTGCGGCAAAATCAACTGTCTCAGTTCTTCCGAAGAATGAATCATTAAAAAATTCATCGAAAACATCATTGCCGGTTTTCTTCTTTTTAACAATCACAGGTATACTCAATTCGAAAGGTGTTACGGAAAGCGTACCTGTCTTTGAAGCAAAGAGTGCGACTTGTTTGATTTTTGCAACGCGGTATCTTTCCCCTTTATACATTCCAATTTCAAAGTTGATATTTTGAATAGGACCAACTTCTTCCGCCCAGAATCCTTCATACGAAGGAAGTTTGGAAACTTGCGGAGAAGCAATATTCAGCTTTGTATAAAGTTTATAAGTAACTGTTATTTGTTCGCCAAGAAGTGCGCGCGTTTTGTTCGCCTCGGCAACAATGAAAACATTTTTTGCAAGTTCTTCTTGAGAATATCCGCCGGTACTTTCCCTTTGCTGCTGCGGCGTTCCCTTCTCAACTTTGACTTTTATCGGTTGTGTGTGATAAGTTTTTCCGCTATAATCAACAGATGCGGAAGCAATTGTAAATTCGCCCATTGAGCTTGGCTGTAAAATATACGAGAACGTGATTGAACCGGAAACTTTTCCGTTGATATACTGCATGCTGCTGGATTGATTCGGTCCGCTCAATATTTTGAATCCGCTAAAAGCCGGAGGGCGGAAATTACTCAGTCCGTTTACGTCTCCGCCTTCAAAAGTAAAATAAGCTTGAAAGCGGTCATACTGCCCCACGGTAGTTTTATCAACCGTAGCGCCGAATTGCTGGGCGTTAATTGATTGAATAAAAAGTCCGCAGAGAAAAAATATTACGGTTAATAAAATTTTTTTTGAATCACTTTTTTGCATTTTAATTCTCGATACTTGATACTATCTGATTACCAGTCTTTATCGGTTGCAACCGGTTTACCTTTTACCTTTCTCAGTTTTTTCTGAGTATCTGTTTCATTATTCTTTAATGCATCCAAAATTCTCTGTGCTTCTTCTTTAGATATTTGGTTTTTCTGCTGTTGCTGCTGCTGATTTTGCTGTTGCTGTTTGTCTTTGTTCTTGTCATTCTGATCTTGATTCTGCTTCTGTTGATCTTTCTGCTGATCTTTATTCTTGTCTTTATTTTTATCGTTCTTATTCTGCTTCTGCTGTTGATTTTGCTTCAACATATCCAGCGCGTAAGAAAGATTATATTTTGTCTCAAGATCGTTCGGGTTCTGTTTGAGAGAATTTTTATATGCGCCAATTCCATCTTGATATTTCTTCTGTTTCAGTAAAGAATTTCCAATGTTATGATAAACTTTTGCTTGATTTTCTTTATCATCTGTAAACTGCAAAGAATTTTTATAAGCTTGTATCGCTTCATCGTAACGTCCTTCTTTATAATAAGCATCGCCAAGATTAAAATGCCCTTGGAACATTTCCGGATCTTTTTCCAAACCTTTTTTGAATTTTACTTCTGCGTCTGTATATTTTTTTTCTTTGTAAAGATCTACGCCATCATTGTTCAGACTTCTTTTACTTTGAGCGGAGATAACCGACGTTAATAATAGCAATCCAACTAATAAAAAGTTTTTTTTCATCATTGTTTTACCTCGCGCAACTTTTCGAATTTTGCGAGCCATTTTGATTTGTTCGAAGAGATGAAAAATTCACCAATCAAAATTAAGAGAGCGGGAATTAAGAAATAATAAAATCTGTCTTCATAATCTGTTATTCGTTTCGAGCCGTATTCGGACTGTTGAATTTTTGCTAAGTCGTTATATATTGCATCAAGCTCATCCTCGGTATTGCTGCCGCGGTAATATTTTCCATTTGTCTTTTCGGAAATTGTCTTTAATATAGTTTCATCAAGTTTGGTTAAGACAATATTTCCTTCTTTATCTTTCTTGTATCCAATCTGCGCACCGGAATCATTGTATTCGGGAATAGGCACACCGGCAGGCGAACCAAATCCTATTGAGTAAATAGAAACTTCTTTCGACTTTGCTTCATCAAGAGCAGATTCAATATTACCTTCGTGGTCTTCTCCGTCTGTAATTACTACAATAGCTTTCTTTGTATCGCCATCATAGCGAAATGATTTTAATGCTAGGTCTATAGCCGGACCTATTGCAGTTCCCTGCTGCGGCACGGAATTAAAATCAACAGCGTTCAAAAATAAATTTGCAGCAGAGTAATCCGATGTTAGAGGAAATTGAATATATGCTTCACCTGCAAATACAATTAGCCCGATTTTATCGCCTTGCAATTTTTGAATGAGTTTTGAGATTTCGAACTTTGCTTTTTCCAAACGGCTTGGTTTAATATCTTCCGCCGCCATACTTTTAGAAACATCCAATAAAATGTATACTTCAATTCCTATCTGCTTAACGTCCTCAATCTTTGTTCCCACTTGCGGATTAGCCAGCGCAATAATTATTAAGAGAATAGCAAAAAGAGTTATTCCAAATTTGAGAGAAGATTTTAGTTTACTTCTCAGCGGGAAAAGCACGTCGTGCATTTTTGTGCCGGCAAACTTTTCAAGAATCTTATTCTGCTTTTGCATTGTGAACCAATACAAAGCTATTAACGCCGGAATAATCCAGAGCAGATAAAGATATTCGCTATTTGCAAATCGTATCACGGCAGTTTTCTCAAATATGTTCTTGATAAACCAATATCCGCTACAAGAAGAAACAAACCGATGAATGCCCAGCCGTAAAAAAGTTCTTTCGCCTGTCTGTATGATGTAACTTCAACACGGGTTTTTTCCAACTTATCAATCTCATCGTAAATCTGAACTAATTTTCTATTATCGGTCGCACGGAAATATTTCCCTCCGGTGATTTTAGCTATTTGCTGTAAAATATTTTCATCAATCTCAACCGGAACCATCTGGTAACGAACTCCAAAAGGCGTTTGAAACGGGTACGGTGCTTCGCCGACAGTTCCAACACCGACAGTATAAATTCTAATTCCAAATTTCTGAGCTATCTGTGCTGCAGTAAGAGGATCAACTTCGCCGCGGTTATTCACGCCATCTGTCAAGAGAATCATTACTTTACTTTTTGATTTGCTGTCTTTCAATCTATTAACACCGTTAGCAATAGCATTTCCAATTGCGGTTCCGTCTTCAATCATTCCGGTATGAATTTCTTTGAGCAATCCACGAAGAACCGAATAATCTACCGTGAGCGGGCATTGTGTAAAACTTTCTCCGGAAAAAATTACAAGCCCTATTCTATCATTTGTTCTTCCGGCAATGAAATCATCAATAACTTTTTTTGCGGCTTCAACGCGGTTAGGTTTAAAATCTTCCGCAAGCATACTGCCGGAGATATCGAGTACCATGGCAATATCTATTCCTTCCGTATGAAGATTTTCTCCGCTTGAAAAACTTTGCGGACGAGCCGCGGCAACTATAAAAAAAGCAAGTGAGGCTATCTTTAGCCATGCGGGAAGATCTGCAAGTTTCTCTTTTAACTTTTTAGGAATATTGCCGAAAATTTGTATTGATGAGTAAGTAAAATCGGGAGAAATTTTATCTTTCTTTTTCCAATACCAGTATGCAAGTGCCGGCACAAGAAGCAAAAGCCACAAGACAAAAGGATAAGCGAATGTTACATCACTGAACATTTTTCTCCTCGCTTACAATTTGCGGCGCAGGTGCCGGAATAGTTAGATTAACAATATCGTATGCTTGCTTCATCATCTCTTCATTTATTTTAGGCATCGGTTCAAATTTTGCAAACTTTACAAGATCCGCGTTGCTAAAGAAATTTTCAGATGTTCCGGCTATCTTCTTACCGTCTTCCATATAACTTAACACAGCAAGAATTTCTGCGGATGTCATTTCCAAAGCGCGGAAGTTGAATCGGTCTTCAAAATACTGTCGGACGATTTCGGTTACTTCACTGTGAAATTGTTTTACTAAACCATTCTGCCATAATTTCTTTTGTTCCAACTCGGCAAGTTTAGCAAGCGCAATTTCATGCGGCGGAATTTTTACTTCCGGTATTATACTTTCTTTCAACGCATTTTTCTTTTTATAAAATCTGTATATGAAATACGCGGCAACTAGCAATGCGAAAATCAGAAAAACTATAAGCCCAATTAAGAGCCAGTTTAAAGGCAGTTTAAGCGGCTCTTTAATATCACGAATATCTTCCTGAGTATTAACTGGTAATGTGCGAACCGTGATGGTAATAGGATTTGTCTTTATATTTTTTTTGACCGAGTTCCATTCCGTATAAGCAATGGTAACAGCAGGGATTGTTACTTGAGCCGAATCATATTTCGAAAAGATGAAACGGTACCGTTCAATAACTTTATTATTGGCTTCATTTTTTTCTGCCGGCAACGTTTGAATGAAGTCGAGAGTTTTAATGCTGTCTTTAACCGATGGAAGATAAACTACAATTCCTTTCTCATGGGTTATTTCGATCTGATATTTTATAAAATCGCCGACTTTATAAATTGTAGTATCTGTAGTTGCACTAACTGATATATTCTGTGCATTTACAAAAGAAAGAGAGAAGAGAATCCAGACAAAAGAGAGCCGTAAGAATTTTACCATCTTTTTTCCCTCAGCTTAAAGAAATCAACAAGCGGCTTTATGTATGATCCGGATGTTTCAATATCAATTGAATCCAATCTGCTAGAAAGGAAAAGCTGCTTGCGGTATTCCATCCATCGTTTATGTTCATCTGTTATAGATTTACGAACCGACTTATCGCTGGTATCTAAGAAACGGATCTCGCCGGTTTCAGCATCGCGGAATTTAATTAAACCGGCATCAATTAAAGATTTTTCGCGGATATCTCGCAGAACAACGCCGATTAAATCATGCTTCTTTCCAACAATCCGTAAGATTTTTTCGTAACCGCTGTCAATATAATCGGAGATTAAAAATACAATCGCTTTCTTCTTAATAGTATGATTGAAATATTCTAACGCATGACGAATGCTTGTTGTCTTTCCCTGCGGTTCAAAGGAAAGAACTTCTCTTATAATTCTAAGCGAGTGGCTTTTCCCTTTTCTTGGCGGAACAAATTTTTCAATTCTATCAGTGAATAAAATTAATCCGACTTTATCGTTATTCTTCAATGCAGAGAATGCAAGTATTGCGCTCAGCTCTGCGGCAATTTGTTGTTTCGTTTTTTCAACAGAACCAAATACGAGCGAACCGCTCATATCAACAAGCAGCATTACAGTTAATTCACGTTCTTCTTCAAATATTTTAATGAAAGGATGACCGAACCGTGCAGTAACATTCCAATCTATATTACGTATATCATCACCGAAATTATATTCACGGACTTCCGAGAATTCCATTCCTCTTCCTTTGAAAACCGAATGGTATTCACCGGAGAAGACATCGTTCACAACTCCTCGAGTGCGAATCTCTATCTGTTTTACTTGTTTGAGTAGTTCTTTTGTTAACATCGAATATTTTTCTTGATCTTGCTCTTATTCTTAATCATGCTCTAGGCTTCAGATAAAAAGCAAGATTACGATTAAGATTAAGAACTAAAATCAAGGAACCTCAATTTTATTAAGTATCTTGGAAATAATTGTTTCGGAAGAGATATCTTCTGCTTCTGCTTCGTATGTAACCGCAATACGATGACGCATTACATCTGCACAAATAGAACGAACATCTTCCGGAATTACATAACCTCTGCGGCGAATAAAAGCCATAGCACGTGCACCTAATGCAAGATTTATGGACGCGCGGGGCGATCCTCCGTAACTGATTAGATCTGTTAATTCATCTAAGCCAAAATCTTTTGGGTTTCTGGTTGCAAAAACTATATCAAGAATATATTTCTCAATTTTTTCATCAACATAAATTTCTTGAACAAGTTTGCGCGCTCTTAAAATATCTTCCGGATTTATTACTGCATTAATTGTTGGATTATCGGAAGTCGTATTCATCTTCATAATTTTCTGTTCTTCTTCACGGCTTGGATAAGTAATCTTCACCTTGAGCATAAAACGGTCTACTTGAGCTTCCGGCAAAGGATATGTTCCTTCTTGCTCAATAGGATTTTGTGTAGCGAGAACAAGAAACGGATCGTCCAGCTTAAAAGTTGATTCACCGATTGTAACTTGCCGCTCCTGCATCGCTTCAAGAAGCGCACTTTGAACTTTAGCGGGCGCACGGTTAATTTCATCGGCAAGAATAAAGTTGGCAAAGATTGGTCCCTTCTTAATAGCAAAGTTTCCGTCTTTTTGATTGTAGATCAATGTTCCAACTAAATCTGCCGGAAGAAGATCCGGAGTAAATTGTATGCGCTGAAATTTTGCTTTCATTGAAGCCGCAAGAGATTTGATTGCAAGAGTTTTTGCTAAACCCGGTACACCTTCAAGCAAAACGTGCCCGTTGCCAAGCAAACCAACAACAAGACGCTCAAGCATTGTTTTCTGTCCAACAATTGTCTTACCAATTTCGTTGAAAAGAACATCAATGAACTCGCTCTCTCTTCTAATTTTTTCATTGAGTGCTGTAATATCCAATTTGAACCCTCACTGTTTTTATAATTCTGATGTTTTTCTACAAACCGAAACTCGATTGGGTTTCGTAGAATTAGTTAAAATCTGTTAACAGCTGTAGATTTTTTTGCCGGGCAAATATAAGAAAATGCAAAATAGAATTGCGAAGTCTTAATCCGACACCCTTTTCAAATGTTAAAAAATCTTAAAAATTTTTCGTCTCCTGGACTATTAACAGTAACATCGCTAATAATAGTGCGTAAATTTTAGCAAATATGAAGAAATAGAAAATTGTAGGACTAATACGACAGCTTTAGCAGATAATTTTTGATTAAACCAGTACTATTTACGAAGTGTATAAGCAGTGAACAAAATATAATCGGCTGAAAAAGTTTTTTTATGAACAAACATAATAAGGAGTAAAAAATGAAACGGGTAATTTTATTTTTCGCTTTAATTCTTTTTGTCTCTTCAACGGCTATGATTGCCCAAGGACGGATGACACACGAAGAAAGAGTTAAACAATATCAAGAAAGACTCAAATTGAATGCAGATCAGACTAAAAAAGTTGATGCCATTTTAGTTAAGGCGGAAAAGAAGATGCAGGAGATGAGAGACAGCGGTAACAGAGATAATTTTAGAGAAGAAATGATGAAAATCAACCAAGGAACAAATGATGAGATCATGAAAATCTTAAAACCGGCTCAGAAAGAAGAACTTAAAAAGATGATAGAAGAAAGAAAGAACAGAATGCAGGGACAAGGCAGAAACAGACAGCAATAAATTTATTTCTAATTAAAAATCATACATAGAACTTGAGAACAAATATGAAAAAGAAAACAATCATTATTTCAGCAGTAATTATAGGTTTATTAGTAGTTGCGTATTTTTTGTTTTTCGGCGGTGGTGATAAAGCGACAAAATTCAGCTACGCACAGATTTCGAAAGGTAATTTAAATGTTATCATCAGTAGTTCAGGAACAATCCAAGCAATAAAAACCGTTGACGTTGGAACACAAGTCTCCGGTAAAATTGATAGACTTCTTGTGGATTTCAACAGCCAGGTTAGAAAAGGACAATTGATTGCAGTACTAGATACAGTAGTTTTGGCAGCATCTGTAAGAGATGCCCAATCGAACCTTGATAGAGCCAATGCACAATACGATCAAGCTGTTGCTGTTCATGAAAGAAATAAACAGCTATATGAAAAGAATTTTATGAACGAAGTGGATTTTATAGCATCTAAAACAAATGTGCAAGTATTACTTGCTGCTAAAAAATCTGCTTTGACTGCCCTTGAAAGAGCAAAATTAAATTTGAACTACGCTTATATATATGCGCCTATCTCTGGAACAGTTATAAACAGAGCGGTCGAAGAAGGTCAAACCGTAGCAGCTAGTTTATCATCACCAACTATCTATACAATTGCCGAAGACCTTTCATCAATGCGCATATTAACTAATGTTGATGAAAGCGACATTGGACAGATTAAAATGGGGCAAAAAGTTCAGTTCACAGTTCAATCTCAGCCAAATAAAAGGTTTGACGGTGAAGTGGACCAAATCAGATTGAATCCAAACGTTGTATCAAACGTGGTCAGCTACGTTGTGGTTGTTAAAGCTGAGAATAAAGATAAACTTTTATTGCCGGGAATGACCGCGACTGTTGATTTCTATGTTGACTTTAGAGAAAACGTTCTTCTTGTACCCAATGTAGCTTTGCGGTTTCAACCTACAGATGACATGGTTGCAGAATATCAAAAGAACAGAGAAAAAGAATTGGCAAATCTACCGGATAGCGTAAAGAAAAAAATGCAAGAAAGAGGCGGAGGACAAGTTGGTCAAGGATCGGGCGGTGGCGGAAACTTTGCAATGGGCGGAGCTAACGGCGGACAAAGAAGACGTAATAATGCAAACAGAGTCTGGTATTTTGATGAAAACAATAAATTGCAGATGGGTATGTTCGTTGCAGGATTAACAGATGGGAAAAATACAGAAATTGTTAGAAGCAGAAATCTAAAAGAAGGAATGAAAGTTATAACAGGAATTATTGAAGATGATTCTCCTGCTTCGGCAAGTACAAATCCATTTAACCCAACTCAGGGTGGTAACCGCGGTCCTGGCAGAGGATTTTAATTAGGAGACAAACTTTGGAAAATATTTTAATTAGAACTGTTAATCTCACTAAAACATATACTGTTGGCGAAGTTGATGTTCACGCTTTGAAATCAGTTAACATTAATGTTCATAAAGGTGAATTTGTTGCAATCATGGGCGCTTCAGGTTCCGGAAAATCAACCCTAATGAATTTGTTAGGATGTTTGGATATGCCTACTTCAGGCGATTATATTCTTGACGGCATTAATACAAGCAAACTTCCTCAAAATGAATACGCTCATATTCGTAATCAGAAGATTGGTTTTGTTTTTCAAGGATTCAATTTATTACCGCGAACAACCGCACTTGAAAATGTTGAACTCCCGTTGATGTACGACCGGTTAGAGAAAATTAAAGATCATCAAAAACAGGCTTCGGAGGCACTGAAGAGAGTAGGACTTGGGGATAGAATGGATCACATACCAAGTCAGCTTTCCGGAGGTCAACAGCAAAGAGTTGCCCTTGCAAGAGCTTTGGTTAACGAACCATCTTTGATTTTAGCAGATGAACCTACCGGCAACTTGGATAGTGTTACTTCTGTGGAAGTATTTAATCTCTTTCAAAAATTAAATGATGAGGGAATCACAATTGTAATGGTTACTCATGAAAGAGATTTTGCCGCTTTTGCTAAAAGAATAATTGAAATGAGAGACGGCAGAGTTATAAAAGATACTATAATCAAAGACCGGCTTAATGCTGAAGAAGAATTAATAAGAGTTAAAGCTGCAGCTGAAATATCAGAATAGAAGGAATCATTTATGAAAGCTAAAATTATATTAAAAGTTGCAACAAGAAGCATTATGAAATCGCGAATGAGAAGTCTGCTTACTGCCCTTGGTATTATCATAGGTGTTGCAGCTGTAGTAGTGATGGTTGCTATTGGAGACGGGGCTCAGTTAAAAGTTGAACAGCAGATTGCATCACTCGGTTCTAACCTAATTATTATTACGCCCGGCGCTTCAACAACCGGCGGTGTTAATAGAGGTTCCGGAACTTTTAACAGATTTACTTGGGATGATGTTGATAAAATTAAAAACGAAGCAACTCTAGTTAAAGGCGTTACCCCAATTGTATTTTCGGGAGGGCAAGTAATTGGCGGTGTGGGAAATTGGTTTACAAGAATACAAGGCGTTTCACCCGATTATCTTGATATAAGATCTTGGCCATTAGCAAGCGGTGAATTTTTTACAGAAAGAGATGTCATGGCAAGGTCTAAAGTTTGTGTTCTCGGTGCAGATATAGTTAAAAATTTATTTCCAAACAGCGACCCGGTAGGACAACAAATTAGAATTCGAAGCGTTCCGTTTAGAGTAATTGGCACACTTAAACCAAAAGGACAAAGCGCGCAAGGTACGAGTAATGATGATATTATTTTGGCTCCGTCCAGAACAGTTGGTGACCGGCTCTCCGGAGATCATATGCGTATCGGTTCTATACAAGTAAGTGCAATCTCTAACGATAGAATCCCTGCTGTAATAGCAGAATTAAGAAGTATAATGAGAGAATCGCACAAATTAACCCCAGGTGAAGAAGATGATTTTACTATTCAAGATCAATCTGATTTATCTGAGACCGCAACTGCTACGTCACGTATCTTAACAATTCTACTTGCGTCTGTTGCAGGTGTTTCGCTTGTTGTAGGAGGAATCGGGATTATGAATATCATGCTTGTTTCCGTAACGGAAAGGACCAGAGAAATTGGAATACGATTATCTGTAGGCGCACGGGCTTCAGATATTCTAGTTCAGTTTTTAACCGAGGCGATTGTTCTAAGTCTATCAGGAGGAGTAATAGGAGTTGCTCTATCCTTCTTGATAGCTTATATATTAAATCATTACACAGATCAATCGGCATATATTAGACCACAAATTATAATGATAGCATTTGGGTTTGCGGGAGCCATTGGAATATTTTTCGGATTTTATCCGGCGAGAAAGGCATCTGCTCTTAATCCAATTGATGCACTAAGGTATGAGTAAAAAACAATTTTGTTTATTAATAAATTTTAGGATGATCTGATGAAGTATGTAAAAATAATTTTCATCTCTATTTTCACATTGACGAGTTTAATTCAAGTTAATGCACAAGAAAAAATTACTTTGAGCAGTGCTATTACAACCGCATTAAATCAAAACACATCAATTGTAAAAAGCAGCAATAATTTAGAAACATCCAATGCAGCAGTGAAGAATGCGTACGGAACATTTCTGCCGACATTAAATCTTAACAGCGGATGGAACTGGCAGCGAACAAGCAGTTCGGGAAGTACCGTTCTTGATTTTTATGGTCAGCCGCAAAATCTTCCGGCTACAGAAACCGACTCAAGAAATTATAGCGTTTCTCTCGGAGGAAACGTTACCCTTTTTGACGGACTTTCAAACATTACCACATTGAACCAGAAGAAAAATGATCTGCAAACAGCTAAGTATGATTTGAATAAATTACGTCAGGATGTTGTGTTACAAACTGTAAATCTTTTTGTTACAGTCGTTAATAATGAAAAGATACTTAGTTTTCAAAAAGAAGATCAAAAGTATAACACAAATATGCTTCAAAAAGTAAAAGAGATGTACGACTTAAAAATGGTAGCGAATGCCGATCTGTATTCGCAAGAATATCAGACATCCAATTCCCAGCTTTCATATTTGCAGGCAAAGAACAATTATGAGAAAGCAAAAATCAATTTGTTGAATTATTTATCTAAAGATGTATTGAAAGAATATACATTCGAGATGGATTCTGCTTATATACCAGAAACCGCAGCATATTTGAACAACATGGATAGTGTTTACCAAACTGCGCTTAATAACAGAAACGATTACAAAAGCCAAAAAGCTCAATTGGTGAGTGCCGAGTATCAATTGACAATTGCAAAAAGCGGTTTCTTGCCAAGTCTATCCGGCAACTACAACTTTTCAACAAGCGCTACACAGCCATCAGATCTTTTCAATCGAAAAGTTTATAGTCTTGGACTTTCTTTCAGCTTGCCAATTTTTTCCAGATGGAATACTGAATTTTCGACACAGTCAGCGCAGGTACAAATAAAAAACAGTAATGAAGATTTAGCTGCGTTAGAAAGACAGATTAAAAGCGATGTTAAAAATGCAGTGATTGATCTGCAATCGGCAAAATTAGAATTAGAAGTTTCAAAAGCTGCTTTGAAATCGGCAAAAGAAACATGGTCAATCAAAAAAGATTCTTATGTTCTTGGTACCGCAACCTTTATTGATCAACAGCAGGCTTACAGAGATTACCTTCAAGCCAGCAATAATACTATCGCTGCTGAATCCAACTACGTCTTTAGACAGTTTGGACTTTTGAGCGCGTTAGGAATATTAAAGACAGAATGAAAAAGGTTCTAAATTGATTCACTTAGAAATGCTGAGGAAAAACTTCCCAGCATTTTTTTATTTGGATGAAACTCTGAAAGCCGCAAATTTTAGATAAACCGTTTCATCCATCACCGGAAGCGACGGATGATCTAAAGAAGCATTGTTAAAATAAAAAAGTTGAATTTGCTTTCCAGCTTTTAGTGCTGCGCTATTAACAGCGTCTAAAAACATTTCTGTTTTCACATGATGTGAGCAAGACGAAGTAAACAATAATCCGCCATCATTTAACAATTCCAATGCAAGACGATTTACCTTTTCGTAGCCTTTGAGAGCAGTGGCTATAGTCCTTTTATTTTTTGCGAACGCCGGCGGATCTAAATTGATCACATCAAAAGTTTTTTTCTCAGTTTTACATTTTTCCAAATAATCAAAAACATCCGATTGGATGAAATCGGCTTGGCTGTTAAATCCATTAAGAGAAAAATTTTCTTTTACATTTTTCAATTCTTCGGATGATGAATCAACAAACTCAACGGATTTAGCTTCTCCTTTAGCAGCATGTAAACCAAAACCTCCGGAATTGCAAAAACAATCAAGTACGGATTTATCTTTACAGAATTTACCGAGGAAATCCCGGTTATCACATTGGTCAAAGTAGAAACCGGTCTTGTGTCCCGTTGAAAAATTTATTTTGTATTTAACAACACCGTCATAAATAATTTCTTCGTTCATCTCGCCTAAATAAACATTGTTCTCGATCGGCAATCCTTCCAGCTTACGGAAATATTCTTCTCCTTTAGAAAATATATTTTTTGCTGAAAAATCTTCCGCCAAAACTTTTACAATAAGTCCGATCTCTCTTTCAATACCCGCGGAATAGACTTGAAGAACGAATGTATCGTTGTATTTATCAATAATAAGTCCGGGTAAAAAATCACTTTCGCTAAAGACCATCCGGAAAGATTCCCGGTTTGGATAAACAGTTTTTCTAAAGTTATATGCTGAGTGCAAGCGGTCGCGTAAAAGTTTTGCCAAATCAACTTCTTCTTTATATGAAATGATTCTTACAGCTATAAGCGAATTAGCATTATAAAATCCGCTGCCTATAAAATTATTTTTAGAATCAAACACTTGAACAACTTCACCATTGGAAGCTTGTCCGTCAACCTTTTCTATTTCATTGCTGAATATCCAAAGATGTCCTTGTTTTACTCTGCGTTCTTCATTTTTTCTTAATAATATTTTTGTCACTTCTTCTCTTCTTATTGTTATTGTAAATATAAGCAAAAGCTCGGCTGTGAATTACATCGAATAATTATTCTTTAAAAAGAAAAAGCCATCAGATTAAGATGGCTTTTTCAAATCAACCTAATATTATTTTCGGTTCTTTACATACTTCTCTAACCAGGAATCCATTTCCCATAACATGTGCAGAATATTTTCTTTTGCAGCGTAACCGTGAGATTCATACGGCAAAAATACCAATCGTGCAGTTCCACCAAGACCTTTTAATGCCGCAAACATTCTTTCGCTGTTAATTGGAAATGTTCCGCTGTTGTTATCAAGCTCACCGTGAATCAATAAAATCGGAGTTTTAAGCTGATCGGCATAATTGAATGGAGACATTTTATCATACACATCTTTTGCCTGCCAGTAAGTTCTCTCTTCCGCTTGAAAACCGAACGGTGTTAATGTTCTGTTGTAAGCTCCACTGCGTGCAATTCCCGCCGCAAACAAATTTGAATGCGCCAGTAAATTTGCAGTCATGAATGCGCCGTATGAATGTCCCATAACCGCAACGCGCTTGGGATCCACAACACCCATATCATCAACTGCTTTAATTGCGGCGCGTGCGTTGGCAACTAATTGTTCAATGTAAGTATCGTTCGGCTCTTCATTCCCCTTTCCAATTATCGGGAATGCGGCTCCTTCCATAACAGCATAACCGCGTGCAGCCCAGAATACAGGTGAACCGTAATTGAGAGAAACAAAACGGTATGGTGAATCCCTCACCATACCGGCGGCACTCGCATCTTTAAATTCAGTCGGATATGCTTCCATTAGCATTGGTAATCTTCCTTTCGATTTATCGTAACCTGCCGGCAGATATAAAGTCGCAGAAAGATCAACTCCGTCTTCCCGTTTGTAAAAGATTTTTTGTTTTGAAACGTTTTCAAATGACTTGTACGGACTTGAAAGAAAAGTTATCTGTTTTGGATTTTCGTTTGATGCAATATTTCTTATAAAATAATTCGGAAATACTTTAACTCCTTCTATTCTAGTTAGAAGAAGATTTTTTTGAATGTCTATTATCCGCGTAATTGATTCGTATGTATCTTTACCTTCTGCTCTCCAAAGTCTTTTCTTCCCGCCGGATTTAATATTGTACTCATCAACGAACGGTTTGCTTCCTTCCGGAGAGTAACCCTCTCCAATCAGATATAACTTGCTCTTATCTTTGCTGAAAAGAAGAGTGTACACATTAAATTTATTCGGTTCGGTCACAAATCTGCCGGGATTGTTATAAAGATCTTCGCTCGATCCGTCGTAAATTATCTTTGGATTTTCATCAGCAGCATCTGGATTAAACAGATATGATTTTGTATTTCTATTCTTGCGCCATGAATCATTCATAATAGCGGTTGAATTATCTCCCCATGTGATATTTCTAAATCTGTTTAAAGTTGCTGTTAAAAATTTTCCTTCACCTTTGAACGGTGCATCAAGTTGAAAAATCTTATCTCTCTTCACAACCGGTTTGGAAGGATCGCCTCCGTCTTGTGCTTCGCACCAAACTACAGTTGCCGGTTTATCGCTTCGCCAGGAAAAATCTCTCATACCTGATTCTACCGCATCAAAGCTTGTTGGGATTTTATCCTGTAATGGTTTTGATGCCAGTTCTTTTACTAACACACCATTCTTATCATATGTTCTAACATTGTAAGGGAATAAAGAATAAGGCACTTGATATGAAAAGGGCTTGTTCACTTCTTCAGTCAAAATGTAATTGCCGTCCGGTGACGGTTCAAAACTCTTGTAAATATTTGCTTTCATAAAGGGAGTAACTTTTCCATCAAGGAATATTTTTACTATCGAAGCCGCAGCATAATATTCAAATTTTTTTTCATCGTTACTATTCTTTAGCAAATCCTGGTATGTTCTAACCGGCGCTTTAGTGCCTGTAGCTTCTTGAACTGCAGGACCTTTTGGCAATTCCTTCTCTTGAAAAGTCGGCTTGTTGGTATTTCGCGCAAAGCAATAAAGAAATTTTTCATCGGGCGACCATGAATATGGTCTGCCGGTTACAGCGGATAATTTAGTTGAAGAAACTTTTTTTGCGTTTCCGTTCTTTACATTAACTAACCACAATTCCATACCCATATCAGTTAAATTGACAAAAGAGAAATAATTATAGTTAGGTGAAAAAGATGGATATTCAATTTTGTACTCTTTCGGCAGTCCTGTTATAGGAATATTCTTTCCGGTCTGCGCGTTTTGCATTGTCATGCCGATAAAATAAGTCCCGCGCGCGCCGTCAAATGTTTGTGTGTTAATTCTAATCCCAGCCAAACGAAGTTCGTTCTCCGCTAATTCCTTCAAAGACTTAAATGTTGGACGTTCCATAAAAAAAATGTAATTCACATTCCGGTCTATAATTGGCAAAGGCGGTTGTTTGATATCCACAAGTTCTAATATTTCTTTTGGCGGAACTTGAAAAGTCAACTCTTCTTGCGCGTATACTCTGCCGACAAAAAGAGCGGAGACAAAGAGATAAATTAGAAATGAGGTAAGATAGTTTTTCTTTTTTTCTGCAGCCATACTAATATCCTCGTTCTTTGTTACGATTAATTTGGATTAATTGGATCTGTCTATTAAAAGGTTTGTTTTAATATCATAAAAAATATTTTCAGCTACAATAAAGCAGCAGTATGCAAAGGTGTTAATAAAAGTTAATTTTTTGTAGACATTACAGTGTACGGGGCTATTAAAAGTACCGTTTAAGTAATAAATTGCATCAAAAGTTTTTGAGAGAAATGATGATAACTCCTATAGAAGGATTAACAAAATATTTTGGACATACTTCCTTTAGAGGTAAGCAGGAAAAGATTATAAACAGACTGCTTACAGAGAAGAAACACTGCCTTGTGCTTATGCCTACAGGTGCAGGCAAATCAATTTGCTACCAGTTGCCGGCTCTAATGTTTGACGGCGGAACAATTGTTATAAGTCCTCTTATTGCTCTTATGCAGGATCAGGTTGATACTCTTAAAAAGAAAAACATTCCCGCAGAGTTTATTAATTCAACTGTTACTCCGCAACAAAGAAAAGAGAGATTAAAAAA
Organism: Bacteroidota bacterium; assembly: GCA_021824635.1. Taxonomy (GTDB): domain Bacteria; phylum Bacteroidota; class Ignavibacteria; order Ignavibacteriales; family Melioribacteraceae; genus Fen-1258. The sequence goes on along the minus strand of JAKAKD010000018.1, from coordinate 3,702 downwards.
ATTTGTTGATGGCAAAGTAAAACTTTTATATGTAACTCCCGAAAGATTCAGAAAGCAAGAATTTATTGATGCAATAAAAACCGCACAGGTTTCTATGCTTGCAGTTGATGAAGCTCATTGCATTTCAGAATGGGGCCATGATTTCCGTCCCGATTATTCCCGCATAGCAGAATTCAGAGAACTTCTGAACAATCCTCTTACAATAGCTCTAACAGCTACCGCAACTCCGGACGTTCAGAAAGATATAATCTCCAAGCTCGGCTTAACAAAAGACGAGATCAAAATTTTTCATGAAGGAATTGAACGACCCAACTTGCGTCTGGAAACTACCGATGTGTATGATGAAAAAGAAACTCTGAATGCAATCTATAAAGTGTTAGATAAATACAAAGGACCGGGCATTATCTACTTTGCTCTAATCAAAAAATTAGAATATTATTCTCAGATACTCGGCGATAAAGGATATAAACACGGAATCTATCATGGCAAGCTTGAACCTCAGCAAAGAAAAAGAATCCAGAGAGAATTTCTTTCCGGAAAAGAAAATTTAATTTTAGCAACCAACGCTTTCGGGATGGGAATTGACAAACCGGATATTCGTTTTGTAATTCACGCAGAAGTTCCCTCATCCATGGAATCATATTATCAAGAAATTGGAAGAGCAGGCAGAGACGGAGAAGATTCTTTATGCATGCTTCTTTACAATCAACAAGATCTCTATACACAAATGGAATTTATTAAATGGGCTAATCCCGATGCAAATTATTATCACCGCATATTCGATCTGTTGAAGACAAACTTAGAATCCGCAAATTCAATGGGCATTGATTATTTGAGAGAACAGATGAGTTTTAAGGATAAAAGCGATTTCCGTGTCGAGACCGTTCTTGCAATGCTTGATCGTTACGGCGTTACAGAAGGAACAATTGAAAATAAGAATTTAGTTATAACCGGCGAACTTCCGCATGAACTAAGCGATGACACTCATCTCAAAGAGAAACTGATGAACGATAATAAAAAACTCCTTTCTGTTGTGAACTACTTCAAATCTATTACATGCAGAAGAGTATTTATCTCGGATTACTTTGGTTTTCCGGGAGAATTACCATGCGGCAACTGCGATGCATGCAACTAAATGTTGTGCTTTTACATTTTGTTTGTTTGAGGAATTTAGGCGGTGGTTTTGCTTATATTTGCATCGCAAATTTTTAATCATTAAAAAGGAAATAAAATGCGACTCAAGTTTTTAATTTTATCGTTGGCACTAATAATCGTTTTGTCGGCGTGTACAAAAAAAGAAGAGCAGCCCCAACAGCAAGCACAAATAAAATCAAACGTACACCAGGTAGTTGTTCAAGAAGCAATTCAAGTCGGCGGGTATACTTATGTCAGAGTTAAAGAGGGAGGCAAAGAATACTGGATGGCAGCAACGACAATGGATGTTAAACCCGGCGCAACTCTTTTCTATGAAACAGCAATGGAGATGAAAAATTTCGAAAGTAAGGAATTGAAACGCACATTTGACTCAATCTTCTTCGTAGAAAGTCTCAGTCCGATTCCTCCGGCAACAGCTGCACCCGGGACTAAAGCTACACCGCAAAAGCCAACAATTGAACAACAAGATGTTACAGTAGCGCCGGCTGCTGGCGGAGTAACAATTGCTCAATTGTTTTCTAATGTTAATTCATACGCAAACAAGATTATTAAAATAAAAGGCAAAGTTGTTAAAGTGAATAACGCCATCATGGATAAAAACTGGGCTCATATTCAGGACGGCACAAAGAGCGGCAGCGATTTTGATCTTACAGTTACAACAAATGATATGGTAAACGTTGGTGATGTTGTTACATTCACCGGCAAAATTGCTTTAAACAAAGATTTTGGATTCGGTTACTCTTACAAAGTTTTACTCGAAGATGCTAAAGTAACTAAATAATCAAATCATTTTTTCTTCAAGAAGCTGTTTCAAAGAACTTAATTGGTTTTTCGGGACAGCTTATTTTTTAAATTCCCTTTAAGCTATTTTTGGGTAAATCAAAATATGATAACTAACAAAAAATATTTTAGCTCTATTTACACTGTCCTCTTTTCTTTTTAACTTTCATCTACACATGGTGCAATTAAAAAATGATTTTATTAAAATAGCTATTTGATGCAAGAATCAAACTTGCGTTTATCTATTTCGGCATAACTATATTTTTTTCTTTGCATTCTGCTTGCACAGGTCCCAATTCACTTCCCACTCCGACTTTGCAATATCCTAATGTTATTCATGGGCAAGTTTACAATCTTAGTCATCCCGGACCAATTCCCATTGGTTGGATACCGCCTCCTTATGAAGCGGTCTGTACCGTAATTATTCAAGACGTTGATCAAGGAATTTTGATGGAAGTAAATACGGACAGCAAAGGAAAATTCCGGGTATCGGTTCAAGACGGAATTTATTATCTGCGGATTAAGGAATCTACTCTTTCTTCAGTCACCGGTCCATACGATGCGCGGAATGGAGTGACTTTAGAAGTGAAAGCGTATTTCGATAATGGAATGAGATAAAGAATTTCTGTTATGAGCATCAATTAACATTTATAAATAATATTTAGAGACCTTAGAAAAATTTTTCTTTAGCGTTTGTCCTTCCCACGAAAGTAGGAACACATTAGAATTTTATGGATGAGGCTGTCTCGAAAGTCAATCATGTTATGCTGAATTTATTTCAGCATCTATTATTAATCTAAAATTGATATTTTAGATTCCGGATCATGTCCGGAATGACAGTTTTGAGACAGCCTCTTTGTAGTTTTATAAAAGTATTGTTATTGATTATCCACAGTGCTCTCTATTACCGATTGAATTGATGTTGAGACTTTTGAAAGAAAATCATAACCGGTTTGTCCTTCAACATAATCAACACTTACGCGGAATGTTTTCCAATCAGCAGTTCTACTAATCAGAGCATCGCTGTTTGGCATATCAACAGCAATAACACGCGTTGTTGTAGCTACCCGGCTCAAATCATTTGTACCTTCATCAAGCACCACAATCACTTTCCATGTGTGTGATGGAACGCTTACATGCCCGGCATCAATCGTTCCTTGCGAACCATATCCGCCCGAATAGATATATAACTCCTTTCCTGCCGTAACAAGTGTACGAAGGTAATTCTCCAAATTTGCCCAGGGACCTTGATTATTGTTTGGCGCCTGTGGAATCATATTTGTCATTAGAAATGTTGCAGAGTTATCTGCAACGGTAGCAGTGCGATCTGCAGATGGACACATATGACCGCGATCGTATCCGCTGCCGCTGTAACTTGTTGAAAGAACTTGATACCAGCCGGTAGGAAGAGTTGTATCGTTCCGGAAATCATTTTGACGCGGTGTAGAACCAAGCCACGAACTGTTTAAATGCCATGCAGTCCAGTTTGGTATTCCGTTATCGCGGTTATATGAAAGAACATATTGCGGTTTTTCCATTAAGTAATTTAACGGGAAAGTTACATCATGAACTGCAACACTTGGATTTCCCAATGTAAGATGAACGCTGGTTGATGTAGTTGTATCAACAACGCCTCCGGTAGTAACATTAGCCGTTAATGCATAACTTAAAGTTGTACTTGATCCTGAAGATGATGAAACTAAAAAATAAAATGGTCCAGCGGCAGTTGTATTATAGGTAATGCTTTCGGATTGACCGGCGGCATTT
>JAKAKD010000091.1 GCA_021824635.1 Bacteroidota bacterium | reverse complement strand
CTTGCTCGGCATTCATTAACACTTTTAGAATTAACCCTCCGGAAGAATCTGGAACATCTATAACTTTTATGATATCCGAGAGATGACTGAATTCAGGAATGATATCTGAAAAAATATTTTTTGATTCATCAAAAAATTTCTCATTGAAGATAATTCCTGGGTCATCCGGATAAAGAGGAAGATAGCGTATGTTGGCTTCAACAAGATCCTGGAAGAAGTGAGTGCCGAATGAAAGATCGGGAACATAATTTCCTTTTTTGCGTGCAACTTCAATTATCATTGCCGTATTGTTAATATCGGAGTAAGTTACGTTTACGCCAAGTTTGATATCGCCGCGGCTTCCCCATCTGCCGGGTCCAATCAGAATAAATTTTCTCTTTGGAAGTGTTTTGTTCAATCTGCTTACTGCACGACCAACCTGCAACAACTTGTCTATGTCTGTAATATCGGAATACTTTTGCGGATCAACATAAACAATATGTGTAACATCGGGCATTCTACCGTTAGAGACAAAACGCTGCGCAGTGAAGATAATTCTTTCCAGAGGAACATCTTTTGGAATTGTATCTGAGTTGGAATCTCCGGCAAAACTTTGCGGACGGCACTGAAGCATATAAAAATCTTTGCCGTCAGAAGCGAACTCGATATCAACCGGAGATTTAATTTTTTGCTGAAGAGTTTTAAGAATTGTATCAACTCTTTTTAGGAAATTCGTTTGTGAAATTAATCCGTTAAATGTTACAAAAAATTCTTTAAATGGATCACCGGCATCCCAATCATTCGGCTGACGGACCATAGTTCCATCCATAACAGAAAAGACTTGTGTAAACTGCGGATACTCTGCACCAAACTCTTTGAGAAGATCAGTAATAAGTATAGATTCAAACTCATTCGTATTCAAGTTTATCAAATCAACTTTTTTTGGTGAATAGCGCAGTATTTCTTCAGGTGAAACATTCACTTTTAAATTTGGCTGCCCGGGAGAAACCAAAACCGGATAATCATCGCTTAAGCGGTCAACGGCACGCGTTCCAAGTCCCGGAACAAGCCGAAGTAAACCGTCCTCTCGTTTAATACGCGGCGACCATCGGAATTCATTGTTGCTGAAAGCAACCCCGGCAAATGCAGGTAAAAAATAATTTCCGATTTTTGTACCAACAACTTCTTGAATCATAACGCCCATCTCTTCATTGAAATCTAGCAACCCTCGTTCTGCACGGTATTCAATAGGATCGGGGCTAAAAGTTGAAGCGTATACTTCAGAAATTGCATCCATCAACGCAACTAATCTCTCTTGTTTTGTCCCTTGATTTGCAAGGAATAAACTTTTGTATTTGCCGGAAAATGTTGCACCAATTTGGTCTTCGAGCAAGCTTGAACTACGAACAACTAAAGGCCGTTCGCCAAGATCATCAAGTGCAACCGATAATCCTTTAAGAATGTCGGATGGGAATTCAGAATTTTTAAATAACTGTACTATATGCGGATACTCGATACGTACTTCATCAATTTCTTTATATTTCTGTTCAAGCACTTCTTCAAGACTATTATGGCGCATGAAATACAAAATGCTGTCGGAAGTTAAGTACCATGTTTTCGGAGTTTTAATATTCTGAAGCAATTCATTTTGTTCAGCTTCTTTATTTAAAATATGAACGGCTAAAAATAATCCTGCGCTCTTTCCGCCGAGTTTACCATGGCTGCCCGAAGGGAAAATCATCTTATCAATTAACGCATAAAAATCGCTCAGCATAACATATTCTTTAGCTACACTGATATAATCTAGATGATCTGTAAAAAATCTTCTTAAGAGAGAAACACGTAAGCCCTTTACAGTTGAAGGAGGAAGTTCAAATTTTTCCGGAGTTAAGTGAACAAATTTGCGAATCGCATCAGCTATTTCGGAAAGAGATGTATCCTGGTTATCAACAACTTTGATGAGAGAACTGGATTTATCTTCTTGAATCCATTTTTGAATTCTGCCAAGTATAATCTCGTCCGATAAATTTTCATCCGCGAGTTTTAGAATTGTATCAACATACTGATCGTAATTAACAATCTTGGTAAACTTCATCGGTTTATTATCATCGAAAACTGATTCATCTTCTTTTCCGCCGCGTCTAGTAACATTTGCATGTTTCATCAACATTTCAGCTTCTTCAATTCCCTTCCAGCAAAGAAGATGAAGAGTCTTGCGTAAAAGGCTCATGAATAAACCGGGATCGGTTTTGCGAATCATATCAAGAACAATCCGCCACTCACCTTTTGTACGGCCATCAACTTGTTCACGAACATTTCTAAGTTCATTAAAAACATTCTTTAATTTATGATGAAGTATAAAATGACCAAGCCGGTCGGCAATAGTATTAAGTAATTTTTTTTCTTCTTTCAGAAATGGTCCATGACCATTGTTGGCTTGCGGGAATTCTGACAAATAATAAACTGCTATATGCCCAACCAATTTGTCCTGAACAACAATATCGGATTGAATGAACCATTTCGTTTCTTCAAAATCGCTTGTCTGATAGACAATATCGCCGTAAACCAATTTAGCTTTGCATTCTTTGGGATACTGCCAAGCAGGAGGAATTGAATTAATAACTGTGTGAAAAGCTTGACGAAGAGAGATCTCCGAACGGTTAAGACTATCTTCTATTGTATATAGGCAATTTAATTCTTTAGCACGTTCCTGAAGTTCAAAAACTAAATTATCAATCGGTTTATGTTCATTAATCATTTTTTAATTACTCCGCGGCTCTTTCTACCGTCAACTTTTATTGTCAGCGGTTGTGTTAGTTTAATATGCTTAACAAAATTTGTTTCGTGAACTATCTGTTGACTGTTGAGCCAATCCCAATCAATCTTAAAGTCGCTGTCATAAGTTATTGAAAAATAGCTTACGTTAAAACTGGTAAGATTGTGAAAAAAATGTGAACCTTGACTCAGATCCACGTTGATTCCGAATAGAGTTGATTCAACTATTACTTTCACACCGGTAATTTGTCCCCATTCAACCGGAATACCAAGCCATGGATCGGAACTTCCCCATCTTCCAAAACCGATCAGCAGATATTTCTTATTTGTTTTTACTAATTCTTTATTGATCAAATCAATTTCATCTGCAATTTTTGTTGTGTCTTTCTTATCGAACATTTCCGGTTTAACAAAAACAACATCAAAAATATTTTCAATTATACCGTTACCCATTACCCGGTCAGAAGCAAGCAATATTCCTTCACCAAATAATTCTTTTTCATCAAGGTCAATAGTTTCATCTGAAACTACCATTGGGCGAACTTGTAAAAAGCCAAAACGAAGTTTGCGCGGATCATTTGTAATTGTTGCTGCAAATTCAATTTCTACCGGACTAGAGAGAGCGTCTTGGCAAACGCTTAAAAGTTTTTTCACCAATTCATTAAAACGGAATTCATTCATCGCAAGCAGTTGAGAAAAATTTAATACACGCGGTCCCGGGTTCCCGGTTCCCATAACAATTCTTTGAGAAGATGAGTCATAAGTAGAAGCAATATATTTTAACGTGTCATCATAGTCTGCTTGGCTAAGATTTGCTTGTATCAAAAACTCTGCTTCTTTGGTAGGATCATACTCAGTAAAAGGACTCATGTTAACAGCCCAAAAATTTGTCTGAGTATTTTTCATTAGATCGGTCGGATCACCGAACGGCGCCGGAGATTTTGGATATGCCGGAGAGTAACTCCAAACCAATCCGCCATCAACAATTGTTTTTCCAAGACCAAGAGCAAGATTAACCACACCTTGTTCCGGTTTAGCCATTCCGCTTGGATAAAAGTTATAAGAACGAGCAACACCGGAAAAGTTCGGGTAGAATCTATCATCATGCTTCTGCCCAACAACTTCTTGAATTATCACCGCCATTTTTTCTTTTTCAATAGTGTGCGGTGAAATTTTAAAATAATCTTTTGAAGCTTTGAAAAATGTAGATGCAAAAACAAATTTGATTGCTTCTGTAAGTTTCTTAAAACGGTCATCTGTACTTGGAAGATTGTTCGGAATCATCTTGGTTGCAAAAATGCCGGCAAACGGGTCAAACTTTGCATCCTCCAGCATACTCGAAGAACGTACAGCCAAAGGTGAATGAAAATTCTCTATTAATCTGCGTAAGTCGCCAAGAATTTCTGTTGGCAAATCGGATTGTAGAAACGCAAGAATGATCTGGTCATCGGATTTTTCCGAATAAGCGATATCGAAAAGTTTATTCCGCTCCATGAACCAATCGAATACTTGAGTCCGCAAAACGACCATGCGAGGAATATTAAGAACAATATCCGGGAATTCACCGTGATTAATTTTTTCTTGCAGAATTTTATGAGCCAACGCTAATCCGCTTGCTTTACCGCCGGGCGAGCCATCCCCAATCCATGTCATGTTTTCGCTTGATTGAAAAAAACTTTCATCAAAGCGGGAGATAAAATTGCCGTTTTTTTCTAAATCAATCATATCTGTTCTTAATAATTAAAAAACCGGAAACTGATTGAACAAGTCGCACAATTTCCGGCTTAATTTAAAGAACTAAATTAATATCTCAAACCCAACCGCGGTCTTTACATGCTTGAGCAACTCTGCTGATAGAGATTACATAAGCTGCATCCCGCATATAAAGTTTTCTTTTCTTAGCAAGATCACTAACAGCGTGGAACGCTGCAGTCATCTTAACATCTAATTTTCCAAGTACTTCGTCTTTTTCCCAGAAATAATTCATATTGCTCTGAACTTGTTCAAAATAGCTGCATGTTACGCCGCCTGCATTTGCCAAGAAATCCGGGATAACAAAAATTCCTCTTTGCTGAATGACTTTATCGGCATCCGGAGTAGTTGGACCGTTGGCGCCTTCAGCGATAATTTTAACCTTCTTGCTCATCTTGTTAACGTTTTCACCGTTGATCTGGTTTTCCATTGCGGCAGGAATTAAAATATCAACTTCTTGTTCAATCCATGCACCGCCGTCAAGGACTTCATAACCAAATTCTTTTGCTTTCGTTTTATCAATGCCGCCGAACTTGTCAGTAATTTTTAAGAGTTCTTCTTTATTGACACCACTTGATTTTTTGAAAGTGTAAGAGCATTGATCATTCTGATCCCAGCTAGAAACACAAACAACTTTACCGCCAAGCTGTTGATAGAGTTCAATTGCATACTGAGAAACATTTCCAAATCCTTGAACTGCAGCAGTAGTATCTTGCGGACGAATTCCTAATTCTTTCAGTGCTTCGCGAAGAGTGAAAACAACTCCGTATCCGGTTGCTTCTGCTCTGCCCAAAGAACCGCCCATACCAACTGGTTTGCCAGTAATGAAACCCGGATATTTAGCGCCATGAATAACTTCAAATTCATCAAGCATCCACAACATATGCTGAGCATTTGTCATTACGTCAGGAGCAGGAACATCATTCAATGGTCCAACATTTTTTGCCATTTGGCGAACCCATCCGCGGCAAATTTGTTCTTGTTCTTTCATACTAAGATGATGAGGATCGCATATTACTCCTCCTTTACCGCCGCCTAAAGGAATATTTACAACAGCACATTTCCATGTCATCCACATTCCAAGAGCGCGAACTGTATCAACAGTTTCTTGCGGATGAAAACGGATTCCGCCTTTTGCCGGACCGCGTGCATCGTTATGCTGAACTCTAAAACCACGAAATACTTTTGTTGTACCATCATCCATGTGTACGGGAATGCTAAAATGAAATTCTCTTAAAGGATTTCTTAATAATTGTCTCGTTGCCTCATCAAGATTTAAGATCTCTGCAACGTTATCGAACTGGGCTTGAGCCATCTCGAAAGGATTAAAAGCTTTGTTGCTACTCATAAATTAACCTCAAATAAGAATTAGTTATTTTGATTGTTGACGTACCGGTGATTGGAAGTTTTTAAAAAAAATTTTGGTCGAATCTATCTTTTGAACAATTAAAAACTTTCTAACTACCGTATAAATTTTCTATACCGAAAATTTTACAAAAGAAAAATAGACACCTTTGACTTGTGAAGCAAGGAATAGATAATTCAATTCTCTTTTAAAGAGAAGAATTTGTTGAATAGTGCTTATTTGGATGAATTTTGAAGATTTATCAGCTAATTCTCGTGTTATGTATTGTTAAATCATTGACAGTATTTTCCACACTACGATGCCGGTAAAACAAAATTAAAATTCATTCAATAGTAAAAATGTCCAAACGTTTATGAGTCCTATTTCCGGCATCAAACATCAGATATTATTTTTATGTATTGGTTTTGATATAAAGGAATTCTATTTTAAAATAGAATAACATCCAAGTCAGTTCAAAGCAAAACAAGGAGTAAAGAAATGAAAAAAAAATTAATGATTTTATTATTGATGCCGCTTGCGTTTACATTTACAAACGCACAAAAAATTAAATATCCGGAGACAAAAAAAATTGACCATGTTGATGATTATCATGGCACTAAAATTCCGGATCCGTACCGCTGGTTAGAAGACAATAACTCAAAAGAAACAGCCGAATGGGTGGAAGCTGAAAATAAAGTTACACAAGATTATCTAGCCAAAATTCCTTTTCGAGAAGCGATGAAGAAAAGATTAACCGAGCTGTGGAATTATGAAAAATATTCCGCTCCTTCCAAGCATGGAATTTATTACACTTTTTCTAAGAATGACGGACTTCAAGAACAAAGTGTTATTTATATACAAAAGGGATTAAACGGCACACCGGAAGTTTTGCTTGATCCGAATAAACTTTCTAATGATGGTTCAGTTAGTTTGGGCGGTCTGGCTTATTCAAACGATGATAAGTATTTATGTTACAGTATCTCAAGAGGCGGATCGGATTGGCGTGAATTTTATGTCATGGATGTTCAGAGTAAACAACTTACCAGCGATGTAATAAAATGGTCGAAGTTCAGCGGAAGTGCCTGGTACAAAGATGGCTTTTATTACGGGCGTTATGATGAGCCTAAACCGGGAGAAGAATTAAAACAAAAGGTTGAATTTCAAAAACTTTATTACCACAAACTCGGTACGCCACAATCAGAAGATAAATTAGTTATGGAGGATAAACAAAATCCTAAATATGGATTCGGCGCCGGTGTTACAGATGATGAGAAATTTTTGATAATTTCAGTTTCGCAAGGTACTGCCCCGGAAAATCTTTTATACTATAAAGATCTAAATTCAGATATGCCCATAACTCCGGTTTTCACAAAGTTCGAAGCTGAATACGGTTTGATTGATAATATTGGAGATAAATTCTTGATCTCAACAAATTATCAAGCACCAAATAATAAATTGATCTTAGTGGATCCTAAGAATCCAGAAAAAGAAAATTGGAAGACAATAATTCCAGAATCCAAAGAGGTTATGCAAAGTGTCTCTTTAGTAGGCGAAAAATTATTTGTTACATATTTAAAAGACGCAACCAGTAAGGTTTCAGTCTTCGATACAAATGGAAAGTATTTATATGATGTGAAATTGCCGGGTGTTGGAACATGCTCTGGCTTTGGCGGCAAGAAAGATGACAATGAAACTTTCTATACATTCACCTCATTCACTTATCCACCGACAATCTATAAGTATGATATAAAGAACAATAAATCGGAACTATTTAGAAAAGCAGAAGTTAAGTTCGATCCCAAAGGTTATGAGACAAAAGAAGTTTTTTACAAAAGCAAAGACGGCACAAAAGTACCTTTGTTTATTGTTCATAAAAAAGGATTAAAACTTAACGGCAACAATCCAACTCTCCTTTATGCTTACGGCGGATTCAACATTTCTCAGCAGCCGGGATTTAGTGTTGCAAGAATTCCTTTACTCGAGAATGGAGTTGTTTATGCGCTTGCATGTTTACGCGGCGGAAGTGAGTACGGAGAAGAATGGCACAAAGCGGGAATGTTCGAAAAGAAACAAAATGTATTCGATGATTTTATTGCCGCGGCAGAATATTTAATCAAAAGTAAATATACAAGTCCAAGCAAACTAGCAGTTCAAGGGGGTTCAAACGGTGGATTATTGATTGGTGCTGTAATTAACCAACGACCGGATTTATTTAAAGTCGCATTTCCACAAGTTGGCGTAATGGATATGCTGCGCTTTCATAAATTTACAATTGGTTGGGCATGGGTTTCGGAATATGGTTCAAGTGATAATCCGGATCAATTCAAATATTTGATTAAGTATTCACCTCTTCATAATATTAAAAAAGGTGTAACCTATCCCGCTACAATGGTAACAACAGCAGATCACGACGACCGTGTTTTTCCGGCACATTCGTTTAAATACATCGCAACACTTCAAGAGATGAATGATGGGAAAAATCCGACTTTAATACGTATCGAAACAAAGGTTGGACATGGCGCTGGAACAAGCACATCAAAATCAATTGACTTAGTTACGGACCTTTATTCGTTTATGTTTTATAATATGGGAATTACACCGAAGTTTTGATGAATAGCCGGATTATATTTGAGTGAGACGGTTCAATGAACCGTCTCATTTTTTTTAATCTTTCCGGAATATACGAGGAACAATTTTTAAGAGTGAGACAGCTCCACTAAGACGTGCAGAAAATTTTTGAGCGTAAAGCAAATTCATAACACCTTTCAAACCATCATAAATACTTTTATTGAATGGATGCCACCATAAATCTTTCTTAACGAAAGGTAAAATATCTCGAACAATTGTTAGTGGTTGAGTCATTCCGTCAAAACCGATTCTTCCGTGAGTTCTTCCAATTCCGGAATTTTTGAATCCACCCCAAGTTGTTTCTGCCATACCGTGGCTCACAGAATGATCGTTTATTGCAACAACACCTGCTTTAATCTGTTTGGCTATCTCTTCTCCCCGTTTAGAATTAGTAGTCCATACGGAGCCTGTGAGTCCGAGTTGAGAATCATTCGCCAACTTAATCGCTTCATCGTAATCGGAAAATTTCATTACACCTACAACAGGACCGAATGTTTCATCTTTCATTACCATCATATAGTGATTAACATTTGTAAGAACAGTTGCCGAAAGAAAATTTTTGAGTTTATTATCTTTTGGAATTTTTGATTGAGCAAAAATCTTTGCTCCTTTACTCAGTGCGTCTTCAACATGTTTATTGACAGTTTCAATTTGTCTCTCAGTTGTCATACATCCGATATCACAATTAAAGTCTTTATCATAATCTACACGAAGGTTTTCAATCTTTTCTTTAAGAATGTTCATAAAGCTATCATAAATTTTTTCGTGAACATAAATACGTTCTATGCCGCAGCATGTTTGTCCCGCATTCTGAAATCCGCCCCAAAGTGCGCCCGCAGCAGCACGGTAAGGATCGGCATCTTCACAAACAATCATTGCATCATTTCCGCCAAGTTCAAGAACAATCGGAGTTAAAGTTTGGGCGGCTTTCCCCATCATATATTTTCCAATCGCTACAGATCCGGTGAAATATATTTTATCTATCCCGTAATCAATAAAAGCATCACCAGCTATCTTACCCGGCAGATTTATATAATTAAAAATTCCTTTAGGAAGATTTGCATATTCGATGGCTTCTTTAAGTATCAGCCCAACCATTTGTGTTTCGGTAGCAGTTTTTAAGATAACTGCATTGCCGGCAAGTAATCCCATAACAACTTCGGAGAATGGAATTGAGAATGGATAATTCCAAGGGGAGATAATTCCTACGACTCCAAATGGAACGCGAATAATCTTACTTCGTTTATTAACCAGAATTACATTTCCGCCGAAATTTTTTTTATCCGACAAAAATCGTTTGGCATTTTTACAATAGTAACTTACCGCCATAGAAGCCGGTAATAATTCGGTTGCCATTGCATCAATACGTGTTTTGCCGTTATCGCGAAAAATTATTTCTGTAATGCGGTCGGCGTTTTCAACCAGAAAATTTCTAATCTTTAGAACACGTTTAACTCTTTCGTTAACAGAAAGTTGTTCCCAAAATTTTTGAGACTTTCGCGCTTGGAGAATCATTTCTTTTAGATCTTCAACAGAATGCAGTTTGGAAAAACCAAGTGTCTCCCCTGTTGCCGGATTTAATGATTCTATTTGCTGCACCATAGATTCTCCCAGAATTTTTCAATCACAATATGAGCTGTGATATATTGCGGTAAAAAATAAAGCCCAAATACAGTAAATATTAGCTGCGTTTTGGGCTTTATTTTATTTGGCGGAAAGGGGGGGATTCGAACCCCCGATCCGGTAAACCGGACAACAGTTTTCGAGACTGCCGCATTCAACCACTCTGCCACCTTTCCATACAACTAAAATGGATTTTGTGAAGCGCAACTTACAAAACTCAATTGAAAAACAGAAATTCGTGATTTACATTCTAATCGGCGATTAAACTACATTTGAATGATTGGATTAATTCAACTCAATAGTTAAATTAAGATGTCTTCTATCTGAAACAATATTCAATAATTTCTTATGAAAAGTGACGAATTACAAAAAATAATTAAAGCAGCTGAGTTGGTTAATTCCAACCTAAGCGTTAAAGAGGTTTTAAATAATATAGTTAAAGTAGCTGTAGAACTAACTAACGCCGACCGCGGGACATTATATTTGATAGATAATGAAAAGAATGAATTGTGGTCGCTCATTGCAGTTGGTGTAGAAACTCATGAAATCCGTTTGAAAATTGGAGAAGGTCTTGCCGGCTATGTAGCTAAAAGCGGTGAAACTATTAATATTGAAAATGCTCAAGATGATCCGCGGTTTAATTCAGAATATGATCGGATAAGCGGTTACAAAACTCAAAGTGTTATCTGTTTTCCTATTAGAAACAGTAGAAATGAAATAATCGGAGTTTTACAATTGCTCAACAATCAATCCGGAAAATTTTCTCAACGAGATGAAGATTTTCTGATAGCACTCTCAATCCATTCGGCAATTGCGATTAATAATGCATTGATGCATCAAGAACAGATTGCAATCAATCACGAATTGGAATTGGCAAAGCAGGAAGCAGAAAAATTTGAGATGTTGAAAAATCATTTCCTCTTGCAAATGTCTCATGAAATCAGAACCCCCTTCAATATTATTTTAGGAAGTCTTGAAGTTTTGAAGAGCCAAAAATCATTTCTAAAATCGGCAGAGATGAAAGAAATATTTGAGATGCTGGAACACGGAAGCAACAGAATTATTAGAACAATTGACGAAATAATGGAGATGTCAAAAGTTAGATCGGGTAATTATGAAATTCATATTGAGAAAATAAAACTTGAAGAAGATATTTTAAGTCAAGTTGTTAATAATTCCAGATTGAATGCCGAAGAGAAAGGACTTCTTTTTTTCTTTGAGAGAACAACTGATTTGAACGAAGTCCTATGTGATAAATTTATGACCTATCAGATATTCCAAGAGATTATTGATAATGCCGTTAAGTTCACAAAACATGGAAGCGTATATATCAAACAATTTAAGAACGATAATGGGAAATTGAGTGTCAGTGTCAGCGATACGGGAATAGGAATTTCTCCCGATTATCTTGAACATATTTTTGAACCATTCTCACAAGAAGATACCGGTTACTCACGTAAGTTCGAAGGGAATGGTTTAGCACTGGCTCTGGTTAAAAAGTATGCTGAATTAAATAATCTTTCTATCTCTGTAAAGAGTGAAAAAAATGTGGGATCTGAGTTTTTAGTAGTTTTTCTTTGACCGCAATTTAATTACAAATTTTTTTCTTCTGTCAATTCTTAATATATTTGCGCCCGAAATACAAGGAGAGGTGCAGGAGTGGTTTATCTGGCTACCCTGGAAAGGTAGTGTACCTGCAAGGGTACCGAGGGTTCGAATCCCTCTCTCTCCTCAACAATAAGAATGTTGCAGCTATGCGGAAAATATTTTTAATCACTCTATTGCTAATAACTGCAAGTCTATTGCATGCGCAATCATCCTCCGAAAATTGGGTACCAATCATAATCGAAAAAAATCAATCACTATTTATCAATGTTACCGGATTATCAACCTTTACAGGGAACGAATTCTATGTTTGGTCTCTGCAAGAAATGAATTCGCCTATGACAATGGAAGAAGTGGATGGTGATATTTACAAAGTAAAAACTTACTACCATATTAATAGAGAGATGAAGCGTTACAGTATTTTGCAGATAATATATTATGATGGTGAAAACAACGTCTTAAAACAGTATAGCTATGAGCATAATGTTAACAAACCTGAATTTATATTTAACTATCCTATAACCAGCAATTCCGATGTTGCCAAAATATTGTTGAAAAGTTCCGAATATTTAAGTCCGGATATAAAATAATTCTAATAATCAATATCCTCTTTTAGAATTCCGACTCCGCCAATTAAATTCATCTGCTGCAAAATATTATCACGTCTATTAACCAAATATGAAGATGGTCTTCTCGGGTCGCGTTTCTCTGGATTTGGTAAAATTGCTATAATGGTTGCAGCTTCCACAGGATTTAATTTAATAGACGGTTTTCCATAATAAGTTTTAGATGCCGCTTCTATTCCATAAATTCCATTCCCCATTTCGGCAACGTTCAAGTAGACTTCAATAATTCTTTCTTTACTCCATAGTAATTCAAGCATTAGTGTATAATAGGCTTCTATCCCCTTACGCATAATATTTTTACCGGGAAATAAGAACAAATTTTTGGCAACTTGCATCGAGACAGTGCTTGCACCTCTTACTCTCTTCTTTTTCAAATTTTTCTTCATCTCATTCTCTTTCATCGCTTTTTCTATCTGCTCAAAATCAAATCCAAAATGCTCAAAGAATTTTTGATCCTCCGATGCGATTACTGCAAGGGCGGCATATTTAGAAACATTTTGGATTTTTACGGATTTCTGGTTCACATCAGAAAATGAGAATAAACCCATAAACGCATCAGCTTTGGAATTAATGAAAGCTGTAACGGGTGGATCAATTATTCTGAAAAATAATATCACAAAAACGGAAAACGCAGTATATATGAGAAATAATGAGATTAAAAATTTAATCGTTCGCCAAAGAAATTTCATTTTACCTCATTTATTGATTCGGGGCTAATATTTTGATGAATATAAAATTACTCACTTCATACTCAACTATCAAAGAGAACTAATTATTATCATTTGTTGTTGTTTAAATAGCCATTTGAATAATTAACCACAAATGAATATGTTATTTTAAGACAAAATCCATTAATCAAAAACATAACAGAGGTAAATATGATATCCGACAAAATGCAAAAAGCACTGAATGATCAAATCAACGCAGAAATTTTTTCTTCTTACTTGTACCTTTCTATGGCGGCATATTTAGAAAGTGAGAATTGGAACGGACTTGCCGCATGGATGAAAGTTCAATCCGGCGAAGAGTACTGCCATGCAATGAAATTTTACAAATATGTTAATGATGTAGAAGGAAAAATTACACTTACTGCTATCGAAAAACCGAAATCATCTTGGAAATCCCCTCTTCAGGCTTTCGAAGAAGCTCACAAACATGAACTTTATATTTCTGACCGGATCAACAAACTTGTGGCACTTGCAATGCAGGAGAATGACTATGCAACCAATATTTTCTTGAACTACTTTGTAACCGAACAGGTCGAAGAAGTCTCGACAGTAGCTCAGATTGTTCATAAATTCAATCTTTTGGGGGATAACAAGACCTCCCTCTTTCTACTGGATAGAGAACTAGGAATGCGGGCTAAATAATATTAAGCAAGCCGAAAAGGCGGCTCTAAATGCCGCCTTTTTATTTTTTACAAAATATTTTTTCGGTAATATATTTTTTACTATTTTTCGCCACCAAAAATTGAAACAAAGAGGTTTTTAAATGGCTAGAAAATGTCAGCTATCTGGCGTTGGTCCGGTAAGTGGTAGTAGCATTTCACATGCGCACAATAAAAGCAAAAGAAGATTTTTACCGAATCTTCAAAAGAAAAGAATTTGGGTTAAAGAATTGAATAAATTCGTTACCGTCAGAGTTACTGCTGCCGCTTTGAGAACTGTTTCTAAAAACGGAACCGCTGATCTTGCAAAACTTGTTCTTGAGAAAAAAGTTAAAGCGAGATAAAAATTTACATTTGCGAAAACCCTCGGCTGTGCCGGGGGTTTTTTGTTTTAAACTGTGTTTGATTTTAATAAGAGCCGATTATAACTTTGCCCGCAAATAAAATTACGAGGCATAACTTGACCTTCATAAAAATCCCTCGAAGAAAATTTTTTTTCACTATACTCATTTTTTTTACATTATATACAACTATAAACTCCCAACAACTTTCCACTAACAAATTACAAAGCTATAATGAACTAGCACGTACGATTGTACGGAAAGCTTTGACTGAAAGGAAAGGTTATGATTGGCTCAAGGAACTTTGCAATATTGGTCCAAGATTAAGCGGTTCAGAAAAATCCTTAAAGGCAATACACTGGGCTGAAAAAAAAATGAAATCGCTCGGTTTCGATTCCGTTTGGTTACAACCTGTAATGGTTCCAAAGTGGGAACGCGGTAAAATAGAAAACGCCTTTGTCTCTAGTTCTAAAAAATATAAAAATAAAAAACTTACAATTGCTTCATTTGGCGGGAGTATAGGAACTCCTGCAAAAGGAATTACTGCAGAATTGATAGAAGTAAAAAGTTTGGATGAAGCAAAAGCTCTTGGAGATAAAGCCAAAGGAAAAATAATTTTCTACAATAGACCTTTTGATAACGGATTACTCAGCACCTTTGAAGGATATGGGAAAGCCGTAGATCAAAGAATGAATGGCGCTATTGAAGCGGCTAAAGTTGGAGCTATCGGAGCTATTGTGCGGTCAATTCAATCCAGTTATGATAATATCCCGCACACAGGTGTAATGAACTATCAAGACGGAGTTCCCAATATTCCAAGTGCCGCCATTGGTGTTATTGACGCAGATTTTTTAAGCAAAGCAATAAAAGAAGAACCGGATTTGAAAATTACTTTAAAGATGAGTTGCAAAAATTTTCCGGAAGCACAGTCATATAATGTTATCGGTCAGTTAACCGGTTCTGAAAAACCGGACGAGATAATTGTTGTTGGCGGGCATTTTGACAGCTGGGATAAAGGTTGCGGGGCGCATGACGATGGTGGACCTTCGCTTCAAACAATGGAAGCTTTAAATCTATTAAAAGAAAACGGAGTTAAACCGAAAAGGACAATCCGTTGTGTTCTTTTTATTAATGAAGAGAACGGACTAAGAGGCGGAATAGAATATGGCAAATTTGCCGCTTCATCAAATGATAAACATTTGGCAGCTATTGAGTCTGACCGCGGTGCGTTTACTCCTCGTGGTTTCTATGTAACAACCGACTCATTATCATTGCGGAAAATGCAAAACTGGCTGCCAATATTAAACAAAGCAAACATTGATTGGATACGTAATGGTGGAAGTGGCGGCGATGTTGGACAAATTAAAAATGCAAAAGCGCTTCTTGGTTATGTACCGGATGATCAGCGTTACATGGATTTGCATCATTCCGCCAATGATGTTTTTTCAGCGGTTCATCCGAGAGAAATGGAACTTGGTTCTGCGGCAATTGCAATTATGAGTTTGTTATTGAGCGCGGAAGGCTTGTAAACGAAGTCGTCTCAAAGGCACTTATCATATAATCAATTGATGCTTTTGATACGAGCTCTTAATAATTCCTTCATTCCAAAATTCTACATTCACAATTTGGGAACTTACCTTCTTCTTGCTATTGAAAACAACTTTGAAAAGAGGCCGTCTCAAAAGTAACATGGGACGGCTTTTTAATAACAACAAAACGTAAAAAAATCAGACAGCAGTCACAGCCCACTTTGATAGGTTGTGAGCTATTGCAAAAAGCCCGATTTCAACAGATACTTTTTCAAGTCCTCTCAATAAAAATCTTCTAAAGTTTTTATTTTGTTTCATGTTTGCAAAAATTGGTTCTACGTCTGCACATCTTTTTTTTCGGTAATAATTTCCTTTCTCACTTTCCAGTTTATCTTTTGCTTTCTTGCGTAAGTATTTGCCCATGTGGCTAACTTCAATTATTCTATTACTTTTCTGATTATGACAGACTCCTCTTATTGAGCATCCTTCACAGTTTTTTGCTTGATATTGAACAAGTTGGCGTTCGTAGTTATTCTCGCTCCTTCTTCTTTTTTCTCCTATAGGATGCATCATCTGTCCCATTGGGCAATAAAAACAATCTTTTGATTCATTGTAGTATAGTTTTTCCGTTGCAAATGGGTTTACTTCTTTTCTTGTCTTCTTCTGTTCTTTATCAAAATTATTGTATTTGATATATGCTTCTACTTTATTGTTTTCCAAGTATGTATAATTTTCTTCACTTCCATATCCGGCATCTGCTACGACTACTTCCGGATTTTCTCCATACATTGCTTTGTGTTTTTCCATGTGTGATGGTAATGTTGTTGTATCGCCCGGCTTTTGATGTATGCTGTAATTTACTACGTATTGGTTGTTGCTTGATATCTGAACATTATAGCCCGCCTTTAATTGTCCGTTCTTCATCGCGTCTTCTTTCATTCGCATGAACGTTGCATCTTTATCCGTCTTAGAGTAACTATTTCTTTTCCCAAGTATTTCTTCTTGTTCTTTATACTTTTCCAAATTCTTAGGCCACTGTTTCTTTGCATAACTTAATTTCTGTTTTATTTTCTTGCTTACTTCCTTTTCCTTCAAAGCTTCGTTTATCTTTTCGATCGTCTCCTTTACCTTTTCTGAATCGATCTCCTCAAATTCTATTTCTGTCTTATCCAGTTTTTCTTCTTCGGCTATCTTCTGCGTGTATTCCCATAGCTCTTTGATCTGTTCTTTTATTCGTTCCTTGTTCTTTTTGATTGCCTTTCCCCATACAAACGTATATTTGTTTGCATTGGCTTCCAGCTTTGTCCCATCTAAATATATCTCCTTAATATTCAATTGTCATGCCTCTACCAGCATCGTTACTACTTGACTGAATATCTCTCGTAATACTTCTTTCAATCGCTCACTTCTAAACCGGTTTATCGTGTGATGATCCGGCTTACTCATTCCGCTCAACCACATCATATGGATGTTTTCTTTCGTCATCTCTTCCATCTTACGGCTACTGTATATGTTGCGCAAGTATGAGTATACCAACACTTTCAACAACATCCTCGGAGAGTAACTGCTGGCGCCGCCTCCTTTATATTGCTTTTCTAATGGCTCGATGTTGATCTTTTCTATTACTGAATTTATTACTCTTACCGGATGATTCTCCTCGATCATTTCTTCGATCGATGGGGGAAGTAGGTATGCTTGATCTTGATTGTATTGTTTGAATATTACTTTTCCGCTTTGTCCCATTTGCTTTTCTTCCTGTTTCTTGAGACAAAACTTATTTAAATCTTCTTCCTTTTACAAAAAAAGGCTGCCCTTTTGAGACAGCCTCTTAACTTTATTAATTATGTACTAATACTCCGTTTGAACGAACCGCAAGGTGAGTACTGCTATTACCCTTAGATCTTTCTAGCGAAGAATCATCTATCTTAAATCGAGAAATCATTTCTTGAAGATTTACAGTCAGCCGATTCAAATCTTCTGCAGCCCTTGCTATATGCTGAACGCCAGCTGCACTTTCTTGTGTTACGTTACTTATTCCTTCAACATTTTTGCTTATCTGTTCTGCAGCGCTAGATTGTTCCTCACTTGCTGCCGCCACTTGTGTTACCATATCAACAACTTCATCGGCACTTGCAATTATCTGTTGCAACGATTGACCGGCTTTATCGGCTAATGACTTCCCTTTTACCACTTCTTCAGTACCCAATTTCATCGAGATAACTGCGCCTTCTGTATCTTTCTGAATTTGCTTAATCATTGTTGCAATTTCTTTAGTTGCTTTTGTAGTACGTTCTGCCAATTTGCGAACTTCATCGGCGACAACTGCAAACCCTCTCCCTTGTTCACCGGCGCGAGCCGCCTCAATTGCTGCGTTCAAAGCGAGTAAGTTTGTTTGATCAGCAATATCATCAATTACTTGTACAATCTCCCCAATCTGATCGCTGCTCTTACCTAATTCTTGAACAGTTTCAGCAGATTTTTTTACAACTTCGGCTACACGATTCATCCCTTCGATGGTTTGACTAACAACTTTCCCACCTTCTTTTGCAATTAAGCCGGAATTCTTTGCGGCTTCTGCAGCAATAGATGAATTCTTTGTAGTCTCTAGAATTGTTTTTGTCATTTCTTCAATGGCACCAGCTACTTCTGTTGTTTGACTGCTTTGTTCCTGAGCGCCTGCTGCCATCTCCTCACTACTAGAAGAAATTTGAGAAGTAGCATTATATGTTTCATGAACCGCAGCATTAATTTCAAAAAAGGCATTGCTCAGTGAATTGGATACTTCATTAATACTGTCGACAATAATTTTATGATCACCTTTATAGTTACCTGTTACTTTGGCGGTAAAATCGTTCTTAGCCATTTTCGATAATACCTTGGCGCCTTCTTCAATAGGCAATATTACGGCATCCAACGTGTTGTTTACACCAAAAATTATGTCTTTATATCCACCTTCAAATTTATTAGAATCTCCGCGAACACTAAGATTACCGTTAACTGCAGATTCTGAAAGATATTTAACTTCACTCACAAGAGTTTTAAGACTTTCAGTAACCTTAATGAGACTTTTAGAAAGTAAATCCTTTTCGGATCGAACAGGCACATTTATATCCAGGTTACCCAAAGAAATTTGTTCGACTACACCGGATTGCTTTTTGATTGAAGAAATCATTTCCGAGAAAGCCGATTGAAGAGATCCTATTTCATCGGATCTATCGGATTTCATTTCGATTTCAACATTGCCAGTCGATAGTTCGGAGGCGACAGATTCAATACTTTTTAACGGGTTGATAACAATTTTATTTGTCATCAGCCACATTATTACAATAAGTAATCCAATGCCCAGAACAAATACGATGCTGACACTTGGAAGCAAAGAGTTAATCCTCCGTTGGGTTTCAAGTGGGTGTGTTTTAATAACAAGTGTACCTATCTGAGTTCCATCGGATGTAATAGGGAATTTTTGTTCAAAGAATTCCGAACTTGCAACTACATCCTTGCCAAACTTTGATTCAGATGCAGTCAACGAATCCTTATTCATTTCGGAATTAAGTCTCTTGCTATTTTGATCTAAAAAGGTCACGTCAACAACATCAATATCCTTTCTTATTTCTTTTGCAAATCTTTCCAGCAATTCAAAATCGTAGCTTAAAATTGCGTTTTGACTGGCAGCCGATACAAGTTTACCGACACGTTCAACTTTTAATTCTTGAATCTCTGAAATATTGTTGTTGAGCAAACTTCTCTGTACAACCATTATGGAAATCGAAATTAGAACTAAAGTCATTATTATCGATAAAATAAATTTTGTTGATAGAGAGCCCCTTAGTTTCTTTTTTAATTTATCAATTATTTTTATGGACGACATTGTAACTCCTAATTTTTTTTTAGAGTAATTGAGGTCCCCCAAATATTAAAACTGATTTAAAGCTTCGGCTACTTTTCTCATTGCGTTAAAATCTGCATCTGTGGATGGAACAAATCCATCTAATTTAGCATCTTTTAGTATTGAAGAAGCTTTTGCAGATTTAGGAGCCAATTTTAAGAGAACTGCTTTTAGTTTATCTGTAACTTGCGGTTTAGAATTTGGAAGTTTGAAAAGAGGCCAATTTGGTATATTCTCACTCTCAGACAAAATAACAACATCCGGAACGTTTGCTTGTTTTTTAATTGTTTCGAAATCAGCTGTTCTAATTCCCCCAACATCGGCGGCTCCGTTCTGAACAGCTAGAGCAACGTTTGTATGTTTTAATGCAAATGGGAGTAAAGTTATATCTTTTTTATGAATATTAGATTTAACCATCGTTGTAACCTGGGATAAATATCCTCCTGCAGATTTTTGATCAACGAAGATCAATTTTTTACCTTTGAAATCAGCTATACTTTTGATTGGGCTTCCTTTCTTTACCAAAAAACATCCAGTAAATGTTTTGCCTGTTCCTGTTTCAACCGCTAGAACAATTGGTTCTACATCCTTACCCAGTGTTTTTCTAGCTTCGACATAAACATTGGGATTTGCGTATGCGTAGTCGAACTTTCCTTCTTTTAGCATTTGCGTAAAAGTCTCAAAGTCTTTTGGGATTACCAATTCAACTTTCTGTCCAAGTTCCGCACTCAAATACTCTACAAGCGGATTAAACATCTTTATCATTTCTGACGGAGCTAAGCGTGGTAGAACTCCGACTTTTACTTGTGCATGTATTGACATTGCGAATACGAATAAAATTAAGACTACCATAAAAGATTTTTTTGCGTTGCTTTTCATTTTTTTATCTCCAATTTATTTTTACATTAATTAAAATCTGGTTTGTAATTCAAAAATCAGTTTGTTCGGATTAGCACTTCCGTTTTTGTAATCGAATAATTCGTAGTTGATTCTAAAACGTGCGAAAGTAATTTTAGCAAACTCAAACGTTAGACCGAAAGTCATCATGTCAACTTCGTTGTTATCTGTTGAAGTATTAGGGTCAAATTTTTCATAACGAAAACCGGTTATGATTTCTCTTAAAAACTTACCTTCCAATGGAATATTATAAGTTGCAAATCCGAAAAAAGAATTTCCGGAAATATCGCTAGCTAATGTTTTTGTGTTTTTGTTTCCGAATTCGGCATCGACAAATAACGCGCCAAATTTGTAATCGAGGCCGAAATTAAAATAGTTTAGATCGGCACCTTGAGCTTTTCCTCCGTAATAATTACCCGAGAAATTAAAATCCTTAATAGGAGAGACAACCGCTCTAAAAACATAATCCATTGTTCTATCGTTTTCTGTTTTGTTTAATCCGGTACCATTAAAAGAGCCGGCAGAAAGTTCTGCGCTTACATCACCTTTTAATTTGTATGATACCATAACGCCAATATCTCTGATGGTAGGAGAAACATTTGTAAGCAACGGTCTATTAGAGAAGTCTGCATTTTGATCGCTCCTAAGATTATCCGTGCTGAAAGGTATTTTAAATTGTCCGGCGGTTATATCAAGGTTTTCAATTGGAGAAAGTACAGCAGCTGCATCGAGTAAGATATCGGAAAAATTTGCTGTTGCACTGGAGATAACCTTTGTGCCGTTAATGGTTGTAGTTGTAGTGGTTAGCTTTCCAAGACGTGTAAAATCAACAAGGAATTTATAACTAGCATATTCGTTAACCGCCCCATTGATTCCAACTCTAATTTGTTTGATAAGATATTGTCCTTGATTCGTGGAAAAATCGGTTTGTTGCCAAGCTCGTACATATCCGGAAAATTTTGGTGAGTAATCCGGTTTTTCTTGAGCAATCATAAAACCTGCAGTAACTAATATTAATAGTAGTGCTTTTTTCATATAACCTCTGATTGATTTGTTGTTATTAATTAAGATTAAACTATTTTTTATCCGATTTAATTGTTACATGATAATCGGTGCGCTTATCAAAACATTTAACAAAAATGTTGCCGGCGGGCAATTTGTGGAGCGAATGGCGGTTGAACAGTGGAATAGGAACAACTATACTATAAACATAGAAGTGGTTATCATGAAAGTTATAGAAAACTCATTGTGAGTATCCCGGTTTACCGGGAGACAAAGCAACCTTTTGTTTTTATTCAAAAAAAGTGGATTATAAGAAAGAGACAGCACTAAAAAGTCCGAAAATCATTTCAAGCGAAGTCGAAAAAAAGAGGATAAAAAACCTCTCTAGTATGTAGAGAGGTAAACAAAATAACAGTCAACCTATCCTCCTATCCTCGAACGACTCATCGTTTTATCTTTTTCTTTCAGTTGATTTTTTCGATTCCCTTTCATCTTTGTTTGAACTTCTTTCATTTCCGCGGTCATTCCCCCTTTCAATTCTTGGCGCAGGTCTCTCGTAGGTTTGCTGACTACGTGGTTCGACTCTTCTTTCCGGCGTTGACTGCCTTTGCGTTCTATTCGGTTGTTCGAATACAGGTTGGCGTTCGCGTACAGCTTCTCTATTAATAACCTCTTCCCGTTTTTGAGTACGGTCTCTTTCAATTCTCTGGTTTTCTGTATTGAATCTGGCACGGTCGCGTTCGGATGTTCTTTGATCGTTTGGCTTAATTCGGTAAGCTTCATCACGAATTCTTCTTTCATCATTTCTAGTATCACGCTCAACGTTTATATCCCGATTTCTTTCAACGGTTCGATCGCTAGTAACATTTCTTCCATCTTCTCGTGTTAGAGGAGTTCTTATTTTATCTCTCTCAAGTGTAGAACCATTCTCCCCGCGTTTAAAATCAAACCGATCCGTTGTTCTGCTGTTTTCTACTTCTCTATCCGATGGTCTATAAGCAATAACTCTATCATTCCGGGTTACACGATTTCTTTCAAAATCACGATAGTTATCAACCGAAGAAATTTCTCTTTCAGCTATTCTGTAACCTCCTCTGCGTTCAATGAATGAACGATCTATTCCACCGTTTACAATTCTATCACGATCGGAATAATAATTCGTTCGATATTTTGTTCTACTAAAAATTCTTTCACAATCTCTTTCATCCAAGAAATAATTGTATACTCTGCGGTCGTAGAATCTGTTATAGCCGACAAAATTCCAATAATTGTAATGTGAATGCCATCCGATTGAAAAATGAATTCCAAAATTCATACTAAAACTTGCATAAGGAGGAAGCGGAGCCCAACCTATGTAATCATCATCATATCTCCATTCTACCCATGAAGGTCCCCATTCGTAATCTGGAATCCAAATCCATCCATAATAATCGTCATCATACCATCTTCCGTAATGATATGTTGCCCATCCAAACGGTTCGTACGAATCCCAATACCAACCATCCGAAGTCCAGCTCCAACGCCCTCTCGAATAAGGACGCCAATGGTTATCTATTCCGTTGGGATGCCAAACAACCAAATCATTATCTAATTGAATCCACTCACCGTAAGGACGAAGTGAAGAATAAAAGAAATTAAACGAAATACCTAAGTTTGGTCTCGCATCTAATTTGATACTCATAAAAATGATGAGTGCAGTTGTAATTAATATTGTCTTTTTCATGACGTACCTCGTTGTTTAATACTTATCATAATAGACAAGGAATGTGCCACTAAAATAATGCTGAAAATAATTGAAAATAGCTCAATAACCGAAAGAAATGTTTACAGAATAAGACATTCGTTATTGTTTTGAATACAATTTTAAACACACAAAAAGATTATAAATGCTTCAAAATTCTTGATTATCTTTACCAACAGAATAAATAATTGGAGTAAAAAATGGCTCACCAATTCTTCATAGATAAACGGCTGCATAATGCTTTTACGTTCTCCGAATATGTTGAAAAGATGAAATTAGATTCCGAAATAACTGATCTGTCTAAACTTTCGGAAAAAGAGAAAGAAGATTTTCCGATGGTTCAATTAAACTATCAAAGAGTATCTAGAATTTTAAGAACGTACAAAATAGATGAAGAACTTCTAGGATTGATAAAAAAAATCTCTTCACCACAGATATGGATGGTTATTTCTGAGGCTTGGTGCGGCGACTCCGCACAAAATCTACCTTATATTGCTAAAATTGCAGAACACAATCCGTTAATTAATCTTAGAATAATTTTGAGAGATTCTAACTTAGATATTATGGATCTCTATCTGGCAAACGGAACATCACGCAGCATTCCTAAACTTGTTGCTTTCGACGAGAACGGTAATGAACTATTCCAATGGGGCGCGCGCCCTAAGGAAGCGCAAGAACTTGTAGTACGGCTTAAGAATGAAGGAATGGAAAAAGAAAAGTTTCTTGAAGAACTCCATCTTTGGTATGGACGAGACCGAGGTAGAACTTTAGAGAATGAGTTAAAAAATATTCTGCAAAATTCTATAAAGTAGCTCATCAATATTTTTTGCAGTTATTTCTTGTTTAAGATTCTAAATTGGATTGGTATTGTTGCGTTACATTCAGATGCTTTGTTGTCATTAATGCCCGGGACAAATTTTGTTTTCCGAAGCGCTTCTTGAGCAGCTTCATCACATCCGTAACCAAGACCTTTTAGAACTTGTGTCCTAATCACGTCTCCGGAATTATTTATTGTAGCAATAATTGTAACCGTTCCTTGTATACCGTAACGCAACGCATGTTCTGGATAGACAATAATTTTTTGAATTCCCTTCATACCACCAATAGGTACAGGACATACTTGCACATCGCATAATATCTCCGGTTCTGTCTCCGGTATAATTGTTTCTTCTTTCTTCTCTACTGTTTCTTTCTTTGGTAGAACTGGTGTTAGTTCTTTTTTTACAACAGGAAGTTCGTTTGTTATTTTATAATCTGTGTCGGAATTGAATACATGCCGGTTTATAAGTTTACCATCGGAATATTCAGAGAGTTGTTGAAGTTGACCGTTTTCAAAAAATTTTCTGTGTGAACCATCTTTGATTCCTTTCTTAACAAAATATTCTTCTTTCATTAATCCCGTAGCATAATATTCTCTAACATAACCGTCAAGAACTCCTTGACTGAAATTCTTCTCAGTTTCAATTTTGCCATTTGGGAAATAAGTTATTACGGCTCCGTCAAGAACGTCGTTTACATATGATGCTTCTGTCTGGACTTTCCCATCTGCATAATAACTCTTTACAATTCCGTTTTGAGCGGGCAATATCTGCATCCAGAGAAGAAAGAAAAATGTTGTGCTGTAAATTGTTCTCATGAGTATCTTATTCATAAATGTATGGTAATTTATTAAACCGAATAAGTTGTCGAAGCTGTAGTTCCTCCTCTTCCAGTCCAATTAGTATGAAAGAACTCTCCGCGCGGTTTATCAGTTCTTTCATAAGTATGAGCGCCGAAATAATCGCGCTGAGCTTGCAATAAATTAGCAGGCAATCTTCCATTTCTAAATCCGTCAAAATAATTGAGCGCAGTTGAAAGAGCAGGAATCCAAATACCATTCAACGCTGCTGCCGATACAACTCTTCTCCATGCGGCTTGTGATGACTCAATTTTCTCTTTGAAGAATGGATCGAGAAGAAGATTTGTAAGGTTAGGATTTTTATCAAAAGCCTCTTTAATCTTACCGAGGAATACAGAACGGATTATACATCCTCCGCGCCACATCAATGCAATTCCGCCGTTGTTTAATTTCCATCCAAATTCTTGAGCTGCATATTTCATTAAAACATAACCTTGTGCATAAGAGACAAGTTTTGATGCGTACAACGCTTGCATCAGATCCAGAACAAATTGTTTTTTATCTCCATCAAATTTGGGTTTTGGACCGGATAATATTTTTGATGCTTCTACTCTCTCTTCTTTTTGCGATGATAAAGTTCTGCCGTAAACAGCTTCACCAATTAAAGTGAGCGGCGCGCCGTAATCGAGTGATGCAAGGACAGTCCATTTTCCTGTTCCTTTCTGCCCAGCCGTATCTAATATTTTTTCAACCAACGGATTTCCGTCTTCATCTTTAAACCCAAGAATATCGCGTGTAATTTCTATTAAATAGCTGTTAAGTTCTCCTTCATTCCATGCTTTGAATACTTGAAACATTTCATCATAAGTCATTCCAAGAAGATCTTTCATAATTTGATAAGCTTCGCAAATTAGTTGCATGTCGCCGTATTCAATTCCGTTATGAACCATTTTTACAAAATGTCCGGCACCGTTTTCACCGACCCAATCGCAACATGGAGTTCCGTCTTCGACTTTTGCCGCAATTGATTGAAAGATTGGTTTGACAGAGAGCCATGCTGCTGTTGAACCGCCGGGCATTATTGAAGGTCCTTTTAATGCTCCTTCTTCACCGCCGGAAACTCCGGTACCAATAAATAGAAATCCTTTCTCTTCTAAATATTTTGTTCTTCTTATTGTATCCGGAAAGTGTGAATTGCCACCGTCTATTATTATGTCGCCTTTATTAAGATGAGGAATTAAGAGTTCAATGAAATCATCCACCGGCTTTCCAGCTTTTACCATAAGCATAATTTTTCTTGGCGAGTTTAGATTAGCAACTAACTCTTCGATTGATTTCGTACCAATAATTTTTTTCCCTTTACCGCGTCCATTTACAAATGAATTTACCTTTTCAACCGTTCTGTTATAAACAGCTACAGTAAATCCATGACTTTCCATATTCAATACTAGGTTCTCGCCCATAACCGCGAGACCGATTAATCCAATATCTGCCTTACTCATTATTTGTAACTCCTGTTTTCTTTAATTATTAAATTTTTCTTTGAACGCCCAAAGTCCTAACGCCGGATTGGAGATAAAAAATATCTCTTCAGTTTGCCGAAAAGTATTTTTACCAGCCGGAAATTCATCTTATAATCATCAAACCAAATGGGTGAATAATAAATTATAATAAAATAATCATGATTTTTTTACTCTTCAAATCAGTAAGTCAAATAGATTCATTACTCTAAGCATTGGATGCTCCTAAAAATTAGAGAGGATGAAAAGCAAATTTATTAACGGACTATGGCTAACTTTTGAACTGATTGAACTGATTCATTCCCTTTCTTTGAAATAATCTTATATAGATAAACACCGTTAGCTACCAAATCTCCGTCCGTATCTCTTCCATCCCAATATATTTTGTTAAAATCATATTTCAACTCAGCAGAAGTTAATTTGAATTCTTTTACCATTCTTCCGACAAGAGTGAATATTTTTATTCTCAGTTCATCGGGTAATTGCGTCAACTTAAATGTAAAATAAGTTTCATATTTAAAAGGATTAGGATAATTATAAACATCAAGCAACTGCAAATTTTTCTGAACTTCAAATTTTCTGGATACACCAGCTGAGTCAATAATTGCTCCGGTTGCATTTCTACCTATGACTTTGAGAATATAAGTTCCGCTTTCAAGTGTAGGTTTGTAATTTACTACAAATTTTGGATTTGAAGCAGAGAACAAATAACTAAGATTAGAATTATTTATAAAGTAGATCTGTTTATTATTAAGATACATTTTTACCGCTGTTGTATCTCTAATTGGCATAAGAGATTGATCGCTCAATTCAATTCTAATATTTGGGTTTGCTGAGATAAAATCTCCGTTGAGAATATCGTTACCGTCAAAAGTTAATTTCAATGAAGCCGGCTGTGTGTTCGGTCTTACATATAAAGGGACAGAATACAAATTATTATCCTTATAGAGTTCTATAATTTTATTCTCCGGATCAATATTAATACTTAACTGAATTGGTCCGCTATTATTTGCTGTGTTGTATAGAATGTTGAATAATTTCTTTTGATCTGATCCTAAAGAATCCACAGTAGTTTCAAATATTTTTTCTCGTGAGTTGTCTTTCTTAATTAATTCCACATTAACCTTGAAATTTTCCGCTTGCGATTCGCCGACATTATAAACATAAAATGAAAGACTTATATTCTCTCCTTGTTCAACCGAATCTTTGAGCGCTGAAACAACTTGATAGTTTGTGGCTAACTCTGCCGGATTCTTATAAACGACATCTATACTCTTAACCACCGGCGAAATAATTTTAATTGGCGCACTAAAATCACATTTGATTTTGATATATGGATACTTTTTTGCGTCAACACTCGATAAATCAGCAGCACCATTTTCCAACTTTAAATTATTAAGTGTATCAGCATTTTCTTCATTAATCATCCCCAATATTTTATAGTCCAGCGACGAGGCGGATGGAATGCTGTCTGTTATGACAAGGTTTTTCCAATTTGAAGAAGGACCTATCTTTGAAGTTATGAAACTGCCTGAACTAGACCGAGCCGCAATTGTTGTATCAACTTGAACTCTGCCATCGAATGCTTTAGAATAAGATTCGGGTACACTTCCTTTCTTTGCACCCTTTTTCCCAATCATTGCCCATGAACCGCGGAAGGAAAGATTATCTATATACTTGCTGCCAAATAATTTTATCTTATCTCTCAGAGTACTTGAACTTACACTCCCCTCGTCCGAAACAGCGAACACAACCAAATATTTCGATGAAAGCGTGTCTAAAAAATTTATATAATTTTGAACTGCGGATTGATTTCCAAGAATATAAAATCTTTTGTATTGAACAAACTTGAATGTAGAATCTTCGAGCAAAACAATATGATGACCGCCAAGAGTATTTTCGGGGATTAAATTCTGATTGTTAATTTGTATTAGAGCTGTATTGCCGTCGTTAAATCCGGCGGATAATCCGTGTATATGAATAATTTTATCATCAAGGGTTAATCCTCCCCCAACTTGTTTTAAATCAGTTTTCTCAGCTGTGCTGAGACCTAGACTATCAGACATGTAATAACTATTGACTTGACCGCAGATGAATGAAAGTGCATCATTATAATTACTTGAACTACTCATACGGCTTCTAAGCCACACCCTTTTATTTATAAATTTATCGGGAAGAGTAACTTTAGTTTTTATTGTATCGAAATTAACTTGTAGACTATAGACATCAGAGAAATATTTGTTAGTGCTTACTTCCAAAAGAAAATTCCCGGAGAATGGATTACTGACCGGATTAATCAAAATGATTGGATTAGTTAATTTGCTTTCGACACTATATCTCTGCAACATTTTTATTGAGCTGCTCGAAATAAAAAAATTTGTTTCGGCTGAATTATCACTATCGGAAAGTTCACTAACTCTATTGCCGTCGTCTAGTATAACTTGAATTGAATGCATTCCCGGCTGGTTTTTAATTGGTATTGAAACCATCAATGAATCAGTAAACACCGGAATTTGCTTTGTGATAACTTTTTGAAAAGTTTTAATCTTATTATAGGAAGAATTAATTGAGATAGTGAATGTATCTTGATCAACTCTTCCGTAATTGAAATATCTAATAGACATTTTCAGGCTGTCATCGGAATCTATGATAGGACTCGCTTGATATTTTATTCCATCGGGAGTGATTACAAGATTAGGTTTTCCCGGAATTGGCAATTTTACTATCGGGTCTCCAATAAGAGTGTTGGTAAGACAAAATAATTTATAAGTTGAAGATGATCCATAAGTATTAACGAGATCCAATTTAGCTAAACGGTGCGCATCTCCAATCGTATAAACAGAATCAACTAAAATTTTTTTATAAAATATTTGCGGGAAAGTAAAAGAGGTCGAAGTAAAACCTAAAGATGAATTTCCGATATAAGCTATTGCTTGACCTGATTGACTTTCAACAAACAATTGAGAAAATGAAACTACATCCGGTTCTGCAAATTTTGCAGTCGAGCATCCAAAATCTGTGATAAGCGGAAAGCGATCAATCTTGTTTCTCAACTGCCCCGGATCTGTAATTGAATTATCCCAAGTTTGAGTTCCGCTGTGCCCCAGATATGATATAAACACACTACCGCTGTCTAATGCTGTTTGTATTTGTTGAGTTGTATAGTGCCCAAAATTTGTGGTAGGATTAATCGTTTTGTAAAAATGCGTAGATATTCCTCCAATCGGCTGAGGAATTACATAATTATTGATTATATAATTATTTGTGTTACGCAGTATATCAATTTGATTTTGATCGTTACCGGTTCCACCGGAGAAGAATAAATATCTCTTATTCCATGCACTGTTGTTTTGTTTTATATATTGCTGATGTTTTTGCATATACCATAACAGTTCTTCATTCTTAGAAATCGGAAGTCTTCCGATATTCATTTGTGGTATGTACGCGCCTGTAGTATCCCAGATTACAAACCAGGCGTCACTAACGGGCGATCCGAACGATGGTACATAATTTACTACCGGCGGTGCACCTTGAAACTTCGTTTTGTTTCCGAGATAATCGTATGTCGCTCCTCCAATCAAAAAAACATAATTGGGAAATGGAGCTTGCCAGACAGTGTGAGTAGTAACTAAGAAGTCGCGAATCGCCTCCGGCTGAAAAAATCCATAGGCGAATTCATCATAAATATCGTCTACATCTATTACACTGGTTTTTACATTATAACTTTGTGAAATAAATGCGGAATAATCTGAAACGTTTTTAATAAATTTTTTATTTGTGATTGCAATATAATCTGCGCTGTTTGATTGATTTCTTAAATTTACGAACACTTTTTTATAATAGATTTTCGGTTTCAGAGTTCTAGTGGAATCAATCAAAAAGAAACGGTCATCACCGCGAAGAGTATCCGGAACTACAATCGAATTGTTCATTGGTTTTATACTATATCTTATCGTGGTTTTTCCAATTTTCCATAAGGAATAGTTTTTGGTGTCAGTAACATTAGTGAGTTTAATTGCGTTTAGCGAACTACCCGCTAAAAACGGAAATTGAAAATTCAGTGAATCATTAATAGCTCTTAAATATCTTGGATATTCCAGTTCATACCAATCTACAATACAAAGATTTGGACTTGCATTAGTCGCAATAGAAAAAACATTTAAGGAATTGTTGCCTGAATTCAAAATATTGGAATTGTAGATACCTTGTAAAACTTTTTGCTGATATCTATTTATATATCCCGAATCTTGCTTAGAAGCGTTATTAAGCGAGATTGCAAGTAGATGTGCATTTTGATCAATATTGGCTGCATAATCCTGAAGTTTGGTAAATACTTTTACAGGTTTATTCGGATAAATATCTTTCAAAGAAAAGTTTTTGGTTCTTGTACCTACACCTAGATTACCTTCATTCCATGTTTTATTCTCAGACCAAAACGGCATTTCCCTCTCTACTGCATCAGACATAGAGAAATCGAACCAGTTGTTGTTTTCGATATGAATTATTTCTGAATAATACTTTAATGTGTCTGAAACGGAACCGGAATTATTTTGTTGTGAAAGTACTCTTTTGCCATCATTCCCATTCCACGTAAGCCAATAAACAGTTGTGTCAGAATATCTATTGATATATTCTTTATAAGTTTCTCCATTCTTGCTCGTCTCGCGATACTTCCCACCCATATTTCGCTGTCCGGCAAATTCGATAAAATCGGTCAGATCAAATTTTCCGTCGCTCTCTCCTTTTACATATATAGGATTTTCGATTCCTTTCATTATTAATTTGAACGTCCTTGGATCAATCGACGGTGTGTTTACTCCCGCATTCAAAATATCATTATAATTGATACGGTAAACTCCATCCTTGTTAACACCGATTTTTAGATATTCAGAATTGTAGTCAATCCACGCATCTGTCTTAGGTGAGTCTAAAGTGCGTTTGGAAGAATAATTTTGAGCGGATTTCTTGTTAAGAATTAAGGGATTAATCGTTGAAATGTCCTTAGCAGCTGTTTCTGAAATTTCGGAATTGAATTTCAATTGGATCACAAATTTTTTTATAAGAGATATATTTATTGCATCTTTTCCCGGCTCAAATAAATTAAGACTAAGGTGCAAACAATAATTTTCTCCAATCCATAAATAACCTTTGTTGACATATAATTTAGAATCACTCTTCTTTTTCAACTGATTTTGGCTTTTGTAAATGACCTCGGAATTAATGACGGAAACAGAGGGGTTAAGTTCAGGATAAGTATTATAAAAAACTTTTTCTTCGGGTGTAAAATTAATATCCGGTTTTGTACCTTGGGGTATTGCTATAAATAGATCAAATGTTGGAAGAGCTAATTCTCCGGCTTTCGATGGGTCCGAATACCCATGATATGAAAGAGTTTTTCTTCCATCCTTTTCGTTTATTGTTAGAAGATGATCATCAATTCTGCAATATAACTTATAATCATTCTTCTCTTTCGATTCTTTTTCCAGCACAACCTGTGAATAATTTATTACAGGGATGGATAAAATGAATGATAGAATAATTAAGTTTCTGATTATCATTATAATTAAGAATAATTATTTTACAATTTAGACTGATTCTAACTCTTAGAGAATTTCAAACATAAAATAGCTATAAACTTATTATGATCCATAACTATTAAGATGGTATAAATTAGTTCGTTTGTATTTCGCAGATATGATTAGATCATACTTTTGGAAAAAGATGAGAAATATTACTACTTCAATGAATAGCTCATATTCCCTCGATGAAGTTCTAATTTGCCCAAAGAGCAGTTCAGAAATCAGAACTATTCTGGAATCTCTTCTACTGAATCATGTTAGCAATTACCAAATTGTAACCTTTAATACGGATTTTTTAAGAATTGCCTCAATAGATTCTACGTTCAAAGCAATTTGTAAAAGTAGTTATATGGTTGTCCCAGATGGTGTTGGAATTATTTTTTTAGTTTGGCTAAAATATCGTGTTAAAATTACAAGAATAACAGGCAGTGATTTATTCAATATCTGTTTTGATATTGCCGACAAATTTTCGTTAAGAATTGCTTTAGTCGGATCTTCCAGAGAAACTCTCTCAAGATTAAAAATAATTTCTCATCAAAAGTGGTCAAATGCATTTGTGTTCACGGTATCTCCAACATATGAATTTGAAAAGAATGATGAATTGAATTCAGAAGTGATCAATTTGCTCAAAGATTTTAAGCCGGATATTCTTTTAGTCGCCCTTGGTTGTCCGCGGCAGGAGAAATGGATTTTTGCTAACCAGAAAATTATTGGAGCTAAGATTGGTATCGGCGTTGGTGCAGTGTTCGATTTTTATTCAGGTACAATAAAAAGAGCGCCGTTATTAATTCAAAAATTTGGCTTTGAATGGCTCTGGAGATTACTCCACGAGCCTGTGAGACTTGGCAAAAGATATATTTTTTATGATCTCCCCTTTCTAATAATGTCTTTATTAAGAATCATTCTTAGATTGAAATAAAATTTCATCAAATAATTTTTTATACTTTTCCAAAATAATCGAATATGAATATTGATGAAGATTATTAAAATTGAATAAACCCATCTGTTTTTTAAGATCATCTTTTATGTTATAAAAATTTAACAATGTGTTTGTAATATTCTCAATAGTATTTTCGAAATAAAGCACACCACGTGGATCAAGAATTTCATTAAACACTTGTAGGTTACTGCATATAATTGGCTTTTTGTCATTCGCTCCTTCCAATAGCGAATGACCGAAGGCTTCAAAATCACTTGGATATACCATAGCCGAACAATCATTAAGATATTTATTCTTCTCACTCTCAGAAATATTTCCGAGAAGTTCGATTCTATTATCGGCAAGAACTATCTTTTTTATTTTATATGATAAATCATCTAAACTGATAGTCAGTTTTAGACCGTATTCTTCTCTTTTAATAGAATTAAATGAAGTGATTAGGAAATCCAGTCTTTTGTTCTTGTCTGCCCTGCCAAGATAAAAGAGATATTTTTCATCCGTATAATTATGTAATTGGTTAGTCTCTATAATTTCATAATAATGTGGAATAACAACAACTCTCTCTTCTGGCAAGTTGTAATTATTAATCCAATAATCCTTTTCAAATTCTGTAAAGCAGATAATTTTTGTACACTTCTCTAAAAGCTTTTTCGTAAGCAAATAATTATGGACTTGCTTTATTAACTTGAATTTGGAAGTGTGAAAAGTAAAATGCGGAGTTAAAATAATTTTCTTTCCAATTTTACTATAATAGAGAATTGCTTTATCGCTGAAATATCTACCGATTTGATTGATACTTACTACATCATAATCCTTACTTAGGAAGTTTTTTAATTTTGGGGTATAATTATAGGGCGTATATTCCTTAACAAAAATAACATCGTCGTTCTTTCTGTGATAATCTTTTTTTTTATTCGTGAATGTTGTACTTATTAATTGATAATCTATTCCCAGCGCTTTATATATTTTCAACCGATCATTTACAAATTTTTCTAATCCTCCGACAGATGGGTAAAATGATCTTGTAATCTCTAATAGCTTCACGTCTTCTCCAGAAGTTGAATTGCCTTTTTGTGAACTTCAATAGGGTCAACCCTTGTCAAACAAAATTTTTCTTTTAAATGGCATTCCCATTCACATCCAAAACAATCCATAGCATAGTAAAGAAACATTCTGGTATCAGTTTGTTTAAAAGGAAAATATCTTCGATAACTGCCACCGCCTATAATAGCTATCATAGGAATATCCGCTTTTAACGCGAGATGACTTAACCCGGAATCATTGCCAATAAAAAGCGAACATCGTTTAATCAACGCTTGTATCTCGTCTAATTTTAATTTACCGGCTAAATTCATTACCCTATCATTGCCGTCCTTTATTTTCTCAATACTTAATCTTTCCTTTTCAGATCCAATTAAGATAATATTTACTCGATCGGTTATCATCTGACAAAACAATTTATAGTTTCGTTCACCCCAAGCCTTTGTCCTATCACCAGCTTGTGTAGCAATGACAATATAATTTTGTGGAATATCAAATCGGTTCAGATAATCTAAATTATAAATTTCAATTGGACTAAGGTCAACTAAAGACCTTAATTTATTTTTATTATTAAGTAGTTTTAGTAATCTGTAATGTTTTTCATACTCATGAAACAGATCTTCAAAAAGAATCCGGTCGTAATATGAATCCATTTTTTTACCGAATGCTTTTTTAAGTTTTCTCCAACTATTATTAAAACACCAAACCGTATTCGCACCACTTAATAGAGCAATTTCATCGGAAGATATTCCTCTCGCAGAAGTAAGATTAACGCATAATTTGATTTTGTAAGAATGCAATTGCCTTAAAAATTTAATTCTGTAAATCAACGACCATTTATATTTTTTCTGCTCAAGGCAAACTATTTTCACATCGTCTTCATAATTTTTGAAAAGAACACTGTATTCTTGTTTGATTACTAAAAACATCTTCCCTTTTTCTTCTATAATATTTCTATTATCCAGAAGAAGCGATGTAATTACAACATCTCCCAATGTCCCAGTATTAACAAATAGTATTCCTTCTTTATTATTGTTTTCTTTATAAAATGTCATCCGCAGAATATTAAAGGCAAGAAATGCGAAGCAATTATTTAAGTACCATTTCAAATGTGAAATTGATGTCATCTGAATAACCGTGGTTTGCGAAAGTTTGGAAAATATTTTCGGTCCACAAGTGCTTCATTACCATATCTATAAAATTTTTGCACTTCTTTTTTCAATTTTTCTCCACCGTTTAATATTTTTTTAGAATTCCATATCAAATACACAATTGCTTTTAAAAATGATTTATAATAATTATTATAAATACAAATAATTAGCCGATTGAGAATCCACTTCGGCAGATAAATAATTATACGGTGCCATGAAAATCTCTGGATTAGAATTATCGAGTAACTAACGAAATGATGGAAATAACGGTATTCTGATTTGAATGGATCGCTTTCATTACCATTTAATCCGCGTGATCGCAAACTTTGCTCGTGATACACTAATGAACCGGATAAATATTTTATTTTATAACCGGCATTATAAACCCTTGCGCCGTAATCTAGCTCATGATAATAGATAAAAATCATTTCATTGAATTTCCCCACTTGGTCAATTACACTCTTTCTAAACATTGCACCACAGCCATGGAATAAATATGGATCATGTGAAAAATAGTCCTTTGTTTCAGAAGTGTTTGTATTAGTGTTATAAACGTTGAAAGTAACGACACCTAATTTTTCATCATTACAAAATTCTTTAATACCACTAACGATTGTATTTTCTGATGGATAGCTGTCATCATCAAGAGTCATTATATATTCGCCTTTAGCAACTTTGAAACCTTCATTCCATCCTGCAATTCCAATATTCTTTTGCATTTTAATTAGAATAACATTTGAAAAGTCTATTTCAACCATTTCCGGACTGCCATCTGTTGAGGCATTATCAACAACAATGACCTCAATATTTTTATAATCCTGTTCATATACTTTTGATAAAGTATTTCTTAACTCATCCTTACGATTATATGAGAGAATATTAACTGTTACTAGTGGATTATTTCCCATTTATCATTAGCTCAAATTTCTTCAAGGTATTCGCCACAACTTGATCCATATTGTAATATCGATATTCAGCTAACCTTCCGCAGAACACAACATTTTTTTGTTTTACTGCTTCTTGTTCATATCTCTTAAAAATATTTCTATTCTCTTCTGTTAAAATTGGATAAAACGGTTCGCCGTTAAACTGCGGGTACTCACGACTGATTATAGTATTAGATATTTTTTGCCCGGAAAGAAATTTATGCTCGACTACCCTTGTATACTTCACCGACTCTTCAACATAATTAATTTGAGCACATTTTTGATAGTATTCCAAATCATGATTTTCAAATTCGAATCTAATTGATCTATAAGGTAATTTCCCATATATATAATCAAAAAAGTAATCTATCGGACCGGTATAAATCATTTTATCAAAGCTGATTTCCGAAATAATATTTTTATAATCGGTGTTTAAGATTACCTCAATATTTTTATGGTCTAACATCCGTTCAAACAACTTAGTATAACCATCTTTCGGCATAAACTGATATTTATCTGTGAAGTATCTGCAATCATTATTGAATCTAGTAGGAATACGTCCGCATACTGAAGGAGATAATTCTTTGGGATATTTATTCCATTGCTTAAAAGTATAATTCTCAAAAAAAATCTTAAAGAGTTCAGTTCCCACTTGGTTAACAATTGCATCTTCTGAGTTAAGAATTGGATATCTCTTCTCTCTAACCGCGGAAAAAAAATTTTCGACTTCAGTATCTGTCTGCAGACTAAGATTATAAATTTTATTTAAAGTGATTCTGTTGATTGGAATCGGGAAATAATCATTTTTATAAAAAGCCAAAACTTCATGTTCGTATTTGCGCCACTCGGAAAATTTTGTTAGATACTCAAGAACATCTTTACTGTTAGTATGAAATATATGCGGACCGTAACGATGGACTAGAATGCCATTCTCTTCATATTCATCATATGCATTACCGGCAATGTGTTTTCGTTTTTCAACGAGAAGAACTTTTTTATCCAATTGTGAGGCAATCCGTTCTGCCATCACTGATCCGGCAAAACCTGCACCGACTATAAAAACATCATATCTCTTCATTCAAAAATTCTTTTAATATAGATAATGATAAAAGGTTTGTTTTATGAACCGTTACAATGAATATAATCACTGAAAGAATTAAAACTAACCACCATGCTATACCGAGTAACTGCAATACTCTTCCGAAAATCATTACTGTTAGGAAAGCACTTGCTGACCTTAGCAAAATTTTAGAATATAAATCATTTGTCGTTTTCCAATGTATATAAATAAGTCCGGCAAAAACAGCAACCTCACTTAATATAGTTGCAATTGCGGCACCGTATGCGAGATATTTCGGTATTAAAATAAAGTTTAGTACAATGTTAACAAAAGCGCCTACGGCAATTACATATGAATAATGCTTCTGTTTATTCCAAGCAATAAGAGGATTTCCATAAGTCATATTTAAATAGACTAAAAAAACATTTAGAGTCAGTATTCTCAGCAGAGGAACTGAAGCTTCATATTCAGAACCGAATACAATTCTAATAATTTCCCCAGCAAACAAAATGCCCATCGAAGTAAAAAATATTCCGGATGTAAACATTAACCGTGTATAGGAATTCATCAGCCGAGCGCGTTCCTTACTCTGATTATGAAATTTAGCAAGTTGCGGGAAAAATGATTGTAGAATTATCGAAGATGGAACAACGGCAAGGAGAGTTATCTTATATGCAGCGGCATAATAGCCCAGCTCATGTTTTGTCGAAATCATTCCCAACATTACCTGATCAAGATTGTAATAAATATTAATCATTAGCGCAGAAACGGCTAAAGGTGTGGATGCTTTCATAATCTCTTTAATAAATATCGGATCGAATAAGAATTTGAGTCTATGCGAATATTTTATAAAATAAATGATAAGTACAAATGAGTTTATGAATGACGACAATGTTAAAATTGAAATAACATGAATGACTGAATCCGAATGATGCACCAATATTATAAATGCGATAAGAGAGAATAACGCTGAGAGAATTTGTGCCAAAGAAATTGGGAATGTTCTTTCGATCCCACGAAAGACCCAATTGATTAGCAAGGCATTCGAAAAAAAAGTAAATGTGTAGATGAGAAATGAATTTTTGATCAATGAAGATTGAGATATAAATAAAAGAACAACGGCAAAAAGAAAATAAAAGATGAATGCTATAATTAACCGGAAAGAAATTAACTTGCTCACATAAATTGAAATATCCATCTCATTCATGGCAATATCCTTGCCGCCAATCGTATCAGTTCCGTAATTAACTATAAGAAGGAAGAATGAAGTCAGCGCAAGAATGAAATTTATCAAGCCAAAACTGTCAACTAGAAGTATTCGTGCGAGATACGCAAAAGAGATAAAATTTATAATCCGGCTAGTAATTTCGGCAGATGAAAGAATTAAAATATTTTTAAATATTCTCGTCTTGATATCTTTACCTGCAAGGTGGAAATGATCAATTTGGGAAGAACATGAAAATTGAACTGCTAAGAAAGGTTCAATAAAGAACACGGTTAAGAAAAAGGAAAAATTATTTTTTTATCAAAAGGAAGGGGTAGGGAGTTCGAATCTCCCCACCCCGACTAAAAACCAAATCTTAAAATGGGCCGAAAAATATTCCGCCTTGATCATGAGGTATCCAGTACCAACCTTGATGTATTATTAACCACTGTTGATTGGTGGCAGTTATTGTTCTTGTCCAACTTGCACCAACTGCTGTTCCAGTTGTGGATGTTGTCTGCAATGCATAATATGATCTGAATTCCCAATTCCCTTTTTCGTTTGTGTGACCCGCTGGACCAACTTGAACTCCGTTTTGGATATATTGAGAAGGTAAAGCCGTAATATTGAAACTAAGTGTCTGTGATGTAGATCCTATCGAGAATGATAATTTACTTGCAATTTCATCTTTTAGCCAGAGTTCATTTACTGTTCCTGTACCAGAGAGAGCAATTGCATTAACTGTTGACAATGTTTTTGTTGTCGAACCGCTTGTTAGGGCTACATAAAATTCATTTGCGGTGGAAGAAGAAGGAGTATTTAAAGTAAGAGTAACACCTTCTTGCAATGTATAAGTTGTAAAATGTGTTACTTGGGCAGATGCAGATGTTCCGTCAGCGTTTACTGTTGCTGTAAAACCGGAGTTTGTATATGTACCGGTTGATTCATTCAATTGCATCAAGGAGAAAGTAGTCCCAGGTGTACGTGAATAAGGAAGCGGGAAAGATATTGTAACTGGTTGTGAAAACTGTGTCCCTGAAGGACCAAATTGTCCGGCACTTACAACTGCAGTATTTGCAGTAGTTGACCGTGGAACTTGACCGGCTGGAATTGAAGATACAGTAAGTTGAACATTAGATGATACTGCATTTGATGGCACTTGAACCGTTAAAGGCTGATTTGAAACTGATTGTGTATTTGTAGCAGATGCATTTCCACCAGTAGCTACAGTCACTGTTGTGGAAGCTACTTGTAATTTCGTAAGCAGTATGTCGGATACTATCGCAGAATTTGAAGCTTTGTTTAGTATGGCAACCCTGCTTCCGAAAGAATAACCATCTTTGGTAGCATTTACAGATAAACTGTTATCCGTTATGTTGGATGCATCGTAAGAAAATTTTCCGTTATTATCGGAAAGCGAGGTTGCTAAAATTACTCCGTCTGTTCTGACAAATTTAACAGTCGCCCCTGATATTCCTGTTTGGTTTGAGGCATCTTTAACATAGGAATTTAATATAAGTGGCTGAGCAGCAGCAGCAGGAGGATTTGGTTGCGGTAATTCCGGTCCAACTCTCGAACTCTCACAACTTGAAAGTATTATTGATCCGACTATAAGAAAGAAAAAAGAACTAACAGTAAATATCGAAGCAGCTTTATGGCTTTTCATATTGCACCTCATTTTGCTTTATTAATTTTTGGAGAATTATTCTTTATAAAATTTGCACTTATACCTTTTTAATAAATTTCCACTCTATTATCTGTATTATAATTTAGTCCGGCTAATTAACCCGGATATATCTTCAATAAATAACTCCGAGAGAAATTTCCATCAGTTCTGATTCTGACAAAACTTGGTTTCTAATACTGTAAAGTGGAAAGTGGAATGGTAAGATTTATTCATCCATTAGAAACCCCGCCTCTGGAGTGAATATTAAATATCTTGTGTTAATTTCACTAATTTTTCTATTAACATCAAGCTAAAACTTTATCTTGGATTTAGCGGATTTAATGCCGTGGAACAAATGTTCAACAATAATATTCTTGCATTTTGCATTTAAGAATTAATTATATTCTTATTTTAAAACTAATGGAATTTAAATTAACAATTTTATCTTAAAATAGATATATTTTTTTTAATTAAGTTCATCTGCGCATTAGGTGAGCTGCAGATTCGATTTTCGTTCTATTTTTAAATTGACTTCTCTCAATAATATTTTGAGAAATGAATGAAATAGCAATTATTATACAAGTCCCACAGTCATTACTATGGATTTTTGATTTATAATAAAAAATTTTTCGAGATAGTATTGGGAAAGTTTCTACATAACCTTATGTCGAAAGAAGAGAACTTCATAAAAGTATTTAGGTCATTGCTCAAATGGAGGTTATTTATTGGTAACTGCTCCGCTTAAATTTTGTTTTTCACTTTTAGGCAGAAAAAAGCAATCTTGAATTTAGAATATGAGTCTAATCATTAAGCGGCTGCAAATTCCGCATTAAGATAGTTCTGTATTTCAAAACCATCGCTAAAATCCGTATCAGTATTCTCAATAAAATGTTCCAATTCCATAAAGAGCCATTGTT
The DNA here is from genome assembly GCA_021824635.1 of Bacteroidota bacterium. GTDB lineage: Bacteria > Bacteroidota > Ignavibacteria > Ignavibacteriales > Melioribacteraceae > Fen-1258. The sequence goes on along the minus strand of JAKAKD010000091.1, from coordinate 12,534 downwards.
TGGATAAATCATTATCAGCGGCAAACTCAGAAAGCCAATGTAGCTTGTAAATGTTTAAAACATTTTCAAAAAAAGCAATTTTTATTGCATCCTTAATGAAAGCTTCGGCTAATCTGTGATTTTTAAATTTTGGGGGGTTCTCAATCAGATATTCATTTTCTAAAATTTCATTTATAGCATTCTCAACAAAACTTCCGTTAAATCCTAATATTTTTGATAATTCTTTTATCCTTTCCTTTTCAATTTCATTAATGTTTCTATCCCTTTTAATTAATATGAGAAGACCTCTCAAATAATTGCCCTTGTCAATTGGATTTAAGATCATAATACACCTCTTTTTTATTAACAAATTGTTGCAAAAAGTAGAAATGTAAATGCGCTTTGGACCTCCTCTCATTTTCTTCTTGTTATCTTAAGTGTGCCAACTAATTATAACATTATCACAAGAGGCAATAAAAATCATCAGTCAAACGATTGGACACAACCAAATTGAAAAAAGTTTCATGGGAAAAAGATAAAATTTTTGGTACAGTTTCCATTGATAATATGGTTCGATAAATGCGGCAATACTTTTGGCATATTCTAACAAGTTAGAATATGCCAAGAATCTTTTGTGGGAGTTATTTTCACTCAAAATTATTTTTGTCATGTAAATGTTAAACGCAATTAAAAAGACTTCTCTGCTCAACTTTTTTTCATAGCTTCTCGAATTCTTTCAGGTGTCATTGGCATTTTGTAAAGCCTGATTCCAATTTTATCATATATCGCGTTTGCAATAGCGGCACCGATTGTAATGATTGCCGGTTCACCTCCACCTTGCGGAGCTTCATTTTTTTTGTCGAGTATTATCGTTTCTATCTTAGGCAACCAGGAAAATTTTGGCAATTCATACGAATCGTAATTTTTATTTAAAATTTCTCCATTGTTAAACTTTACTTCCTCTGTTAATGCATAGCCCAATCCCATCATAATACAGCCCTCCATTTGAATAGTTGCGCCTTCGGGATTAATTGCAAGTCCCATATTCTGAGCGCATACAACTTTTTTCACTTTAACATTTCCAGTTTTTCTATCTACATCAACTTCAACAATCATTGCTACAGTTGAGCCCGCGTCGCTTCCACATGCAATGCCGAATCCTCTTCCGCTTGGTGATTTTGAAGATGCCTTCCAGCCGAATTTATCTCCAGTTTTTTTTAACACCTCAATAAATTTTTGATCTTTCAGATGCTTCATTCTAAATTTAAAAGGATCAATACCAGCTTTCGATGCCATAATATCTATCTGACTTTCTCTCGCAAAAGTATTTGTATTATTGCCCGGTGCTCTCCAAGGACCTGTTGCAAAAGGATGGCCATTAACAGTTCTGCTTGATCCATAACTTTTCGTACTTGAATTAGGAATATCATAAAAATGCGCGGCACCTCTCTCTCCAGCAAAGTAAACATTATAATCCCAGAAACTAATTTTTTTTGAATCATCAAGTCCCGATCTTATTTTGACAATTGCTGCCGGATGGAATGCATCATAGAAAAATTCTTCTTCACGGGTATAGGCAACCATTACAGGCTTTCCGGTTAATTTAGCAAGACGCGCCGCATCCAATGCCTGCAGATTTGTTGTCTTACCTCCGAATCCGCCTCCAACATACGGTGTAATTATTCTAACATTGTCCGATGAGATGCCGAGAACTTTTGCTACTTCTTCTTTTGCTGTAAACGGATTTTGTGTTGAAGCCCAAACAGTAACTTTATTCCCTTCAATTTTAGCAACGGCAGTGTGTGGCTCTATCGCTGAGTGAGCTACATAATTATCATAATAAGTTTCTTCAACTATTGCAGAAGATATTTTCTCTCCTTCCTTAATATCTCCTTCATGAGCAATAACTTTTCCTTCACCGGCAACATCTAATAAATGGCTATAAATGTTTTCATTGTTCAATTTAGAATCGGATGGGCTGAACTTCGCTTTAATTTTTTGAAGAGCTTTTTCCGCAACATCAGGATATTCATGAAGTACCGCCACAAGATCACTATCATTAATTACAATTACACCATCCATCTTTTTCGCTTCTGATAAATCGGCATCAATCATTTTAGCGCCGTGAGAAGGCGGGCGTAAAACCTTTGCATATAGCATACCCGGTAATTGTATATCACCAGAATATTTTGCTTTTCCCGTAACTTTTTCTACGGCGTCTACTCTCAAAAAAGATTTATTCATAATTTTGAAACTAGAGGGATCTTTCAGTTTCGGCTTATCTTTCAAATGCCGTTCTATTTTTTCCCCTTTAGTCAATTCGGCATAAGTAACTTTATTTTTCTTGTTTGATTTTTCGAATACAACACCATTATCAACGGATAGTTTTTCTGCCGGTATTTTTAATTGTTCCGAAGCCATCTCTATTAAAACATTTCTTGCTTCTGCCGCTGCGGCTCTTAACGGAGGTCCAAAAAATCTTGTACTCATCGAACCGAACGTTCCCATATCCCAAGGACATAAATCAGTATCACCCATTATCATTTGAACTGAATTAAACGACACGTCCAATTCATCTGCAATCATTTGCGCAAGCGATGTTATGATTCCTTGGCCCATTTCAATCTTTCCAGTAAAACAAGTTACCTTTCCACTTTCATCAATTCTTAAAAATGCATTGAAATCTGTAGGCAGTTCTCCCCTTCTTCTTTGCTCTTGTTGAATATATCCTAACGTATCCCCGACAGTGAACATAACTAACAATCCGCCGCCGATTAGCTTAATGAATTCTCTTCTATCAACTTCGAAAGGTGTTGTTATTTCTTTGAAATCCAGATCTAAATAATTATCCTTTTTCATTTTCTGCCTCCTACTTTGCTTCTACAGATTCTGTTTGAATAGCATGTACAATTCTTTTGTGTGCACCGCATCTGCAGAAATTATTCTCCATCTCATTAATTATCTCTTCATAAGTAGCCTTTGGCTTACTCTTAAGCAGACCGTAAGCGTTCATAATCATTCCAGGAGTGCAATAACCGCATTGAAGAGCATCGTTTTCTGCAAAAGCTTTTTGTAGGGGATGAAGTTTCCCTTTCTTCATCAAACCTTCAATCGTTGTTACTTCTTTCCCTTTTACGCTTCTGACCGAAATACTGCATGAACGCGCGGCTTTATCATTAATTAGAACAGTACACGCACCGCAGAAACCTTCTCCACATCCGTATTTTGTTCCGGTTAATCCGAAATTGGTTCTTAAAACCCATAACAGCATCCTATCGCCGTCCACATTTAGCTTAACCGTTTTGTTGTTTAGTTTGAATTCGATGAGCTCAGTCATGATGAACTCCTTGTGAATGGATTAAATAATTAGGTTAATTAAATATTATCAAATAATATTTGAATGACAAATATATTTTTAGAAGAACTAAAAGAAATACAATTAGGTAATCCATATTTATCATGGTTACAGTTTTTATTCACCCATCTACTCAACGCTTAATGAATTATTGTATTATTTTATATAAGTTAATTTAGATATCGTTTACAAAGGAGGAGATTTACAAATGTATATTGCACTGTTACTAATTTTGTTGGGACTTTCTGTATTTCTTTTTATCACCGGTTCCGGGAAAGGACAACGAATAAAGAAATACACCGGAATTGTGCTCGCCATATCAACTTTAGTATTTTTTTGGTTTATGGATTTTTGGGGAGAAGCGCTCTGGTACGAAAATCTTGGTTATGGTAGTCCATTCTGGAAAGTTGTTAATTCTAACGGATTGCTGGCAGTAGTTGGTGCTGCAATCGGCTTTGTTACAGTATTTCTTCTTACTCTAGGAATTTCTAAAAATCATAAAATAATAAGCACAATTATAAAATTAATAGGAATTGTAATTGGAGCTTACTGGGGTTTTTCTCATTGGGAGATTATCCTAAAATTTTGGTATGGTGTTTCTACCGGATTGAAAGATCCAATCCTTGGCAAAGATGTAGGATTTTATCTTTTCTCTTTACCGTTTTATGATTCTTTATTCGATCTGCTTTTTCTTCTTTCCTTTATTTCGCTAATCGCAATATTCATCTCTTCTTTCGTACGGTTTACAGAGAATAATTTATTGTTCTACATTCCTAGGGAAGGCGAAATAACATCGAAAAAATTTTACTTCCCCTTATATTTAAATTCTTCTGTTTTTATTCTAATCATTGCTGCCGAACGATTTTTAAGCAGATATCATTTGATGTATTCTACGACAGGGGTTGCTTCAGGTATGAGCTGGACAGATGAGAACATTCTTCTTCCAGCAACTTATGCAGTTATTATTATAATGGCTTTATTTAGCATTGCTCTGATTATACCAAGCTTAAGAATGAGATTACAAAATTATTTTTTTAAGAAGTTCCGCATAGCTCATGATAAGTCTCATATTGCGGTTATTGCAGTAACAGGAATTTCGATTGCTATTATTTGGCTCCTCGCTTTCGATGCATTGCCCAGAGCATTTAACTGGCTTGTTGTAAAACCTAACGAAATAACTTATGAACGCCCATACATTCAAAATAATATAAAATTCACCCGTTATGGTTTTGCATTAAATAACATCGAAGAGAAAGAGTATCCAATGAATGGATCTCTTACTCAAGGAACAATTAATGAAAATCCCAATTTGTTTTCAAATATCCGTTTATGGGATTGGAAAGCATTAGATGCAGTGTACAGACAATTTCAGACTATGCGTTTATATTATGAATTTTCGGATGTTGATGTAGACCGCTACAATATTGATGGAAAAGACAGACAGGTTATGGTATCTGCACGTGAGATTAATCTTGATAATTTACCCCAGCAAAGCCAGACTTTTGTAAATAAACGTTTTCAGTACACACATGGTTTTGGTTTAACCATGGCGGCAGTTAGTGAATTTAATCCAGAAGGACTACCTCATTTATTAATTAAAGATATTCCGCCCGTAACAGAATCCAAATCTCTAGAGGTGACACAGCCGCAAATTTATTTTGGCGAAACAACCAGAACACCCGTAATTGTTAATTCAAAAGTAAAAGAATTTGATTATCCCAGCGGTGAAGAAAATGTTTATACTCATTACTCCGGAACCGGAGGTGTAGAACTTTCAAACTTCTGGAGAAAATTCTTATACGGCTGGAAATTTGACGGAACAAACTTTTTGTTTTCCGATTATCCTACCGATAAAAGCCGTTTCATGTTTCATAGGCAAATTACTGAGCGAGTTAAATTACTTGCGCCCTTTCTTCAATTTGATAAAGACCCTTATATTGTACTTTCGGAGGGGAAATTGTACTGGATGATTGATGCTTATACTACATCCGAATATTTTCCGTACAGCCAGCCTTTTTCTACAACAGAAAATATTCAGTATAAAGAAGGAAACACTACACAGATTCTTACAAATCAAATGAGTGAAAACTTGGACGGAATTAATTACATACGTAATTCTGTCAAAGCAGTTATAAATGCCTACGACGGTACGGTTAATTTTTACATCATGGATAAGGACGACCCGATTATAAAAGTTTGGAGCAATATTTTTCCAGGTTTGTTTAAATCCAAAAATGAAATGCCGAAAGATCTTTTGGCTCATCTCAGATATCCAATTGATATGCTTCTCACACAGGGTCTCGTCTATGAAAAATATCATATGACCGATCCGACAGTTTTTTATAATCAGGAAGATCTTTGGATTAGAGCTACGGATAAATATTATAGTCAGGTACAGCCGGTTGAACCATATTACATTATGTGGCAGCAGCCCGGTACAACAAAACAGCAGTTTGTTTTGATGTGCCCGTTTACTCCGAAGAACCGGCAAGTATTAATCGGATGGATTGCCGGTATGTGCGATGCAGAAAATTACGGCAAGTTTGTGGCTTATCAATTCTCTAAAGATAAAATGGTTCTCGGTCCTCAACAGGTAGAATCTAAAATTGATCAGGATAGTTTTCTTTCGGGACAACTGACTTTGTGGGATCAGCATGGTTCTAAAGTAATTAGAGGAAATGTACTTGCTATACCGGTTAACAATACGCTTTTTTATGTTGAACCGATTTATCTTCAAGCTGAAACTGCGGCGTATCCGGAACTTAGAATTGTTGTTGTTATGCACGGAGATAATATGAGCTATGCTAAAACTTTTGATGAAGCTCTGAACGGATTATTTTCTAAGTCACCGGTTCTAAAAAGTCTATCTCAATCTGAAAAGACAACACCAATAACGGTATCTCAACTTCCGGGACAAATCAAAGCGGCAAACGAGGCTTTTAACAATTATTTAAAGCTGAATGCCGATAAAAAGTTTTCTGAAGCGGCAAAGGAACTTGAAAAATTGCAGCAGGCTCTTCAAACTCTCTCAAATCAATCTGCAGAAAAGAAAAAATAGTTCTGCATCTAATTTATGTGCGGTTCAAATGAACCGCACATATTTTATTCCTTTTGATAAATTTTAAAATGCCCAGTTTACAATTGGGAAAACCGGAAACTGACCGCCTTGCTTAATAATGTTTATCAAACCTATTTGTAAACCCTTAGTCATATTTGCAGCGTAATTTACTAATCCAATTTGAACACCGCTGACAGTCCCGGCATAATTAACAACTCCCCACTGAAGACCTTCAAATTTTCCTTCTGTTATGTTCACACCGTTATCCTGCCAGCCCATGTAATCTGCCTCTACAATTCCAACCAAACCAAACTGAACTCCTTTTGAAACACCTGAAGTTATGTGATTCACCAATCCCCAATCCAGACCGGAAACCCTTGCATTCTTCCCGTAAAGCAGACTGATTCTTAAACCCGTTATTGAAGTATTTTCGTTAAAAATCTGAACCGGGTTAAATAAAGCAAGTTGTATCGGTTTATCTTGTGCCGCAATTTCTTTAGCCGAAAGCATCAATAATAAACAAATTGAAAGGATGAAAAATAATTTTGTACGTTTCATTTTTACCTCATGATAGTTTTCAATTTTTAGTGCCTTGTCTTTCGTATAATCTGAAAAATTAATTTCTAGCGATTACTTTTTACCTCCTTTGAATAGAAAATATTTGTAAAAGAATTTCCTTTATACAACAATCATTCCGCCGTCAAATTCTCTGCTTTTATAGTCCTAAACTTTCATATTTCATTTTATTTTTACAATTTAATCTAAAGAAAAACCGCACTTCGTTCTGTTGTAGCAGTCATATTTACTGTAAAAATTTGTCATTAATATTAATCTCAAATACGTTTGAGCTAGTTATTTATTCTCCCTATTTTATATCTGAAAGATAACTCATTCGTTAATCAGAGTTTAATTTTTGGCTGAAGGGATCAATGAGAAAAAGAATAATCAATATTTTACTCACCGTTACTCTAGCGCTGACATGCTTTTCTTGTAAACTTGTTGATGGTATTAATACACCGGCTTCAAATGGAAATAATAAAACTGTCCGGTATGTAGCAAACATGATAAGTTCATCTACGTATGCAAATCCCGTGATAACATATACAAGCGGCGATGGAGTAATATCACAGGTAGAGGGAATGAATCTCAACATTTCACTTCCACTAAGTGTTGGGTTGACAGCAACATTGGCGGCAAGTTGCACAGGAAATTATAGTCCGGCAAGTTTAAATGCATCGGCATCAATAAATTTAAAAATTTATGTTAACGATTCACTTAAGACCGTGGCAAATGATTTTCAAACAGATTCGCTTACAACAGTTACGGCATCGGCAACTTGCAGTTATAAAATCAAATAATTAACATCCTCTTTTACGCCAAGTGATTTAATACATTTATCTATTTAGAACTTTAGCCGCTTGAAAACAGATCTTAGACTATAATCTGCGCACATCATTCATTTTCCCCAAATTAAAACATGGCACTTAAACGCATTCTTGCCCCCAATTGTGTTACTCTCTTCTCAGCCATACTAATGCGTTCCAAGGAAGCTTTTAATCGAAATATTATATAGAATCCTTTTACTTATTAGTGCATCCTATGCATATAAAACAGTAACTATATACAAGAAAACATTAGGAACTTATCATGACAGAACATTTAACCAAAGAGACATTCTTAGAGAAAATATTTGATTTCGAAAAGAATACAGAATGGAAGTACGCGGGAAAATTACCAGCAGTTATTGATTTCTGGGCAGAATGGTGCGGACCTTGCCGTATGGTTGGACCGGTAATAGAGGAACTTTCTAAGGAATATGAAGGAAAAGTAAATTTCTATAAGGTAGATACGGAAGCAGAACAAGAATTGTCTGCTGCTTTTGGAATCAGAAGTATTCCCTCTCTTCTTTTTATACCAGCAGAAGGTCAACCCAAAATGGCTATGGGCGCATTGCCAAAGGCAGAGCTTAAAAAAATTATCGAGCAAGAATTAAATGTGCCTAACCCGATAATTTTATAATTATTAGCTGAAAAAGAAATGAATTGTATCTAAATCATGCATTTTGAAAAAGAATCAGCGTGAGGAGAAAATGAGTAAGAAACCATTAGGGAAGAAGAAATATTCACCAACATTTTTTCAGAAAAATAAAAAATTTATTTACACAGGATCAATTGCAGGAATTATAGTTCTATTTTTTTTATTGAGTAACGGCAATTCATTATTGGGAAACGGTTCACTTCCTCAAAATTATGCCGGATCAATCGGCAATAAACCGTTGCCCGCCCCTAATTTTAATCTCATGTCAATTGATGGAAAACAACTCAAACTTTCTGATTATAAAGGGAAAGTTTTGATTGTGGATTTTTGGGCAACTTGGTGTCCCCCATGCAGAAAAGGTATTCCCGACTTGATTGAATTAAAAAGAAAGTATGGCTCAAGGGGATTTGAAGTGATCGGAGTTTCAGTTGATACAGATACAAGGCAAGACGTTGTTCCTTTCGTCCGGCAAAATTGGATTAATTACCCGATAGTTTACGGCGATACTGATGTTACAGAAAGATACGGCGGAATTAATTCCATCCCATCATCCTTTGTGATTGATAAAAATGGAACTATCGTTGCAAGTTTTCAAGGACTTACCTCAATTTCTATCTACGAAGACTATATCAATAAATTGCTTGCTCAGTAAACAGAAGATATCTTAATTAATAGGCGATTCTTTGAATCGCCTATAATTTTATTTAGAAATAAATAGTTTTAGCAAAAACTTAATTATTCTAATACCCTCTTGAAGCAACTTTCTCCAAATCCGCTTTAATCATTATCTTTATCAATTCTTCAAACTTAACTTTGGACTCCCATCCTAATTCTTTTTTTGCTTTGGTGGGATCACCGATTAACAGATCTACTTCGGTCGGTCTATAATATTTCGGATCTATTTCGATAATAACATCCCCGGTTTTCACTTTACATTGCTTACTTTTTACTTTGCTGCTTATCTCTTTTTCATTAAACGATTCAACAATTCCGAATTCTTTTTCTCCGCTTCCTTTCCATCCGATCTCAATTCCAAGTTCTTTGAATGTCAATTCGCAAAATTCACGGATTGTATGAGTTTCTCCTGTTGCAAGGACGAAATCTTCAGCAGTATCATGCTGTAGAATTCTCCACATCCCTTCGCAATATTCGGGCGCGTAACCCCAATCTCTTTTTGAATCCAAGTTTCCCAAACTCACATTTTTCTGATAGCCCAAAAATATTCTAGCAGCAGCGCGAGTAATTTTACGTGTAACAAAAGTTTCGCCCCGGCGCGGCGATTCATGATTAAATAATATACCGTTACATGCAAATAAATTATATGCCTCTCTATAATTCTTTACTATCCAGTAGCCGTAAAGCTTTGCTACTCCGTATGGAGAGCGGGGGTAAAATGGAGTTGTTTCCGTCTGCGGTATTTCCTGTACTTTACCATATAACTCCGAGGTTGAAGCCTGATAAAATTTTGTCTGCTTTCCTAAACCGACTTCCCTAATAGCATCTAAAAATCTTAATGTACCGAGTGCGTCTACCTGTGCAGTATAATCCGGTATCTCGAACGAAACCTTTACGTGGCTTTGTGCAGCAAGATTATAAATTTCGTCCGGTTCGATATAGTTAAGAAGACGATTCAGATTGCTGGTGTCAACCAGATCTCCGTGGTGAAGAAATAATTTTTTATCCAGTATCTCAGGATTATTGTAGAGATGATCAATTCTTCCTGTGTTAAAAGAACTGCTCCTTCTAATGATGCCGTGAACTTCATACCCTTTCTCAAGCAGGATCTCTGTTAAGTAACTTCCGTCCTGTCCCGTAATGCCGGTGATTAATGCTTTTTTCATAGTTCAAGTAAAAAGTGAAAAGTTAAAAGTATAAAATTATTTAGGTATTCTTAGAAACTTTTGAACAAATTGATCCGAGGATTTTTTTTAATTCTTCGGATTCCTTAAGTAATATATTTAATTCTTTTGAATTATTACCAACCGCATTTAATATTCTTAGCCAAAAATTCGATTCCCTCATCTCTTTCAGTGATATAAAAACTTTATTTCTAAAATCTGCTTTTGATGATGCGCCCTGCGATTCTTCATAATTTGCGGGGGAAGAAGTTGCCGACTTATTAAGTTGATAAATTATAATATTACTTTCGGTTGATTTCTTTAATGTCCTGCAGTAAATAATAACATCCACGGCAAAATCAAATAATCTTTGACCTAATCCTGTATCCATGAGTCAATGATAAATGATAAATTATTTTTTGATATTTTTATTTGGACCACACAATTTATAATTTTCAATTTATAATTTATAATTATTCACAAACCATTCATACGTCCTCTTAATTCCCTCTTCAAGCGAAGTAGAATGTTTCCATCCTAAATGATGCAGACGCGTTACATCAAGAAGTTTTTTTGGGGTGCCGTCCGGTTTTGAAGGATCATATTTTATTTTACCCTTATAACCGACTGTTTTTTGAATCAGTTCAGCTAGAGCCGAAATAGTGAGGTCTTCTCCGGTACCGATATTTATATGTGTGAGATCATTATCGTATAGATCGCCGGCGTTGATTTTATCTATAAGAAATAATAGTGCGTTGGCAAGATCATCTACGAATAGAAATTCACGGTACGGTTTGCCTGTTCCCCAAATCTCAACTGAATCTGAATTATTCAACTTCGCATCATGAAACTTTCTGATAAGCGCCGGTAGTACATGTGAAGTTTCTAGATTAAAATTATCATAGTAACCGTACAGATTTGTCGGCATGACAGAATAAAAATTGGAACCATACTGTTTATAGTAACTTTCACAAAGTTTAATCCCGGCAATCTTAGCTATCGCGTAGGGTTCGTTTGTGTATTCAAGGTAATTGGAAAGAAGATATTCCTCTCTTAGCGGTTGCGGAGCCATCTTTGGATATATGCACGAACTGCCTAGAAAAATTAATTTTTCAACCCCGTTTTGATATGCCGAATTAATAATATTAGATTCGATCATCAAATTGTCATAAAGGAATTCAGCGCGGTATCTGCTATTTGCTAATATTCCTCCGACTTTAGCTGCGGCTAAAATAACATAATCCGGTTTTTCTTTTTGAAATAGATATTCTACTTTCGATTGATTTTTCAGATCAAGTTCACCGACGGTTCGCAGAAGAAAATTTTCATGTCCGGCGCTTTGTAACTGCCTTAGAATTGCGGAGCCAACCATTCCTTTGTGGCCTGCAACGTAAATTTTTTTATTCTTATCCATAAGCAAGTATAAATTATAAAGTTAAAAGGAGAAAGTGAAAAGTATAAAAAATAAATTTAAAGGAGAAATTATAAAAAAGGATGGGAAAAGTTAAAAATCTGATGGCTGAATAAAATTAAGATAAGGTTGCATCATCCTTACATAAAGAATCTGCAATCACAACTCGGATTGTAATTGGAAGATATAAAGGCTAGCAGGTTTTTTTCAAGCAGCTTTCTTCTCTTCCGGCAAACTGTTTAACTTGTTTGCGTAATGAAAACCAAATTCATTCTCAAAACCAACCGGCGCCGACTTCATCAGTATTGCCATAAAAGCAATAAACAAACTAACGTAGATTAATAATCCAGATAAAAACATAATTTCCCTCTCGATTGTTTTTTCTTCAATAATATCAATTTTCAAGCCAATGAGTCGTTTTTATGATTCGCCCAACAAACCATCATAATTATGCATGATAAAGCTTGACTGCCTATTATCGAAAGGAATAACTAAAACTTTAATGCATTGATTTTCCTCTAAAATGTAACAAATACATGTAATTACCATTTTTTGCACGATCTGAATAGTTCGGTACAAGTTTTAGATAAGAACCGGCTAAACCTTATCAATTAAGAGTTGCATTTTATGATTTACTTTGCGAAATGATTTTTTGGTTAATATTGAACAGGTGGAGGGAAAAAGCAATTGCTAATTGCGAATTGGTAATTTAGAACTTGCCTGCGGTAAGCACATAGGCGTCAACTTAAGAAAAGGTTGCCGTTTGTTAAAAGAATAGTAATTTTTAGTCATCATACAAAAAAGGACTATTCAATGAAAGCAAACAGCAACCGCAGAGAAAGTGGGTCATATATTG
>JAKAKD010000060.1:42729-54064 GCA_021824635.1 Bacteroidota bacterium | reverse complement strand
GTGGAGCTGAAGGGATTCGAACCCTCGACCCCTTCGTTGCGAACGAAGTGCTCTCCCAACTGAGCTACAGCCCCAAATAGGCTGATCAAAATTTCGTTGTTTTAAAGTAAGATTTCAACTTTTATTGAAATAAAAAAATTGCTAACACTTAATGATAAAAGAAAATCCGTTTCGCAGAAATGAAATATTGTAGATGCAAATAAAACAGTCGAATGGAAAAGTTTTCTAATAGGTAAGCAGTAGTGAAACAAGAGCTTCCTTTTGATGTCTCTTACAGTATAGGTGATTAATATGAATTGTATTTCCTTGAGGAATAGCCGGAATAATTTTTTTTCTCTTTCTTTGTTCTGCTAATGATATATGTAGAAATGATAATGATAAAACTGAGAGAGAAAAAAATACTAACTGATGAGTAAACTATTGCCGACAAAGTCATTTGCAAAATCCTTTCTGTCAATTTCAAAAAGGGAAGCCCAGCCGAGAACTTCCCCTTTCGTTCATTCTAAAACCACAATGCAAATATAATTCTTAGAATAAATATGTCAATGATTAAGGCATTACAAAACAATCTACCGTGTGCTAAGTCACACGTAAAAATCCAATGAGAGTGAAAGTCCTTGATAGACCCTCTAAAACTATTATCCGAAAAATGAAAATAAATTTTAGTGAGGATGAAAACTATTTATGTTGTTTGACCATTCGGCGGTTTCTTTTGTAGATTTAGCGCGCAAAATTCATTATAGAAAGGAAAAAGAAAATGGAATATACACATCTCGGCAGAACCGGATTAAAGGTTAGCAAACTTTGTCTCGGAACAATGAACTTTGGACCTTATACAACCGAGGCAGATAGTTTTAAAATCTTAAACCGTGCACTTGAGCACGGAATCAATTTTATTGATACGGCAAATGTTTACGGCGCCATGTGGGATGCCGGCGGAGTTGGTAATACGGAAAAAATAATTGGCAATTGGCTTTCGGAAGATAAAGCCCGGCGCGATAAAATAGTTCTTGCGACAAAAGTTTATGGAAATATGGGAACAGCACCGAATGAATCAAAATTATCCGCATATCATATTCGCAAAGCTTGCGATGAAAGCTTAAAAAGAATGAAGACAGATCATATTGATCTTTACCAGATGCATCACATAGACCGCAATACGCCTTGGGAAGAAATTTTTCAAGCGATGGAACAATTGGTTAAAGAGGGTAAAATTATTTATGCGGGCAGCAGTAACTTTGCTGCATGGAATATTGCAGAAGCATTTTACAAAGCAGAAAAAAGAAATTTCCTCGGAATAGTTTCCGAACAAAGCATATATAGTCTACGCAACCGTCAGATAGAACTTGAAGTTATTCCGGCTTGCAAAAATTTCGGAGTCGGACTTATTCCATGGAGTCCTTTAGGCGGTGGAATACTGTGCGGTGTTTTGGAAAAAGCAAAAGAGGGAAGAAGATTACGAGAACCATTGCAGAAATCTGTTGAAAAACTACGCCCTCAAATTGAAGCTTATGAAAATTTGTGTAAAGAGATTAATCTAAAACCGGCAGATGTTGCCCTTGCATGGGTACTTAATAATCCTATTGTAACCTCTCCTATTGTAGGTCCTCGAACTGTAGATCAGCTTAATGAAAATGTAGAAGCGCTGGGGATAAAATTAAGCGGCGATATTTTGAAGAAACTTGATGAAATCTGGCCTGGTCCAGGTAATCAAGCACCGGAAGCGTATGCATGGTAAAAAAGCCATTAGCTTTTAGCCGTTAGCAATTAGCTGTCGCTTGTTAACATTTGTTGAATATATTGAGATAAATTTTTTTATAATTTTTAGATAGATGCTCACTAAATGAATCTGGAGAACAAATGAAACATCAAAAATTATTTTTAATACTTTTTCTTTTCGCTATTGGATTTGTATTCACTCTTTCCGATATGACCGCACAAAAAAAACAACTTACATATAAGCAAGTTTATGAAAGCGGCGGCATGCGTGGACGAATGGGTATGATGGGGAGGGGAGAATTGGGCTGGATAGATGAAGATCATTATCTTGAAATGAAATCGGATCCAACAAAACCCGATTCTAAACCGGTAATGATGAAAACAAACGCCAAGGACGGCAAATCGGAAGTTTATATAGACAACAGTTCAATTCAATTGCCGGAAGGATTTAACATCGAACGGCCGCTTGGAATGACGAAAGACTATAACAATTATATTTTCTTCTCGAAGAATGACCTTTACTACTATTCCCGTTCAGAAAATTCGTTCAAACAGCTAACCAAAGATGAATCGGTAGAAAAGGTCGCAAAACTTTCTCCCGACGGCAAAAAAGTTGCTTACGTTAAAAATAATAATTTATACGTCTTCGATGTTGATGCTGAAAAAGAAACGCAACTTACAAACGACGGCACTAACTTAATATATAACGGCTGGGCTTCGTGGGTATATATGGAAGAAATTTTAGGTAGAGGAACTGCGTATTCCGCTTTCTGGTGGTCGCCAAAAAGCGATAAAATAGCATTCTTGCATACCGATGATAATCCCGTTCCGGAATTTCCAATCTTTCACGCTGATGGGGTACACGGGGAATTGGAACGTCAGCGTTATCCCCAACCGGGCGATCCCAATCCTTATGTGAAATTTGGAATTGTGAATGTCACCGATGGAAAAATTACATGGGCTGTTTTTGACGAAAAGAAGGATCAATATATTGCATGGCCAACTTGGACAAATGATAACAAACTCACCGTTCAATGGATGAATCGCGCGCAGGACAATATTATTCTTTATTGGATTAATACGGAGACGGGAAAGAAAACAGAATTATATAATGAGAAGCAGAAAGAATGGGTTGAATGGTTTGAAGATATCTACTTCTTTGATAACGGAAGCGGATTTTTATTACGCTCGAACGTTGATGGCTGGGATCATATTTACTATTACGATTTAAAGGGGAAATTGATTAAGAGATTAACGCAAGGAGACTGGCAAGTATCAGACATCTCTTACGTTGACGAAACCAACAAAAAAGTTTATTTCCACAGTCCAATGAAAAACAGTACCGACAAATATCTGTGTGTTGTTGGTCTTGATGGAAAAGGATTAAAACAATTAACAACTGTTCCGGGTACGCACACCGCATCCGTTTCCCCTAAAGGAAAATATTATATTGATTCTTACAGCAACATAACCACTCCATTTAAAACAGAACTTTATAAAATGGACGGAAAACTTGTGAGAACGCTTAGCGATTCTAAGAGCAATCAATATGATGATTACGCTCTTGCTAAAGTTGAATTGTTCACAATTCCTTCGGGTGACGGATATAACTTGCCTGCGATTTGGTATTTACCGGCCGATTTTGATTCGACTAAAAAATATGCAGTGATATTTAATGAATACGGAGGACCAAACAGTGCGTCTGTTAGAAATTCATTCTCAATTGGGTTAGCTCAAAGTTATCTCGCTCAACATGGAATAATTTCTATTTCGGTAGATCATCGTGGGACAGGACATTTTGGGAAAAAAGGTGTTGCCCTGATGTACCGCAATCTTGGAAAATGGGAAATGCATGATTATGCCGCGGCAGTAAAATGGTTGAAAACAAAATCATTTATTGATACAACTAAGATCGCAATAACCGGCGGAAGTTACGGCGGTTATGTTAGTGCGCTTGCTCTAACAAAAGGCGCGGACTACTTTAACTACGGTATTGCTGAATATGGTGTAATGGATTGGAAACTTTATGATAACGTGTACACAGAGCGTTACATGGATACACCGGCAGAAAATCCGGAAGGCTACAAAGATGGTTCTGTTTTAAATTATGTTGATAAATACAAGGGCAAAATGCTAATTACACACGGAACAATTGATGATAATGTTCACATGCAAAATTCTATTCAGCTAATTACTTTATTAGAAAAACAGAACAAAGATTTTGAAATGATGCTCTATCCTAACTTCCGTCACGGTGTCGGAATGCCTCATGTTACACGTGAGCGTGTTCAATTTTGGTTTAGATATTTGTTGGGCAGAGAATTAGATACGAATAAAGATTAGTTCTATAAAATTTTGATCTTGCTCGCGATCTTAATCTTGATCATGAGCAAGACAATTATTTCCAATTCAATATAGATATAGGAAGCGAGCATTACTTATGGAGTACAACGAAAATCCGAAAGATTATTATCCGCCTATGCATACCGCAGAACATCTTCTCAATGGAACTATGGATAAAATGTTTGGGCGGGGGCGTTCATTTAGCGCGCATATCGAAAAGAAAAAATCAAAATGCGATTATCACTTTGACCGCAATCTAACAGAGCAAGAAATCCAATCAATTGAGGAGAAAATTAATTCCGTAATCTCGGAAGATCTTCCGGTTAGAGAAGAATTCATGAAGCGCGAAGATGCTGAGAAGATTTTTAATCTTTCCCGTTTGCCGGAAGAAGCGGGGGAAACTTTACGCGTTATTAATATCGGTGATTATGATAAATGTTTGTGCAGCGGTACTCACCTTGCTTCTACAAAAGCAATCGGTGGATTCAAGATAATTTCGACTAACTTTGAAAATGGTGTTTTAAGAATCCGTTTCAAAATTGCAGAGATAAAATGAAAAAATATATTTTATTAACCGCACTTATTTTTGCCGTTTCGTTAAAAGCGCAAAAGATTTCCAATGACGACAGAGCAGCAATTCTAAATGTTCTTGAACAACAGCGCATTTGCTGGAACAACGGAGACTTAGCCGGTTATATGAAGGGTTATTGGAAATCCGATTCAACCAGATTTATTGGGAAAAGCGGAATTAATTACGGATGGAACGCCACATTCGAATCTTACAAAAAAGGTTATCCAAACAAAGAAACGATGGGTACACTAATTTTTAAAGTAATTTCCCTTGAATCATTGAACAAAAACAGCGTTTTCATGATAGGAAAGTGGGACCTCGATCGAAAAGAAAAAGCCGGCGGATATTTCACTCTGATCTGGGAAAAAATCAATGGCGAGTGGTTCATCACAACCGATCATTCATCCTGACCGGAAATCCGCAAGCACAAAAAGTTTTTCCAATTTGAAAAATCCAAATTTCAGAACTATTTTTGCATGTCAAAAATTCAAGGGTTTATTCATGCCGGAAGATCTTTTAGTAAACATCAAGTTTAAGAACCGTAAAACGGGCGAATTAAAAGATGGTTATGTGAGAGTCCCGAATATCGAAAAGTATTCAAACGGGCTAAAAAAATATTTCGACATCCATGAATACCGGATTTGCGAAAAAAGAATTGTAAGTAAAGAAGAATTTGATAAGAAAGGTAAAAGCTGATAAGTAAGCTTTATGAAATTATCCGGTAAAATATTTTCGGGCGGCTTATTACTTGCCTATGTCGCGGTTTCATTCATCGCTTTATCTAACTGTGCGAAGAAGAATGATTCATCCACCTTTGATCAACTTTGTTCTTCAAAAAAAGATATTGCCAATCTACTGCGCTTTAAATATGCCGCTGAAGATTTTGATGTAACTTCCAATCATATCTTTTCCCGCCCGGTTTTGCTTGATTCAACACTTATCGGAATTTCTCAAAAGGACGGAAATTATTTTTTGAGAGCGCAGGTTAATACCGGCAGCAGCATAAAATATTTTGCAGAATTGAAGTGCTCTAAAGTGATCGCAGATTTGTATAGTCGAACAAAATCAAACTATGCCTACATCACAGCAAAAATTACAAGGATAGATAATCTGTTCCTTGTTGCAGAAGCAGATTCTCTTGACGGTAAATCAGCCCAGATTAATTTGGGTAAATCAATTCTGCTTGGCGGAGAATGTTTGGCTCTTGCAGAAATCCCCACTTCTCTAAATGCAGATTGATATTTTCACTTCCGCCGAATTCAATTCTTTCATTTCATCCAATAAAGCCGCGGCAATTTATTTCAGCACGCCGGACTGCAATGTGTGCAAAGTTCTTAAACCAAAATTGATCGAAATGCTGGATCAAAACTTTCCTCTTATAAATTTTGCTTATGTAAATTGTGAAGAAGCAAAAGAGCTGGCAGCTCAACAAAATATCTTTTCCGTACCAACAATTTTATTTTTCTTTGAAGGAAAAGAATTTATACGGAAAGCGCGTTATGTGAATCTGGATGAACTGGAAGATGAGTTGAGTCGTATTTATTCTATGATTTTTTAAAAACAAAGAGGCGACTCAAATTAGCCGCCTCTTCTTCAAACTACCAATAGATTATTATTCTACTTCTTCAATTCCGGCATTCTGCCCGGCGTCCAAGGAACATTTAATTTTTCCATTTCTGTTTCTATTGCTTTCAAATCAACTTCGCTTATTTTCTTCAACTGTTCAATAATCGGCTGAATTTCAGCATACAAATCTTCGTAAGCAACTGTTTGATTCTTTGTAATATTAGTAGTCGTTCTCATTGAAGTGAAAAGCATAGTTTGCAATCGGGAACTCAAGGTAACCGGTGCCGGTGGATTCTCTTCGGCGCTTGCACCACGACCTTCTCTCCCGCGGATTACAATTAAAATCTTATCCAGCTCTTTAGAAATTTCCATTGCACGGTTAAATAAACTAAATGATGCGGATGGCGTATTGTTCAATGCTTGTTTGATAGCTTCGGTTCTCTTAACAAGATCTTCCGCAACACGTTGAGCGCCGTATGCAGTGCGGGCAAGTTCTGCCGCTTTCTTCTGGAATGCGACTAACTCGCTTCTGTCTTTTGCCGGCAATGTTGTATTGTTTAGTGGTATAACATTGAATTCAGTTGGAGGAACAAGTTCTTTTTCTTGATCCTTCGCAACTATAGACAATGAGACTTTGTATTTACCCGGCATTGAAAGAATTCCTCCTCCGCCACCGCCTCTTCTTCCTACCACACGAACTGGAGCGACCGGTTCAAATTTTTCAGTTGTTACTGGAGAAGTTCCTTCATAACGAAGATCCCAGTTAACACGATTGATTCCAGCGCTTGCCGACTTTGTAATTTTCCTAACAACATTTCCTGTTTCATCTGTAATCTTAAAAATTAGATAAGGGGCGATTTCTAATGCTTCTTCGTGTAAAGCTTCGAGCGTTGGTTGAGGAATTGGCTTTCCATCTTTAAATAATGGTTTCTCTTTTTCTTTACGCTCTGCTTTTAATGTTTTGGGAACTTCTTTGAGGTAATAAGTAAAAGTAGCGCCGTATTCCGGATTTGGTGCTCTAAAGTAAGTGGCGCCTTGCGCGCTGTGTCCTCCGCTTGGAATATACATCAATGCATCTTTAACCGGGAAAATGTATGCGTCCTTTTCAAATAATTCTTTGTTAACAGTTCGGAGCGGAGAGTAATCATCAAGTATATAAAAACCACGTCCGAATGTTGCAACGACTAAATCTTTTTCTCTTTCTTGAATTGTAATATCTGGAATTTTTACAATCGGCATTCCCGCTTTCAGTTGAATCCATTTTTCTCCACCGTCAATTGTGAAGAAAACGCCCCATTCAGTTCCGACAAATAATAATTTTGGATTGACCGGATCTTCGACTATCGTGTTAACGGCGCCGTTAGCAGGAAGATTCGCTGCGATAGATTTCCATGTTTTACCTTTGTCGTCACTCTTAATTAAATACGGTTTAAAATCATCGCGTTTGTGATTATTGAAAGAAGCATAAACAACATTTTCATCAAAACGGGAAGGACAAATATCGCTTACAAGCGTATAAGTAGGAACACCGGGGAAATCAGAAATTTTACGCCACGTCTTTGCGTCTTCCGTAACTTGAATCAAACCATCGTCCGTTCCGGCATACAAAAGATTTTCTTTCTTCGCGGATTCAACAAGAGAAACAATCAAACCAAATTGAGAAGTGCTCACATCTTTTCCGTCTGCATCAATACTCCAATATTTTCCCATAACCGGAAATGTATTGCGGTCTGTTTTTGTTGTAAGATCACCGCTGATTTCTGTCCATGAATCACCTCTGTCATCGCTTCTGAAAACTTTTTCAGCGGCGGTATAAAGACGGGTGTTTGAATGAGGACTAATAATCAGCGGAGTATCCCAGTACCATTTAAAAGTATTTTCTCCTTTTGCAGGTTCGGGTCTGATATCAATTGCTTCACCACTCTTTTTGTCGAAGCGCACCATTCCGCCATATTGTGATTCCGCATAGATGATATCCGGATTTGTAGGATCATTCGCGCTCCAGAATCCGTCTCCTCCATTTGTTACCACCCAATCGTCGCTGATAACTCCGATTCCTCTAACTGAACGTGACGGTCCTCCGAAACTGTTGTTATCTTGTGTGCCCGCATAGATATTATAAAAAGGAAGATTGTTATCTGTGCTCACGCGGTAGAATTGAGTAATTGGGAGATTACTTTTAAAAATAAAATTCTTTCCTAAATCAAAAGTTTCATAAACTCCGCCGTCTCCGCCAATCATTAAATGATCGGTATTGGTTGGGTCTATCCATAACGCATGGTCATCAACGTGACGTTCATTATTGCCCAATGGTTTCCATGTTCTGCCGCCGTCTTCAGTGTATTGAGTAACAGTTTCGGTGGAAAAAACTTTATCAACATTTTTGGGATCGCAATAGATTTCGTTATAATATTGTCCTTGTGCAAAATGATCGCTCATTTTTTGCCATGAAGCGCCTCGGTTTTCAGAACGGAAAAATCCGCCCCCTTCTGCGGCTTCAACAATAATATAGACTACATCCGGATTAACCGGCGAAATTGCAATTCCGGTTCCGCCCATATCGGATTTAGGCAGACCGTTCATAATTTTTTCCCATGTAGCGCCGGCATCGGTAGATTTATAAACAGCGGTTTCTGGACCGCCGCCAATTTTTGTAAAAATATGTCTGCGTCTTTGTTCTGATGTTGCGTATAAAACATTTGAATCGCGCGGATCCATAACAACATTATTAACACCGGTATTTTCACTGATGTTTAAAACTTTATTCCATGTCTTTCCGCCGTCAATTGTTTTATAAAGACCACGGTCTCCTCCCGGTCCCCAAGCAGATCCTTCCGCCGCAACATAAACAGTATTTGGATTTTTAGAATCAACAACAATTCCGCCAATTTGCCGCGACTCTTTAAGTCCCATAAATTTCCAGCTTTGTCCGCCGTCTGAAGATTTGTAAACACCGCATCCGTAGCCAAGAGCACGTTGATGATTGTTCTCGCCTGTTCCAAGCCAAACAACATTTGAATTTGTCGGATCAATAACAACAACGCCCATCGAATATGCTTGAACCGTATCGGCAAGCGCTTGCCATGTTGTTCCGTTGTTAGTTGTTTTCCACAAACCGCCGCTTGCCGTAGCAACATAATATTCACTGTGGTTATTGGGGTTAACCGCAAAGTCGGCGATTCGTCCGCTGGTAAATGCTGGACCAATGCCGCGGAATTTTAATCCGCTGAAGGTGGCACTGTTTAATTTGTCTTTTTCTTTTTTCTCTTCTTTAGCTTCACCCTTTTTTTGTGCTGTCATTGAAGAAACTATGATAGTAAGGATGAGTAAGAGACGTAAAAATTTCATAACGGCTCCATATTATTATTATGTGATTAGTTAGAAACTGACCGTCGTTAGACGAAAGTTTTTGACGAGAGTTTTTAATATTTCGCAAATGCAAACATTAGTCATTCTCAATTGAACTATGATTAAACCTATAAAAAAAATTGGTTTATTTCTAATTATTTTTCCCGATCATTTTTTAATTATATCTTTTTAACAAATTTTAACAAATCAAATATAGTTTAGAAACAGTTTGAGCATAAAAAAGAAACGCCCAGTCGGGCGTCTCTACAGATTAACAAATTACCGTTTTTCATACGGCGGCTGTTTTGGATTAACCGGCGGATTCTTTTCTAAAAGTTTCAGCTCTTCTTGAATTCCTCTTTCGAGCTGAGGGTCAATTCCTTTTGAAAGCAGCGCCGGGTCATCAATCACTTCAATGTCCGGATCTACGCCATGACCTTCCTTAAACCATTTCCCGTCCGGATCGTACATCCGGAATGTAGGAACAGTTACACTTCCTCCATCTATCAGATTAGGAGCGCCGCTGATTCCAATCAGTCCGCCCCATGTTCTTGTTCCAACAAGCGGGCCTAATTTTGCTTTTCTAAAAAAATCCGGGAATGCATCTCCGCCGGAAGCGCTCCATCCATTTATCAACATAACTTTAGGACCAAAATTTGCAAATGGAGGCCATTGCCATGTTTTTCCATCGCGCACCGCCCAGAATGCCAGTGGTTTCCGGTCTAGTATTTCAATAAACCGGTCAGGTATTTGTCCGCCATTGTTGAACCGTTCATCTATTATTAAACCATCTTTCTTGTATTGAGCGGCAAATTGTCTTACTAATTCATTCTGCCCGTCAACGCCGGTGCTTGGAACATATATATAACCGATCTTTCCGTTTGTTGCTTCATCAACACGTTTTCTGTTCGATTCGATCCACGCAAGATTTCTTAAACGTGTTTCATCATCAATTGTGCTTACGGTTATTTTTCTTGCGCCATCAAAATCCGGTTTACTGTTGATAGTTAACTCAACTGTTTTTCCCGATAGTCCTTCGAAAGCTGCCCATGGATCTTTCGTAACATCAAGCGGCGAGCCGTTAACTTCAAGAATATAATCTCCTTCTTTGACTTTTAATCCCGGCATCATTAAAGGAGAACGAACTTCAGAATCCCATGGAGCGCCGTTAATTATTTTTTTGATTTGGTATCTATCGTTTGCAATTTCCCAATCAATACCGAGATAGCCAACATTTCTTGTCGGAGCTTCTTCAAGATCGCCGCCGCTTCTGTAAGTGTGAGATGCATTCAACTCTGCAATCAATTCGCCGATAACAAAGTTCACATCCCAGCGCGTTACGCAGTCGTCAATTAATTTTCCATAATGATTGCGCATTTCGTTCCAATCAACACCGTGCATGTTCGGATCATAAAAGAAATCGCGTTCAAATCTCCATACATCATTAAATATTTGTTTCCATTCTGCTTTCGGATTAATTGTCATTTCAAGTTGAGAAGTCGGCATCATCTTTTCCATTTTTTGTGTTGGTGCAATATCAACAACAGAAAAATTACTGCCTTTAACCAGAAGAATTTTTTTTCCATCTGCACTTACTTGAAATTCATCTGCATCATCAATAATTGTTTTTTCCTCACGGGTTTCAAGATCATAATAAACAACAACTTTGTTTTTATTTGCCGCACCACTATTTGGCATTCTGTGATAAAGTACTTTACCGGAAATTGCGGCAATGTTTCCGTAATTGCCGGGCGCTGCCGGTAGAAGAACAATTCTGTCCTCAAAATT
>JAKAKD010000060.1:0-42629 GCA_021824635.1 Bacteroidota bacterium | reverse complement strand
CAACTTTGTTTTTATTTGCCGCACCACTATTTGGCATTCTGTGATAAAGTACTTTACCGGAAATTGCGGCAATGTTTCCGTAATTGCCGGGCGCTGCCGGTAGAAGAACAATTCTGTCCTCAAAATTTTCTAAGGTGATCTTTACATCTTTCGGTTCTTCCTTCTTTCCATCTTTAGATTTTTCCTTCGCGCCTTCTTTATAATCTTTCGATCCTTCCTTCTTTCCATCTTTCTCGTCTTTCTTCGCCTCTTCTTTTTTTACGGAAGTTGTATCGTTCTTTGGCGCAAGCGGCGAAAGAATATCTTCATTTAATGTTACGGCGGCAATGTTTGTAGTGTTCGGATAAATGAATGTATTGTCAATATCGCTGTAAACCGGCTTGAGAGTTCTATTAGTTGCGAAATACAAATATTTTCCATCAGGATCGAATGTTGGACTTGTATCGCCGTAGTAGCCTGATGTAACCTGATGTGTTTTGTTTTCTTCCACATCATATAAAAAGATAGCTGATTTTTTATTTTCGAGATCACGAGAGTATGCCAGCCACTTACTATCTGAAGACCAGCTAACGCTAAAATTTTGCAAATTACCTTGATAGAAGTAGAGAGCTTTATCAACATTGTAAGTCTTCTCTTTTTCAACATCATAAATTTTTATTGCCATTGCTTTATCAATGAAAGCAAGCATCTTGCTGTCCGGCGACCAATATAATTGATATCTATACCCGGCTCCGTAGGAAGTTAGCTTCTTCTCATCGTTCGGATTCTTTAAGTCTCTTACTGTTAATTCATACTCGCCGGATTTATCGCTCCAATAAGCGGCGTATTTTCCGTCCGGCGACCATGCAGGAAATCTTTCTGCCGCACCGGAGCTTTTAGTTAAATTAAATATCGGACCGTTTTCTGCTGGAACGGAAAAAATTTCTCCACGCGCTTCAATGAGCGCACGTTTTCCATCGGGAGAAAGCCATGTATTCTGAATTAGTTTTGAAACATTTTCTGTCTGCGGCATCAGAGTGATTTCATCTGTTACAATCTTAACATTTACTTCCCGGTATTTTTCATCTGCAAGATTTAATAGATAAAGCTTTCCGCCGTTTTCAAAAACAATGTCGGATGGTCCGATAGAAGGGAAATGAATATCGTAGTCGGTGAATTTTGTAATTTGTTTATTTTCTTTTGTGTCAATATTGTAAGACCAAATATTTGCCCTCAAGTCCTTGCCGCGGTCTGATAGATAATAAATTTTATTTCCAGACCACATTGGGAATTCATCATTGGTAAAACTATTTGAAATATTTTCTGCGGTTTTCTTCTCAAGATCGAAAATCCAAATGTTTGCATGCCATCCGCCCCGGTAACGTTTCCATGTTCTAAAAGTCTGGCTCATAGGCGTGTAAGCAATCTTTTTTCCATCCGGAGAAAGTGAAGCCATTTCTCCGTAAGGAATAGGAAGTATTTCCGGGGAGCCGCCGTTCTTACCAACTTTGTAAAACTGGTCGAAACGTTGTTTGCCGCTATTCATGGATGAAACGTATAACAGATTTTTCCCGTCCGGATACCAATCTATTATTCTATCACTCATACCGTGATGAGTAACTCTTGTTGGCACACCGCCCAAAGAAGGAATTACATATACATCGTAGTTATTGTTGTAAATTCCGCTGAATGCAATTTGAGAACCATCGGGTGAAAATTTCGGATAAAGTTCCTGTCCCTTTGGCGAACTGAGTTTTAATGCTGTGCCTCCCTCTTTTGCTACGATCCACAAATCACCTGCATACGTAAAGACGATATGTGTCTTTGAAACGTCGGGGTTTTGCACCATGCGTACTTCAACTTGCGCTGAAAGATCTATAGCGCAGAGTACAAAAATTAATGAGCAAAGTAGAACCGATACTTTTTTCATATAACCTCATCTATTTTGGTTAATAAATTTTTTGATGCGGATTTAGATTAACGGGGTATAATGTTAATTCCTTTCTGTATTGAAAGGTACAAATAATATCTTGATGCTGAAAATACGGAGACAGCGGTGTCCAGCTAAGTCCGCCGCTTTGGTATCTAAACCCAGTCTCCGGGCATAACATAATAATTTGAACAGTTAATCAAAAATTTCATTCTATGTTAATTATTGTTAAAGAGGTGTATTCGAAAAAATAATTCTTTAATTTCCACGCGCTTTTAATCAAATATCCGTAATGGGTAAATTATCAAATCTTTGGAAGGATGGAATGAAAACAAAACTTATCAAGTCACTCATTTTTTCTCTTATCTGTTTCACCACAGCTTCATTAGTTTTTTCCCAAGTAAAAGTTGATGAAAAAACCAGTCTTACTTATTTGAAAAACAATCTTCAAGTCCTGGCTTCTGATGAATTCGAAGGAAGAGAAACAACAACCCGCGGAGAGAAACTGGCTTCCCTTTTTATCGCATCCGAACTTGGAAAATATAGTGTTAAGCCATTGGGTGATAACGGCACCTATTTCCAAAATTTTGATCTGCTCTCATCAGGTTACGCAATGGATACAAAAATGTATTTGCTTGATAACGCCGGTTCTATTATTTCAGATTTCTTCTTGGGTGAAGATTTTATTAAGACTTCAAGAGGGCTGGCAGACACATCGTTTGCAAAACTAACAACGGGAATTGTTTTTGCTGGATATGGAATTACTGCAAAGGAATTTAATTATGACGACTATGCTGATATAGATGTTAAAGGGAAAACAGTATTAATTTTATCCGGTGAACCTTATAGTGAAAGAGATGATTTTTTTAACGGAGCCAAACCAACACCGTATTCAAATACAGAATCCAAGATAAAACTTGCTAAAGAGAAAGGCGCAGCGGGTGTACTTATTGTCTTAGACGAAAGAATGAAAAGTTTTTGGAAGTTAATTAGAGATTATACAACTCAGCCGTCACTCTCTTTTATTACAAAAAATGAAGAAGAAACGGTTAAAAACATTCCAATTTTTACCGTTGGTGAAAGATTCGCTGAAAAATTATTAGCAGGAGAAAAGTTCTCGTTCGAGAAAATTAATGAGATGATTAAAGCAAAAGAAGCTTTGCAAACTTTTGAGTTAAATAAAAAGCTTGGGTATGATATTAAACCATTTTCCAAAATTGTTCATACAAGAAATGTAATTGGATTTATTGAAGGGACAGATCCGGTTCTTAAAAATGAATTCGTTGTTCTGAGCGCCCACTATGATCACATTGGTACAAGAGGAGCGGTAGTAAATAACGGTGCCGATGATGACGGTTCCGGAACGGTTGCGGTGCTTGAATCCGCACGGCTTTTGGCTGCTTCTAACCATAACAGAAGATCAATCATTGTTCTTTTTAATACAGGTGAAGAAAAAGGATTGTTGGGCTCGGGATACGCAACTGAAAATAGCAGTTTTATGAAAAATGTTGTTGCTGATATCAACATGGATATGGTTGGACGCGAAAGTGTTGATTCGCTTTACTGCATCGGATCAGATAAACTGAGTACTGAATTTGCTCAAATAGTGAAAGAGGAAAATTCTAAGACAGTAAATTTTGTCTTGAATTATAAATACGATGATCCTAAAGATCCAAATCGATTTTATTACCGCAGCGATCATTACAACTTCGCCAAAAAGGGAATTCCAGTTGTCTTTTTCTTCGACGATATGAGAGAAGACTATCACCGACCGACCGACGATGTTGAAAAAATAAATTTCGAAAAGATTTTAAAAACAGCAATACTTTCTTCCAATATTGCTTTACACGCGGCGAATCTAGATCATAAAGTAATTGTTGATAAGAAAGCTGAGGAGATGCCGACAAGAAACTAATTTTGTTCTAGAAAGTAGAGACACAAATTATTGTGTCTCTACCTAGATTATATAAGTACACCTTCCCCACATCTATTCCTTTACAAAAAAAACAATTTTATTGATGAATTTTTTCCTTGACTGCCCAATCATCTTTATCGTATATTTGCGATGAACGATAAGGAGGGCATGGATGGCAAAATCTAAACTTGAAGAATTTACACAAGAAGAAATGAATTTGGCGGACATCGCCAAAGCGCTTTCGCATCCGGCGAGGATTAAAATTTTAAAAATTTTATCAGCTAAAAATGTTTGTGTCTGTGGCGATATTGTGGAGCTGATGCCGCTGGCACAAGCAACGGTATCTCAGCATCTAAAAGAATTAAAACGAGTCGGGCTTATAGAAGGAGAAATTGACGGGCCAAAGGTTTGCTACTGCTTGAACACAAAAGTAATGGAGAAAGCCAAAGAAGAAATAAATAAATTATTTAAGAAAGTATGCTGCTAAGAACAAAGGAGCTTGTATGAATAATCAAAATGAAAATATTAAAGAAATGGTAAAAGAGAAATATGGAGAGATCGCAAAAAACTCCGGTTCTTGTTGCGGATCTGCTTCATGCTGCGGAACGGAAAACAAAATTGTCGGCTATACTGTTATGAAGGATGAATATGATGATCTTGATGGCTATGTCAAGGATGCGGATCTGGGTTTAGGGTGCGGACTTCCAACAGAATTTGCCGGAATTAAAAAAGGCAACATAGTTGTTGACCTAGGCTCGGGTGCAGGTAATGATGTTTTCGTTGCGCATGCGCTTGTTGGTAATGAGGGGAAAGTAATTGGCATAGATATGACGAAAGAAATGATTGACATGGCGAACAGAAACAAGAAAAAACTTGGTTTCGAAAACGTTGAATTTTATCTCGGAGAAATTGAAGCAATTCCGCTCGAAAGTTCTTTTGTGGATGTTGTTGTAAGCAATTGCGTCTTGAATCTTGTTCCCGGCAAACGAAAAGCATTTGGAGAGATATTTAGAATATTGAAACCGGGCGGTCATTTTTGTGTCTCTGATATTGTAATCAAAGGTGAGTTGCCTGCGAATTTGAAAAAGTCGGCAGAAATGTATGCCGGGTGCGTTGCAGGAGCTGTTCAATATGATGAGTACTTAAAAATCATTTCCGATTCCGGTTTTGAAAATGTTGAAGTAAAAAAAACAAAGGTGATTGACTTACCGGATGAAATTTTGACAAATTATTTGAGTGACGAGGAGGTTGCATCGTTTAGAAAAAGTCAAATAGGAATTTTTAGTATAACGGTAACCGCTGATAAAAAATAAATTGTTAAAGCCGGCATTTCATTAAACAGAGATACCGGCAGTTATTAATTAAGCGACTTCTTCCATTTCAAGAGTAAGATCATTATGCTCAATGCTGAAAAGGAATTGAACTTTTGGATTTTTCTCCTTTGCCCTGTCTAATGAATATTGAGATTCAGCAATGTAAACGAGATTTTTATTCTTGTCATAAAATAGATTGTTTGACCAAAGACTCATCAGACTTGCTATATCATCTTTGTTCTCATATTTAACCCAGCATGCTTTATAAGAAGGGTAATTAATGAACTCGCAGTTCGCGCCGAATTCATGAAGAAGTCTGAATTTGATTACATCAAATTGCAGCGGGCCTACAACACCTATAACTTTTCTGTTTCCATAATTCTGTGTGAACAACTGAGCCAGTCCTTCGTCCGTTAATTGGCTAATTCCTTTCTCAAGTTGTTTTGTTTTGAACGGATCGGTGTTTCTTAGCTCCCTGAATATCTCTGAAGAGAAACTTGGGATTCCCTTAAACATGAAAGCGTCTCCATCAGTAAGAGTGTCGCCGATTTTAAAAGATCCGGAATCATAGAGTCCTATAACGTCGCCGGCGTACGCATCATCAATAACACTTTTAGATTGCCCCATAAAACTAGCCGGGTTAGGAAATTTAATTTGTCTCTTAAGACGTACATGATGGTAAAATTTATTGCGTTCAAACTTGCCGGAACAGATTCTTAAGAATGCTATCCTGTCGCGGTGTTTCGGATCTAAATTTGCGTGAATCTTGAAAACAAATCCGCTAAATCCATTCTCTTCTAAATGAATTGTTCCGTTGGTTGATTCGCGCGGGATTGGGGAAGGTGCAATCTCAATAAATGTATCTAATAATTCTTTTACACCGAAATTGTTTAGAGCGCTGCCGAAAAACACGGGTGCTTGCAGCCCGGCTTTATACTTGTTAATATCAAAATCTTCGTAGATTCCATCTACTAGATCAATATCATTTTTAAGTTTAATTGCGCCATCCCCAAAAGTGTTGAACAATTCCGGGTCATCAATTGAATTGAAAACCCTGATCTCATCTTCTACTTGCTGTTTGTTCGAATGGAAAAACGCAAAACTATTTTTGTAAATATTATAAACTCCTTTGAATGTAGTTCCCATTCCTAACGGCCAGCTGAGAGGGCGTAAGTTGATTGATAATTTGTTCTCGAGTTCATCAAGAAGAGCGATAGGATCTTTTCCTTCTCGGTCAAGTTTATTAATAAAAACTATCACGGGAGTATTTCTCATTCTGCAAACTTGCATAAGTTTTTCTGTCTGCTCTTCAACTCCTTTTACACAATCTATTACAAGAATTACACTGTCAACAGCAGTAAGCGTGCGGTAAGTATCTTCAGCAAAATCTTTGTGACCCGGCGTATCTAAAAGATTAATAATTGCATTCTTGTATTCAAAAGATAAGACAGAAGTGGCAACTGAAATTCCTCTCTGCTTTTCAATTTCAAGAAAGTCAGAAGCTGCGGTTTTCTTTATCTTATTCGATTTTACAGCACCTGCAATCTGAATAGCGCCGCTATATAGAAGAAGCTTTTCCGTTAACGTTGTCTTACCGGCATCCGGGTGACTTATGATAGCAAAGGTCTTACGTTTTTGAATATTTTTCAAAATACTCATTTATTTCCCAATAATATTTTTAGTTGATTAAAATTTTGGATAATACACAAGGAGGGCTTAGAAAAAGCCGGTTAATCTCAAATTGGACGATTAATATGATGTTGTTCAAAATTCATGGGTCAAATATAAGGTATTGCGGAATCAGTTTGAAATAAGAAAATAATACAACCAAATCAGAAGGAAGAACTCTCTAATTGGGATTGATAAGAGCATGCAAATCTGGAAGATGTTTCAAATCAGCTCCCGATAGTCATAGCAGACAAAGCCGATCACCACATACTGTCCATCTAAATCAGAATCATTTTAAATGAATGATCTGTGGTCTATTGATTTTACTTTCAGCAACTTTCCAAATATAATTTTAACTTTGTTTCGGCTAATATAATATCAACCCACAAAAATAATAGGTTAATATGAACCAAACTCACGAAGTTAAAAAATCAATCTTCCGTTCTTTCTCGAAAAATTTCTGGACAGTAATAGTAATGGAATTTTTTGAGCGGGGTTCGTATTACGGAGTTATGTCTGTACTTTCGGTTTATTTAGTTCTGAGCACAAACGAAGGCGGACTCGGATTTTCCAAACAAAGTGTTGGTGTAATCAAAAGTACAATTACGCCGCTTTTGTATTTTCTTCCAATTCTTTCCGGTGCAATTGCAGATAGATTTGGCTACCGTAAAACGCTAATGTTTGCATTCGCAGTGATGAGTTTTGGTTACTTTCTTACAAGCATGGCAACAGCATACTCTCTGGTATTTGCAAGCTTGATTTTTATGGTTGTGGGAGCGGGTTTTTTCAAGCCGATAATTTCCGGAACAATTGCACGCAGTACAGATAAAACAAACTCAACATTGGCATTTGGAATTTATTACTGGTCAATCAATCTTGGCGCGTTTATCTTTCCGCTGATTCTTATTCCGTGGCTCAAATCAATGTCGTGGTCTTACATTTTTATAATGGCGGCTATTGGAACCGGCTGGCTTCTTATTCTTAACTTTTTTGTTTACAAGGAACCGCCTAAACCGGTAAATACAAAATCAATTCCGCAAGTATTAAAAGAGGCGCTATTTGTTTTGAAAGATTTCCGTTTTGTTCTGATGATTGTTATCTATTCCGGTTTTTGGGTTTTATATTTCCAGCAATTTGATACTGTCCTTTGGTATATGAAAGATTACGTTGATAAAACTCCGGTAAATAATTTTGTGAATTCAATTCTTTCTGTTTTTGTTTCGAATCCAAATTGGAAATTTGATGTTGAACATGTTACCGTAATTAACGGCGGAACGATAATTCTTCTACAATTATTTGTTTCCAATATTGTTAAAAATAAAAAAGCTTTGCCAACAATGATTTTTGGAATTTCTTTGGGAACAATCGGAATTGGAATTCTTGCAATATCAAGCCATCCGTTTGTCTTCATCGCCGGTATGATAGTGTTTTCAATTGGTGAAATGACAGCTCATCCAAAATTTATAAGTTATGTAGGATTAATTGCGCCGGAAGATAAAAAAGCGCTCTATCTTGGTTATTCGTTTTTGTACGGAGTTCTTGGCAGCGGAATTGGCGGAATACTTGGCGCTAATCTTTATGTTCACTTTGTAGATAATTTACAAAATCCAACCATGCTTTGGATAATCTTTAGTATGATTGGAGTGGCGACTATAATAGGTCTGCTTCTTTTTAATAAATTTTTTGCACCTAAAAACGTGGAAGCGTAAAAAAGATATGAATAAAATCTTCTCCAAAATATTATTTACTTCTTATTTCTTACTTCTTGCTTCTTGCTTAACCGCCCAGCAGGAAAATGTTCCTATTGATCATCAGGTTTACACGTTCATTAAAGAAATGAGTGTAAAAAATATTCTTGCTTTCATACACGATGATAATCCAAGCATGTCGAGAGCAGAAGTTACAAAAGATCTTGAATTGATTTCGAAAAGGATAGACGAATTGACTGTAACAGAAAAAAAGCTGCTCAAAAAATTTCAAGAAGAATTTTACGATGAAGCCGCAGATAGTACGAATACTTATCAGATGTTTGGCAGTAAGGCGGGCTTTTCAAAGAATGGTAGCGATTTTTTATCAGACAAAGTAAGATACGTTTACGCTTACCGCGGAGAAAGCGCCAATTATTATTTGAATGTAATGGGAAGAGCAATATACGGGCAGAATTTCAAACCGTTTGTAAATAACTCGTGGCTGTATGATATTGGTTTTCGCTTTCGCGGAACACTTTTTGAAAAACTCGGCTATAGTTTAACTGTTCAAAAAGGAGGTGTAAGCGGTTCTTCGAGTTTTGCTACAACACTCGATCCACGTTTGACATATAATTTTAAATATGTAGAGAATATAGAAAATATCGGCAACTATGATTTTACAGAAGGATACCTGCGGTATTACACTGAACCTGCTAAAGATATGTCGCTTGCTTTTCAAATAGGGCGGGAGAAAATTAAATTTGGTTACGGTTACGGAAGCAAATTAGTTTTATCCGGCGATCATCCCGTACTGGATTTTTTGAAAGTAGATTTCAATTACGGCGTGTTCAGTTTCACTTCTTTGCATGCATCTACTGCAGGTGTTTATAATATTGACCACTCACTAAATTACACCAAGTTTATCGCAATGAATCGTTTTAAACTTCATTTCGATAATTTGATCGAGTTCGGAGTTGGCGAAAACATAATTTATTCGGGAAGAGGAATGGATCTAGCATATTTAAATCCATTCGCCTTTTATAAATTCGAAGAGATGTCGCTGCAGGATAGAGACAACGGAGCCCTTTGGCTGGATTTTCAAACACATTTCATTAAAGATGTGGAAATACAAGGCACTTACTTTTTAGACGATGATCCTCTAGGCAACTTGCAGGATTTTTCAAGCTACATCAATAAAACCGGATATCAATTTAGTGTGTTTTGGTATTCACCTTTCTCGATCAATGATTTATCGGTAATATTAGAATACACACGTATTCGTCCGTATGTTTACTCTCATTCAAATCCAAAAGATACTTATACTGCATGGAATCAGATTCTCGGTCATAGAATTGGTCCAAACTCAGATGAAATTTTTACACGCATTTCATATAATGTAAATGAATGGATCCGATTCAACTTTGAATATCAATATGTTCGCCACGGTCAAAATATTTATGATTCACAAGGGAACCTCTCGTTTAATGCCGGCGGCGACGCGTTTGTTGCACATCGCGACGGAATAGATCCCATGCGGATAGAATTTCTTGACGGAGAAAGAATTAATACAAATACTTTTACGTTTGATTTGAGATATGAGCCCGTACGCAAAGTAGTTTTCGATTTTATTTTGAGGGAAGTGATGAATAAAAATATAACGCGGGATATACCTAATAACTCAAGCTATGCATATCTACAAATGATGTTTGAACTGTAGTTGATTTAGCAATGAGCGCGTAGATCGTTAATTATGGAAATATTAAAGTAAAAGCGGAACCTTCTCTTTTTTTGCTCAGCACACTAATTTGAATGTTGTTCAAATCGCAATATTTTTTAACAAGAGCTAATCCCAGTCCGTTACCTTCAAATGAACGGGCGTAACCCTGATCTTCCTGTGAGAATGGGGAATAAAGATGTTCTAAATAACCTTTTCCGATTCCAATGCCGGTGTCTTCAATCTTAACAACTGCTTTCCCAATTTCGTTTTTATCAACAGAGATTCTTACATAGCCTTTTTCTGTAAACTTAATTGCGTTCTCGATTAAGTGATTGAAGATTTGTTCAACAGAATAGTGATCCACGCTCGAAGGTATAGGATCCGCATTCCTTATTAACTCGAACTGTAGTTTCTCCTCATCAACCAGTTGATGAAATCTATGATATATTGGAGTCAGAATTTCATTGGATATATCGGTCGGTTTGGGATCGTTTGAATAACTTCCGGATTGAAGCTCTGACATGTTTAATATTAGTTCAATAGTTCTTATGATTCTTGTACCGGCATTATCTACTTTGAAAAAATATTCTTCAAGGTCATTCGTAAGTTGTTTCTTATCGCTCAACTCCTCTTTTATAAAATTTGAAAAACTCAGAAGTATGTTTAACGGAGTGCGGATCTCATGCGACATTTGAGCTATGAATTCTGTTTTCAAATTATCGGAATGTTCAGCGTGTTCTTTTGCTGCAATTAATTCCTTTGTCATTCTCTTTTGATTTGAGATATCTTCTTTAACAGCGAGATAGTTGGTGACGGTGCCGGAGTTATTTCTTATCGGAGAGATAATTTCAAATTCCCAGAACAAATTTCCATCTTTGGTTTTGTTCAGAAGTTCGCCACGCCATTCATTGCCTGCAGTAATTGTTTCCCACATGTTTTTATACTCGTTATTAGATGTAAAGCCAGATTTGAGAATGGATGGATTTTTACCCAGCACTTCTTCTCGCGTATATCCGGTAGATTCTAAAAACTTTTTATTAACATATTCTATTTGTCCTTTCAAATCAGTAATTAAAACAGACACAGTGCTTTGTTCTACCGCGCTTGAGAGCATTCGAATCTGTAGCTCTTTAGATTTTTTTTCTGTTATATCTTGATTTACAACAACAACGCCGGCTATCTCTTTATTTGAACCACGAATTGGAACAGCGGAATGATAAATGAATTTATGCTCTTTATTAAAACACTCAATTTCAATTTCTTCATTTATTATAACCTCACCGGTTTTCAGCACACGCGCCGCACCCCATTCGTGAGCCTCGATCTTCTTACCATTATTTACAAACCATCCTACATATTCTCCGTAATCACTCGGTCCAACATATTTAATTCCTCCCCAAATTAACTGAGCCGCGCTGTTACCGTGCATAATTTTCCCGGTGCCGTCAATCAACCATATCCCTACAGGCATTGTCTCTATAACAGTACTCAGTAGTTTTTGGTTCTCCCTAAGTTTTGTTTCGGCTTCTATTCGTTCGGATACATCGCGAACAAATCCTTCAAAATAAAGAATATTGCCCGTTGAATCTTTGGTGGCTTGTACAGTTAGTTGAATCCAGATTGGTGTTCCATCTTTTTTCTTCCAGCACAAATCAAGATCGGCAACACTTCCACCGGCTTCGTAATTAAGAATGCTTTTGCTCCGATCCTCTTTGTTAAAATAGATATCAGTTTCAAGATCGCATTTCATTAATTCTTCTTTGGAATCATAGCCGAGAATTTGTACTAATCTTTCATTTACTCCAATCAATCTTCCTTCAACGGTTGATTGATATATGCCAACAGGTGCAAGATAGAATATGTTCCGGTACTTCTCTTCGCTTTCTTTTAAGGACGCTTCAACACGCTTACGCTCTGTCTGATCATACATGTACCCCGATATTTCATAGAGTTCCCCATTATCATCGAAATGTCCTATTACATTTTCAATTACGTTAATCAATTCGCCGTCGCGGCGGCGCAAGGTCATTTCATTGTTTACAATTCGTCCTTTCGATTTTAATAATTGTAAAAATTCATCTCTATTAACCGGGGCGGGATATAAATTCGAACTGTTAATCTCTAGCGCTTCTTCAACTGAGTTGTATTTGAACATTTTAACAAAAGCAGAATTGCACATAATAATTTTACCGTTAACAGTAGAGATGAAATTTGCGGCAAGATCTTCTTCGAAGAGTTTTCTAAAACGCTCTTCGCTTTTTTGCAGTTCTGTTTCTACTTTTTTACGCCCGGTGATGTCGCGTGTTACTCCTAGAATCTGATGGACACGATTTTTTTTGTTCATCAACAATGTAGTTACAACTTCGGTATGAATAATAGAACCATTCTTATGAAGCTGATCAACTTCGTTGATTAGCACACGCGCAGAATCGTCACCGTTTTCAAAAGCTGATATACGGGAAGGCAATACACTCAACACAAAATTGAAAGATTCATCTGTAAGAGCGTCTTTTATGGTTTGTTTCATAATTTCTTCGGGTGTGAATCCCCGGAGTTTTTCTACTGACGGACTTACATAACTAAATTTTTCTGTCTCAAGATCTAATAGCCAGATTACATCTCCGCTGTTTTCAGAAATTAGCCGGTAACGTTCTTCGGTATCGCCAAGTTCTTTTATCTTTTTTGCGCTGGACTTATATCTATTCAAAGCCTTTTCTTGAGAATTAACTTTTCTACGCAGAATTTGCAGCTCTTTAATTAACTCTGACTTATTTTTTACTTCATCTCTCATAAAAACTGTTTCTTAACCCGGAGAATAAAATTTAATAACTGTGTTAAACAAATATCATTAAATGGTTGCTTTTAATGGTTAACTACATGTACAGATAGTCTTAATTATTCTTAACTAATCTTTCTTGCTAATCAATTGGGAAAATTTGAAAAGAATATAATTATAATCCACGGAATGTCTAAAAACAAAAAATTATTTATTCAAAATTCAGCGGGATTTATTTTGTGAAAGTTAGAGTAAAAGTTGTTCCAGATCCTTTTTGGCTTTTGACAATAACCGAAATTTTATTCAGATCACAATATTTTTTAATTAGGGCTAGTCCCAATCCGTTGCCATCGAATGAACGTGAATAGCCCTGTTCTTCCTGTGAAAAAGGCGTAAATATTTTTTGTAAATATTCCTTGGACATTCCTATGCCTGTATCGCTGATTTTCACGTATAATTTTTCTTCTTTGTTTCTTCCTACCGAAATATTTACGGCTCCTTTTTTTGTAAACTTGATTGCGTTATCTACAAGATTCTCAATAATCTGACGAACTGAATATCTATCCACTAAAACAAAAAGGTCGCACTCTTCCTTTGTGAGGTTAAATTCTAAATTTGATTTTTGTGCGTCATGCAAATATTCTTGATGTACAGCAGAAAGAATTTCTTTGTATATATCAATTATTTGCGGTGTATAATCATAAGTTCCGGTTTGTATCTGAGATACGTTTACAATTAAATCTATTGTGCGTATGATCCTTTTGCCAGAAACATCTATTCCGTCAAAACTGCGTGCGGTATCTTTATTTACGTATCCACGTTTACTTGCCTCTTCTCGAATTATCTTTGAAAAACTTAACATTGCATGAAGTGGAGTTCTAATTTCGTGTGACATTTGAGCTAAAAATTCGGTTTTAAGTTTATCCGATTGTTCCGCTTTTTCTTTCGCTGTGATTAGTTCTCTTTCAAAAAGTTTTCTTTCGGTAATATCTTCTTTTACCGCTAGATAATTAATGATAGTTCCGTTACTGTCAATGATTGGTGAAATGGAAACTGATTCCCAATAAAGCTCTCCATTTTTTTTCTTGTTATGAAATTCACCTTTCCACTCGTTTCCTGATTTTATAGTTGACCAAAGATTTGCATATTCTTCTTTTGCTGTGAATCCCGATTTAAGAAATCTTGGATTTTTACCTTTTACTTCTTCTAATGTAAAACCGGTGAGCGAAACAAATTTGGGATTAACATATTCAATATTGCCATTTAAATCCGTTATAATCACAGAAGCGGGGCTTTGTTCAACAGCGCGAGAAAGTTTAATAAGTTTTTCTTCCGCCTCTTTCCGTTGTGTAATATCTATTATAACACCTCTTAAACCAATGGTTCTACCTTCATTAACAATGGGATTAGAGAAAATCATAACCGGAAATGTTGACCCGTCTTTCCTTAACGCGATGTACTCGTGAGAAGTTAGATTTTCGCCATTAAGAACTCTAAAAATATTTTCAATTCCAATTTGCCGTTCACTTGGAGCGAGCATTTGAATTGCCGATAAATTATTTGAAAGATCTTCATGTGAATAACCGAAGATCTGAAAAGCCGAATCATTTGCAAAAGTAATAATTCCATTTAAGTCAGTTTCAAAAACTACCTGAGGAAGCAGATTGGCCAGCTCCTTAAATCTTTTTTCACTTTCACGTATTACCGATTCATTTTTCTTCCGTTCGATAGCGTAAAGCATAGATCTTCTAATAGTATCGCTCTCCATTTTATCTTTTAGAAGGTAATCTTGAGCGCCTGCTTTTATAGACTGAACGGCAAAACCATTTGCATTAGAATCAGTTAAAACTACTATTGGCAATGACGGCGCTATGGCTATTGTTTTTTTTATAGCATCCAATCCGGCGGAATCTGGAAATTTTACGGCGATAAGAATAATATCAGCCGAATTTTGCGAAAAGAAATCTTCGACATATTCTAACTTTTCAATATGTGAAATGCTGACTGGAAACTCTTTAATCTTTGAGAGATGATATTCAATCTTCAAAGCGTCTTCAGCATCATCTATTAAAATTACTTTTATCTCTTCTTGCATTTTTATCAATTTGCTTTTTTGTTAAGAATAGAATTATCGGACAGAGATTTTAGTGTTTCTATCATTTGCTCAAATTCGTGTGACTTATCAAAAAAGTAATCCGCGCCTTCTTTTTTGCAGATCTGCCTGTAGTGATCAAAAGCAAAATTGGTTAGCATTAAAACGGTTGTTAACGGATATTTTTTTTTGATTTCCTGTAAGGTCATTATTCCGGTTAGTCCTGGCATTTTAATATCCAGTGTTACAAAATCCGGCTTTAGTTTATCAATCATTTCTAATGCGCTAATGCCGTCTTCCGCTTCACCTACAAGTTCAATAGAACTTAATTCCGCTACAAATCTTTTTAATCCCTTTCGTATTTCCGCCGAGTCATCAACTATTAAAAGTTTTTTCGGTGCGGTATTATCAGTTTTTATAAGCATAAAAATTATTTTCTAATGTTTTTAAATTGTGGAGTATTGATAGGAATCGTCCAAGACTTGATTTGCTACCTTTCTAATAGTATCAATGAATTCTTCAAACAAGAAAAATTTTCCAAAGCGATAATCAATTCCATCCCTTAATAAATTGTCTTCCACTTTTTCCTCATCAGACAATGTTAAAAGGAGAATGGAAGCATCCGGCGAAGAGTTTTTTGCATGGAAGATTATGTCTTTGAACCCCCCCTCTAGATTATCAACATAAATAATTATTAGATCGAATGAGCTTGTGGCGAGTGAAAAAAGAACTTGTGAGATGTTCTCTGCGGAGACAATGTTGATAGACTGGCTTAGCTGGGCAACACTTTTTTTAATCAACAATCTTGCTTCTGTAAGTTTGCCATAAATCAGTACGTTCATGCTTTTGTCCTCAAAAGTTCTTGAGAAAATTTAGTTCCGAAAACTCTTTGCGAGTATAGTATTGCGGATGATTGTTTTGTAGCAGATGATGGATTTATTTGTAGTGGTTTATTCTACTTATTGTAATGTTATTATGAAGCAGAGAGGTTTTTCAATACTTCAATAAGACCATTTATATCATCGCTCTTGTCAAAAAAATAGTTAGCGCCAAGTTTTGTTGTTGCTTTTCTAAAAGCGTTTTCGGAGTAATTTGTAAACATTATAATTATCGGTAAATGAGGTTCTTTTTTAATCTTGGTTAATACTTCAATTCCGTTTCCTTGTAAGAGATCAATATCGAGAATAATAATATCAGGCTTCAGTTCATTGTTTAATCTAAGCGCCGAATCCGAATCAAGGGCTTCGCCAACAAGTTTTAGATTTGGAATCGAAATAAGAATCTTTTTTAGATTATTTCGAAGTAAACTGGAATCATCAACAAGTAATATTTTCTTCAAGGCGCTTTCTTTTGTTGGACAAAAATAAAATTTGAAAGGCAGAACTCTTGTAGTGGTCAAAGTGAAATTCTTGTAGTAATTATACTACACGCAGTAATTACATAATTAACTTATTCTGGTAGGCAAAATGAATTAGGTCGGCCGTAGTTCGAAGATCTAATTTTTCTAAGATTCTGCTTCGGTAAGTATTAACCGTACTGACGCTTATGGAGAGTTCGTCGGCAATGTCTGTTTGTGATTTGCCCGACGCCATCATTTTCAGTATTTGAAATTCTCTATCAGAAAGAAGGTCCTGAACGGGTTTATCGGAATTATCTTCTAAATCTTGAGCAAGTTTTTCGGCAAGGTTTTGACTAACATATTTTCTTCCTGCCGCTATTCTTCTTATCGCCGTAATTAATTCATCCGGCGCACTTTCTTTTGTCAGATAGCCTGAAGCGCCGGCTTTAAGTGTTCGTTTGGCAAATTGATCCTCGGGAAGCATCGTCATTATTAAAATTTTTATTTCAGGAGAAAAGTTTTTTATTTCCTTAAGCACATCAAGTCCATCCTTGCCGGGCATTGAAAGATCGAGAATCAAAATATCACAATTAACTTTCCCCAGCTGTTCGGATATTTCATACGGGTCAGCTGTCTCTCCAACAAGTTTTATATCACTTACCGTGCTTAATATTTTTTTTATTCCTTCACGTATAAGCGCATGATCATCGGCGATAAAAATATTTATCATAACTTCACTCCACTATCAGTTTCAATATACAATTATTTTCGTTTGCTGTCAGTAGGTGATTCTAAGTAAAGATACTTAATTACATTTTGATTCGATTCTATTCAGATTTGCAACCCATGAATGTGCCCCCAATCACTTATGCTCAACAACTAACCGAACAACCGTTCCCTTTTCTCCGGCTCTGCAAATTTCGAGTTTGCCGCCAATTAAAGAAGCCCGCTCGCGCATGCCCATCAATCCGAAAGATTTTTTCCCTTCTAATTCTTCTTCTAAGATTCCTCTCCCATCATCCGTAATCTCTAATGAAAGTTTGTCTTCTGTTTTATTAAGACAAATTTTGACGGATTTAGCTTTGGAATGCTTGGCGACATTTGTTAACGCTTCTTGAACGATTCTAAATATTGCAAGATCGGCATCATGATTTAAGGTGAGTTCTTCCTGATCGGTCTTGAACTCACATTTAATTTTTGTTGTTTTTTGATACTCTTCCGCGTACCACTCTAAAGCGGCAATCAAACCAAGTTTATCAATAAGCTCTGGACGGAGTTGTGTTATCAACTTTCTAACTTGAGTAACCGCTTTGTCAACAGTCAGGTTCATCGAGGAGAGTTCTTCCAAAAATTTTTCTTTTTTCTCATTTAATTTATTTTCTTCTAATTCTTTTCTCGTAAATGTGATATTCATTTTAAGAGAGGTAAGAATTTGTCCCAGTTCGTCGTGCATCTCTCTGGCAATAGATGCCCTTTCTTCCTCTCGGATAGTTTGAAGGTGAGCCGCAAGTGAGCGCATTTGTTCTTTGGAAGCTATTAAAAGTGCCTCAGCACGTTTGTTCTCTGTGATATCAATAGCGGTTCCAATTCCCGCCGGCACCCCTTCAAAATTAATTAGACCCGCAGTGAAATCAAGCCAGCGTTCTTCGCCTGTTTTAGTCAATATCTTAAATTCATATCGTTGCGGAACTAATTCTCCGCGTTGACGGGAGAGTCCCCGTTCTTTTATAAGATTGCGGTAATCGGGATGAACAATTTCCCAAAAATTTTTATTAAGTAATTCTACGTTTTTATAGCCGGTTATTTGTTCTGCAAATGAATTAAGGTAACGGAAGAATTCCCCTTTAAAAATAAAGATAGCCGCAGAAGTTGTTTCTGTAAGAGTGCGGAATTTTTCTTCGCTCTCCCGTAACGCTTCTTCGGTATGTTTGCGCTCAGTTATATCGCGCGCAATTCCTATAGTTGCTATAGTCTTATTGCCAATTACTAAAGGCGACGGCGTAAATTCACCAATTTTGTATTCACCCGATTTTGAAAGAATGCGTATTTCATATGCTTCTATCTTTTCTCCAGCCATAACTTTTCTGAAAGCTTCTAACGCTTTTGGTAAATCTTCGGGGTGCACAAGGCTTCCGAAAGGTTTGTCAAGCCATTCATTTACCGACCATCCCGTGAGGGTTTCAAATGCGGGATTAATAGAGGTTATAATTCCTTCTGAAGAAATTGTATAGATAACATCGCGTGCGCTTTCAAAAATTGTACGGTATCTTTCTTCGCTTGCTCTAAGAGCATCTTCCACTTCTTTGCGTGCCGTGATATCAACGCTCAATGCAGACGCGCCGGTTATTCTGTCATCAGAAACAATTGGATTTAAATAAACTTCATAAGAATGGAGTTTGCTTCCTACTTGAGCGGAGAATTCAAAAATGATTCGTTGACCGGAGAGCGCAGCATCGTATTTTGGTTTCCAGAAACTCCTCAACTCCGGTGTTAAAACTTCTATAGCATTCATTCCTTTTTTTAGTTCGACATTAAACGCTTTTAAATATGCTTTACTAAAAAAAATGTTGAATGTTATGTAATTATATTCATTATCAATTGACCAAATTGATTCCTCCTTGTTATTGATAAGAGAATTCAAATTTGCTTCCGATTGCTTAATTACTTCTTCTGCTCGCTTACGTTTAGAAATATTTGTATGTGTTCCGGTCATTCGCAGCGGATTACCATCGGTATCGCGCGCAACAACTTTTCCGCGAGTGCGGACCCATACCCAATCCCCAGATTTCATTTTCAGGCGCTG
This sequence comes from Bacteroidota bacterium, assembly GCA_021824635.1. Lineage (GTDB taxonomy): Bacteria > Bacteroidota > Ignavibacteria > Ignavibacteriales > Melioribacteraceae > Fen-1258. Next base: position 23,409 of record JAKAKD010000060.1, on the reverse strand, counting down.
CTCAACATCAAAAATATCCGAGCGTCCCTCAAGATGATCGTTTAGCCGTTCGGTTGTAATTTGCATATCGTCGGGATGCACAAGCTCATTCCATATTTTTGCAACTTCTGTCAACTCATCGTTATTATAGCCAAGAATTTCACAGCCGCGTGGAGAAATATACACTTCGCCGGTTTTCATCTGAACATCCCACAAGCCGTCATTTGTGCTTTCTAAAGCGAAACGTAACCGGTTCTCACTCTCACGCAATAAAAAATCTTTTAGTTTATCTTCAGTAATATCTTCAACACTGGACCAAATATATTTTTCACCATTTCTTTCTATTATAGAACCTTGTAAACGTACAGGAACGTAATGACCATCTTTGTGAATGTATTCTTTTTCGTAAGGACCATAGAAACCAGTTTTGCTGAGGTTTTCTAACTGCCGCTGTTCCTGGCTGTTATAAATCCTGGGAGTTATATCCCCGTAACCGAGCTTTAATGTTTCTTCTATTGTTCTTCCAATAATTTTAGCATAAGCCGGGTTTACATCTACAAATTTTCCGTCAAGTTTAGTTAAAGCAAATCCAATAGAAGATGTTTCAAAAAGCATTCTGGAATATTGTTCGGACTCCCGCAACTTTTGTTCTGTTCTAACTACTTCCTGGATAGCGTTATTAATCAAATTATAAAGAAGAAGAGAGGTGATAATAACAAATAAAGATCCCTTAAAAATTGAGAGCGATTTTTGTGTGGCTACATTCGAAAAGAGTTTAAAAACTAATTCATCGGAAAAAAAAATCCAAAGCAGGCTAATAACGGAATAAATTAAAATGATTCTGAGAGCTTTATTAGAACGGAGGTAACTAAACGATGAATTTATAATCTTATTCACAATTCACCTCAAAATGAAGGATAACCAATATGCAGTAAAAAGAATTTATAATAGTAAAAGAGAATTCTACTTCTTGTTGGTCATATGATAAAAAAATATTTATCTATTAAACGAATTTCGGAAGGGTAATACAGAATTTACTTCCTTTGCCGACTTCACTTTCTACCGATATTGTCCCGCCATGTTTTTCAACAAATTCTTTGCATAATATCAAACCTAATCCGGTTCCGGCTTCGTTTTCTGTACCAAAAGTTGATTGCGTAACATCTAACCGAAAAAGATCGGCTTTTACTTTATCGCTCATACCAACGCCGGTATCCGAAATATAAATTTGAAGATTGCCGTTTTGGTCAGCACAGCTGATTTCAATTTTGCCGTTCTTGTTTGTAAACTTCAGCGCGTTTGTAAGTAGATTTCGTATAACAGTATTCAGCATATCTTCATCAGCAGACACATAAGTGAGTTTGGGTATCTCTGATAATATTCTTATCTGCTTTCTTTCAGCCGATGGATTTAATAGTTCAACATTGCTGGAAACAACATCATACAAGTCAAGTTTTTGTGGATTAAATTCTATGCGGCCTGTTTGAGAGCGCGACCAATGTAATAAGTTTTGCAAAAGACTATGCGATATCTCAGCGGTTTTTCTCATCTCTGTGATGTAATAAATTTTTTCTTCGTCTGTAAACTCTCCAAAATCAGAAATGAGCAGGTCGGAAAAACCGAGGAGCGTTATAAAAGGATTTTTAAGGTCATGTGCGATGATTGAGAAAAATTTATCTTTGGTCGCATTGAGCTGTTTTAGCTCTTCTGCATATTTTTTAACCGCATCGGAATTTCTTTTTCGTTCGATCACTTGAGCAATTTGTTCGGAAACGAAATTCAATACTTGCATTTCCTCTTCGCCGTAAGCTTTCTCATTTTCATAATCCTGAACAACGATGACTCCAATAGCTTTACCGCCAACTTTAAGAGGAACACCGAGCCAAATTGAAGTAGGTGTTCCAATTAATTCAACTTCACCGGACTTTCTTAAATCCAGATCAATCTGAGCGTTAATTAAAGTTGATTCTCCTTTTCTTAGAACATATTCTGTCAAACCTTTCCCAAATTTTTTAGGTGCGTATGGAGGATCGTATTCATCAATCATATAAGGGAACGAAATCATTCCGGTTTTTTCATCGTATAAAGCTATATAAAAGTTTTTAGCGATCATTAATGTGCCTACAACATCATGAATTTTTTTGTAGAGCGTAGGCATGTCTGAAGCAGTATATGCGGCTTCGGATATTTCAAAAAGAGCTTCTCTAATTTTTCCGGATTTTTTTCTTTTTGTTATATCGCGCATAGTTGCTTGTATCAGTTTTTTCCCTTCAATAGTAATTGACTTTAGAGACATTTCGCAGTCAACCAAAACTCCATCGGGTCTTTTGTGCTGCCAATCGAATTTTTGTGGCAGTCCATTAAAAGCCAAGCTAATTTTTTCATTTGCCGAGCTAAGCGAATCGCGTCCATCTGGCTGAATTTCAGGTGAAAACTCTGCGGGTGAGTGACCAACAACATATTCTCTGGTGCACTTAAATATGTCTAAAACGGTAGGATTACAATCTATTATTATTTCATCGGAGGTTAAAAATATTCCGTCGTCCGAACTTTCAAAAAGGGATCTATAAAGTCGTTCACTTTCTTTAATTTTTTCTTGAGCTAATTTGCTCTCTGTGATATCTCGTGTAATTCCAAATATTCCGCTAATTTTCCCATCGGCATCATACAATGGCATTTTAGAAGTCGAGGCCCACGTTGTTCTTCCGTCAGGCCAATCTTCCTTTTCTTCTTTACCGATTATTGGTATTCCGGTATGAATAATTCTTTGTTCATCAACATATGCTTCTGTAGAATGTTGTTTGCCAAATGTGGTTTCGTCAGATTTTCCAATAGCGAGTTCCTGTGTAGCGAATCCATGTTTTTTTGCGAAAGCTTTATTTACTTTAATAAATCGGCTATTAATATCTTTGAAGTAAATACTATCAGGACTGCTTTCCAGAAGGGTAACAAGCAAATTTTGTTCTGATGTTAATTTATCGGCAATGCGCTTTTGTTCTGAAATATCCTCAATAAGAGCTATAATTTTTTCGTCTTTCTTTCTTTTTGCTTCGATTCGCGAGACGGTGAGTTTGCCGTAAATAATTTCGCCGTCTTTGTGAAGATATCTTTTTTCAATTTGATATCGGTTTCTTTTTCCTTGAAGAAGTTCTTTAATAAGTTTTGCGTCAAGTTCTAAATCATGCGGGTGTGTAATTTGTTCTACAGATAATTCCTTCAATTCTTTTTCGGAATACCCCAGCATTTTTTGAAGAGTGGAATTGACATTCTTAATTTTACCCGAGGAGATGAGAATAATTCCCACGCCAACGTTTTCAAATATTGCCTTTAAGTTTGCTTCGCTATCTTCAATGATTTCTTTTGTGGGAAGCTTCTCGAATTGTTTTATAAGAAGTGAATTTTCTCTTGTGAGACGCTTAACTTCTTTTATCAATTCAGCTTTTGTCTTTTCTGTCATTTTCCGCGGCCGTAATTTATCTCAACGCTCACATGTGGATATAAATATATGAAATTCCCGATTAAGTTTTATACAGCTTTTTAGTTTATAAAAAGTTCACACGCTTAATTTTTTGTAGTGATTTCTAATCTCATCCAACAATCCGGTGAAATCATTAATATCTGTAAAAGGGTTCATAATAGTAGTTCTTAAATAAACCCGTCCCCCGGCAATTGTCTGAACTATATAAAACTTTCCATCTTCCAGCATGCTCTGTCTTATTTTTCTGTTTATTGAGTCTAATTGTTCATTAGTCGTTCCGCCTACATTAAATCTAAAACAAACAATATTGCTTTGAGGTTCGGTTAGAAGTTCAAAGTCGCTATTTGTTTTTATCAGATTTGCAAATTCATTAGCCGCATCATATCTGGATTCGATATATTCTCTAAGAAGTTCTTCGCCATGAATTTTCAACTGAACAAAAATTTTCAGGCTCATCATTTTTTTTGTGCACTCAATAGTTCGTTTTCCAATGTTAAACCATTCTTTCTCTGCGTCTTTATTCCATAAGTATGATGCTTTTTGTGCAAACGACGAATAAGAATCGTTATTGTTTTTGAAACTAACGCCCGTAACTAATCCCGGCGATAAAAGCATTTTATGAAAATCAATTACAACGGAATCAGCTTTCTCAATCCCGGCGGTCAAATGTTTGTATTTGCTGCTTAAGATTACACCGCCGCCGTGTGCCGCGTCAATATGAAACCATAAATTTCTTTCAGCACAAAAATCCGCAACCTCATTTATTTTATCGTAAGTGCCCGTTGAAGTTGTGCAAGCGCTGGCAACAACGGCAATTACTTTTTTCTTTTCACCGGTAAACTTATTGTAAAGATTTTTCAGCTCCGCCATATCCATCTGGAAATTTTTATCAGCCGGAACTTTTACTACGCCGTTGCCTAATCCCAATATTTTACCCGCTCTCGAAATGCTGTAATGAGCTTCTTCGGAAACGAGAATTATGAAATCTTCACCGTTCTTAATTCCTTCTTCCCAAACATCATAATCAATGATCTTTTGTCTGGCAGCAAGCAAAGCGGTTAAATTTCCAAGCGAACCGCCGGAGGTTAATACGCCGCCGCTGTTTTCTCCATAGCCAATTTTTTTGCAAAGCCAGTCGGTTACAATTTTTTCCATTGCAGTTGAAGTCTCTCCGGTTTCATAAATAACCATTCCTGCATTAAGAAGAGCAGAAACCATCTCGCTTAAAATTGTATATGGTATTGGAACAGCAACCTGATGACCGATATAACGAGGATGATGAAGGTGAACCGAATTGTTTAATGTCTCTGCAACGATCTCGCCGAAACTTAAATTCTCATCCGACATTTTCTCTTGCCAGAACTGAAGCATATCGTCCGGATTTTTCCATGGAATCGCCTTATCAGTCTTTCGGCTGTAACAATCGGAAAGGTAATCGGCTACCTGATCAATTAGCTGATGGCCTTCTTTTCTAAACAGTTCCGAACTGAACGCATCTTTGATTAATGAACTCATACTGTTTCCATAAATTTAATGTGACTGTTTTATTATTTGTGTAATTTTTGCACAACAAATTACAAATCTTTGTTTTACAAACTAACTGTTAATATAAAAGAGTTTCTCAATGAAAAAGTATATCACTTACGGTCTATTAATTCTATCAACTATAATTTTTTACAGTTGTGGGACCGACCTTAAAGAAAAGGGAAGTCCAAAATACATTTCAGAAATTAAAGAATGGCATTCAAAACGAATTGAGAATTTGAAAAAAGAAAACGGTTGGTTAAACCTAGTCGGGCTTTATTGGCTGAAACAAGGCGAGAATAAATTTGGAACCGATAAAGCAAACGATATTGTCTTTCCGGAAGGAAAAGCTCCCTCTTTTATCGGATCTCTCTTTCTTAAAGATTCTATTGTAACAATAAAAGTTAATGAAGGAGTTGAAGTAAAAAGTAACGGCGAAAGTGTGAACGGTCTTGAGTTAAAAAATGATACTCAGCAGGGCGTAACTGTCTTGGAACTTGGCTCGTTGAGATGGTTTATTATTAAGCGTGGAGAAAAATACGGCGTGCGCTTGCGCGATTTAGATAGTGAACTACTGAAAACATTTCAAGGTGTGGAAACATATCCAATAAATTCCGATTGGAAATTCGAAGCAAAGTTAGAGACTTACAATCCGCCTAAAAGAGTTGAAGTGCCGAATGTTCTTGATATGGTTGATACTGCCATAGTTACTGCGGCGCTTACATTCGAAAAAGACGGTGTGGTTTACAAATTGGATCCGTTAGATGAAGGGAAACAGTATTTTATAATTTTTGCCGATGAAACCAGCGGCGTAGAAACATATGGTGCTGGAAGATTTTTGTCTGTTGATAAAGCAGACTCTACCGGAAAAATTTATATTGATTTTAATAAAACATATAATCCGCCCTGTGCGTTCACTAAATATGCTACATGTCCTTTGCCGCCAAAACAAAATCATCTGAAGTTAAAAATTACCGCAGGAGAAAAAGCATTTCACGGCGGCGGGCATTAAACGCAGGTTAATGCCTATCCGCTACGGTAAGAAGATAATTAATCAATAATTTTAAATATCTCCGCATGTAAGCCTTCGATTGCAAGCTTCATTTTTGAATCGAACGAAACTTCTTTTTTACTTCTTACATTAATTAATTTAGATTTCTCAGAAACGAAATCCTTCATCATCTTCAAATCAGCATAGCTTTCGGCGCTGTTATTATTCACTACAATCATCATCTTTTCATTTTCAAGTGTTCTGAAATATACATATACATCATGTTCCGGCGGAAAGTGAATTAACTTTCCCGTTGATAGAGCAGGATAATCATTTCTAAGATGAATCAAGTCTCTTAAAAAATTGTAGATATCATTTTCTTCACTTGTTCTCCCTTCTTTCGTGAAAGCGTTCCGTGTATCATTTGGAAATCCTCCGGGGAAAGGCGTGCGTATTTGACCATGATCGTCTGTACCGACAATTCCAATTTCGGATCCGTAAAAGATTTGCGGAATGCCTCGCGTTGTCAACAACATTGTATATACAATCTTTGCCTTGTCAACATTGCCCTTTGCAAAATACATTACGCGCGGGAGATCGTGATTATCCGCGAATGTTACCAAGTTGTTCGAATTTTTGTATAAATAATCTTCAGAGAGAATTTCAAAAATGTTGTAGAAATTATTTCCGCCGCTCAAATATTTAATTAAAACATCACGTAAACCAAAATCGGTTATAGCCGGAAGATTTGTGTTGAAATCGCGCGGCAAAAAAGTGTCTTTTTGATAGCCGGCTAAAAACGCAGGGGTGCCGCTCCACACTTCGCCAACAATATTAGTTGTGGGGTATTCATTCATTACTGCTTTTGCCCAGCGTGCCATAAATTTTTGATTGTTGTATGGATAAGTATCTTCCCGTATGGCATCAATCCCGGCATATTCCATCCACCAAATTGTGTTTTGAATTATATAATTGGCAACAAATGGATTTTCTTGGTTTATATCCGGCATTGAATCTACAAACCAACCGCGTTCAACGTGCTTAATTGTTGAGCTGTCCGCATGCGGATCGGTGAAAACCATTTTATTATGGTCAGCATCAAGATGATTTTCTTTTGTTCCGTTTGTCCAATTCGGTGTCGGCGGATTTTTCAGCCACGGATGGTCATCGCTGAAATGATTTGAAACATGATCGAGAATGATTTTAAGATTTCGCTTATGAGCTTCGTCAACAAATTTTTTATAAAGTTCATTTGTACCGAGCCGAGGATCAACTTTGTAGAAATCGGTTGTTGCGTAACCGTGATAAGAACGGAAAGTATTGTTCTCCGTAAGCGGTGTTGACCAAATTGTAGTGATGCCTAAATCTTTGATGTAATCAAGTTTGTTAATCATTCCTTGAATATCGCCTCCGGCACGGTTTTGACCTGGAATCTTATTCATATAATCCGAATATCCGGGAATTGAATCGTTGGAAGTATCGCCGTTACAAAAACGATCAGGCATTATAAGATAAATTACATCCTTGCCGGAAAAACCTTTAAAGCGTTTTGAGCGATCTTCCCGTTTGAGAATCGGAAATGTTACATCTGTTTTTTCTTTGCCGCGCATTAAAGTAAGACGGTAATTATCTGGTTTTGTGTTTTTGGGGATTTCAATATCAATAAAGGTATAGTCGGAATTTGCGGTTTTATTCACTCTAACGACTTTTATCCTGGCATTGCTAAATTTAGCTGAAACGTCTTTCAGATTTTTGCCGTAAACCATTAGCTGAACTTTATTCAACTTCATGCCGGTCCACCAATTTGGCGGTTCAATCTTATTAACAACTATTTCTTGGCAAAATAGTGATGAAGAAAAAAACAGAATAAATAAAATTAAATGAACTGTTTTCATTTTTAGTCCCAAATAATTAAAGTATTGGTGTGTTTATTCCAAAGGCAAAATTGTTTTTACCAAAGTAATTAAGCTTCCAAGAAAATTCTAACCTGAAAGGAAACAGAGGATGACCGATTCCAAAGCCGATTTCATAAAACGGACTTTTATACTCGGTAAAAAATTGCGGTGTAGTATTTAACGGATTCGGAAATATCTGTTTACTCTTTGGAGAAATCTCTAACAATGCGGCATTAAAGTGCAAGCTTAAGTTTAGTTGAAGATCGTTAATAAAGGTTAAGCCGAAGAACCGGAATAGTTCATCGTTAAGATTATTTTCGACTGATAGAACAAACACCCGGTCTCCAAAGAGATCTCCTGTTCTAATTGTTCGTAACGTGAATGATTGACTTGAGCTTTCAATATTTCCGGGAAGTGAATACATCATTTGAAACGGAACGGGACCGTTTGAATAAACTCCGCTCAGAACAAAATTCATGCTTGCAGATTTATAAGTCGGAAAGTAACCGTTAAGAGAAAAGCGGTATAATTGAAAATCAAGATTGCTTTTAAGTGCGCCGGTATTGCTAAATAACGCGTCTCCGGAAAGGACAAAATTAAATTTGTTCTGCTGACCCATTCTACTTCTAAAATATCCATCCTCAATATATTTGCGGAAGTCTAATTGAAATCCGGTAGTTAGGGCATTTATCCTTGCCTCAAAAATTATCCGGTTCTTTTCATACGATTTGCCTGTGTTGAAGATAGAAAAATCGGAATTGTTATAAGCGTTATTATCGGTTCTGTTTAGGAACCCGGCGCTGAGACGTAGAACAGGAAAAACTTCGCTCCACAGTTTTATGGAAAATCCTTTTGTATAATAGTAATCTCTAAAATCATATTTACCCAAAAGATTTGTAAGCGTTGAAGTGAGTTTGTTAAATCTTATTGATTCCCGGAAGAGGTCAATGATCTTATCAAACGCAGTAACAGATACAGAATGAGTTCTGTACTCTCCTAAATAATATGTTGAAGAGAAATCCGTTTTAAATTTTTTATCGGAAAATCCGTATGAGAAATCCAAACTTGAATTAAGCCGTTTATCTTCCGCCTGCGATATATCTGCTCCAAAATTTAAAGTGTGTCCTTCGACTTTGTTAAACGAATAGAGAGAAAGTGGTCCCGTGATTGATAAATTATCGTTTATGATAATGGTAGGAGAAAGAAAAGAAAAACGGTCCCAAAAAGTTTTTGGAACGGCTTCGAGACTATCAATTCTTTTATACGCGTTAATTTCTTCAATCGTGTTGGAGATGGTTTGTGTTGATTTCCAATAAGTAGAATCTTTTTTATCGGCATCCGGCAAAACTTTTATAATTGCCATTCCGAAAGTATCATCGCTTATGGGTTCGTTAATTTTATAATCATAAAAAATTGTGTTTAGTTCAAAGCCAAATTTTGCAATGCCAAGAAAGTTGCCTTCGGCAAAAACACGGTAGTCAATCGGCATAAAAATGTTGCTCGCAAAAGGCGCAAACTGTTGAATGATATTTATTCTATCGAATAATTTTCCCGGATTTGCGGCATTGTTTAGACCGACATCCAATTTTACAAGTGAATAAATATTATCCGCAATAAATATTTTACCGACAAAGCCGGGATCCGATTTTCTTAATGGCTCAACATGAATTTGAAATACGTTTTGTTTGTCCATAGCCAAAGTGTCTTCTATCATAAAATCATAGTAGTTAATTGCATCATCAGAAATGGGACTTGGTAAAGGTCTGCCAAGAAACTGAATATCGTCGGTGTAAAAATTTTGAATTATTCTGCCGCCGGTTAAAATATTTACGGAAGAAGGTGTGTTTGCGCTTTGTTTCCGCGCAGCTATTTCATCTTTATATTGATTCGGCTTTTTAAAATATCCCTTGCTTTCATTTTCTATAATTCCGCTTATCTTAAGCTGCGCAGTATCTTTGGACCCTATTGAAAATCCAACGCTGTTATTTGTCCTTGAGAAATCTTTTGTTGTCTTTACTAAACCTTTTGTGTAAGCGCTGAAAACGTATGAGTTTAGTTTATTGTTTCTTTCGTGTTTTGCTTCAATTGCTCTGCGAATTATTTCAAGTGCCGGATTTTCTCCCGGAAACACAGTAATTTCTGAAAAATGAACGGGAATTGGTTCGAGAGAAAAACTAATAGTTCTATTTGCGATTAGATTTACTTCAACGGTATCGGATTTGTAGCCTATAAACGATGCTATTAATTTGTAATCGCCCGGTTTTAAGCGCAGTTCAAAATTACCCTCAAAATTTGTGGTGGTTCCGGAAGTAGTTCCGCTTATGCGTAGACTTGCAAAACTTAGCGGAGAGGAGGTGGGTTTGTCTATAACTTTTCCTTTAAGAATAAGTTGTTGTGAAGATGTTCTGGAAGAAAAAAATAAAAGTATCAAAGCAAGAAAAATGTTTTTGTACAATTAAACCTCTGAATGGTTGTGCAAGTAAATCGAAAAAATGAAAACTTTATTTTGTCTGATTCTCATTTCTTGAACAAAGATAAAACATAAACTTCATTCAAAAAAGATAGAAAAGAATCATATCTTCATTCAGAACAAAAACTTATTTTGTTATTAAGCAGTTTGAAAAATAAAGAGAAAAGGATGAAAAAAGTTATTTTAACCGGAGCTACCGGTTTAATAGGCAAAAATATTGCCGATAAATTAATCCAACGCGGCGATGAAGTTACAATTTTTACCCGCTCCGTTGATAAAGCCAAACTTGTCATTCCCAATGCTGTGGAGTATGTTGCGTGGAATTATGAACAAGATGATTGGAAAAAAAAGCTTGATGGGAAAGATGCCGTAATTCATCTTGCCGGAGAAAATGTAATGGCAAAGCGATGGAATGTTGAACACAAAAAAAATATTTATAACAGCCGCGTTGCCACAACCCGGAGTTTAGTCCGGGCTATTGAAAATGTAAAAGATAAGCCAAATGTTTTAATCTCTGCCTCTGCGGTTGGTTACTATGGAAATTCGGAAGAACCTGTTACTGAAGAATCAAAACACGGTAAAGATTTTCTAGCAAATGTTGTTAGAGATTGGGAAAAAGAAACTGAAGAAATTAGTCGGCATGGGGTTCGTAGAGTGAATATACGTACCGGGATTGTGCTTGATAAACATGAAGGCGCTCTTGCACGAATGATAACACCATATAAATTTTTTATTGGCGGACCTCTTGGATCCGGCAGACAATGGTTCCCATGGATTCATCTTGAAGATGTTGCCGGGATATTTTTATTTGCCCTCGATAATGAAAATGTTCACGGAGCTTTAAATGCCGTTTCTCCAAATCCATTGCGGATGAATGAATTTTGCAATACACTTGGCGCAGCAATGCATAGACCATCTTTATTCAAAGTGCCGGCGTTTGTATTAAAAATAATTTTTGGAGAAGCTGCAGAAGTTTTATTAAGCGGGGCGAAAGTAATACCGGAAAGAACGATGGGAGAGGGTTACAAATTTAGATTTGAGAATATTGAAAACGCCCTGAAAAATTTACTATAGAAATTATTTACTCGAACCAGGAAATAACTTCAAAACTTCTTGTATCAGGAAAACCGGGTGGGGCAGTTAATAAAAATCTTGTGTCGAATGTATGACGAAATCTTAAACCATTTATTGGGTTCCCCGAATAATCATAATTGGCAGTTACTCTAACATCATTTGCAATTAATCCACCTAAAATTTTCCAATCATGAAGTGAGGATTGATGCGTTGCTAAATTATCGTCAGGCCCAATAGATCCATTCATAGCGTACATAGAAGCCTGGGTAACAACATCTTTACCATTTGTTTGAGAATTGGATTGAATTCTGATATTGTTTTCAGCAATCATGCCGAGCATATCGTTTGAACTGGGAATTGTAATAGGGTTGTCCTGGTATTTGAGATTATCCACTTGGTATATATTTCCATAGGAGCTATAACCTTTAGCGGTTGCTGTAACAGTAACGTTTCCATTTACAGTTCCTTTAGTGTAGATATTACCTCCTTCAACATAGATTCTTCCATTTGGAGCTATCGTAGTAAGTGCTGTTGTTACTGGTGATGACCAGGAAGATGATCCTTGGACTTGAGTGCTATAAGTTACCGTAGCGTCGGAATTAAAATAAAGTTGTACACTTATTCCCTTATTAGAAGGCCCTCTGAAAATTTTATCTGCTTTTGATCTCATACCAGTAGTATCAAATTGCCTTGGAAGATTAACCCCGGATTGATAACCCCCATTAAATACAGGTGCGCCGCTAGGTCCGGCTTGCTGCAATGAACCGGCACTAGTAGCTTTTCCATTAAATACGGGTGAGCCATAGACTCGAAGATTTCCATTCACATGAAATGAACCATCAAATACGTCTCCAGTGGCAGGTAATGCAGAAACTATTTGAGTGTAGTAGTTGCCAAATTTAGCAAAATTACTTGGGCGTAGAGTTATTTTGATTGTATTAGATGTACCGCTATAAGTGCCTGTTGAAAGAAGTTGTTTCATTTTTGTATTTGGGTCTATAGTAGTTAGCGCTGCAGAAATTGTTCCTCCGTCAAAATTCCATGTGTATGTTTGATCCGGAATAGTTGCATCCAGGAATAATCTATTTACAACTAAATTAACACCGCTATTAGCAATGTAATGTGCTTTGGCTTGAATATAGTATTTTGATAGGTTGTCAGTGGTAGCTAATCCCATGTTGTTGAAATTTCTTCCAGCAACCATAAAAATAAGACTGAACCCGACGACTAAAAATAAAATTGCTTTACCGCCCATAAATTACTCCATCATCTTAGCTTAAAATTTCTTGATGCTAATCTTACTTGTCTCCAGATAGCTCTATTATCAGTACTATAATTGTTGTCATAAGCAGCCGGATTTTCAACCGCAACATCAATTTGAATAGAAGCAATTCCAAAAGGAGGATTTGCCGGCATATTAGTAATTTTAACTCCTGCAGAATTTAAGAAAGTCAACTTGAATTGAGTAACACCTAAATTAGCCCCGACCGGTGCGTTATGGTTTATTACACGGTATAGTATTCTATCGTTCGGATTAGGAGTATTCGTCAATTCAGAAGTAGGTCCCACATAATATTTAAGTGTATCTACAACTCCATCACCGTATGGGTTGTTAGGTGTAACGATATCGGTTAAAAAAGAGATACTATTTGAATCGGCATGAATAATTGCAAGAGACGGGTCCGGAGTTTTTGTCCAATCATTACAGTAACCAATTTTGCGAAAATCATATTCGATAAGGTTGACAACTTCAACAAGATTTTGCTGAACGATTCTTTCGCCGCTATATTCATAATTATTTTGGATTGCGGTTGCATTCATCCTTAAAAGAATAAGCAACAAGATGCCGCCGCCTAAAACCGATCCCATTATGTCTAAAAGTGTGCTAAATCCCATTTATTCTTCTCACCTAAAAAACCAGTAACTGTAAACAGTAGACAACCTAACGGTATCATCCATTCCCGGAGTGAAAACTCTCAACTTTAGTCTTTTATGATAAGTCTTTATGCTTGAAATATTATCCGGATTATTCGGATTAATATAATCAACAGCACAAAATGTATTAAAAATAAATTTCTTAGTAGTTCCCGGAACAACTACTGTGTCTAATTTAGCAATTGTCCTATAACAATTGTAGTCGTCAAAATCGTCAAATCCAGCCGGATTATTACGGCTTTCAGAAGCATCCATTCCCAATGATGCTACGGCAATAAAAGCATTTGATGAAGTAGCGGCAGCGGAAACGGTATTTTCATCGAACGCAAGGCTTATAGCGTCTTCCATAATTGAATTTCCTAATGAAACAGCCATAATATCAACTCGGCTATTATTCATCGTCGTATTAACTTGCATTAATCCGGTATTGACGGTCAAGATCACTGTACCCAAAAGTATGAATGCAGCAAGCGTAAGCATCATTTGACCTGTACCCATTTTTCACCAGTTTGATTCTGTAAAAAAATATGAAAAATCCAAGACTATTACTAATCAATAATCATGCTTAAAATTAAGACGTGTTTTTAATCATAAAACAAATTTTCATTTCCGGACTTGTAAAAGTTACATCTCTTGTAATATCGAAACTCCCCAAAATTTCTTCCAATGTTGTATATTTATCTCAAAGATTAAGAAAAATTAAGCGATATGGATTCACAGAACGCAATTAATATACTAGTTGCCATAAATTTGCTTGTTTCAATGAGCGCAAACTTTTCGGGTGCGAGTAAAGGATTAAAAACTTCTATAACCAAAGTTATTGAACGTCCGGTTACTTTCCTGCAGTCATTTCCGCCAAACGTTGCGGCATTGGTTTTAGTGCTCACAATAATTTCTGTTTTTAATGTGGGAACGCTACCGGTAGAATTTGAATCAAAATTTCTCACAGTCCGGATTACTGGACTGATAATGTTTGTAGTTTTTTCCTGGCTGCAAGTTCTTTCGTATAAATCTTTAAAGAACTCATATGCGCAGGAAGTGGTGATAATGAAAGATCATAAGTTAATTACCGGCGGGATTTATAAATTTATTCGTCATCCTCAATATCTCAGTCAACTTCTAAGCGATTTAGGAGCAGGGTTAGCTTTGTTAAGTTATATAGTTGTTCCCGTTGTTGTCTTAATAGAAATTCCTCTTTTTATTATGCGTGCTATGTTAGAAGATAAACTTCTTCAAAAACATTTTGGCGAAGAATATTCTGCCTATAAAAAGCGAAGCGGTTTCATAATTCCGTTTGTCGGGTAAACGGTTATGAAAATCAAATACATTTTTTTCTTCATGCTTCTATTCTTTTCTATTTCAATTGCCCAGCGGCTTTACAAAATTACTGTTCAAATTGAAGGCAGAGAGGAAACGCTTTCATATATAGTTCGAAATGGAATAGACTTTGTCTCTGCTAAAGAAATTGCATCGCTTCTTTCGGCCAATCAGTTTTACAATTCCGATGCTGCTAAAATCGAAATCAAATTCAAAGATTATATTCTAAAGTTCACTGCGAGAAATCAATTTGTTATTCTAAACCGTAAATCTGACAACGCACAGAAAATTTTCCAAATTCCAATTTCTACTCTTTTAATTAGAGACGATGTTTTCATACCGCTTATTTTCTGCGCCGACTATTTTAATCTCGCCTATGGCAAAAAAATTATTTTTGATGACAGAGCTAAAAATCTGGAAGTTACCGGAGAACCGGTAACGGAAGAAAATTTTGTTTTTCCAAAGGAAACTATAGCAAAAGAAGAGAAGCCGGCGGAGCCTGTGTCCGTGGCTGAAAAAAACGAAGCAGGCAAATACGATATCAATTCAATTACTGTTGAAGATAAATCTAACGGAACTCTGATACGATTAAAAGCGAGTCGAAAGATTTCAATACCACGTCATTCTATCGGAAACGGGAATTTGTATGTATTCTTCTCGGGTGTTACTATTGCGCCGGATATTGTTAATCAAGTAAAGCCGGCCGGACTTGTTAAACGAGTTAAGCGTACAGTTGTTTCGTCAAAAAATATTCAGATTGAGTTTGCTTTGGAAGACGGATATTCTACAACTGAAGCTTTTCAAGATACTGAAAGCAACGATATATTGATTACGGTTCACAACAAATTATTTACCGCCGCTTCTCCAAATCTGGACGCGGCAAAATCAAAATGGATTTTTGATGCGGTTGTTATAGATGCCGGGCATGGGGGCAAAGATCCGGGCGCAATTGGCGTTACGGGCGTTAGAGAAAAAGATGTGAATCTTGCCATTGCTCTTAAACTCGGAAAATTAATTTCTAAAAATCTTCCCGGCATTCGCGTTATTTATACAAGAAACAGCGATGAATTTATTGAATTGTATAAACGAGGAAAAATTGCAAATGAAAATGAGGGAAAACTTTTTCTTTCAATTCACTGCAATTCTACCGAGCAGAAAGATATTAGCTATCGTGGATTTGAAGTTTATCTTTTGAGACCGGGAAGAACTCAAAAGGCTATTGCTATTGCGGAGTTTGAAAATAGCGTTATTAAGTATGAAGACAATCCAAAGCGCTATCAAAAACTTACCGATGAAAATTTTATTCTCGTCAGCATGGCACATTCACAGTACATGCGCTACTCGGAATCATTTTCAGATATTCTAAACCAAGAATGGAAACGCGTTGTTAAAATTCCATCACTTGGAATAAAGCAGGCCGGGTTTTATGTGTTGGTCGGAGCTTCAATGCCGGGAGTTTTAATAGAAACGGGATTTCTTTCAAACCGCAAAGATGAAGCGTTTCTTGCTAGCGCCGAAGGGCAAGCCGAAATTGCACAAGCTATTTTCGGTTCTGTTAAAAAATACAAAGAGAATTATGAAAAGGAGTTCGGAAATTAGCTTTACCGCTTTATAATTTGTTATTCAACCATCATGGCGCTAACTTTACATCACAAAATTTTAAAAGAAAGGTTTTTACATGACTAATGCTCAAAAATGGGTTGCTGCTTTTCTTGGTTTATTTCTTGTTTTATTTCTACTTGGACGGTTAACACGTAAAGAAGAAGAACCGCAAATACCTCAAACAATGGGAGAGCAGCCAACTCAAGTCTCAGGCGAAGTTGACGGATTAACTATGATTAATCAAATAGGCTGTACTTCATGTCATGGCGATAATCTACAAGGATCTAAGTTGGCTCCTCAGCTTGTAAATCTTAAACAGTTCTGGACACGCGACGCATTGATCAATTACTTGCGTAACCCGCAATCATACAGCCGCGATGTTCGGTTTGATGATTACCGCTCAAAATATAAAAATGTAATTATGCCATCTTACGGCAATATAGATGTGAAAGAACTTGGTAAAATTGCAGAATATCTTTTAACAAGATAGTTTTTAGAATAAGTTCGGAGATAAAGAGGTTGTCTCAAAAGTAATGATACAATAAAATAATCTGCGAAAATCAATTTATTCCGCGTCATCCGCGGGCTATTATATAACAAAATATTACTTTTGAGACGGCCTCTTTCATTTTTAAAGGATAATCCTTTTAATAGTTTGAATTCCTTTGTTGTCAAAGGAAACTACATCCAGCTTATTTATCGCGCCAAAAATTTCCGGATTCTTAACGTTAATATTATCGGCTAACTTTTTACACTTTCCGGCATCAAGACTGTTGGCAATTCCAAGATGGGGTATGAAGGCAATATCAAGTCGTAATTCTTTTTCAAGAATTCCTGAATAGAGTGCATCATGAAGCTTCACAAAAATTCTATAGCCTTCTTCGGGAACAAGAAACAGATCCGTGTAATTGCTGAATGAATCTTTAACAATCTGCGCGCAGCGTAATACAAAATAAAATTCTTTGAATTTCTTCGCTGTCTTTTCGACGTGTGAAATAAATTTTTTCTCGGAAGCATCTAAAGTCGGAAACACAATAGTGAAATGGGGCTCGACTAAATTGTAATATCTCTCGTCATGCTCTGATCTGAAGGATTGAATCCAGTCATAATCCTTTTTCTCAAGCTGAGGGTATGCTAAAACCAGTAAAGACATTTTTATTTAAGATATCTTTCTTTCAAAACACTGAGATGATGATTTACATGACCGGCCATTATATATGCCATAGCTCTGACCGTAAAGGAATTGCCATTCGCGGTTCCTTTTCTCAATCCAACATCATCCGGAATTTTCTTAAACATAAGTATGTTTGATTTACGAAGTGCGCAGAATTCTTCAACCAGTTCTTTTAGCTTCACGTCATTATAATTTGACTGCCGGATATATTCGTTCTCGTCGAAACCGGGAAGATCGTTTTTATCGTTACGGGCAAAGCGCAGTGTGCGGTAAGCAAATACCCGCTCCGTATCAATTATGTGTCCAACTAACTCACGGACACTCCATTTGTCCGGCGCATACCTAAAGAGCGATTCCTTTTTTGAAACATTTTTTAACATTTTTTTGATCTGGTCAGTTTGTTTCTTCAATATCTTAATGATCTCGCCTTCCGGCACTTTATCAACGTAGGTATGATAATATGCCGCGTATTCTTCTTTGTTCGGCCGTTTCATAATTCTCCTTTTGATAAATCTCTGTTTAGATAATCGTTGTAGTCTAAAATTATACGAGGATATTTTTCTTTCATAAGATGAGATGAAAAAATAAAATCGGCAGATGCCCGGTTACAAGCAATTGGAATATTCCATACAACAGCAATGCGTAAAAGTGCTTTTACATCGGGATCGTGCGGCTGCGGCTCCAGCGGATCCCAAAAGAAAATTAAGATATCAATCTCATTCTCGGAAATTTTTGCCCCGACTTGCTGGTCGCCGCCGAGCGGACCGCTCTTGAGTTTATTTACTGTTAATCCCAAATCTTTTTCAAGCATTTTACCGGTAGTGCCGGTTGCGTAAATTTCATGATCGCCAAGATTGCCGCGGTTATATTTTGCCCACTCTATTAGATCTTGCTTTTTATTGTCATGTGCTACAAGCGCAATCCGTTTCTTCTTTTGCATTTCTACATTAACAAATTTGTTCATTGTGTTTCCTCATCTTTCCGTTTGTGAAAAGCATTATTCTTTTCAAAATCTTGATTCTGATAATTAAGCACATGCAAAATTTATGAAAGATAGATGTGATTATCTAAACAATTAAATAGAGACAAAGTGGATTGTTCTCTAAATTATTCTCGTTGCTTTTAATACATGAATTGCAAAAATTGCATATAAATTAGAGTAGGAGTACTTATGTATTCTCGCCGTCAATTCTTAAATAAATTTGCCGCTTCAACGGGCGGAGCGTTTATTATTATGAAAACAGACGCACTTGCCAGAGTAACTGAAGCAGTTGGTAATCTCGATCAATCATTAAGCGCATCCGAAGCCGCAGGTAATGAAGATTTTTGGGCGGGCATTCAATCCGCTTTTGATGTTGACCGTACGCTTATCAATTTGAATAACGGCGGGGTGTCGCCTTCTCCTACGGTTGTTATGAATGCAATGAAACGTAATCTCGATTATTCAAACCAAGCGCCGTCATATTTTATGTGGCAGCATGTTGAACCTAAAATTGAAACCGTACGTGAAAAACTTGCCATTGTCTTTGGATGCGATAAGGAAGAGATTGCAATAACACGCAACGATAGCGAGTCCCTTCAAAATATACAGCAGGGATTAGACTATAAACCCGGCGATGAAATTCTAACTACCACTCAAGATTATCCGCGAATGCTTACTACATTTAATCAAATGGAGCGGCGCTTTGGCGTGAAAGTAAACAAAGTTAAATATCCGACACCGCTCATAAATAAAGATGATTATGTTAATGCACTTGCAAATGGAATAACACCGAACACAAAAATTATTTTGATCAGTCACGTTTGTTTTCTTACAGGTCAAATTCTTCCAATTCGTGATGTCTGCCGTGTGGCACACGAAAAGGGAATAGAAGTAATAGTTGACGGCGCTCATTCGTTCAGTCATTTTCCGTATAAACTTTCTGATCTTGAGTGTGATTATTTTGGAACATCTCTTCATAAATGGACTTACGCCCCGGTGGGAACCGGAATGTTGTATGTGAAGAAAAATCTAATCAAAAAAGTTTGGCCTTTAATGGCGGCGCCAAAAGAGATGGATGAGAACATCCGCAAGTTTGAGGAAATTGGAACTCACCCGGCAGCAAACCATAATGCAATTGCAGAAGCACTCGCATTTAACGAGGAGATTGGAATTGAAAGAAAAGCCGAACGGCTTCGCTATCTTCACAAACGCTGGATTAAACGTCTTCAGAAATACGACAACGTAAAATTCATGCTTGATATTGATGATGAATCCAATTGGGCTGGTATTGTGAATTTTACAATCGAGGGAGTTGATGTGAACAAGCTTACAAGTTACCTTTTCAATAAGCACAAAATTTTTACAGTAGCTATTGTTTTTGAGGAATACAGCGGAATTAGAGTAACTCCAAATGTTTATACGCTCATTTCAGAGATGGATCTGTTCGCAGATGTTTTGGAAAAAGTAGCGAAAGGAGAAGTGAAAGAAGTGTTGAAATAGTTGCTGGTAATTTATGTGTTAAATAAAATTAACATTTAGTGTTCGACTTTTAACTTCACTTTATCCGGCACATTAAAGAGATCTTTAAGAATGTATCCCTTTTCGATTAATTCATTTTTATGAGCAAGAATAAAATCTTTTACAATTTCTATCCCTATAACTTTTGTTATTCCCGTTCGTAAAACCTGTTCCCGGTCTACATAAACATCTCCTTTGAACGGCAGCATTGGATTAAAATCTAAATCTTGTTCTTTTGCCAGAGGACGCATTGTGTATTGGTATTCGGCGGGAACGGAGCGCACTAAACCAACAAGTTCAAAATTGGGAACGCCATCACGAATTCCCAGAACAATTCCGCCGCTGTAGCCACGGTTAAAAACAGCATCAATTAAAAATGTATGGTTTTCTTTTCCGGGACTGCTTACGATAGCTTTCGAAATCATTTTAAAATTCATCGGAAAACCAAAAACATAGACAAAACTTCCCCATTCAAGTTCGCTGGATTTTCCCCAAGGATATTTGAAAACCGGCATCGAGATTGTTCTGTCATAAATAAAATGTCTTCCTAGTAAAGCAATGTCTTTGGATTTGTCCATTAGGATAATATCTACTTCTCCATTATCCGGAAAATCCGGGACATAATTTGTCTGTCTTGTTTTTATAGAAACACTTTGAACGAATTGTGAAATTGAACCATCGGGATTAATGAAACGTGAAATAATCGTATCCGGGAAGGAGACAATATGAGCAACAGTTAGAAGGACAACTGTTCCTTGGTCTTCAGAAATTACAGTCGAAGTTCCGGAAGCCGTCCTGTTAAAACTTATTTGTTCAACCGCGGCTTTATCCAAATTAATTTTGCTTATTTCGTTTGCTCTAAATTTACTAGACGCATCGAACACATAACTTGTGTAAAACGCAATGCTGTTTATAAGCCTGATTGAACCGCTGATCTCTTCCAGTTGTTGGGAAGAATTTCTGTAAGGAAATTCACTGTCGTATTTGCCGTCATGTAGTGTCGGATAAATGCTGTCGTAAAGAGACGAAGAAGAGCACGAGAGAGTGGTAAACAAAAGTACAACTGCAAATAAAATTGTGAAGCAGATCTTTTTGATCATATACTCACCTTTGCGGTTGTTTATTCTCTGCTAAATCTAACTGAAAAAAAACGATAAGGAAAGAGGTAAACTTTTATCTTTTTTTATAACATTTTATTGTGTTTACCGCTTCATTTTCAATTGCACTTAGTGTTACTATAAATTTTTCATCCAAGCGCTGCGAAGAGCCAGTTGTTCATCAGTAGCATCTTCCAATACTTTGAATTGATGTTTCAATGTTCTTGGCTGCATAGCTACATTTACATCCCGTTGTTCTCCGTTTCTATCAACGGTAAGCGTAAATGTATCGCCAACTTTCATCTTACTCATAAAACTAAATTTTGCCTGAGCATTCTGAAGAGTAACTTCTTCACCGTTTAATTTTATAATAAAGTCGCCAGATGCAACGCTTTCGCTAGTCTGATTATCAACTTTTGTTACAATGAGCTTATTGTCTTTCACACTGATTCCAAAACCAAGAGCAATTTTAGAACTATCCACGCCGGCAATTTCTGTGTATTCTATTCCTAGCTTTCCAAAATATTCTGCAACCGGAAGTTTTTCCGTTCCTTTAATGTATTTATTTATGAAGTCGGCAATTTCCGGATAAGTCCTGTTCACAAATTCATTGAAAAAATCTTTTTCGCTGAACGCTTTATTCATTCCATAATCTTTATAAAGTTGATTTATAACTTCCCGTAATCCTTTCGTTCCGTGAGAAAGTTCAAGTATTCGTATGTCTAATAGAGTTCCTACTAGCGCGCCTTTCATATAAATGTTCGGATACTGATCCTGACGTTCCGTTGAATGGAGCGACAAATCTACAAGAGAAATATTGGGATCATAATTATCGTTTTGTAAAAGTTTTTGTTTTATCTCGGCGAGGTAATCATCAAGCGTCATTAAATAATCCCTCAACTGAATAATGTCTGCCGCCCATTCTGTAATTCCTTCATATAACCAGATGTGTTGAGACATCGTCGGTTTTTCGAAATTGAAATTTCCAACAAGTTCGCTGTGAATATTGAGTGGTGTTATAACGTGATAAAATTCATGTGCGGCGGTAGAACGTATCTCTTTTGCAAAATTTCCTTCAAGAACGTTTTCAGTAAAAATATATTCCGAACTGAAATTGTGTTCCCAGGCGCCGGCGGAGAAATTTTCAAAATGGAAAAGAAAAGTATATCTGTTAACCGGCAAACCTTGTGTAAATTGGCTTGTGGCGCTCAACATATCTTCGAGTAAAAGTAAAATTTGATCGGAACTTATCATTCCTGTTTTAGAATAAGTAAAAACATCAACGGTTGTGTTCTCAATTTTAGTTGATGTTTTTGTAAGATTGCCAAGAAGAATTGGAGAGTCAACAACATAATCATAATTGGGGGCGTCATAGAAACCGTCTTTATCTCTATTCATGGCAGTGCCAACGAACCACTCATCCGGATATTCCAATTTTATTCTGATAGGAGTTCTTTGCATTCCATGAAAATAGCCGAATACGCACTGACCATTGATTAATACATTATCCTTTTCAATGGAAGTTCCGCACATAGGATAAATCGGATTTTCTTTTACCGGATTATCCCATGTCTCTGCAACGGTGTAAACAATTTTGGTGGTTTTTAACGGGTCATCTAATTCCCACTGATTTGTTGAAATCTGCTTTGCACCAAGCTCCGCTCCGCCGGTATCAAAAACTTTGAATGAACGGACATATCTGCCTATATCCATTGTTTGATAAGTCCCTGGTGCGGTTGATGCGAATTGATAAATTTTATTCTGCTCTGAAAGTTTTTCGGGAATTAATGTTACCTTAAAAAGATCGTCGGCTCTGTCGTTTAAATTAACGTAAAATTTTTGCTGTGCAAAAACGGAAAAGGATTGAGTAATAAGAATAAATAGTGCAAATGCAGAGAGACGAAATTTATTTTTCACCATCGCGCGTCCTTTCGTTTAAATTGACTGCCAATTGAGACGGACTATTGTCAAAAGAGTTCTGCATTTTCCTTCATAGAGAAAAATATTTTTGTCCTCATAATTTCTATTAACACAAAAATTTATTTTATTTTTTCAAACTGAAGTTCAGTAAAAATGAAATCGGGCGAGTTCGGCACTTCAAATGTCATCTGCTTAACTTTTAAAATCAGTTCTAGAAATTTTGTCTCTTGCCCGCCAAAAGTATGGCGGGTAAACTCATGACCTTGCTCTTGCTCGTAATCTTCAGTCGTTATCTCTGTCGTTTATACTTTCCCATCAAAGTTGCCTCGGCTAAAATATGCCCTTTCATAGCATCGAGCAATTGTTTTTTAGTTGTGCTTTCTTTTGGAGGAAGCATAATATCAAGAGCGTACAGTTTGAAGAAATATCTGTGTGTTCCGGATGGAGGGCAAG
>JAKAKD010000064.1 GCA_021824635.1 Bacteroidota bacterium | reverse complement strand
AAAAGTTTTCTGGTGGTTATAGCTAAGGGGAAACACCTCTTCCCATTCCGAACAGAGAAGTTAAGCCCTTATACGCCGATGGTACTGCGTGCGCAGGTGCGTGGAAGAGTAGGTAGCCGCCAGGATTAAAATTAAAACCCCATTCGATCTTCGTTTGGGGTTTTTTGTTTTTTAAATCCAAAAAGGTATTTGGAAAGTTTATGATCCCCATTAGACCTGCGCCACGGACATCTCCATCTATTCCTCATAGATAGAAGTATTCGTAAATAAAGTGCTTTTTAATTATATTAATTATAGAACTTGGCGATAGTAAATAAAACATGCTGAATGACAATTTAAAAAACCAGATTAAAGAAAGACTCCTTGCAAGATTTAACCCCGATAAAATTATTCTTTTCTGTTCTCAGGCAAGAAATACAGCAGACGATAAAAGCGATGTTGACTTGTTGGTAATCGAGAAACGAAAGGAGATAAATTTAGATTGATGGACAATATGAGGTTTGCCCTTTTGCCAATCAATTATGCCTTCGATGTAATTATCTTATCAAACGAAGAATTTGAACGCGATAAAAAATACCCCGGAA
This sequence comes from Bacteroidota bacterium, assembly GCA_021824635.1. GTDB lineage: Bacteria > Bacteroidota > Ignavibacteria > Ignavibacteriales > Melioribacteraceae > Fen-1258. The sequence continues at coordinate 53,531 of JAKAKD010000064.1, read as the reverse complement.
CCGTTGCGAGATACGCTTCTAAAGAGGGAATACTTTTATATGAACGTGAAACATCAACAAATAATCTGGAGGCAGCATGAACAAATGTAGAACAACCTGGATTCTCATCTTCTTCGTCTTCCTATCACTATTTCCTTATTCAAATAAAATTCTTGCACAAAATGATGTTATGATGCAAGCATTTTATTGGAACGTACCTGTAGATGCCGTTAATAAAAACGGCACCTGGTGGGATACTCTGAGGATAAAAGCGCCGAGTCTTGCATCTGCTGGTTTTACCGGTATGTGGGTTCCACCGCCATCGAAAGGTAACTGGGGCATTACCGATATGGGCTATGGACTTTTCGACCATTACGATCTCGGGAACTACAACCAAAAAGGTTCGACCGAAACGCGATTTGGAAGCAGATCAGAATTAAATAGTATGATTACCACTATGCATAACAATAGTATTAAAGTCTATGCGGATGTTATTCTTAATCATATTTACGGTGATGAAGCGGAAAGGGAAGTTAATCCTGCGGTAAAATCTTACGTTTTTAGTGAAGCATTCACTAACGGGGCGCAGCACACTCCCTACCCAACAAATGAAATAACCTGGAAAATCCCTAATGCTCAAGCCGGCGATTACTATATTCAAATAGTTGGCTACCAGTTGAATTGGGCTGCCGCTTCTACAGAAAGAGGTTATGATGTTTTTATTGATTGGACTAGCGCAGGTCCAAATGGAACTGATACGTGGGAAAGCGAGCCAAATAATGGCGGTGGTCAGTTCAATGTATTTCCCGGTTCGGGTAGAACGGTTAGGGGACATGCTGAGAGTATATCAGATATTGATGAATACAAAATAACATTGACTACTGCTCACGATATAGTAATTAAGTTAATTGCTAAAAAAGAAGTCTTCAATCCATGGGCGTGGGTATGGGCTGATCAAGTAAACGGCTATTATCCAAAAAGTATTTGGTATAACGGATCAAATCTTGCTTCAACAACTTTGCAAGCAACAACTATGACCGGTATCAATTATGTAAATCATACAGGAACCGGAGAGCTAAATTACTCATGGACTTATACTGATTTTCATCCGGTTGATAGTAACGATTGGCTTGGAAACGGCGGAACCAATGATGAAGTTATTCCGAACACTAAATGGTTTGGCAACGACCTCAACACTTACAGTACAACAGTTCAAACAAGATTGAAAGATTGGGGAACCTGGTTATCAAGCACTGTTGGCTTTGACGGCTATCGGCTTGATTTCGTAAGAGGATTCCAGCAATCATTTGCCGCCGATTGGATAAAAAATCTACCCTTACTTAATGGTTCCCAAAGATTTATTGTCGCTGAATATTGGGGAAATGCTCAAGCTATTTATAATTGGGTAACTACTATTGCATCATACAGCGCAGATGCAGACGCATTTGACTTCCCGTTAAAATTTACACTTACCGATATGAGCAATAAAAACCAGAGCGATTTTAATATGGCATGGCTTAATCATGCAGGAATGATTAGAAACAATACCGGACAAGCTCTTTCCGGCACTTCGATTGTTACTTTTGTTGAAAACCACGATTCCGGGAAAGAAAGCGATAAATGGATTTCTAAAGATTGGAAGATGGCTTATGCTTATATACTTACTCATGAAGGAAGACCAACTATTTTTTATCCCCATTACTACGGCGTTACACAAATTGACAACAACAATTCGAGTATAACTGTAACGGCTCCGTCAAGTCTTCAGACTGATATAAAAAAACTAATTGGCGTTAGAAAAAATTATTTAGGCGGAATTATTTCTGTATTAAGTGAAGTTGGTAATCCCTATCCATCAGCCGATACCTATAACGTGTACGTAGCAAGAAGACAAGGTAATGGAACACGCGACGGAGCTATTGTTGTAATTAATAATAATGATACAGAAACAAAAGGATTGTGGGTAGATAGTTCTCCCGCAGGATTTTCCAATTGGGCAAATATACTTCTTTGCAATGCGTATGATTACAACGAAACGACACAAGTTCAAGCCGATGGAAGAGTTTATGTATCGGCGCCGCCCCGTAGTTACAAAGTTTGGGTGAAGCAGAGCGATTATTTGGCGCTTGGCAAGAAAATCATCATAGATCAATTAGGGAGTCAACTTCCAACCGAATTTCAACTTGCTCAAAATAATCCTAACCCTTTCAATCCATCAACAAAGATCAGTTTCTCAATTCCAACCGAAGCTAACGTTACTGTTAGAGTATACAATTATCTTGGACAGCTGGTTGAAACTCTTTATGATGGTGATATGAATGCGGGTTATCACGTTATGGAGTGGAATGCTCAAAATAAAGCAAGCGGAATGTACATCTATAATGTTAGCTACAAGAACCAAACGTTGTCTAAAACAATGATGCTAATAAAATAATTTTTAATAGTTGCTAAACCTCCGGGGTTCTTAAAACCTCGGAGGTTTAAGTAAAACTACCGTTTGATTTCTTTTCCACCTAACTCATTAATAATTGCATCAGCCAGAGGATTGTCACCGGAGGGTGTGTTTGAAGTAACGGAACTGGTTGTTGTTTGATTAGTTTGTTTTTTGCGAGAAGCTTTTTTATCACGAGACACGTTTAACTCAATCTTTTTACCAAACACTTCTTTTGTTTTTTTGTCAAGATAAGTTTTATTATCGTTAATAATATCTCCATCTTCTGGATGTTCAACTTCGATGTGCAGCTGATCATTTGAAAATTGCACAAGATTGGAGTTTGAGAGTAATTCGGCAAAAAATAATTTTTCAGACTTAACCTGCTCAATGAAATCATTCCATTTAGAAATAATATCATTAAAATCATTGGAAGAATCTAATGTCGGTGCAACAAAAGCTTTTATCTCCGGAACTATTACTTCTTCTTTCTTAGCTAATCGCACATTTGAGTTAGTTGTGTCTATTTGTTTATTGGAAGAATAACTTGAAGAAGAATCAAACACTTTATTTACTTTTTTCTCCGGCTCAGCATTGTTCACCTTAGAAAGTATTTCCGTTATAGTTGAAGATCTTTCAAGTCCGATTAAATGGCATAATGAAATTTCTATTTTTAGCTTTTGGTTGGATGATGATTTAAGTTCCCACTGGATTTTGTTTAAAAATGCCATCGCTCTCAGAAGATCACCTTCGGAAAATTTGTTTGTGTATTCTAAATATCTTTTTTTGAATATCTCAGCTGTTTCAACTAAATCTGTATTTTTACTGATAACAACCGTCATTATATTTCTAAAATGTTCAATCAATCCATTCATAAAATCAATGTTATTCCAGCCGTTTTCATAAATTTTTTGAGATACTTCAAAAGCCGAGACGAAATTCTTTTCCAGTATTGAATCTGAAATAGTAAAATAGATTTCTTCATCAATTAGATTGAGCATTTTAGAGAGAAGAATAGAATCAACATTATTGCCGCTGAATGAGATAACTTGATCGAACAGACTTTGAGCATCGCGCAAAGCACCATCTGCTTTTTTTGCAATGAGTGTTAGAGACAAATCATCTATTGTTATATTCTCTGCATTTGCTATCTGCTTAAGCAGATTTTTCATTACGTTCATTTCGATACGTCTGAAATCGAAACGCTGGCAGCGGGAAATAATAGTTAACGGTACTTTGTGTACGTCGGTAGTAGCGAAAATAAATACAGTATGTTCCGGCGGTTCTTCAAGAGTTTTAAGAAGGGCATTGAACGATTCCGTTGTCAGCATGTGAACTTCATCTATGATATAAACTTTGTAACTGCCCTTAGTAGGCGCATACTTAACCGATTCGCGAAGAGTTCTAATCTCTTCAATTCGTCTGTTTGATGCACCGTCAATCTCAATAATATCTAACGATTGCGAATTAGCAAATGATAAACACATCTCGCACTGATTACATGGTTCGCCGTTCTTAGAATTTGTACAGTTCAGAACTTTTGCTAGAATTCTTGCTGTAGTAGTTTTGCCAACACCGCGCGGTCCGGCAAATAAATATGAATGAGCAACCCGGTTGTTTAGAATTGCGTTTTTTAGAGTGGTTGTTATATGCTCTTGCCCTACTACATCTTCAAAAGTCTGTGGCCGCCATTTACGCGCTGTAACTACAAATTTTATTTGTTCGGTCATAATTTCACTCTCTATAAAACCAATTTTTCAATAAGAAGTTTTTTTGTTATCAGATCACAAAGTAATTCCAAATATTTTTTATCTGTTTCATTAAATGAGGAAAGTTCATAGCTGTCCAGATCAAGAACACCTAAAATCGTTTCACCTTTTATTAAAGGAATTACAATTTCTGACCGAGATCCGCTGTCGCATGCTATATGTCCCGGAAATTTATCAACATCATCAACAACAATTGTTTTTTTTGATGCGGCAGAGGTACCGCAGACACCATTACCCATATCAATAATTGTGCATGCTACTTTACCTTGGAACGGACCAAGAAAAAGTTTTTTCTCATTAAGCAGATAAAATCCAACCCAACTGATTTTATTGAATGCCTCTTTAAGTGCGGCAGTTACATTTGCCAGATTAGAGATCAACGGTTCTTCATGATTGATCAGTGCTTCAATTTGAGGTAAGAGCGATTTATAAATCTCAGCATCGGGTTGAGAATGGTTAATTGTAATTGTCTCAGTCATTGTTCTCTATCTTTTTACAACTTTATACAGTTAAAGAATTTTTTCTCGAATTATAAGTCTTACTTCAGCAGTGTATTTAAAATTAGAGAAAGTGTGTTTCATCTCAATGCATTGTTTCTCGCTGCCTCGCGTGGCAACTTGAAAGGGAATATCAAATAAATTAACTCTTTTTAACCATGGTGCTTTTAATTTGTCGCTTATAGCAATCTTTAGACTCGAAAGTGCATCTTCACCACTTGATTCATTATTATATCTAACTTTATTAACGTGAATATATTTTTTGCTCTTATTCTCGGTGATTTTTATATAACCTTCGGCTATACATTTGCCCATTACCGAAAGTGTTTTTTTAATTCTTTCAACATTTAACCGTTCGTTCAATCGAACCCGCCCGTATCTTTCTTCGATTTTTTTATCAAGTGTTTCAAGATAACTCTTAAATTCTTCTACTTTATCTTCGCTTAAAGGTTCTTCCTTTTGCGCATTTTGAGGCTGACCATAATTGTTTTTCTTATAGCCATCATTATTTAAGTCCATAAATATTCTCCCCAAATCTTAAAAACAACACGCCGCTTTCCTCCTTAATGAACTAATTATCAAATAATGTTTTTATTTCCCACATGTTATTGTTTAACTAAATAAATATTATTTTCTGAATATCTAATTATCGGTTCTTTTTCTTATCAGTTAATTTTTTTTTCTTCTGTTGCTCAAACACATATGGCAAAGCTTCTTTTATTGTTTGAATCGGAATAATTTTCAAACCCTCTTTTACTTCGTTCTTAATCTCACTTAGATCTTTCTCATTGTCTTTTGGAATTAAAACAGTTTTCATACCATTTCTTCTAGCGGCAAGAAGTTTTTCGTTTAATCCGCCGATAGGTAATACCTTTCCGCGTAAAGTAATTTCGCCGGTCATTGCAATATCATTACGTGCGGGTTTATTGCTGATTGCCGAGTACATTGCCATTGCAAGCGTAATACCGGCACTTGGACCGTCCTTTGGAATTGCGCCTTCCGGTAAATGAATATGAATCTCTTTACCTTTTGAGAAGTGTGCATCGAGTCCAAAATCTTTTGCGTTTGACCGCAAATAACTTAATGCCGCTTGCGCCGATTCTTTCATCACGTTTCCAATTTGTCCGGTGATTGTAAGTTTTTCTGCGCCGGTCATTACAGTTGCATCAACTTGAAGAATTTCTCCGCCAACGCTAGTCCATGCCAAACCGGTAACGCTGCCAACTCTTAATTCTTTATCAGCCTTTTGAGATCTGAACCTTGGAACACCAAGAAATTTTTCTACGAGAGCTGAATCAATTGGAAATTTCTTTTTTGATTTTATGGCTTTTCCGTTTTTCGAATTTGTAGAAACAATCTCTCTTGCGGTTTTTCTTAATACAGAAGCTATTTCGCGTTCAAGATTTCTAACGCCGGCTTCTCGTGTGTACTCCATAATAATTTTGTTAACCGCATCATCTTGGTAATCAATGTTAAATTTTTCCAGACCATGAGCAGCAATTTGTTTTGGAATTATATGGCGTTTTGCAATCTGAATCTTTTCATGTTCAAGATAACCGGGCAGTTCAATTATTTCCATTCTATCCTGAAGAGGAAGAGGAATATTATAACGAACATTAGCGGTTGTGATAAACATTACTTGTGAAAGATCATAATCAATATCAAGATAGTGATCATTGAATGTATGATTCTGTTCCGGATCCAGAACTTCTAGCATTGCAGAAGAAGGATCGCCCCGGAAATCCATGCTCATTTTATCAATCTCATCAAGAAGCATAACCGGATTTATAGTTTTTGCCCGCTTCATAGATTGAATTATTTTTCCCGGCATCGAGCCGATGTAAGTTCTTCTATGACCTCGAATTTCAGCTTCGTCTCTAACTCCGCCTAGAGAAATGCGTACAAAATTTCTGCCGATTGCTCTTGCAATAGATTTTCCTAAAGATGTTTTTCCGACTCCGGGAGGTCCTACAAAACATAAAATTTGTCCGCGCATATTTTTTACAAGATTCAGCACAGCGATATGCTCAACAATTCTTTCTTTCGGTTTATCCAAACCGAAGTGATCTTCGTCTAAAATTTTCCGTACGTTTTTTATATCCAGATTATCTTTTGTCTTTGTGTGCCATGGAACATCCACGAGCCAGTCAAGATAGTTGCGTATGACGGTTGATTCCGGTGAACTCGGCGGTGTCTTTTTCAATTTATTGAACTCTTCAGCAGCTTTATCGAAAACCGACTTTGGCATTTTCGCTTTATCAATCCGCTCTTTTAATTTTATAAAATCCGGTGATGTTTCCTCTTCTTCTCCTAGTTCGTCCTGTAGAATCCTAATTTGTTCTTGTATAATAAATTTGCGCTGTGTCTTCTGAATATTATCCTGAACTTTTCCTTCAATCTCTTTTTCTATTTTCAGAATTTCAATTTCTGAATTAAGCAGGCGAATGACTTCATAGAGCTGATCTCGCAGTGAAAAATTTTGAAGTATCTTTTGTTTCACGTCAATTTGTTGATTTATATTAGCGGCAACGTAAAACAATTTGCGGTCAGGCTCATCAATATTATCAAATGCATTTACAGCTTCTGCCGGTATGGATTTATTTATTTTAACATACTCTTTGAAAAGCGAAGACATCTGCCGCAGAAGAGCGTTCATCTCACGCTTGTCTTCATCTTTGGGTGTAATTACTTCGATTTCTGCTTCATAAAAATTTGCCCGGTCTGTATATGCAAGAATTTTCCCTTGAATAATTCCATCAACAAGAATTTTCAACAAACCATTGGGCAATTTTAATATCTGAATTATCTTGGCTATAGTTCCTTCCGCATAAATATCTTCTTTTGAAGGTTCCTCAACGTTGGATCTTTTTTGTGCGGCAAGAAAAATATATTTGGAATTATCGAGTGCAAAATTTGCAGCGCGGATAGATTGCTCTCGTCCTACAAGAACGGGGAATATCATATAAGGAAATATTACATTATCACGAAGCGGCAATACAGGAAGAACGTGCGGAATGTTCTCAATACTTGAAATTTCATCGCTCGGCTTTTTATTTCTTTCATTCATCAGGGTTAGAAACTCCGTATTTGATTTACAATCAAAATATACCAATAAATCGAAGGGCTATCAAGAAATGGCAAGAGCAGATATTTATCTATTTTTTTCATGATCTTGATCTTGCTCTTGATCCTGATCTTGCTCGGTTTTGGAGCGATCATGATTAAGATCATGAGCATGATCACGATAATATTATGGTTTATATTCTTCTCCAGGTTCGTATGACCGATCTGAGTTTCTCATGATCAAAAAAATATTTTTCTTTCTCTTCCATTTTCATTCATGCTAGAATTTCTATTTTCGTGTTCGTGATCGTGTTCCTGATCTTGCTCGGTTTTGGAGTGATCATGATTAAGATCATGAGCATGAGCAAGAGGTTACCCGCCGTATTTTTTGGCGGGCATGGGCAAGAAATCTTTTATTAAACTATTTTTGTAAAAACAAATTACAGATGATCATGATTGATAAAGTAATTCAAATTTCGAAAGAGGCAGGAGAAATTATAAGAGAAGGATTCGGGGAAAATTTTTCGATTGAATACAAAACAAATGCTTCCAATCTTGTAACCGAAATAGATAAAAAATCCGAAGCAACAATAATCAATTTTATTCGAAAGGAATTTCCAACTCACTCAGTTCTTGCAGAGGAGAGCGGCAAACACGGAACAAGTTCCGAGTATCTCTGGGTAATTGATCCGCTTGACGGCACTTCTAACTTTGCACACGGATTGCCAATATTTGCAGTTTCAATCGGCGTTCAGAAAAACGGAGAAACAATTTGCGGTGTAGTTTACGATGTGATGAGAGATGAAATTTATTCTTCGGAAAAGGGAAGCGGGTCATTCCGCAACGGACAAAAATTGCAGGTCAGTACGAATGATGATTTGAGAAAGAGTATGCTGGTTACCGGATTTCCATACGATATTCAAGATAATCCGGATTTTGCAATTGAAAGATTTGCTGCATTCTTAAAAACTTCGCGCGCTGTTAGGAGATTAGGTTCTGCCGCAATTGATATGTGTTATGTTGCAGCCGGTGTGTTCGATGGATTTTGGGAAGTGCATCTTCATCCTTGGGATGTTTGCGCCTGCAAACTAATTATTGAAGAAGCCGGCGGTGTTGTTACAAATTTTTCGGGAGAAAAGATTGATATCTATTCAAAACAAATTTTGGCAACAAATAAGTTCGTTCATCAATCAATGATTCAAGTTCTTCAAGCAAAGTTTTGAAAATAGTCAATGACCTTTTTACAGGAATAATTGCAATTAACATTCAAAAACTTTGTTGCTTCTTTACAAGTGTTTCTTTACTTTATTACCAAGTTTAAGTCGCTCATCCTCAACTGCGTGCAGATTTGAATATTCTCCAATATTGTTTTTGAATCTATTTCTGAAAACAAGAGATTTATAATTTTCAGAATCTGATTTTTTCTAAAGTTAGAAAGAGCAGTATAAATCATTTTTCAAAAATTAAATTAGAGAGGTGTTGTATGAAACTGTATCGTACTATAATCATTTCTCTTTCTTTTATCCTTCTTATTACAGTTGGATGCGAAAAATTGACTATACCAACTGAAACGAATAACGGACAGGTCAAACTTGCCAAAAAGGGAACTTGCATTACAATTCAAGATGGTATTTTGAAGTATCAGCAAGGTCATTATTTAGCAGGTAAACCCCTAACTACTGGTTTCGATATCTTTGGCTATAATTATCAATCGCGAATGTTCAAAGGTTCATATGCGAATGTTTACTTGGGCGGAGATGGTTTTCCACCGTATGATGGAAATGACGCGGCTTATATTACGGCAAATCCTAACGTGGTTACAAAATGGTATTGGCAGTATAGAACAACAAAATTAGAAATGAAATGGAATGACTCGTGGCTCTCAACTACAGATTGTGATGGAGATGGAAAGCTCGACCGTCATTACGGATTTAGCAGCTATTTAGGTTCCGGAGCCTGGTTGACTAATCACCAATCTGATGAATATGTTGACAATGGAAAGACTTGTAACTGGAATGACTTTGTTAAAATCGTTGCCGCACCAAGCGATGCCTCACAAACAGGAGGAGTTTGGTATAACTCATCCGGAGTAGAAATTGGACCGGTTATATGGGGCGAGTTTGCACTCATTCAAGAAATTTACAATGATCCATGCGCTGGCTATAAAGGGAAATTATATGTTAGTCCGGCTGGGCCTGGATTCGGGAAGTATTGATTGATATTTCAGATCGAGGTTGTCTTAAAAGATAGTAGAGGCATTTGAGACAACCTCGAAAAATTAATTATACAGAAAAAATGCTTGAGGTCCTTAATTTGTAATAAACTCAATTTCTCCTAGATTTGATCTAACCCAAATATTTTTTGGATGGGGAATTGAAAACAATCAAAACTTTTTTATTCGTACTCATTTGTTTTTTACCGCAAATTGTAAACTCGCAAGTTAATCCGGCAATTAATTTTTACCCGCTTCATGTTGGAGACGTATGGCAGTATAAGATCACATATCAGCCGCCTAATTATCAAAACAAAACTTCTTATCTATCTAAAATAGTTCTGGCAGATACTCTTTTAACAAACGGGAAAAGATATTTTCTTATTGAACAACCCCCATTTACTTACGATGAGATCAAAAATTTAGAAAGTGTGTTTATTAGAATTGATACAGTAAGTGGAATAGTTTATAAATACGTTTCTCCTGAAGAAAAAATTGACAGCTTATTTTCCCAGCTTAATGATCATTTTCAAGGAATGATTTGTTGGGATATTTCAGATCAAACCGTTTTTTCCGAAGTAAGAAAAACCAGAATGATTGGAAGTCCAATTACAACGAATGGTAACGATTTTCACTGGAGGATGGCCATGAATATTGGCATTTATTCCCAATCGAATCATATGTGTATAGTTGCTTGCACGGGAAACACTTATGACTTAGTTTATGCAAAAATTAATGGGAAAGAATACGGAACTTTAATGAATAGAAAAGAGGAAACTGAAGCACCATTCTCATTCCAACTTTCTCAAAACTATCCTAATCCTTTCAATCCAACAACAATAATAAGATTTTCAATACCTACCGTAGTGAAGTTGCATGCAACGTCTCTGCAATATGTAACACTAAAAGTATTTGATACACTTGGGAATAAAATAGTTACTCTTGTTAACGAAGAAAAACAACCGGGAAGTTATGAAGTTATTTTTGATGGAAGTAATTTTGCAAGCGGAGTTTACTTCTACACATTAACTGCCGGAAATTTTTCTCAGACTAAAAAGTTATTGCTGATCAAATAGTTTTATTCAAAAAATTCTATTCACCGATTATTATCCGCTACTCACCGATTTTTTATTATTCCTCATTCTATAACATTTTATTTTTGTTCTGAAACATAGATGGACACAAGACTATAATATCTTTGATTGGCATTAAGCTTGTAAAAATTGAATGATTTGCTTGTATGACTAATCAGGAATTCATAATTTCGGTGCAATTATTTCATCAAACCGAAAAATATTATAATAAAAGAGTATAAAAGTGGAAACTAAAAACGCAGATTTATCATCATTAAAAATTGACAGAGACACAAAACTTAAAAATCCTGAACAGCGTGGTAAGATGATTAAGATGATTGCAACGGTTACGGGAATAATTATTCTCTTATTCGTAATTTATTTCGCATGGAGATCTTTTACCAACCCGTCTATCGAAGTGAAACTAACATCCGTAACTTTACAATCACCCGCGCAAACAAATGCCGTGTTAACTGCAAGCGGATATGTTGTTGCTCAGAGAAAAGCCGCCGTAGCATCAAAAGGAACCGGGCGTTTAGTTTATCTTGGCGTTGTTGAAGGAGACCGCGTTCAAAAAGATCAGGTGATTGCAAGGATTGACGATAGCGATATTAAAGCTCAGTTAGAACAGGCAAAAGCAAATTTAAAACTAAATCAAGCTGATCTTACCGATGCTGACAACAACTATAAACGTTACCAAAGTTTATTTAAATCCGGCTCTGCTTCTCAAATGGAATTGGATGGAGCGCAATCAAAGTATAACCGTGTCCTTGCATCAATTGAAGTTGCAAAAGCTCTACTACAAGGTGCCGAAGTTGCAATGGAAAATACTTTAATACGCGCACCATTCAACGGAACGGTTCTTACAAAAAATGCCGATGTGGGCGAAGTTGTAGCGCCGCTTGGTGCGGGAATAAATTCAAAAGGCGCGGTTGTTTTAATGGCAGATATGACTTCTCTTCAAGCTGAAATTGATGTTTCTGAATCGAACATAGAAAAAATTAATATCAATCAAAATTGTGAAATCCGGCTTGACGCGTATCCTGACAATGCTTATCCGGGTTATGTTGCTAAAATTGTTCCGACTGCAGACCGTTCCAAAGCAACTGTCATGGTGAAGGTTGGATTCAAAAATTACGATCAAAGAGTTCTGCCCGAAATGAGCGCAAAAGTAATTTTCTTAAATGAAAATTCGAAGAATGAGAAGATTGAAGAAACAAAACAATTTCTCGTTGTTCCAATAAGTTCGGTTGCAACGCGTAATGATAAAAAAGTGGTTTTCATAGTCAGAGACGATAAAGTAGTTGAAATTCCCGTTACACTTGGAAGAGAACTCGGCTCATATATAGAAATAAAAAACGGTTTAATGAATGGGGAGAAAATCATCGAGGGAGTTGATGAAAAAATAAATGACGGTGTAAAAGTAAAAGTGAAATAAAAGTTTTAAGAAATGCAGGAGAAAATATGTCAGTAATAATTCAAATAAAGAATGTTTCAAAATCGTATTGGAGAAACAGTTTGGAAATTCCTGTCCTTCATGATTTAACACTGAATGTTAAAGAAGGAGAATTTCTGGCTTTAATGGGGCCATCTGGTTCCGGTAAGACCACATTACTTAATCTTATTGCCGGGATCGATCGTCCTTCCAAAGGGGAATTAAATGTCGCGGGTACAGACATAGCAAAGTTGAACGAATCCGGCTTGGCAAAATGGCGTTCTGCTAGTGTTGGATTTGTATTCCAATTCTATAATTTGATTCCAGTTCTTACTGCATTTGAAAATGTTGAACTTCCTTTGTTGCTCACAAAACTTTCAAAATCAGAAAGAAGAAAGCATGTTGAGAATGTGCTTAGTATTGTTGGACTTGGTGATAGAATTCATCATTATCCTAAGCAACTCTCTGGTGGACAGGAACAACGTGTTGCTATAGCCCGTGCAATAGTTACAGATCCTGTAATTCTTGTTGCCGATGAGCCGACAGGCGATCTTGATAAAACTTCTGCACAGGAAATTCTTACTCTTATGGAACGTCTTAACAAAGAATTTAAGAAAACAATTGTAATGGTAACTCACGATCCTCATGCGGCGGAAAAAGCGACGCGACTGCTTCATCTAGAAAAAGGCGACCTGGTTTAGGAGGCCAAATGAAAATTTTCAAATTGATTTTTAAGAACGCACTTCGGCATAAACTCAGAACCTCATTAACAATTTTTGGAATCGCGATTGCGGTAATCGCTTACGGGTTGTTGAGAACAGTGGTTACAATCTGGGATTCAAGCATTGATGCTGCGGGCGCGGATCGATTGATAACGCGTCAGGCGGTTTCTTTTATATTCCCGCTTCCGTTAGCGTACAAAACCAAAATTGAATCAGTTTCTGGTGTTAAGGAAGTCTGCGGAGCTGCATGGTTCGGCGGTACTTACAAAGACAAAAGTAATTTCTTTGCGCGAATGGCAATTGACGATAATTATTTTGATCTATATCCTGAATTTATGGTCTCAAAAAATGATTTAGATAAGTATAAAAAAGAAAGAAACGGCTGTATTGTAGGAAAGTCAATTGCAGATCAGTACAAATTTAAGGTTGGAGACATCATTGTTCTTGACGGTGATATTTTCCCGGGAAGATGGGAATTTGTTGTAAGTGGAATTTATCTTCCTAAAAATAAAAACACGGATGCTACACAGATGCTTTTTCATTGGGATTATTTGAATGAAAGAATTAAACAGGAAACACCAGTAAGAGGCGATCAGGTTTTTTGGTATATAGTCAAAATAGATAATACGAATAACTCAGCTCAGATATCCGAACAGATTGATGCACTATTCAAGAACTCAACCGCTGAAACAAAAACCGAAACTGAAAAAGCATTTACTCAAGGATTTGTTTCTGCTTCCGGAGCGATTATCACCGCAATGAATTTTATGTCGTTTGCTATTATTGGAATTATTATGCTGGTTCTTGCCAATACTATGGTAATGTCTGCCCGAGAAAGGACAAGGGAATATGCAGTATTTAAAACTCTCGGTTTTTCCGCTTATCATTTAACGGGATTGATACTTGGCGAATCAATGCTGATCTCATGCATTGGTGCAGGCATCGGAATCTTTTTGCTTTACCCCATCGTTTCCGGTTTTGAACAGGTAATGCCGAAAGGATTTTTTCCGTTCTTCTTCATTGAACCGATTACAATTATTCTTGCGGCAAGTTCGGCTTTATTGATAGGAGTATTGGCATCAATATTCCCGATTCAGAGAGCGCTTCATACAAAAATTGTAGATGGATTTAGATTTGTAGGATGACTTTTAATAATAAAAAAGTCATCCCAACGGAAACTGAAATCTAGTCTAAATAGATTCCGCATCAAGTGCGGAATGACAAAAAGAGGTAAACATGGCAGTTCCATTCAAATATGTTCTAAAAAGTTTTAAAACTAGAAAACTTACAACTACAATTACAGTTACCGGTATTGCGTTGGTTGTATTTGTTTTTGCTGCTGTCTTAATGATGGCTTACGGTGTACAAAAAACTTTGGTTGCAACCGGTGCACCGGATAATGTGATGGTTACAAGAAAAGCTTCTAATGGTGAAATCTCAAGTATTATTGACGGCGATACACGTAACGTGATCAGGACTCTCCCATTTATTGCAAAAGATTCAAATGGTAAACAGATAATTTCTGAAGAACCGGTTGTGGTAATAAATCTTGAGATAAAAAAGGGCGGTATGAGTAATGTTACTGTGCGAGGAGTTTCACAAGAAGTTACTCTGCTTCGTCCGCAGATAAAAATTAAAGAAGGAAGAATGTTTAATCCATCATTGCGTGAACTGATTGTGGGTGAAGCGATTTCCAAAAAGTTTCTCGGTGCCCAGATTGGAAGTAAAGTAAAATTTGCTGGCGACTATTGGTCAATTGTAGGAATTTTTGAATCCAACGGAAGTGGTTTTGATTCAGAGTTATGGGGAGATTCCGATCAACTGCTTAACGCTTTCAATCGAGGAAGCTCTGTATCTACACTTACATTTAAGCTTGATAACATAGATAACTTTGAAAAATGTAAACGAGCATTTGAGACAGACCGCCGTCTTGTACAATTCGAGCCGAAAATAGAGCAGAAATTTTTTGAAGAGCAATCGGAGTTCCTTGCCACTTTTATTCGCGTACTTGGAATATTTATAACTGTCATATTCAGCATCGGGGCAATTATTGGCGCCATGATAACAATGTATTCCGCAGTTGCAAACCGTACAGTTGAAATCGGAACGATGCGCTCGCTTGGTTTCAGCAGAAGAAGTATTTTAATTGCATTCTTAACAGAAGCTCTTTTTATCTCACTGATTGGTGCAGTAGTTGGATTATTCTTTGCATCCTTCTTGCAATTTTTTACAGTATCAACTTTGAATTTTAGTTCATTTGCCGAGTTATCGTTTTCGTTTGCATTGTCGCCGTCAATTGTGATTTCATCATTCATCTTTGCTGTGGTAATGGGTTTTGTAGGCGGATTCCTGCCATCAGTACGCGCGGCGAGATTAAATATAGTGAGTGCTTTGAGAGGGGGATAAAAATTTTTCTTGCTCATAATCGTGTTTATATTCTCCCAGAGGGATGCCTTCGGCATTACTCTTTTCGAGAAGATCAAGATTATGAGCAATCCCGAAGGCATTTTCTCGGGAGAGCGGAAACAGAAACAAGAATTGGCTGAAACATCCATGAGTCTACTCTAAAAAGGTATATCTAAAATAAAAATATTTTGAATTGGGTTTGTATTCATATAGTAAAATTGCATAAAAGACCTTTTCCCATAGGGATGACTATGTCATTAGATACGCTTCAAGAATAATGATTAACAATTTTTGCTTGATTGAAAAAATAAAACTATTTTCTCCATAGAAAATTTTATCATTTAGAACTGATCCAAGATTCGGACGGTTACTTTTAATTGTAAATTTTTTAAAGGACTTGATCTTTGGGACAGGTACCTAACAAAAGCGGCAAACCTAAATATTTTATCGTTGGCAACGGACGGCTTGCCAAACATTTCCTCCATTACTTTGATCTACTCGGCGTTTCTTACATTCAATGTGTCCGCGAAAATCTATTTGAGTTCGTCAAACTTTCTAACCAGTCTGAATCGGTAGATCGAATTTTGTTGTTGATCCGAGACGATCAGATAGAAAATTTTATACGCGAGTATAAAAGTAAGATTTCGCCTCAATTAATTTGGATTCATTGTTCCGGCGTTCTATCAATTGAAGAAGCAGAAAGCGCGCATCCGCTTGCAAGTTTTTCAGAAGTTTTATTCGACCTCCGGTTTTACAAATCAATTCCTTTTGTAACTGAAAAGGGAAGAAAAAATTTCCATGAATTATTTCCGCAATTACAAAATCCTAACTTCGAGATTTATAAAGAGGAAAAAGAACTTTATCATGCGTGGTGCAGTATTGCCGGAAATTTTACAACGATCTTGTGGCAGAATTTTTTTAATTATCTAAAAGATGATTTACTCTTGCCCAGCGAGGCAGCGCATCAATTCCTTGTCTCTATTTCAGAAAATCTCATTAAGTCGAATGATCCGCTTACCGGTCCGTTAAAAAGAGGCGATACAAAAACAATCGAACGACACTTGCGTCAACTGAAAAATTCTCCGCTTGAAGACGTCTATAAATCCTTTATAAAACTTTTTGAGAAGAGTAAGCGATGAAAACAATTCAAGATTTTCAGATAATGAAAAATGAGAAGAAAAAAATTTCTCTCGTTACGTGTTACGATTATTGGTCTGCCCGGATTATTGATGAAAGCGACATAGATGCGGTTTTAGTTGGAGACAGCGCGGCAATGGTTATGCATGGTTTCGAAACTACTGTGAACGCCGAATTAGAAATGATGTGTTATCACATTGAAGCAGTTAAGCGCGGATTGAAAAATAAATTTCTCATTGGAGATTTACCTTTTCTTGCTCATAGAAAAAATCTTAGTTACTTGATGGAATCGGTTGATAGATTTATGAAGGCAGGCGCGCAAGCGGTTAAGATTGAAGGAGCCGATGGCAATCTTGAAATGATTGAACATCTTGTTAAATCCGGTGTGCCCGTGATGGGGCATCTTGGTTTAACGCCGCAGTCGGTTCATCAGCTCGGTGGATTTAAGCTGCAAGGAAAAGATGAGCTTGCTGCAAAAAAAATATTTCAAGACTCTCTATTGCTTCAGCAAGCCGGCTGTTTTTCTATAGTGTTGGAAATGATTCCCGCTGAAGCTGCAAAAAAAATTACAGATGAATTGGAAATTCCAACGATTGGAATTGGCGCAGGTACTTTTACTTCAGGACAAGTTCTTGTGCTTCAGGATTTGTTGGGACTGAATAAGAATTTTAATCCTAAGTTTGTAAGAAAATATTTAGACGGCTACGACTTGATACAAGGTGCGCTGAATAATTTTAATAAGGACGTCAAAGAAAATAAATTTCCGCAGCCAAACGAGAGTTATTGATGACAGAAATTATCAAAACAGCTTCCGAATGGAAACAGCTAAAAAAATCGGATGCACATAAAGAAAAAAAAATTGGCTTTGTACCAACAATGGGCGCTCTACATGCGGGTCATTCATCTTTAATTGAAAAATGCGTTAAGGAAAATGATTTATCGGTAGTCAGCATCTTTGTAAATCCAATTCAATTTAATGATCCCAAAGATTTACTAAACTATCCCCGAACGTTTGAGAAAGATTTTCGGATGCTGGAAGACTTGAAAGTTGATTTCCTCTTCTACCCGGATTACAAAGAAATCTATTCCGATAATTTCAAGTACCGCGTTATAGAAAATGAGCTGAGTAAAATTTTATGCGGTGAATACCGTCCGGGGCATTTCGACGGAGTTCTAACTGTTGTTTTGAAATTACTAAATATTATTCGGGCTGATCGAGCATACTTCGGAGAGAAAGATTATCAGCAATACAAATTAATTGACGGAATGTGTAGAGCTTTCTTTTTGGACGTTGAAATTATTCCTTGCCCGACTGTGCGTGAAGACGATGGTCTCGCTATGAGTTCCAGAAATCTTTTGCTGAAATCTGAAGAGAGAGAACATGCAGTTAAATTTTCAAAACTGCTGCAATCAAATAAATTGCCGCAGCAAATCAAAGCTGAATTAGAAAATCTTGGATTCAAAGTAGATTACATTGAAGAAATTGATGGCAGAAGGTTTGGTGCGGTTCATCTTGGAAAAGTGAGGTTGATCGATAATGTCAAAATATAAAATTCTTTTCGGTATTACAGGTTCTATAGCTGCATATAAAAGTGCATACTTGATTTCGAAACTTATGCAGAATGATTTTGAAGTGATAGTTATTGCGACAGAAAACGCACTGAAATTTATCGGCAAGGCAACACTTGAAGGGTTAACCGGTCATTCTGTCTATACCGATTCTTTCGCCGAAGGCGAGATGATGAATCACATCAATCTTGTGAAATGGGCTGATTTGGCAATTGTTTGCCCGGCATCGGCAAATACAATAAACAAAATGGCAAACGGAATTGCAGACAATCTCCTGACTTCGTTATTTCTTGCACATGATTGGACAAAACCGTTTCTCATTGTTCCGGCAATGAACACTTTGATGTACCAACATCCGGCAACTCAAAGCTCGTTAAAAAAACTTGAAGAATGGGGAGTTAAAATTTTGCCAACTGCTGAAGGTTACCTTGCTTGCGGAGATATCGGTAAAGGCAAACTACTCGAACCGGACGAAATCTTCGAATATATTCTGCGTTCAATTCCTAAAAATGTAACGCTGGTAAAGAGATTGAAAGTTTTAGTGACGGCAGGAGGAACAAAAGAAAGCATTGACGGAGTTCGCTTCATCACAAATTTAAGCACCGGAAGAACGGGTGCTGTAATTGCCGATTACTTTTCCAGAAAAGGTCACACTGTAACTTGTTTTCTCGCAAAACATGTAACTATAACGCCATCGGGTTGTGATAAAATTCTATTTGAGAGTTTTAATGATCTCAACCAAAAATTGGAATGTGTCCTATCTGAAAATGATTTTGATTGTGTGATTCATCTTGCGGCAGTGAGTGATTATTCGTTAGAGACAATTGAACTGAATGGGAAAAAGCTATTAGCACCGGTCGATAAAAAGATTGATTCGGAAAATGATCGGCTGGTTATTAATCTCAAGCGGAATTTTAAGATTGCCGATAGACTGAAGTCATACTCGAAGAATAAAAATATTTTACTGATTGTATTCAAGTTTACAAATACTTTTGACGGCGAGGAAAGAAACAGAGCTGTTAAAAAATTAATGAATAGTTCCAACAGTGATTATGTTGTGTCGAACGATCAATCAAACCGAACATCGGATGATGTTCAAAATAACTTCACCATTTTTGATAAAGATATGAAATCTTTCCCTGCAGTTAATGCTGAAGAGTTATCTAGAAATCTGGAACATCTTTTACTGGAAACTATTGGAGGAAAATAAAATGATTCTTTGTATTGATGTTGGTAATACACAAATCCATGGAGGTGTTTTTAAAGGGGAAGAAATTATAACACAATTCAGAAAAACATCACGCCAGCAATTCTCCTCCGACGAATTTGGCGTTTTTCTTCGCGGTGTACTGAGAGAAAATAATATTGATCCGGCAATAATAAAAGATATTTCCATTTGCAGTGTAGTGCCCGATATAAATCATTCACTCGGCAGTGCATGTGTAAAATATTTCAGTACAGAACCATTCTTTTTAAGACCGGGAGTTAAGACCGGTCTAAAAATAAAGTATCGTAATCCGTTGGAAGTTGGCGCTGATAGAATTGCGAATGCAATTGCCGCAACTCATCTCTATCCAAATAAAAATTTAATTGTTGTGGATTTTGGCACGGCGACCACATTTTGTGTAATCAGTAAAGCAAAAGAATATCTTGGCGGAATTATACTTCCGGGAATTCGAATCTCGATGGAAGCGCTCGAAAGCAAAACTGCTCAGCTTCCTACCGTTGAAATAAAAAAAACTGATGATGTTGTAGGAAAATCCACGGTGGAAAGTATCCAATCCGGATTATACCACGGGCAAATTGGAATGGTGCGTGAACTCAAATCAAAAATAATTAATGAAGCTTTTCAAGGTGAAGAACCTATTGTAATCGGAACCGGCGGTTTCTCACGCTTATTTGAAAATGAAAATCTCTTCACCGAAATAATTCCTACACTAGTATTGCAAGGATTACACTTCGCTTATCTCATGAACACAAAAAATGAAAAGGAAAATTGATGGTGCGTATTCTCTTAAAATCAAAATTACATTTTCATTAATAACTAACTCGTTGTGTGAATTAAATTAAAATGTTGAATAAAAATGGACAAAAGTAATTTTTCAATATTCCATCTGTGAAAATCATAATAAATCAGTTTAATCCGCGTTCTATTTTTTAATTAAAAAATTACTTTTGTTACAGCCAACTATTAATTCAAACAACAGGTTAATAACTAATCAAATATGATCCATTATGTTCGGCATGCAGGTTTATAAAAATGAAATAATTTTTTTGATCTAAATTTGAAATATTTTACTATTACAAAGTTAGTCTTTAGAAGTAACCTAATTTATTTAATAATTAGAGGGAGTAACTATGAAAAAAACTATTTTCTTTTTTTTGCTGTTGAGCACAAATTTCCTGCTTTCACAAGTGCTACCCGATTCAACTCAGCTCAGGGCGCTGGAAAAGTTCAGAGAAGATAATGGAGGTAACTGGATAGTACGATGGGACTATACCACCGGGCTGCCTGGTTCTGTTTTCGGCGGTAAGGCGGAAATAAAAGGCAATAGCCCTGAAATTACTGCAAGAAAATTCCTGCAGAAATACTCAAATCTGTTTAAGATTGATGCGGATAACTCTAAGCTGAGATTTGTTGAGGTTACAGGAAATGATAAAATGAACTACGTTAAATTCCGGCAGGTTTATCATAATATACCGGTCTATGGCACGGAATATATTATAACAACGGACCTGAACGGCGCCGTATTAAGTGCGATCGGAAGACATTATCCAGTTGATCTTAACTGTGCAACTACTGCTTCCTTAAATAAGGATGAGGCTTTTAACAGAGCAAAAAATGATATCGGCAGCAGCGAAAAATTTAAATTATACCGCTCCGATCTTTTAATCCTGCCACACAAAGGTAAATTCAGGCTTGCCTGGAAAATGGATATTAGTACAGAAGCGCGTGGAAGGTTCTTGGAAGTATTTTGTTGATGCAAACAGCGGTGAAGTATTAGAGAAATACAGGGTGTCTTCAGATGCTGTTGAAACAGTTAGGCATGAAAATAAACCATTTGAGCCCGTTGAAAAAGTAAATCCAGCTATTATTCAGCCGACGGTGAATTCAACATTGCTTTTCAGTGAAGTGGATGGCCATGGAAATATTTACGAAACGTACCCGGACATAACTGAATTTGGTTTGTCAACAAATGTAACATTACCTCGAATGTCTGATGCCACCAATTATGTTATAGGAACGTATGCAGATGTTGATAACTCAGCCGTTACTCGGGCTTCTATCCTCAATCATGATTACACAGGTATTTCAAAAGAAAGTCCGCAGTTTGATGAAGTGAATGTTTACTATCATATTGATAAATTTCGTTATAATTTTATTAATAATTTTAATTTTAACGGGTTTATACAAATACCGGCAACTGTTAGTGGAATAGGAGAAGGTGCGGAATTTTTGAACGGAGTCCTAAGATTTTATCACGATATTAATGGTGGATTGCCTGATTTTGCACGTGAGGCAAAAGTTATTTACCATGAATATACTCACGCGGTTGTTCTCAGTATCAAACCATTGGATCTTACAACCTCAGAAACAGGTGGAATTAGCGAAGGACTTGCTGATTACTTCGCAGGCTCTTATACAGATAATGCACAGATAGGTGTGTATGCATTTACAGGTAATAATCGAATACGTGATATGAGTAATCCCCTTTATCCGGTCTATTCAGCTTTGCCTTCTGGTGTAGATATACATTTAAGTGGAGAATTTTTCTCAAGCATATTGTGGAATATAAGAAACACAATAGGAAAGGTTACTGTGGATCCTATAATTTATAGCTCCCTGTCCAACATAACAACAACCCCTTCATTTCAAGATTTCAGGGACGCAATGATTACAGAGTCATCAAGCAACAGAGTTACAATCCAGAATAAGTTTGCGGAAAAAGGTATAGGAGATTATGCAAATAATCCCCCCGGCGCGCCGGTTAACCTTACAATTGCAGCAGCTTTTGGTGAAAGCCCTACATTATCCTGGACTCCGCCAAATAATCCTGATATAAGTTATTACAAACTATACAGGCAGAAGCCATCCGACCTGGATCCGGTCTACTTTGCTTTAACAAGCGCTACCTCTTTAACAGATTTTGAGGTTACCAGAACGGATAATTTTCTTAATGATGACATTAAATACTATGCTAGAACAGTAGATGAGGAGGGAGATACATCGGTGGCCTCCAACATAGTAAATCTTGTAGATACTTATGCAGGCGGGAGCGGTAGTTTTTCTGCCAATCCTGAAATGGAAAAAATAGAACATTTGCCTGCAGTACCTATACCGGATAAGTTCGGCTTGCACCAGAATTATCCAAATCCTTTTAACCCCTCTACGAACATTACCATTGACGTACCTTCTTCAGCTTATGTAATACTGGAGGTTTACAATATAAACGGACAAAAAATAAATACGCTGGCAGACGAACAGAAGCAGCCGGGCGTTTACACATACAACTTTAACGGCAACAGTCTTGCCAGCGGCGTGTACTTTGTAAGACTGACGGCAGGGAATTATGTAAAATCTATGCAGATAGTTTTATTGAAATAAGAAGTGAAAAACAACTTAAATTAATTTTAGATAGTAAAATGTTTTCTTATTTTTTTTCAAAACGGATATTATTATGAAAGATAAATTGATTATACTGTTATTATCTACTTTGAGTTTGTTAATATACTCCTGCCATAATGCAACGGAGCCGCCGCCGGTAGAGGAAAAGAGTTTGCTTACAGGTAAAATAGCTTTTATATCAACCAGTTCTGGTAAATCTGTCATGTATTCAATAAATCCTGACGGGACGGAATTAAAACAGATCAATAACACCGTTTATTCAGGAACTCTAAGATGGAGCCCGGATGGTAAACAAATTGCTTTTGTTGCCCCTGAACCATTCTCTTATTATGGTGCAATTTATATAATGAATGCAGACGGAAGCAATGTACATTTGATCTCCACTGTACCTGAAAAATTAGCGCGCGGTTTTGGGCCAGAATGGAGCCCTGACGGCAGCAAGATTGCCTTTACTCATAATGTGATTGTTGACCCTATAAGTGTAGATGATAATGTTATTGTAGATTTATCTAACGGCAATACGTTGGAAATTAATAATAACAGTTATATAATAAGAGATATAATTCCTAAATGGAGCCCTGATGGTAAAAAGATTATATTCAGTTCTAATAGGGACTATTATACTGAAACTAATTATGCAAAGACGGAACTCTATATAATGGATTCTAACGGTAAAAACAGTAAAAGGCTGACTCAATACGGAGCTATAGAATATTACTTATGGTACCCATCTGACCAGTCAATTATCTTCTCAGTTCATCAAAATTCAAGAGATGTAACTACTAATGGTATAGGACGGGTGGATACGGCAGGAAATCTTCTTTGGTTTAATGATATGCCCGGCAATATAAGGTTTGGTAAATTATCTAACGATGGTAAGAGGTTAGCATTTTCTTCTTCCACGGGTATAATACAAATACTAGATATTCAAAGTAAAAGCATACAGAAAGTGATTGTGAACAGTGTTTCAGACTTTAGGTATTATGTGGTTGATTGGTCAATTGATGATAAAGAATTGCTGGTAATAGCAACATCAAAATATTCTTCCAGTGGTTATCTTGAAATGGTAAAAATAAGCAATGGAATTGTTAAACGTTTGCTGGATAATGATAAGATAACTTCCGCTGACTGGCATAAGTGAAGATAAAATTTGAGAAGGCTGGAAATATTTTATGTAATTGAGGCTGTTGAAAAATTAAAAACTTTGCTATCACAGTTGATGAGGAGGGAGATACATCAGTGGCGTCCAACATAGTAAATCTTGTAGATACTTATGCAGGCGGGAGCGGTAGTTTTTCTGCCAATCCTGAAATGGAAAAAATAGAACATTTGCCTGCAGTACCTATACCGGATAAGTTCGGCTTGCACCAGAATTATCCAAATCCTTTTAACCCCTCTACGAACATTACCATTGACGTACCTTCATCAGCTTATGTAATATTAGAGGTTTACAACATAAACGGGCAAAAGATAAATACGCTGGTAAACGAACAGAAACAGCCGGGCATTTATAATTATAAGTTTGACGGCAGCAGGTTTGCAAGCGGCGTGTACTTTGTAAGGATGACGGCAGGTAATTATGTAAAATCGATGCAGATAGTGTTATTGAAATAAATAAGAGTTGAAAAGGAAATTATTTTAAATTGCTAGTCACCCGGCTTCTCTGTTAAATTATAGAAGCCGGGACAATTAAACTTAAAAAATAATTTTAATCAGCAATTAGTTTGCTTATATTTTTTCAAAACGGATATAATTATGAAATATAGACTAATTATTCTGTTCTTATCCATTTTAAGTTTATTCACCTTCTCCTGCCATAATGTCACTGAACCGCCGCCGGTAGATGAAAAGAGTTTGCTTACAGGTAAGATTGTTTTTTCCTCTGTTATTAATGGCAGCTTTGGTATTTATACCTTAAACCCGGATGGAACTGAATTAAAACAAATAACGGAAGGTGGCGTGGATCCCAAATGGAGTCCTGACGGAACTAAGATTGCATTTGCAGCGCCATCTAATTATTCCCAAAATAATTATGCAGTTTATATAATAAATGCAGATGGGAGTAATGCACATATTGTCCCTGCTCAACCAGGTGAACTGTCTACCGGAGAAAATCATCAATGGAGCCCGGACGGTGAAAAAATAATTTATTCACATAGTCTTACAGAAGATCTTTTTGCTGCATATCGAATGGTGATAGTAGATTTAATAAAAGGCAGTACACTAGAAATTTACAACGATTATCAAGAGGATATAGTTCCTAAATGGAGCCCTGATGGTAAAAAAATAATCTTCATTTCAGATAGGGAAGCTAAAGTAAATGGAATGTATGACCTGTATGTAATGGATTCTAATGGAACAAACATTAAAAGACTAACACAAAACGGTGGTATATTAAATTATCTTTTGTATCCATCTGACCAGTCAATTATTTTTTCAGTTGGGCAAAGCAAATATGTAGCAAGTGATGGTATAGGACGGGTGGATACGGCAGGGAACCTTCTTTGGTATAATGATATGCCGGGTAATATAAGGTTTGGTAAATTATCTAACGATGGCAAGAGGTTGGCATTTTCTTCTTCTGCTGGTATAATACAAATACTTGATATTCAGAACAAGAGCATACAGAAAGTGATTGTGAACAGTGTTTCAGACTATAGGTATTATCCGGTTGATTGGTCAATTGATGATAAAGAATTGCTGGTAATAGCAACATCAAAATATTCCTCCAGTGGTTATCTTGAAATGGTAAAAATAAGCAACGGAATTGTTAAACGTTTGCTGGATGATGTTATTACAAATTCCGCAGACTGGCATAAGTGAAAATTAAATTTTAAGCCCGTTGGATATTTAAAAGAAATTGCATTGAACTGTTGGGTTGAATAAAGATGAAGAATAATTTTCTTAATGATGACATTAAATACTATGCTGTCACAGTCGATGAGGAGGGACTTCCATCGCCGTCGTCCAATATAGTAAATCTTGTAGATACTTATGCAGGCGGGAGTGGTAGTTTTTCTGCCAATCCTGAAATGGAAAAAATAGAACACTAGCCTGCAGTACCACCTATACTGGATGAGTTCGGTCTGCATCAGAATTACCCGAATCCGTTCAACCCCTCTACGAACATTACTATTGATATACCTTCATCTGCTTATGTAATCTTAGAGGTTTACAGCATAAACGGGCAAAAGATAATTACGCTGGCAGACGAACAGAAACAGCCGGGCATATACACTTACAGCTTTAACGGCAGCAGGCTTGCCAGCGGAGTGTACTTTGTAAGGATGACGGCAGGGAATTATATAAAATCAATGCCGATAGTTTTATTGAAATAAGGAGTGAGCAAACAGGGAATTTAATTTAAGTTGTTCTTTACCCGGCTTCTCAGTTAAATTGTGGAAGCCGGGACCGTTAAACATAAAAAATAATTTTAATCAGCAATTAGTTTGCTTATTTTTTTTCAAAATGGATATTATTATGAAAGATAAACTAATTATACTTTTCTTATCTACTTTAAGCCTTTTCATAGGCTCTTGCCATAATGCAACAGAACCTGATGATGGGGTTATACTTACCGGTAAAATAGTTTTCTCAGCAAGTACAAATACAAATGATACAACTGCGATTTATACAATAAATCCTGATGGTACAGACTTAACGAAACTCACTACATCCCCTTATAGTGACAGACCAATCTGGAGCCCCGATGGCACACAGATAGCTTTCATCGCACGCTCCACAGTCAGTTCTAATACAGCAATTTATATAATGAATGCAGACGGAAGCAATCTTCACATACTGCCTGTTCAGCCTCAGTCCCTTGCTGACGGTCGCTCGCCCGCCTGGAGCCCTGACGGGAGTAAAATTGTATATAACCATATGGACGGCTTAAATAGTTATATTGTTATAGTTTCATTGACAGATGGTAAAGTGTTAAATTTTAAGAATAGTAATAATACAATAAAGGATTTTAGCCCTAAGTGGAGCCCGGATGGAAAAAAAATTGCCTTTTTATCCAATCGGGAGTATACAAATGACACAAGAAACCTTACTGATCTCTATATAATGGATTCTGATGGTAATAATGTCAAAAGACTTACCGAGTTAGGCGGTATTTTCAGTTATTTGTGGTATCCACCAGATGAATCTATAATTTTAAGTCAAAACTTTATTCCAGGTGATATCTTTATAGGGAAAATATATAAAATTGATACTACAGGAAACATAGGGATAATATATGGACTGAGTGCTTCATTTGGAATGGCTGTAACAAATGACGGGAAACATCTTATCTTTTCGCACCGGGGGCAGCTAACTTTATTAGACATACCAAACGTCGCAAATGTTAGAGACTTATATTTAAATAATAGTATAGATTTTCGGTTTGTTCCAATTGAATGGTCGCAAAATGATGTAACATTACTTATCATTTCATCCAGCCGTGATTCAAAACACTCTTACTTGGAACTGGTTAATATTTTTGCTAAAAAAGAAAATCTTATTTCAAAAAGAATTATTCAGGATGATAATATTAGGTCCGCAGACTGGCATAAGTGAAGATTAATTTATTAGCCCTATTATATAATCTAAATTAAATTGTAAGAACAGTTGTATTGAGAAAAATAAATTTATCCGCCTACTTTCAATTATTATTTGCCTGTTCATAGGTTCCTGCAATAATGCAACAGAACCGCCGCCGGTAGAGGAAAAGAGTTTGCTTACAGGTAAAATAGCCTTCTCAGCAATCACAACAGACTCAACTGAGATATATACTATAAGCCAATGTATTCCGGCTTAAAGGATATTTTCTACCAATTTAAATTTGCGGCATCGGAGTAGTTTTCCTATTTTGGCAAGCCAAATGCCAAAGAAAATTATCATAGCAATAGACGGTCCCGCCGGTTCCGGTAAAAGTACTGCTGCTAAAAACATTGCACAAAAGCTCGGATTCACATATTTGGATACGGGTGCAATGTACCGCGCAATAACTTTTATTGCACTCCGAAATGGAATCGCAGAGGATATTTCCGCTATAATTGATATGGCAAGGGAAATTAATCTCAAGCTAAAATTCGAAAATGGCGTTACTAGAGTCTTTGTAAATGATGAAGAGGTAACCGAGAAGATTAGAAGTGCCGAGGTTAATGCAAAAGTAAGCGACATTAGTAAAATTCCCGAAGTGCGTGCCGAACTTGTGAAGATTCAAAAAAAACTTGGCGATGAAGGAAATATTGTCGCTGAAGGAAGAGATGTTACTACGGTTGTTTTTCCGAATGCCGATTTGAAAGTTTTTCTAACAGCAACTATTGATGTCCGTACGAAAAGAAGATTGAGAGAATTTCAAGAAAAGAATTTCTCAATCTCTTATGATGAAGTTAAAGAAAACCTTGAAACGAGAGATAGAATAGATAGCGGAAGGGAAGTTTCTCCTCTGCGCAAAGCAGAAGACGCTATTGAGTTTGATAACTCTGCGCTTACACCGGAACAAGATTTGGATTATCTGTTGGTGAAGATTAAAAACGTTCTTAATAAAAATGATATAAAGTAACTTAGTGACTAAGTCACTTAGTGCCTGAGTTAAAATTTTTAGCTGACAGCTAATTGCTAAAAGCTAATAGTTGTAAAATACCATCACAAAAAACTGATGTATAACTAAACAAAAACTGCCAAGATTTCTTTGATGGTGAGATGATCGAAGCAGAGTAAGATAAGCAGGAGTTCAGATGTTCGAACAAGAAAAAGATACTGTAAAAAAAGTATCTAAAGTAAAAAAGGAAAGATTCATCAATGAAGATGAATACTCTCCGGAAGATCTTAAAGAGTTATCAAAACTTTATGCAGATTCATTTCGCGAATTTAAAGAAGGCGAAATTGTTACCGGAAAAATTGTTGGCATAAACGCAGATAACGTTGTTGTGGATGTCGGATTCAAATCCGATGGCTCAATTTCTAAAGCAGAATTCAATTCAACAGACGAAATTAAAATTGGCGAAAGTGTTGAAATCGTTATTGAAAGTGTTGAAGATGAAGATGGTAATCTTATTCTTTCCAAGAAGAGAGCGGACTTCCTTAGAATTTGGGGAAGAATTATGGATTCATTCGAAAACGAAAAAATCCTTCCCGGTAAAATTCTTAAACGTATTAAAGGCGGAATGGTTGTTGACTTGATGGGAATTGAAGCATTCCTTCCGGGTTCACAAATTGATATTCGTCCCGTTCGCGATTTTGATGCATTCGTCGGTCAAACAATGGATTTCAAAATTGTTAAGGTTAATGTTCCAACAGAAAATATCGTTGTATCACACAAAGTTCTTATTGAAGAAACAATTTCCGATCAGCGTAAAGAAATTCTTGATAAGCTTGAGAAAGGTCAGATTCTTGAAGGAACCGTTAAAGCAATTACAGACTTCGGTGTGTTTATTGATCTTGGCGGCGTTGACGGTCTTGTTCACATTACAGATTTAAGCTGGGGAAGAATTAATCATCCCAGCGAAGTTGTTAAACTTGATGAGAAGATTAAAGTTGTTGTTACAGATTTCGAAATGGAACGCAAGAGAATTTCACTTAGCTTGAAACAACTTTTGCCGCATCCATGGGAAAAGATAGAAGACAAATTAAAA
Source organism: Bacteroidota bacterium (assembly GCA_021824635.1). Classification (GTDB taxonomy): domain Bacteria; phylum Bacteroidota; class Ignavibacteria; order Ignavibacteriales; family Melioribacteraceae; genus Fen-1258. The sequence goes on along the minus strand of JAKAKD010000064.1, from coordinate 23,988 downwards.
ATTGGCGATAGAGTTTCCGGACGCGTTGTATCGCTTACAGATTACGGTGCTTTCATTGAGATAGAAAAAGGTATTGAAGGATTAATCCACATTTCTGAAATGAGCTGGACACAGCATATCAGCCATCCTTCTCAATTTGTTTCAATGGGACAAGTTGTTGAAGCTGTTGTATTAAGTTTGGATAAAGGCGAAAAGAAAATTTCTCTTGGTATGAAACAGTTAACACCGGATCCGTGGTCAGATCTATTAAAGAAATATCCGGTCGGTTCACAGCATCAAGGTATTGCGCGTAACTTAACAAACTTTGGCGTGTTTGTTGAACTTGAACCTGGTATTGACGGTTTGGTACACATTTCAGATCTATCATGGACTAAAAAAATACGCCACCCCGGTGAAGTTGTAAAGAAGGGTGACAAAATTGATGTTGTTGTTCTTGGTGTTGATACAGAATCCAGAAAAATTTCCTTAGGTCATAAACAGATCAACGAAAATCCTTGGGAAAATTTTGAGAAAGAATATGCTGTTGGAAAGAAAGCAGACGGTAAAATTGTTCGCATCATCGAAAAAGGATTGATTGCAGAACTTTCACTTGGCGTTGACGGATTTATTCCGGCTACACAGCTCTCAACATCCAAAATCAAAAATCTTTCGTTCTGTTTTCCTATCGGAACCAAATTAGAAATGAAAGTTGTTGAGTTCGATAAAGAGAACAAGAAAATTGTTCTTAGCGCACTTGCAGCTTTGAAAGAAAAATCAGATGAAGAAATTGCACAGTACATTACAGACTTTAAATTGGAAAAAGTATCTGTCGCAGATGTAAAAGCAGCAGACGCAGGCAAATTCGATTCATCCGATTTCAATTTATATGAAGACACAAAACCTCTGATGCAGAGAGAAAGTAATACTCAAGCAGAAGAGAAGAAAGAAGAAAACTAGCTTATCGCTTTTCTGCTTAGCAGCGAGTTTTCGGCTTAATTAAAGATTGGGCTGTGTTTAATCAAATATGTTCTTATGTTTGAATTAAATGCAGCCCATTTTATTGTAAGATTATTAACATTGATTTATAATTTTCTTGATTCTGCCATTGATCTTTTACCGATTAAGATTATGATCACTAGCAAGATCAGGAATTAAAGGTAGTAATGTCATCTAAAGTAGCATTTCATACACTTGGTTGTAAGCTGAATTTTGCGGAAACATCTACAATCGGCAAGCAATTTCTTAAGCGTGGCTTCGATATTGTTGATTATGAAGATACCGCCGATGTTTATGTAATTAACACATGCACTGTTACCGATAATGCCGACCGTGAATGCCGTCAGGTGGTACGCCGCGCTCTGCGTAATAATCCTAATGCGTTTATAGTTGTTACCGGATGCTATGCACAACTTCGTCCCGATGAAATTGCTAAAATTGATGGTGTAGATGCTGTGTTGGGAAGTAACGAAAAATTTAATCTCTTTTCATACTTAGAAAATTTTGAGAAGAAAGAGCTGTCATGTGTTCACGTTTCACCAACAGAAGAATTAAATTCATTCAACTCGTCGTTTTCAACTGATGCTGATAACCGTACGCGGGCATTCTTCAAAATTCAGGACGGCTGCGATTATAAATGTTCATTCTGCACAATTCCTTTAGCGCGCGGCAAAAGCAGAAGCGCGCAGCCGGCTGAAGTAATAAAAGAGTTTAAAGAATTGCTTAATGAAGGATACAAAGAAATTATTCTAACCGGTGTTAATGTTGGTGATTATGGAAGCTCCTTATTTCGTGATCATGATCGTAATCTTAATCGTAATCACTTAAATGAACAAGAGAAAGATCAAGAGCAAGAACAAGATCAAGAGCAAGAAAAGGAAATTGATCTTTATTCATTATTGAAGATGATGCTGAAGGTTGAAGGTGATTATAGAATAAGAATAAGTTCAATCGAACCGAATCTTCTTACAGATGAAATTTTAGATTTAGCAGCGGACGATAAAAGAATCTGTAATCATTTTCATATTCCTCTTCAGAGCGGCAGTTCAAAAATATTGAAGTTGATGCAAAGACGTTACCGCACAGAGGACTACAAAGAATTAATACTGAAAGCTAAAGAGAGAATTAGGAATCTCGGAATTGGTGTTGATGTTATAGTTGGTTTTCCCGGGGAATCGGAAGAAGATTTTCTGGACACCTATAATTTTCTTAAAGATCTTCCCATTTCTTATCTGCACGTGTTTACCTATTCCGAAAGACCAAACACAAAAGCAATTGAGATGCCGAATCAAGTTGATGTTATTGAGCGGAAACGGCGGGCAAATATGCTGCGAATTCTAAGCGAGAAGAAACGTCATGAGTTTTATCAAAGCATGATTGGCAAAGAGTTAACTGTATTGTTCGAACATGAAAACTATGATGGTTTCATAAAAGGATTTACTTCTAACTATGTAAGAATAAAAGCACTATACAATTCAGAAATAATTAATAAATTTGTTCAGGTAAAAATTAAGGAGGTTGATGAAAACATTTGTACGGCAGAGAATCTCTCAATTAATGAATCGTTAAAAATATCGGCAGGCTCAAAATGAAAATTATTATCTCTCTCGTTGTACTTATGTCATCAATTCTGATTGCCCAAACATCGTCTACTAAAAGTATTACCGAGTTAAAACAAGTCTCAGCCATCAGCCATCAGCAGTCAGCAGTCAGCAATCAGCCAGCAAACATACAGAATCCGCAATTCCAGAAGAAAAATCCCGCGCTTGCAATTTTGTATTCTATGATATTACCGGGAATGGGCGAACTTTACGCTAATGGTTATGAGAGCGGAAAATATTTTACTATAGCCGACGGTGTTTTGTGGGGCACTTTTACCGGTTTTGATTTATATGCAAATTGGCAGGCTAAGAATTACAAATCTTTTGCCGAATCTAAAGCCGGTGTGAATCTTAATAATAAAGACGCGGATTACTTTGCTAATATAGGAATTTATCAAAGCTTGGATGAATACAACAGTGTGATGGAATTAGATCGTAACTATGAAAAAGTTTATAACCCATCAACACATTACTGGAATTGGTCTAATCCCGATCAGCGTAAAGAATACAGAAATATGTGGACTTCAAGTGAAGCTGCTTATACAAATGTTCGGTTCGTTGTTGGTGCATTAATTTTGAATAGAGTTATAAGTGCCATTAATGCAGTTAGATTGGTTGCGGCATATAATAAAAATCTTCCAAAAGAGTTAAGCTGGAATGTTTCGGTTGGTGTTGAGAATCGTCCGACTTTACCGTCATCCATCACATTCAATTTTGTTAAATCTTTTTGATACCATTATAAATCTTAAAACAAAAAAGGGCTGCAACCGCAGCCCTTTATAAGAAAATAATTTTACATCCTTACCACTTCTAATAACAAAAGAAGTTATTACAAATTCGGATTACTATTTATTTCATCGCTGGTTATTGGAAAATATTGCCAGGTACCGGCACCTAAATGCCATTTATTAAACCTGCGTTCATCGGGAAGTCTTGAACCGGAACAGAAAAGTTCTTTGTCACGTTCAGTATAAATCACATCCAGATTTACAAGAAGAAGAGGGTCAAGACTGTGTGAAGCTCTAACTGCGTTCACGAGTGCTAATGCATCACCTGTCGCTTGACCTCTTAATGCAAGTTCAGCAAGCATTAAGTTATTTTCCTGCCAGGTCATCATATCTTCCGGAGAATCCTGAAGATATTTTACCTGGTAGTAATAGGTTTTCTTTTTATCGTTGCCTAACTTTGACGCAAGTTTTATTCTGTTTGCTTCTTTTGGATCGGCATCAACATAAGCTTTGAATCTGAAATCGCAAACAAATTGTGTTCTTCCGGCTCCGGAATTACCCCAATAATCACTGCTCTGATTGATATTATGTAGCGCTTGAAATGCTGCATCACCTTTAATCATTCCTAATTTTGCATAAGTTGCAGCATTTGCGTAATCGCCTCTATATAAATATATGCGTGCAATACAGGAATTAACTATTCTTATAGTTTTTGCATCAGTTGTATATGTTAATGCCTGCTTGAACAATGTTATTGCCTGATCATATAGCGCTGTTGCATTTATGAAGGCGCTGCCGTCAATTGGTGAACCTCCTTCAGTGGGTTTGCCAAAGTAAGTAGCATATTGATAACGGGCATAGGCGCCATAAAATGAACCGGTATATAAAGCGCTGTTTTTAAGAGCAGCATCAGCAATCGTTATTTTATTTGCACGTACAATAAGATTATCTGCATAATACCTGTATTGTCCTAACGCTGTATATACACCTCTAACAGAATTGTTGTCTACAAGAATCTGACCATCATTGATTTCTCTAAATGTTGGAAAAGTTGCGTTAGGTACATTTTGATCAAATATAAATTCATCAGAAAGGCCATCAGCTTGATTATTCAACTGAGTGGATGCACTGGCAAAACGTGTCTGAACTCCGGCAATGACAAACGGAATTTGACTGGCATCGTTTAACAAGCCATCTTCAATCCGATCAATGAACGGATCAATACCTGTAACATAGTCTTTGCAAGAGCTCACCCAAACAGAGACCAAAATAATTAGTACATAAAAATTTATTTTTTTCATTTTTTTATCTCCTCGATTAGAATGCTACTCTCATCCAAAAACTATAGGTTCTTGGATTCATTAATGTTAAGAAATCACTTCCTCTTGTCAAACTGCGCGAGCCATTATGGTTTAGTTCAACATCGGCACCGGTGTAAGGTGTTGATGTCCATAAATTTCTACCGGAGATTCCGAGGACTAAATCTTTTACATAAGTTTGACCAAGGTCGGGTAGGAAGTCCTTAAAGCTATAACTGATACTGATTTCTCTTAGTTTAAGAAATTGAGCATCTACTATATAATTGGCGCTATAGTTTCCGTCTGTTTTAGCATAAGCATTAGCCGCAGCAGTATATTCGGGTGTGCCAACAGCGAATGGGGTAATACCAGCAACAGTTCCAATACCTATCTGAGCTCCCAAATTAATTCTAGGGACGTAATTGCCAAACCTTGCAGCAAAAAGTTCTGTGTCATTAAACATTTTTCTGTCCAAAGCCCAATCTGCCAAAGCATAGAGATTAAAATTCTTTAAGAATTTGAAATTAATTGTAAAGGACCCTGTATGTGATGGGATTGGATTTCCTAAAGCAGTTCTTGTAGTTTGAGCATCTACACCAATATATTTTCCGTTGGCATCAAACTTTGCACCATTCACAACTTCTCTATAAAATTCGTGTTTTGGTAAACCTTCTTTTATTACGTTATTACTGAAACCATCAAAAATGGGTTGTGCGCCGCCGAGGTCTACAACTTCATTAGTCTGATAATTCCATACGAATCCTAAGTTTAATCCATAATCCAGGCTGCTTAATAAATCAGCTTGTAAAAGAGACTCAAATCCCGAGCCCTTGATCTTGCCAATATTAAAAGGCACTGATGATGCTGTTAAACCGGTGGAAGGTGGATTATTAAACCCGACGATAGATTTTTCAGCCGATTGACTATAATAAGTTAATTCAAGAGAGAATATATTAAATAATTCTGCGTCAATACCAAACTCAATTTCTTTTATTCTTTCAGGTTCTATTGCTGCATTACCAATACTTATAAGAGTTGCACCTCCGCCATAAGCGCCGGATGTGGCAGTCCATAGCAATGGAATAGCATCTGTTGTAAGAGGTAATAGACCACTCTCGCCATAAGCAACTCTGAATTTCAATAAATTAAAAATATTCGTAGGCACTACTCCCAGACGATCGAGTCGTACAGCAAAGCTGGCGCCCGGATACATAACCGACGGGGCTTCAGCACCAATTGAACTTGCATAGTCTTGGCGAAGTTTGAGTGTTAGAAAGTATGTGTCCATGTATGAAAAACTATTTTCAGTAAAAATTCCTGCATCTCTGGTATTGGAGAAATTTTCACCATAACCGGCTACAAGGGAACCGGCACCTAAATCTGTTATAAGTTCAGTGGCAAAAGTTTGTGTTTGTACAAAAGCACTTCTGAAAGATCTATTAAATAATTGCATACCAACAACAGATGTACCTTTTATATCTTCAAAAAGTGAGTAATGATATTTAGCATTTAGATCATAGGTAAATTGTCTGTTATTGTTATCATAAGCATCACGTTCACCGCGTGTACGACCGGAATATTTTAAATTTGCCGGGAAAGTTCTATCTTCTCGAATACTGCTGTTGTCTATACCAAAACCAGCATTAATCTCAAGATCCTTAATTGGCGTGTATGTAGCAAACACACTTCCAACAAATTGTGAAGTTCTGCTTATATCGGTTAATCCTAAAATTGCAAGACTATCTGTGAACTGATAAGATTTTGGAAAGAGAAGAGTATTTCCAAGAAATCCTAATATATTATTATCGTTTTGCCCTCTGTTAATATCGGTGTAGTTAAAAGTACCTTTAAATTCAAGAGTTAGTTTATCATTAGGGTACGACGTAACTTTAGCAGTTGCCGATTTTCTTTGCAAATTATTGTTTGCTTGAATGCCGCCTTCATCACGACTTGAAAAGCCGCCATAATATCTTAACTGATTAGCGCCCCCGGAAATATCAATGGAGTTTTCACGGATATAACCTGTAAGAAAAGTCTTATTTGCATCTTCAGCAGATTTGAAAATGTCGGTACTGTATTTCTTTGACTGTTCATTGAAACCGTAAGTGAATCTATAGTTTGCCGCAATTCCGGTACCGCCTAAAGCAGTTCTGCCGGATTTAGTGGTAATGAGTATAACACCGTTTGAACCATTAACTCCATATGAAGAAGCACCGGCTGGTCCTTTTAATACTTCAACACTTGCAATATCATCGGGGTTTATAGATGCAAGCGCACTATTGCTTTGTCCACCCACTCCAAAGAATCCGGTTTCAGAATCATTTATTCTAACACCATCCAAATAAATTACCGGTTGTTCATTTCCATTGATACCGCCTCCAGAACGGACGTAGAATCTAAAACCGCCGCCAACGTTTCCAGAAGAAGTTTGTAATTGAACTCCCGCAACCTTACCGCCAAGCAACTGTGATAGACCACTGTAAGTGTTGACTTGCTGCAGGTCAGAAACCGACACTCTACTAACAGCAATCTCTGATACGGCTTTTGAAGTTTTAGAAGCGATACCGCTAACAACAATTTCTTCACTTTGAAAAATATCCTCTTCCAATGCAAAGTTTTGAGTAATGGCAGAGCCGGACAAAACTAATTTAACAGTTTTCTTCTTATAATTAACATAAGAAGCTGTCAATTCCGCCGTCTGTCCTTTAGCAAGACTGGCGGGAACCTCGAAACTGAAATTGCCATCGAGATCCGTCATGCCGCCAAGGTTTAAAGGTTTGAGAATAACACTGGCACCAATAAGGGCTTCACCGGTTTTAGCGTCTGTGACCTTTCCCTTTATCTTAAAAGTACTTTGTCCAAGAATAAAACTGGGCAACAGTACTAAAAAAAATAGAGACAGTAGTAGTTTTTTCATAGATTCTCCTTGTAAATTATTAATGAGATTAGTGAGTTAATTAGCATGTCGCTTATCGAAGTTCAATAAACTAAAAATAAAATCTCAGCATTAAAATACAATCCCTTTTTAGGGATAGTTATCTACTGTACGAGTAAAGGAAAGAGTATAATATAGCCGTGCAAAAACAAATTTGTATCTACTTTAATTTCTTGTTCAATCTAATTTATTTTTTTTATAAACACAATTGTTATTATTGAAAATTTTCAAACATTGATCAGCCAAAAGAATTCCGGTAACTCATCGGTGAAGATGTAAATCCAAGCTGTACTGTTCGTAAGTCGATCCGTCAATCATTAAGGATTCATAGTCGTAGTTATATAAGATCATTAAACCTTCAGCATAAAACACCAATTCCCCACATTGTTTGAGTGTTTGTTGGATTTATGAATAAGCAATTAAATATATTTGCAGCAGTGCAAGAAATATATATTTTGTAAAACTTGTAATTCAAAGTTGTTCAATGACTAATCCAAAATAATTTTTTCATGGAATAAAAACAATTTCTATCATTTTTTTTTATTAAAATTTACCCGCATAAAAATGTGGCTTGTAAACATTGATGAGAAATGAATAACTATAAATTAACTATTCAGTATGACGGTTCCAACTATGCCGGCTGGCAGATTCAGCAGAATGCTGTAACTGTTCAACAAAGAATCATTGATGCCATTGAAGTGATCATTAAAGAACGTGTAAACTTGATCGGTTCCGGAAGAACGGACACAGGTGTTCATGCGTTGGGACAATCGGCAAATTTTAGAACTGAAAATGAATTGGACATTTATAAATTTCAATACTCTCTTAACTCAATTTTGCCTAATGATATTTCTATTATAAAGATGAAAAAAGTTGATGAAAATTTTCATGCACGGTTCGATGCCAAGAGCAGAAGTTATATATACATTTTCAGTCATCACAAATCTCCATTCTATTATAAGTATGCGCATTACTATCCGCCGGTAACAAAAATTGAATTTTCAAATCTGAACAGAATATCTAAAGCGTTATTAGGCGAACATGATTTCACTTCGTTCTCAAAGAAAAATAGAGATATTGATGACAAAACTTGTAACATTTCTGAAATCTGGTGGAGAAACGGAAAAGATCTTTCAACATTCTATGTTACTGCAAACCGCTTCTTGCACGGAATGGTTCGTACAATTGTTGGAACATTACTTTATGCTACCGAAAATAAACTTGATGAAAATTACCTATTAAAAGTTCTGGAAGAGAAAAATAGAGAAGAAGCGGATGAATCTGTTCCTGCGAAAGGTTTATTCTTATTTAAAGTGAGGTATTAAAATGATTGATCTGACAAATAAAGTTGTAATTATAACCGGCGGTTCACGTGGAATTGGAGAAGCGTGTGTTAAATTATTTTCGCGTGCTAATTCTTCAGTAGCTTTTACATACAAAAGCGCTAAAGCTCAGGCAGAAAAACTTGAGAAGAGTTTTGACAGATCATCTATTAATCAATTCCCCAAAGTAAAAGCATACCAAGTTGATATGGAATCTGAAAATGAAATTTTTGAAATGGTAGATCAGGTTGCGAAAGATTTTGGAAGAATTGACGTACTCGTTCACAATGCCGGAATTTGGAACGATGGTCCGCTCGATACGATGACTCTCGATCATTGGAATGAATTAATGAGAGTTAATCTCACATCAACATTTTTATTGTGTAAAGCCGCGGCGCCTCATATGAAAAAAAATAATTTTGTCCCGACCAGCCGGGATCCCTCCGGGAGAAGAATGATTTTAGTTTCATCAACTGCCGGTCAGCGCGGAGAAGCATTTCATTCTCATTATGCCGCATCCAAAGGTGGAATTATTTCATTTACAAAATCGCTTGCAGTAGAATTAGCGCCTTTTAACATAACCGTAAACTCTGTAGCGCCGGGTTGGGTTGATACGGAAATGTGTTACGAAGTTTTTTCTGATGCAGATTACAAGGAGAGTGTAAAAAAAGGAATTCCTGTTGGAAGAATTGCAACGGCAGAAGACATTGCCGGTCCAATTTTATTCCTTGCATCGGATCTGGCACGTCATATTAATGGAGAAATTCTAAATGTGAATGGCGGAAGTGTCTTATGCGGGTAATTCATTTTTGAATATTGTGTCCATTATTATATATTTGAAACGGTTTGAAACATCTCAATGAAAGATAATTAATGGAATTTTTATCAGAGATTCATCCGAGGATTGTTCATTTTCCGGTAGCGCTTTTCATTTTTTATTTTTTCCTTGAAACGTCTGGAATAATTTTCAAAAAAGATTTTATGCTCAAAACTGCTTATCTGATATTAGCTGTAGGTGTATTTACTGCGCTATTAGCTGTATTAACCGGCAACCAGGCAAATGCTGCTGTTAAACTTTTAGCTAAAAACAAGTCCGGGCTGAATGATCTTATTGAACTTCATGAAAATTATGCGACAGCAACTGTTTGGTACTTTTCTGCTCTTTTAATTTTTAGGACATATTTGTTGGTTAAGAAAAAATTTTGGGAATCAATTACTTCAAACGGGAAATTTAAATATCTATTAATTGTATTAGGATTAATCGGCTGTTATCTAATATATATGACGGGAATTTATGGCGGAGATTTAGTTTTCAAACATGGAATAGGTACGCAACTCTTTGGCAAATAATACCATATTAAAATGAAAAAAATATTTTTACTCATTGTCTTATCCGCGTCAGTAGCATTTGGGCAGTTTCGTCTTGGCGAGGCGAAAGGATTGTTTATGGGAATTGGAGTCGGTCCCCGTTTTCCAATTGGCGACATGTCTCAAAAACAAAATATTGGTGTTGGTACAGATGTTATCTTATCATATACCGATAATATATTTATCCCATTTTTTGTTTACGCATCAATTGGATATGAACATTTTCCCGGAAGACAAGATTTCTATAAGGTAAGCGATTACTCATCTTTCTCAAGCAATGTGCTGATTATTGCTGGAGGAGTTCGCTATTATTTTAAACCGATTCTTGAAAACATTGTGCTTCTTATGCCCATTGTTGATGTTGGCGCAGAGTTCGGGTATTTCGAAAATCTTCACCAATTTAAAATAGGAAGCGGCAAACAAGATTATTTAGAAGATATTGGCAAGTTCGGTTTTCATGTTGGCGCGGGGTTTTCAATGTTCCTTCTGGATGTAATCACATATTATAATTATTTACCGGCAAACCAATATTTATCATTCAACTTTAGAGCAAACATTCCAATCTTTGTAAAATTTTAATGAGGTAAAAAATGGAATACAAAAACATTTTGTTAACTGTAAAAGAGAAGACAGCATTTGTTACTATAAACAGACCCGATAAATTGAATGCACTTAATAATGCGACTCTAGACGAATTGAAGCATTGTTTTAATGCAATTAAAAATGATAATGCCGTTAATGTAGTAATTATAACCGGCGCGGGAGAGAAGGCATTCATTGCCGGCGCAGATATTTCCGAACTCAATAAACTAAATACAGTTGAGGGAAAAATATTTTCAGAGAAAGGACAGGAAGTTTTTAATCTGATCGAAAAACTTGGTAAGCCGGTAATTGCAGTAGTAAATGGTTTTGCGCTCGGCGGCGGCTGCGAGTTAGCATTAGCTTGTCATATACGTATTGCAAGTGAAAAAGCTAAGTTCGGTCAGCCTGAAGTGAATCTTGGAATTATTCCGGGTTATGGCGGAACACAACGTTTAACGCGTTTAATTAATTCCGGACGTTCTTCAGAAATGATTTTAACAGGCGATCTGATTGATTCTCACGAAGCGTTAAGAATAGGTCTGGTTAATAAAGTGTTTTCGAGTGAAGAGATTATGAGCAAAGCAATTGAAATGGCGGAAAAAATTTCTACTAAAGGACAAATTGCAGTACGGATGGCTTTGCGCGCAATTGTTTCTTGCAACGATACTTCTGAATCAGAAGGTCAAAACTTAGAATCGAGTTTGTTTGCAATTTGCTGCGGGACAGAAGATTTTAAAGAAGGCACTTTGGCATTCCTAGAAAAAAGAAAACCAAATTTTAAAAATGAATAATCTCTAACGCAAAAATTTTATTCTGCGTACTTATATAACACGGATTGTAATTCTGTGTTAGGGAACTATTGTGATAAACCGGAAACAAAAATTCATAAAATATCTTTTTGCTCTCACAATTATTTTGTTGATAACGGATATCTCTATTGATCATTTCAACAAAAAAGAAAAAATTCCAATTGTTACTAAACTTTCCGTAAAGCAGATTGATTCTGTCTTCTTTAAGGTTCTTGATGATTATGGAATAAAAAGTCAGTGGATCTCAAGCAAGAAAGTAAAACCGTCGGCAGACGATTCAACAACCGCTCAGTATTTCATAAAGATCCCTTCCGATATACCGATACCTTTCATTCTAAAAGACATAAATAACATTATTGAAAAAGATATAACCGGGTTCGTATCCGAAGAAAAGAAAATTTACGGATTGACCGAGATTAGAATCTATACGAACGAGATACTAAAACTGAGAGCTTCACTCTTACCCGATAAAAATATAATACGCACAAATAACGAATTGTCGTTTATCATATCCGATGCAATGGATTTGAGCGAAAGCAATTTCAATAATTTTTTGTCGGTTTCATATCCGCTTGCGTGTGCGGTCGTTCCCGGCAAAAATATTATTCAAAAAGTTGATTCAATGAAAAATTACAGAAAGGAGTATGCTCTTCTTTTAAATAACGACATAAGCGATTCCGAAATGAAATTAAAACAAGAATTTCAAAAAGAATTGCTGCGCGGTTCGATAAAAAATATCATTTCTTCTTTCAAAGACGCACGGGCATATTTTGTAGATGAGAAATCCGCGGTTTACAATTCGGCTATCTACAATTTTGTCCGCGATGATTTTAAGCGGCAGGGAATTACACTTTATCCAAAATCGGAACTGATTGAACTGAACGCCAAGGAAGATTCGGAACTATTTTCGAAATTTAAATTTTATTGTAACGATACTACCGGCGTTCATCAAAAACTTTTTATCACCACTTTCGAAAATTACCAGAAGATTCTTCCGGAACTTATACGGCTGAAGAAGAAAGGTCATAAAATCATTTCGCTCGCTAAAACTTATCTGGTCCTAAAAGAGAAATAAAAATTAATTTAGAACATTTCCGCTATTATCAACTTCAACAGCATTATTTCCCGAGACATCTTTTAGTTGTGCGGAAACTTTCTCTCTATCTCCAACAGCAACGACAACAAGTTCATCCGGAAAAACATTTTCCAATGCCGATTTGCTTATCTCTTCATTTGAAGCCGCTTCAATTTTAGCCGTGTAGTCTGCAAGCTCGTTAACAGAAAGATTGTGAATAAGAAGCTGCTCAATATTTTTAGCTACCTGAGAATAAGTCTCGAACCGGGAAGGAAATTGTTTGATTAAATATGATTTGGCAAATTCAATCTCTTCCGGTGAAATATTTTTTCTTATCCCTTCAAGTTCTTTAATAATTTCCGAAACAGATGCGCCTGTGTTTTCAATATTAACGGCAGTAGAGACTTCGAATGATCCGGCATTTTGATAATACTGGTAAACGGAACTTGCGCCGTATGTAAATCCTTTTTCTTCCCGCAAATTATGATTGATCCGGCTGGAAAATTGTCCGCCGAGAATTGTATTCATTATTCTGGTTGGAATGTAATCGGCGGCATCGCGTTTCTTTGCAATGTGTCCAACTCGAATTTCACTTTGTGCAGAATTTTCTTTATGAACGAAGAAAAATTTTGTGGGATTTCTCTTTGGCATTTCGAAGGCAACGGAAGTTTTAGGGGAGCCGTTCCAGCCGCCTAAATATTTGTTGAATTGTTCTACGGCTTCTTCCTCGGTTAAATTACCGACCACAATAAACTTGGAATTGGCGGCTGTAAAAATATCATGATAGAATTTTTTTACATCATTGTTGGAAATTTCATTTACCGTATCCTCGTAACCAATTTCGGGATACGCATAAAATGTTTCTCCAAAAAGAATTTTTTCAAAAACCGTTGAAGCAATAAATGAAGGCTCGTCTTTAAGCTGTAATATTCTGTCTAAAACTTTTTTCTTCTCGCGTAAAAAATCTGTTTCCTCAAATCTTGGTGTTAAGATTATTTTCGATAATAAGTCAAGTGAACGGTTAAAATTCTCTTTCATTGAAAGAAGAGTCATCGAAATCAAATCGTGGTTAGAAGTAACGGAAAAAATCGAGCCGAGCTTTTCAAATTCATCGCTTAACTGCAAAGAATCATACTCACCGGCGCCCTCGTCAATCAAAAGGGAAGTTAAATATCCGAGTCCTCTTTTGTTTTGAGGATCGAATTTGCTGCCCGCTAATACCAGTACATCGGTATATATAATCGGGAGTTTTTCTTTTCTTACAAAAAAAAGTTTGATGCCGTTTGCCAATTCAAGTTCTTTTACTTCCGGTAAATTAAACAACAAACTTTTTTCCGGTGCGGGTGCGGTTGATCTATCTATCATTTTTTGCTCTTCAATTTTTCAGTTATGCTATTAATTCTTTGGAATAACATTTAGTTCTACATGATGATTTAATAAATATTTTTTTGCTGCTTCAACAACTTCTTCTTTAGTTACATTCTCGTAGCGGGAAAGATCAAATACAAACGAATCCGGCTCGTTGAGGAAATAATTGTAATGATTCAAATGGTCAACAATCAAATCCAGTTTCTGAAGTGAATAGATGTAGGATGATTTCAGACTATTTTTCGCTCGCATCAATTCATCGTCGGTAATTCCATTGCTTATCAAATTCGTAATCTCGTCCTCAATTTCTTTCTTTATAACTTCTAGTTCAATTCCGGGTTTTGCTGTTGAAACGATAATAAAAGATCCATCCAGCTTGGCAGAATACTGGAATGATGAGATATCCTGAACAATTTGTTTTTCAAAGACAAGTGATTTTTGCAGCCGCGCGTTTTTCGACGAAGTTAGTATATCGGAAAGAATATCAAGCGCCGCATCGTTTGCGCTGAACGCTTTCTCTGTGTGATAAGCTAAATATATACGCGAAAGCTGAACGTTGTCTTCGAGTATAATTTTTTTTGTTTGGGATAAATATTGCCTTGATGTTTTTACTTCCGGTGGAGTATTGCCTTTGGGGATACTCCCGAAATATTTTTCAATAAGATCTTTTGTTTTCGGTACATTAAAATTTCCGCCTACAACAAGAGTTGCGTTGTTAGGACAATAATACGTGTTGAAAAATTCTTTTACATCGCCGAGATCAAACTTTGCAATATCTTCCATCCATCCTATTGTTGGCCATGAGTAGGGATGATCTGAAGAAAATAAATTTGAAAATAATTTTTCCCACGCAAGACCGTACGGTTGATTTTCGTAATGCTGCCGGCGTTCATTCATTACTACATCTTTTTGATTATCAAGTTTTTCTTGCGTTAGTCCGGGAATCATAAATCCCATTCTGTCAGATTCAAGCCAAAGAGGCAGTTCAAAATAATTTGCCGGAACGGTTTCAAAATAATTTGTCCGATCAATACTTGTTGAACCGTTTAAACTTCCGCCCGCTTCTTGAACGTAACGGAAATGTCCTTCCTTCGGAATATTCTGAGAACCCTGAAACATCATATGTTCAAACAAGTGAGCAAAACCGGTTTTACCCGGCTTTTCATTAGCTGAACCAACTCGGTACCACACATTTACTGCAACAAGAGGGAATGATTGATCGGGATAAAGTATTACCTGCAATCCATTAGCAAGAGAATATTTTTCGTAATCTATCTTTAAAAGATTTTTTGTCATCAGTTCTCACTTTATTAATTAATTATTACCAGTTGTGTGAATTAAACCCCGACATTTATGTCGGGGGACTCATAACCACAACGAATTAGGCTTTAGCCACAGTTATTCACTTTTGTTTTGGGACTAAAGTCCGTATTGTAAATTTCTTTCTTTAACTCCAGCATAAATGCTGGAGTTATTTGTCCGTTGTTTGTAGAATTTTTATTGCTTGTTCTTATTCACACAACGGGTTAATTATTGTTCAAAATGAATTCGATACGATCGAGCTTGCCGTCTATATTAGTACGCGGGTAAATATCAAAAATTTTGCAGAGCAGAGGATAGATATCAATATTCCACAAAGTTCCCGTATGATAATTTTTTTTGAAACTTGGACCGGTAGCTAAAAATATTCCATGCATATCAAGCTGGTTGTTATCGTAACCATGATTGCCTTTTTCTTCACGTTCCGATTTTCTAGCATAATTTGAAACAGCTGACCAGCCAAGATCTGCAATTACAACTATTGAAGAGATAAAAGGATGATCGTTAAAATGATAATACTCGGGAATTTCTGAACGGTAATATACTTTGTAATGGTTTTCATTCTTTTTAAGTATATCATAAACTTCTTTAATCTTTTCTTTCGCCGGTTCAACAAACATAACCGGACCCATATCGTAAAATTTACATTTTTCACTGCCAACAATATTTTCAATATTAATGGTTCTCTCTTTGGAAATACTAGTCATACCATGATCTGAAACAAAAATAACATTTACACTGTCTTTCATTTTTATTTCATCCACTTTTTTCAAAAGGTAACCGGCAATGTAGTCAAGTCGTTTTATTGCTTCATTTGTTTGCGGTGAATCGGGACCAAAATTGTGACCTTGCGTGTCGGTTTCATGGCAATAAAGTGTTATAAAATGAGGACGTTTTTCCGATGGAAGCTTTAACCAATCTATTACTCCGTCAACACGGGTTTCATACGGTCTATTATGATCGTAAGCTTGATTGTAAGTTGGTTTGCGATAAGAAAGTTTGAGCTCAGATCCGGGCCAAAAATAACTTGCAGTAATTATACCCTGGCGCTCAGCCGTTTCCCAAAAAGCTTCTCCAAGATACCATCTTCCATCCCGTACTGAATTTGTATCGCTCATGCGGTAGAAAGTTTTATCAAATGGATCGGTAAAATTATTTAGGATTATTCCATGATGAGCGGGATACATTCCTGTTATAATAGAAAGATGATTGGGAAAAGTTTTCGACGGGAATGATGGTCGTAATGAAAGAGCCGAAACTCCTTCTTCTCTAATCTTTTCAAGATTAGGAGATAATCCACGATTTAGATAATCCCACCTGAATGCATCGAATGAAACTAAAATTACATATGGCTTTGACTGAGCGAAAGTAATTGTAGAAATTATTACTAAACAGAAAATTGCAATGTATCTTTTCATTCTAATTTTTCCTCAGATTAATAAACATGTGCCAAATATAAGAATGTTGCCGATTTAATTTGACCTTTATTGTACGAAAGAAGTTAAAGGTATCTCTAAGAGCTATTATGAAAAAATTGAGCAGAGATAAAAACAGATTTCCGCTGATTAGCTTTAGAAGTTATTAGTGAAACCACTGAGATTTAGTTAAAATAATCGCTTCGGCAAAACATTTTTCACATTTTCCGGAAAAATCTGATTTTACCCGAATATTAAAAAATTGTTAAACCCTTTTGACATTAGTGAGATTTTCATATCTTCCAAGTGCAAAAAAAAAGTCTCCGGTCATTTGAACGTGAATTTTGAGTTTATTAACTAAAGATCTCTCTTCTCAATGAATTTGAAAATAATATTACATTCTGGCTTTTGTTTTATCACCACTTTATTTCAAAAACATTCTATTAAAAATTCCATATTAATTAATAATTCACTAACCCACTAAGGAGTATTGTATGAGAAAAGTTAAACAATTGATTTCCTTTTTCCTGTTTGTGGTTGTTCTGTTTAGCTCTCAGTTAATGTATTCCCAAACGACTGCAGCTATTAACGGAACAGTTGTAGATCAAAACGGAAATCCATTACCTAGTGCTACAATTATAGCAGTTCATCTACCATCAGGAACACAATTTGGTACAACTGCTCGACTAGATGGAAAGTATAACTTGGTAAGTTTACGAGTTGGCGGTCCATACAGAGTAACTGTATCAATGATTGGTTACACTACTCAAGTTGAAGAAGGTTTCAATCTTGAATTAGGTCAAAATTTACAAATCAATTTCAAACTTCCAGAACAAGCAGTTCAACTTACAGGTGTTACTATAACAGCAGAAAGAGGCGCAGTTCTTAGCCAAGCAAGAACAGGTGCTTCTCAAAACGTATCACTTAAACAGATTGAACAAATTCCAACTATTGACAGAAGTTTTTCAAACTTTGCAAAATTATCTCCACTTTTCTCCGGTCTAAATCTACAAGCCGCGGGTAGAACCAGCAGATTCAATAATATTCAAATTGATGGAGCTCAATACAATGACTTATTTGGTCTTGGTTCCTCAGGTACACCTGGCGGAACATCAGGAACAAACCCAATCAGTTTGGATGCTATACAAGAATTTCAAGTTGTTATTGCACCTTACGATGTTAGATACGGCGGATTTACAGGCGGCGGAATAAATGCAATTACACGTTCCGGTGCTAATACTTTTGCCGGATCGGCATTTTTATATGGCAGAAATCAGAATTTCATCGGTCAAAGAAATGCGAACACAGGGCTAGATCAAAAAGTTGCTAATTTCTCTAACTATCAATATGGGTTTCGTCTCGGCGGTCCGATTGTAAAAGATAAACTTTTCTTCTTTGTTAACGGAGAAATGACGACAAATACAAGACCTATATATAATACATCTTTGCAGAACGGATTCGGAAATAATACGCCGGCACAATTGACAGCGTTAGTTGAACAATTCAAGACTATATTAGCTTCAAAAGGAATGGCGAATCCAGGTAGTTATGATGTTTTCAGTTCCCAACAACCAAGCACTAAGTTGTTGTTGAGATTTGATTACAACCTCTCTGAGAACCATCAACTTTCTCTTACCAATAACTATGTTGATGCTTATCGGGATAACTTATCCGGCAGAGGTACTTCAAGCATGAGTTTCGATTCTTATAATTACAGAATGAATAGTACCACGAATTCGACTATTCTTAGATTAAACAGTCATTTCGGCAACAACATTTCAAACGAATTAATTGCTGGCTATACAACAATTCGTGATCATAGAACAAATACAGGCGCATTGACCCCGTTGGTATCAGTTAGAGAATTAAGCGGTACTTTCACAATGACAGCCGGTTTCGATCAGTACTCCGGCGCAAATCAGTTAGATCAAGATATTATTGAATTAACTGATAACTTTTCTTATTTCGCCGGTAACCATACAATCACAATTGGTACTCATAATGAATTTTTCTCATTCAGAAATTTATTCATCAGAAATTTTCTAGGTTCTTATCAATATAATAGTTTAGCAGATTTCCAGAATGATAAAGTATCCGCATATTGGCATGATTACTCAAGAACTAGCGATTCACAGCCAGCTGCTAAATTCAGTGTCGCTCAATTTGGTTTCTATCTTCAGGACGAATGGGCAGTATTGCCTCAATTAAAATTGACTTATGGAGTTCGTGTTGACATTCCAATTTTCCCGGATTTACCTGCAAAGAACGATTCTGTTTCAAAATATTTACCTGGAATGAGCACAGATCAGGTGCCAACAGGAAATCTTTTATGGTCTCCGAGAGTTGGATTTAACTGGGATGTATCCGGTGATAGAACAACTCAAGTTAGAGGCGGTGTTGGTATCTTCACAGGTCGTCCTGCTTACGTTTGGATTTCTAATAATTATGGCAACTCTGGTATGTTGATAGCTGAAGTCAGTGCTTATGGAAAAACATTACCATTTAGAGCTGATCCAAATAATCAGTATCTACCTGGTCAGCATCCTTCATTAGGTGCACCAACTGTAAAATCTGAAATTGATTTGGCTGATCCAAATTTGAAAATGCCACAGTTGTTAAGATATAACTTAGGTGTAGATCAGGAATTGCCAATGGGTTTTGTTGGAACTGCGGAATTCCTCTATTCTCAATCAATCAATGATCTACTTTACAAGAAAATCAACATTATGCCGGCTATTGGAAAAGTAGCAGCACTTGGTAGTGGTGTTGACGGTCGTCCAATTTATGGCGGAACCAACAGCTACAATAATAATTTCAACGATATTATGTATCTGTATAATACAAGCGACGGTTATCAGTACAATTTAGTATTCCAGATTCAAAGAAACGTTTCCAGAGGATTCTCAGTAAGTGCTGGTTATACATATGGAAGATCATACGACCGTAATAGTGTTACTTCTTCTCAAGCACGTTCTCAAATGGCTTATTCTGCAATAAGTGGCGATCCGAATAATCCGCCATTAAATACTTCTGATTGGGAAATCCGTAACAGATTATTTGCCTCCGTTACGTATACTGCTGAATTCTTTAAGAATGCACCAACGGCAATTACATTATTCTACAACGGTCAAACAGGTTCTCCATTCTCCTTTACAATATCTGCAAGTGATGGTAAAAACTTGAACAATGATGGTTTTGGTGGAAATGATTTGTTCTATATTCCAAGAAACAGCAGTGAAATTCTTCTTGGATCAATTTCAAGCGGTCAGTTTGTCCCTTCTACAAAAGCGGGTACAACTTTTGCGGACTTAGATGCTTTCATTAAAAACAATGAATACTTGAATGCAAATCGCGGTAATATTGCAGAGAGAAATGGTAGTTCAGCTCCTTGGAGAGAATATTTTGATCTACATATTGCTCAGAGTATTCCAGATCTTTGGGGTCTAGGTTCATTCCAGTTGACACTTGATATTCAGAATTTGCTCAACTTGCTAAAACCAAGCTGGGGTCAAGTTTATGATATTGGATATGATACTTATAACATTGTATATTTTCAAGGCATGATTAACTATAACGGAAAAGCAAATACACCCGTTTACAGCTTTAACAAACCAAAGACTAATGTTCCGTGGAGTTATTCAGACTTATCTTCACGTTGGCAAATGCAGTTAGGAGTTAGATACTCTTTCTAATTTTGTAAGAAATGAAGTAAAAAAGAACCCCGCTTTTGCGGGGTTCTTTTTTTTGTAGATACTATTTATAGTTTGTGAATTGAACGGGGAAGTCGAGATCTGCATCTTTAATTAATTTCATTATCGCCTGAAGGTCATCAATTTTTGTTGCTTGTACGCGTACTTGTTCATCCTGAATTTGTGAATTCACTTTGAGTTTGCTCTCCTTAATCATCTTGGTTACAATTTTAGCATTTTCTTTAGAGATTCCGCTTTGAAGATCAATTGTTTGTTTAAGTCTGGAATTAGCCGCAGGCTCGGGCTCGGAGTATTTTAATGCTTTTATGGAGATACCGCGCTTAAGGAATTTTGATTGAAGAATATCAATAGATTGTTTACGTGAATAGTCGTCTTTTGTGTTAAGTGCTATCTGTTTCTCTTTTTTATTGAGGACAATTTCGGTGTGCGAATCTTTAAGATCGAAACGCTGTGAGATCTCCTTTATTGCTTGATTCATAGCATTATCTACTTCCTGAAAATCAATTTCGGAAACGATATCGAATGAGTGATTTGTTGCCATAGCATCATCCTTTTTTTATGCAAATTTAGATAAAATTATTCAAAGGTATTCCAGCTTGTTCGATTGTTTTTTATACAATTCTAAATTGAGTCAATATTTCCTTTGAAATTATATAATCGAATTCATATATTCTTTTAGTAATTGTAAGGGTTAAATCTTCAGGTGGTATCTTCTCCTCTTAAATCCTATTTCTTCTCTTGTTCATGAAAATGTTTGAAAGACCGCAAATTTTGAGATTATTTAATATTCTATACTTGAGACAAATATTTTTCTTCTGCCTTATGTTTTTTGTGAGCAGCTATAATTTCGGATATAATGACGCGGCGGTTAAAGACAGTTTAATTCGCAAACTTGTTAATAGCGGTTTCGAAAATATTCGTGTGAAAATTGATGAACAAAGAGTAATTATTGCTTACGAAAATCGTGTTTATAGATTTGATGTTGATGCGCTTAAAGAAATTCTTAAAATAGTAGTAACAGAATTGAATGATCGGCAAAAAATTATTTTAATACCACAAAACAGAAAAATTCCAATTGTTTCTGTTGAAACATCGGTGGCAGATTGTAAAAATTATTTCAGTTCAACTTCTTCCGGGAAAGAATTTGCTTCCAAACTAAAAATAGATTTCAATACGGATAGCATCTTCAATGAAATTCAGAAAGAAGAATTAGTGAACTCTTCTTCATTTAGATTTGATATTGCAGTAAAGCCACAACTAAAATTTGAATTCGGACCTTACGAAAAACCGGTAATTTCTCAGATTAATGCTATTGGTGCATTAAAAACAAGTTGGTGGAAAGGAATGAATTTTAATTATCAATTAATCGTTCCAATTATTAACGAATTTGGAACCAGTGAGGATTCGGTAAGACCTGGTAGTGTTGTCTTGAACCAGGTATTAAGATTCCCGAATGATTTTTTTGTCTCTTCATCGTTAGGACTTTTTACTCAAAACCGTTTCGGTTTAGATTTTGACTTAAAGAAATATTTCTTAAATGGTGATTTTAATCTCGGATTAAATTTTGGTCTAACAAGTTTTGTTTCATTTTCCGGAATGACTAAAATTCTTTATAATGAAGTCTTCAAATGGACAGGTTCTTTCAGCATAGAATACAGAGTTCCGCAATATAATTTGACTCTTGGTTTAATGGTTGGTAAATTCTTAATGGGAGATGAGAGTTTTCGGTTTGATGTCAGCAGAGAGTTCGGTGAAATTGAGATTGGTTTTTTCGCTATAAGGTCAAGTACAGGAGTCTCTAACGGAGGAATAAATCTTACCATTCCACTTTTTCCTTCACATTATTGTAAACCAGATTTCATAAGATTGAAAACTGATGAAAATTTTTCATGGAGCTATCTAGTTAAAACAAATCCGGATCAATTAGTTGGACTAAGATATAATACAGATAATAGAATTGGAACTTATAGCAAAAAACTTAATCCAAATTTTATAAAGAACTATTTCTCTAAAAATTAGTAAAGCAAAATGAGGTAAATTATGCAAAAGTATAAAACTGCTTTTATATATACTGTTAGTTTATTTTTCTTTCTTTTTGTTGGTTCAATAATATTTTCAAGTTGCGAGAGTTCGAGAGTTGGACCGGAACTCCCTACACCAAATCCTCCTCCGGCAACAGTGCAACCCCTTATTTTAAGCGGATATGTTAGAGATGCTGCGGATAGAACCACAATCGCTTCGGCCATAGTAAAAATCAAGAAAAACGATGGGACAGTTTTGTCAACAGTACTTTCAGATAATTCTGGTAAATATACTTATGATGCAACTACTGGCACAGACATAACTCTTCTTGTGGTTGCAAATAAAGATGGTTATGGATTTGACACAAAGGTGGCTGACATTAACAAAGCGGCAAATTCTGCCGTTGTTTCAGATATTTTGTTGGCAAAATTTCAAGTAGCATCAGCACCTGTAACAGTAGCCACCGGCGGTCAAGCAAGCACACCCAACACACAATCGGTGTCATCACAACCGTTAACTGTTTCGGTACCGCCAAGCGCAGTTTCTGCACCAGTAACAATAACAGCTGCTGCTATACCAGCCGGTCAACTTCCAATTCCTACAACAACTGCTGCATCAGCAGTTCAATCAGCCGGTCAGTTTGGTCCATCTGGTATACAATTCCAACAAGCTGTTACAATAAGTTTTCCATTACCTTCAGCACAACCGGTAGGAAAAACATTTCCATTATTACAATTGAATGAACAAACAGGTACATATACAAATTCTGGATTTACTGCAACGGTAAACGCTGGTGGAACTACGGCTTCAGCTCCGGTGACACATTTTACAATTTATGCAATATCAGAAGATGCAACACTAAATTTAACCGATGGAACTCCTACAACAGGTTTATCAGATTATTTGGAATTAGCTTCTGGATCGGGTACAAAAACATTTTCAGCAACCAATTCGTATTCATCGAGCGGATCAGGAACAGTAAGTGAGTCGTGGTTGAAAGACATAATTGCGTCAAAATTAAGTATAGATTTTTCAACGACAACGACAGTGATAGGCGGAAATATGCCACAGTTGCCGAACACATCGGATTATCAAATTAACGGAGTTCAGACAAATCCAAAAGTAGCCGGCAAAGGGAATTGGGTGTATAGATGGTTTGTATTAAAACAGACAATAAATACGACAGGCACCGCAAGCGGAACGGGTTGGACAAGAAACATAGCAATCGTAAAAGAGAAGTGGATAAATGATACGTCGAAAACAGGCTGGTATTGGGTATCACATGACCAGGGCGGAGCTGTATCAGGACCGTACTGAGAAATTATTGTAATAAATGTCGGGGTGGGGAGATTCGAACTCCCGACCTCTTCGTCCCGAACGAAGCGCGCTAACCGGGCTGCGCTACACCCCGAAAATTGAACGGGACTAAGATAAAATTTTTACCGGTTAGAAAAAAATAT
>JAKAKD010000016.1 GCA_021824635.1 Bacteroidota bacterium | reverse complement strand
TTTTTCTCTAATTGGATTTGTTGTTGCAATAATCTCCTTGATAATCACGAACACATTAGCAAAGACGTTTCACTCGTTTTATTGAAAGTTTTAAAATGAATTTAGTCGGCATATCAATAAATCATAACACATCTCCTCTCGAGCTTCGGGAAGCAGTTCATCTTAGTCGCGAAGAAATCGTTGAGTTCATTCCGCGCTTAAAGGAATCCTTGTTTTCCGATGGAGTTGTAATTTCAACATGTAACCGGACGGAAATATTTGGTTTTCCTAAAAATTTAGGATTAGACACAACACAGCTTATAGAAAAACTTATAGATTTCAAACCCGGCGTCGGTATTCAGCCGCAACATATAGCAAAATATTTTTCATGCGGCGCGGTTAAGCATTTATTTTCTGTTGCTTCCGGAATTGATTCCATGATAATTGGCGACAGCCAAATATTGGGACAGGTAAAAGAAGCGTTTGAGATCTCCGAGGATTTAAGTTTTGCCGGATCTGTTCTTCGAAGAATTTTTGATACCGCGACCCGGGTTGGTAAACGAGCTATTAAAGAGACAACAATAGGAGAAGGTGCTGTAACCGTTAGTTATGCCGCTGTTCAAGTTGTTGAAAAGATTTTTGCTAATCTAGAAAAGAAATCTGCTCTCGTTATTGGCGCCGGAGAAACTGGAGAACTTGCAGCTATTCATCTAAGAGATAAAGGTGTTGGCAAGATTGCAATTTCTAACAGAACAATCGAGCGTGCCGAAAAGTTAGCGGAAAAAGTTCATGGAGAGATAGTTCCTTTTTCATTTCTGGCAGAACAACTTCACAACTTCGATATAATTATCAGTGCGACAAGTGCAGAAAACTTAATTCTCTCTTTTGATGATGTTAAATCAGCAATCAAGAAAAGACGCGGTTCAGCAATTGTATTGATGGATATTGCCGTTCCACGTGATATTGATCACGATGTAAAAAAGATTGATAATGTGTTTTATCACGATATGGATTCACTAAAAATTATCGTTGATCAAAATTTGCAAAAACGGAGGGATCAGATTCCGATCGTAAATAAAATTATTATGGAAGAGATGATCGGGTTCTTCGGCTGGTACAATACTCTTGATGTTGTTCCAACCATTAAGACTATGCGTGCTTTTTTTGAAGAGATTCGCCACGACGAATTAGAAAAAATTAGGAACAAAGTGAGCGAAGACGATTACATTAAAATCGAAGACATGACTCGCAGAATGATCGGACGTCTGCTTCATAACCCTACTGTAAAATTGAGAGAGTTCGCCGAAACAGGCGCCAATATTAACGATGTAACAACCAATACAATGATTTTAAAAGAATTGTTTAACCTGGATCATTTACCAACGAATGGAAATGAATCGAGCAACGGGAAAAAATCAGAGGACAATATTGATGAAGAATAAACTTGTAATCGGATCGCGCGGAAGCGAACTTGCTCTTTGGCAGGCTAAATTTATTAAGAAAGAACTTGAACGAAAAAACAAAAATCTTTCAGTCGAAATAAAAATCATCAATACAAAAGGTGATAAAATTCTTGATGTAGCGCTTTCTAAGATTGGCGATAAAGGTCTCTTCACAAAAGAATTGGAAAATGAATTGTTAAAAGGAACTATTGATATTGCCGTTCACAGTTTGAAAGATTTGCAGACTGAAATTCCCAAAGGATTGAAACTTGCTGCTGTTACGAAACGTCATCCGGTTGAAGATATTTTGATCGCTCGTAAAAAAGGGATAAAAATTAATAACTTACGCGAGAACGCAATTGTAGCAACCGGTTCTTTAAGAAGAAGGTCGCAGCTGCTTCATCTTCGTCCGGATTTAAGGATTGAAGAGTTGAGAGGCAATGTACCTACGCGAATTAAAAAGTTTTTAGAATCGAATTGGGACGCAATAATTCTAGCACGTGCAGGCGTAGAAAGACTGAAACTCAATAAATATATTTCCAGCATTATAAATTCAGATGAAATTTTGCCGGCTGTTGGACAGGGTGCTCTTGGAATTGAGATTAAAGAGAATAACAAACTTGCCGAGACTATTCTAAAATCAATCCATGATGAAAAAACATTTGTAGCAGTTCTTGCCGAGCGTGCACTACTGAAAACTTTGGAAGGCGGCTGTCAGGTTCCTATCGGCGCTTTTGCACAAGTAAAACCAAACGGTTTATACCTTGATGCAATGGTTGGAGCTGTTGACGGCTCGGTAACATTTAGAAAGGAAATGCGGGGCGCGAAAGCTAATCCGGAAAAACTCGGACAAAAATTAGCAAAGGACTTACTAAAAGCAGGCGCAGCAGCAATATTAAAAGATGTTTATAATAATGCGCGGTCAAAATGAATTCACTAAAAAATAAAACGATACTCATTACCAAGAGTGAAGCGGAATGCAAGAAGAATCTGGATTTTTTGAGACATGAAGACGCAGAATTAATTTTTTGCCCAACTATAAAAATTTTGCCCGCAACCAACTCTCCGGAACTAGATGACGCATTAAAAATGTTTAACCAATTTGACTATCTCGTGCTTACATCTGCCAACGCCGTCGAAGTATTTTTTGATATAGCTACGAAGAAAAGATTGAATCTATCTAAGATAAAAATTGCTACGGTGGGCAAGAGTACAGCTGATGAGTGCGAGTCAGTTGGAATTAGAGTAGATATCCTACCGGATGAATTCAGCTCAAAAGGATTGATTGAGAAGTTTTATGATTTCAATTTGGTTGATAAAAAAATATTTATTCCCGGTTCTTCCCTATCAAGCGGAGAATTGAATTTAGGACTATCTGAACTAGGCGCGCAAGTATATTCTGTTCCGGTTTATGATGTAGTTCCAAATGACTTAAGCAATTTGAAAAATGAGCACAAGAAAATTCAGAAGAAACATCCTAACGTTTTTGTTTTTACTAGTCCTTCTTCGTTTAATAATTTTCTTAAAATAATGAGTGTTACCGATTCTGATAAGTATTTCGGAACAAGTACAATTTGCGCTATTGGAACCACTACTGAAAACGCAATAAGAGAAAAAGGACTTGCCGTTCATATAGTTCCTGAGATTTTTTCGCTTCAAGGCATTTCGGAAGCGATTATAAAATATTTTCAAATTACTGCCAACATAGCTTAACCGGAGGATTCTTGACCAAATTAAAAAATGATCTATTTCTAAGAGCGTGCAAAGGAAAATCAGTTGAATATACACCGACGTGGATAATGCGTCAAGCGGGAAGATATCTGCCGGAATATCGGGCTATTCGTAAGAAAGCAGATTTTATAACTATGTGCAAAACACCGGAATTAGCCGCAGAAGTTACAATTCAGCCAGTTGACCTTATTGGTGTTGATGCTGCAATTATTTTTTCTGATATACTAGTAATTCCCGAAGCTATGGGAATGCGTTTGGAGATGATCGAAAGCAAAGGACCAAAACTTTATAACCCAATCCGCTCAATGGATGACGTCAATAAACTGAAAGAAATAGATCCGACGAAGGATTTAAAATATGTTCTCGACGCAGTTTCTCTCACTAAAAGAGAATTGAACGGACGTGTTCCGTTAATTGGATTTGCCGGTTCACCCTGGACTCTAATGACTTACATGGTTGAAGGGGGCGGATCAAAAAGTTTTTCGGAAATAAAAAAATTCATTTATAATAAGCCGAAAGCCGCACATATGTTATTGGACAAGATTGCAGATTCTGTTGCTGATTATCTTTCTGCTAAAATTGAAGCCGGTGCAAACGCAGTTCAGATATTTGATACTTGGGGTGGATTACTTTCTCCGGCAGATTTCGAAGAATTTTCTCTTGCATATATTCAGAAAGTTATATCGCAAATCAAAAGAAAAGACGAGCCGGTAATTGTGTTTGCTAAAGGCGTTCATTATAAATTGAACAAACTTGCAAACTGCGGCGCAGATGTCATTGGTCTGGATTGGACAATGGAACTTGGAAAAGTTAGAAGTAAGATTGGAAACAAAGTCGCGCTTCAAGGAAATCTCGATCCGACAGTTTTATATGGCGATAATGATAAAATTAAAAAAGAAGCGATAAAAGTATTGAAGTCATTTGGTAAACATAACGGACACATATTCAATCTCGGTCACGGTATTTTGCCGGATGTTCCCCCGGAGAATGCGAAATATTTGGTGGATGTTGTTAAAGAAGAAAGTAAAAAATTTCATGTGAAGTGAAGTATAAAGGAAAGAAGAAAAGAATCATCCCGCTTAGCGGGATTTAAAGAAGAAATTAAATGAAGACTTTTGAAGAGATACCGGTTTATCAAAAATCGAAAGAACTCTGTATTGAGATATATAAATTGGATAATACTAAGTATCAAAAGGATTATGGTTTTAAGGATCAAATACAACGTGCAGCAATATCAGTAATGAATAATATTGCCGAAGGATTCGAAAGAGGCAGCAACAAAGATTTTATAAAATTTCTCTATTACTCAAAAGGGTCTGTTGGAGAAGTTAGAAGTTTATTAAATATTGCTGTTGAGTTAGGTTATATCGAATTAGAGTCTTATAATAAATTTCAAAATGATTGTTTGGAAATTTCAAAACAACTTTCAAATTTTATAAAATATTTATCAACAAAATAGAAACATATTTAATTATTGAGCGAAGCGATTCTTTCCTTTTTTGAATGAAATGATTCTTTCCTTCGTGAAATAGACTGGAGTAGTAATGTTTAACATAGATCTCGACTTAATAAAAAAATATGATAGACCCGGACCGCGATACACGAGTTATCCGACCGCTCCACATTTCAAGGATTCATTCACACCGGAAAAATATTTGGATGAAATCATCCGCACAAATAACGAATCAAATCCTCCGGAACTTTCACTTTATTATCACCTCCCGTTCTGCGATACACTTTGCTACTTCTGCGGATGCAATATGATTATTACACGCAACCGTGACCGTATTCAAGAATACATCAAGTATCTCAAGAATGAAATTGATATGCTTCGCGCTTACATAGTTCCCGGACGCAAAGTAGCCCAACTTCATTGGGGCGGCGGCACACCAACACATCTTAATCCCGATGAGATTACTGATTTGATTTCTTTCATCAATAAAAATTTTGAAATAAAACATGATGCTGAGGAAGGATGCGAAATTGACCCTCGCGGATTAACCAAAGAACACCTTGCAGCTCTCAGAGGAGGCGGATTTAACCGTATAAGCATGGGTGTTCAGGATTTCAACGACAAAGTGCAAAAAGCGGTTAACAGAGTTCAGCCGGAAGAAATGACTCGGCAAGTTGTAAGCTGGGTACGGCAACTTGGATTCCAAAGCATCAATCTTGATTTGATGTACGGACTTCCCTTTCAATCATTAGAAACTTTTGGTAAGACAGTAGATGCTACAATTGATATCTCTCCGGACCGGATTGCGGTTTTTAATTATGCTCATGTTCCGTGGATGAAAAAACATATGGCTCTAATCAAACCGGAAGATCTGCCTGCGCCGGAAGAGAAATTAGAAATTCTTAAAATGACGATCGAAAAACTTACAAATGCAGGATATGTTTTTATTGGAATGGATCACTTTGCAAAACCGGATGATGAACTTGCTGTTGCTCAACGAGAAAAAAAATTATACCGCAACTTTCAAGGTTACAGCACTCACGCCGGAACTGATTTGTACGGTATGGGAATAACAAGCATCAGTCAAGTCGGGCATTCTTATTCTCAGAACTTGAAAAAAGAAAAAGAATATTTCGACGCTCTTAATAATGAGACTCTTCCTATTGAACGCGGAGTGTATTTGACTGATGACGATCTTTTGCGCCGTCATGTAATTACAAAAGTAATGTGCGATTTTGAACTTGACTTTTCAACTGTTGAGAAACAATTCGGAATAGAGTTCGATAAATATTTCAGTAACGCTATAAAAGGAATGGATGAATTTATCGGCGATGGTTTAGTCGAAATTAAGAATAAAAAACTAACCGTTACTCAAATGGGAAGACTGCTCATTCGAAACATCGCAATGAATTTTGACGGATATATCGAGCGTAAAGAAGACACAGCAAGATATTCGAGAACAGTTTAATTTTTTTGAAAGGAATTTATTTTGCAGAATACTGCGGTAGTGCTATTCAATCTTGGCGGACCGGATTCTATCGAGGCAATCGAACCGTTTTTATATAACCTCTTCTGCGATCCGGATATTTTTAATCTGCCATTCGGACAAAAACTTTTTGCTAAATTAATTTCAAGCAGACGCGCACCTAAAGTCGCGGCGGAATATAAACTCATCGGCGGAAAATCTCCAATTAACGAATGGACTGAAAAACAGAGAGCAATGCTTCAAGAATATTTGCGTAAAGATTTCCCAGCTATAGATGTGTATACTGCAATGCGTTACTGGAAACCTTTGACCGAAGAAATTGTAACTAAAGTTGAAAACAAGAATTATGATAAAATTGTTTTGCTGCCTCTCTATCCGCACTATTCAATTACTACAATCGGTTCCTCATTCAACGAATGGAATAGACATTACAAGGGAGATTCTTCTAAACTGATTTACATTAAAGAATTTTATTTGAATGAGAAATACATTGCCGCAATCAACCAGAGAATTGATGAGACTATACTAAGATTTCCAGAACAAGTAAGAAAAGAAATTCAGATCGTTTTCAGCGCGCACGGAACGCCCGTTAGTCTTGTTAAGAAAGGTGATCCATACAGTAATCATATCCAGCAAACAGTCGAAGCAGTGATGAATGCAAGAAATCATTCTCATAAACATCATCTTTGTTTTCAAAGTAAAGTTGGACCGATGAAATGGCTCGAGCCCTCAACCGCAAGTATGATTGAAAGTCTTACTTCTGAGAACAAAAAAAATCTACTGATTGTACCGATAAGTTTTGTTTCCGATCATGTAGAAACTTTATTCGAATTAGATATTGAATACCGGCATGTTGCCGATAAAGCCGGAATTGAAAATTATATTGTGATGAAGGGTTTGAATGATTCCGAGTTGTTTGTGCAAGCCCTTGCAGAACTAGTGATAAGTCAATTGTGAAAAAGGGATCTATTAAGTAAAGCATTTCACACACGTCTTTTCACCTATAGCGGATAATCGTAATAAAATATAGATCATGTAAAAAACTAATCCGCCACAAAACTCTGGAGAAGAGTTATGAAACAGAAATTATCTCTTTTATTTGTGATCATTTTAATGACTTCGATCATTTATCCACAAGCCAGCAAGAATTCAGACAATCCTTTCTTTAAGAAATGGAATACTCCATTTGAAACTCCTCCTTTCAATGAAATTAAAACCGAACATTTTTTGCCAGCAATTGAAGAAGGAATCAAATTAGAGAAAGCGGAAATAGATGCTATCATAAACAATAAAGAAAAGCCGACATTCAAAAACACAGTTGAAGCATTAGAAAAAAGCGGAGAATTTCTTTCCAGAGTAACCAGAGTTTTTGGCGGATTGACCGGCGCTAATACTAACGATGAGCTTCAAAAGATTGCCCGCATTACTACGCCAATGTTTGCAAAACAGAGAGATGATATTAGTCTTAATCCGCAACTCTTTGAAAAAATCAAAACGCTCTACTTGGAAAAAGATAAACTGAAATTAACACCCGAGCAAAAAACTGTTCTCGAAAATTATTATACAAATTTTATTAGAAGCGGCGCTAACTTAACTGCGGAAGGGAAAGAAAAACTAAGAAAGATTAATGAAGAGATGTCAATGCTCGGATTAAAGTTCAGTGAAAATAGTTTGAAGGAAACTAATGCAGTTGGATTAGTTATTGATAATAAAGATGATCTGGCTGGACTCCCAGATGACTTAATTAAAAGTGCCGCTGAGCTGGCAAAGGCAAAAAAGATGGAAAGCAAATGGGCATTCACTCTTCAGAAGCCAAGCTTTATTCCATTCTTACAATATTCCACAAAACGCAATCTGAGAGAAAAACTTTTTAATGCGTACATAACCCGCGGTAATAACAATAATGAATTTGATAATAATAAAATAGTATCTAGAATTACTTCGCTAAGAGTTTCAAGAGCAAATTTATTGGGTTATAAAACTCATGCGGATTTTGTACTTGAAAGAAATATGGCAAAGAACTCCACTGCTGTTTACAAGTTTTTGAATGAACTTTGGACACCGGCATTAAAACGGGCGAATATGGAAGTTGCCGACATGCAGAAAATTATTGATAACGAAGGCGACAACTTTAAATTAGAGCCGTGGGATTGGTGGTACTATGCGGAAAAAGTTAAAAAAGAAAAATATGATTTAGATGAATCAATGCTTCGCCCTTATTTTCAAGTTGATAATGTTCGCACCGGTGTTTTTGCTGTTGCTTCCAAACTATATGGAATAAAATTTATCGAACGGAATGACATCCAAGTTTATCATCCTGATGTGAAAGTTTTTGAAGTACAAGAATCAAACGGAAAACATATCGGCATTTATTATTCAGATTATTTTCCGCGTGACGGCAAAAGAAGCGGCGCGTGGTCAAGCGGATTCAGAGGTCAATCAAACATTGACGGCAAATTTATTACTCCGCTGGTATATAATGTCGGCAATTTTTCTAAACCAACCGCCGATAAACCCGCTCTTCTTAGTATTGATGAAGTAAATACTTTATTTCATGAATTCGGGCACGCACTTAATTCTTTGTTCTCTAATACTATGTATCCCGGCGGAAAATCTACACCAAGAGATTTTGTAGAACTGCCTTCTCAGATTATGGAGAATTGGGCGCTAGAACCCGAAGTTCTAAAAATGTACGCGAAGCATTATCAAACCGGAGAAATCATTCCTCAAGAATTAATTGATAAGATTGAGAAATCACGTTTATTCAATCAAGGATTTGAGACTGTTGAGTATCTTGCCGCATCGTTTTTAGATATGGATTGGCATACTCTATCTGATACTAACGAAAGAGATGTGCAGCAGTTTGAAAAGCAGTCATTTGCTAAAATTGGATTGATCCCGCAGATTCAATCACGGTATGAGAGCACAAATTTTAGCCATATGATTGGCGGTTATTCTGCCGGTTATTACAGTTATATTTGGGCTGCGGTTCTTGACGCAGATGCATTCCAAGCGTTTAAGGAAACTACTTTATTTAATAAAAAAGTTGCATCAAATTTTAGAAAATATGTCTTGGCAAAAAGCGGAACTGAAGACGCAATGGATCTTTATAAAAAATTTAGAGGCAGAGAGCCAAAAGTTGACGCACTGCTGGCTAGAAGAGGACTGAACTAATATGTAAGTGGTTAGAGGCGAGAAGCAAGAGGTTAGAAATCTACTCTAGTTTTTCCTCTTGCCATCATCAGTTAATAATTTATTATTAATCAACCGGAGAATTAACGTGAGATCAAAATTTTTGTTGCTTGCAGTCTTTATTGGAATATGCGCATTCACATATCAATCGAACGAGAATAAAATGGATAATCCTTTTTTTAAGGAATGGAAAACACCTTTTCAGACACCGCCGTTTAATGAGATTAAAAATGAACATTTCATGCCGGCTTATGAAGAAGGTATGAAAGATCAAAAAGCAGAAGTTGAAGCAATCATTAACAATCCGGAAAAACCTACTTTCAAAAACACAATTGAAGCGTTTGAGAAGAGCGGTAAACTTTTTACAAAAGTGAATAATGTTTTTAATTGCCTTAACGGTGCAAACACAAACGACTCTCTCCAGGAAATCTCAAGAAAAGTTGCGCCAATGATTGCCAAACACTTTGATGAAATTTATCTTAACGATAAATTTTTCGACCGCGTAAAAGTTATATATCAAGAAAAGGATAAACTCAATTTAACTACCGAGCAAAAAGTTGTTCTGGAGAATTACTATCTGGATTTTGTACGCGGCGGCGCTAACCTTAATAATGAAGGGAAAGAAAAACTCAAGAAAATCAATGAAGAACTTTCCACGCTTGGAAATAAATTCGGTGAAGACATTCTAAAAGAAACAAATGCTGTTGGATTGGTAATTGATAACAAAGACGATCTTGCCGGCCTTCCGGCTGATGTTATTCAGGGCGCGGCTGAAACCGCAAAGGAAAAAGGACTTGAAGGTAAATGGGCATTCATACTTCAAAGACCAAGCTGGACACCATTCCTTCAATACTCAGAAAAGAGAAATCTGAGGGAAAAATTGTTCAAGGCATACCTCAATCGCGGAAATAATAATGATGAATTTGACACAAAAAAAATTCTTACAAAGATGGCTTCTCTTCGTGTAGAGAAAGCAAATCTTTTAGGCTACAAAACTTATGCGGATTTTAAACTTGAAATCAATATGGCTAAAAATCCGGATAACGTTTACAAATTTCTCAACGACCTGATGATTCCGGCTTTGCACCGGGCAAGAATTGAAGCCGATGATATGCAGAAAATGATTGATAATGAAAAAGGTAATTTCCAATTACAGCCGTGGGATTGGTGGTATTACGCAGAAAAAGTTAAGAAAGAAAAATATGCTCTTGATGAAGAGATGCTTAGACCTTACTTCAAGTTAGAGAATGTTATTGACGGAGCTTTTGCTGTTGCAAATAAACTTTACGGATTAAAATTCGAAGAGAGAAAAGATATTCCGGTTTATCATCCTGACGTAAAAGTTTTTGAAGTAAAAGAATCTAACGGCAAACATCTTGGAATTTTATACACAGATTATTTTCCGCGCGATGGCAAGAGAAGCGGTGCATGGATGAGCGAATTAAGAGGTCAATCAAATATTGATGGACTATATATTTCTCCGGTAGTTTATAATGTCGGAAATTTTACAAAACCGACAAAAGACAAACCTGCTTTGCTAAGTTTTGACGATGTTTCTACGTTGTTTCATGAATTCGGTCACGCTCTGCACGGATTAATTGGAGTGTCCGTGTATCCAACCGGAAAAAGAGTTCCCGTTGATTTCGTTGAACTGCCTTCTCAAATAATGGAGAACTGGGCTTCGGATCCGGAAGTTCTTAAGATGTACGCTAAAAATTATAAAACCGGAAAACCGATCCCGAAAGAATTAATTGAAAAAATTGTTAAAGCAGGTCAGTTCAATCAAGGATTTGATACAGTTGAATATTTAGCTGCGTCTTTTCTAGATATGGACTGGCATACAATCACAGATGCAAAAGGAAGAGACCCAATTAGATTCGAGCAGGAATCTTTATTAAAGCACGGATTGATTCCGGAAATTGAATCTCGTTATCAGAGTACAAATTTTCAGCACATCTTTGCTGATGACGGTTATGCGGCTGGATATTATGGTTATATTTGGGCTGCGATACTCGATGCTGACGCTTTCGCCGCATTTAAAGAGACTCATAATGTATTTGATAAAAAAACTGCAGAAGCATTCAGAACTCTTCTTGAAAAATCCGGAAGCGATGATCCGATGGTTCTTTATAAAAAATTTAGAGGAAGAGAACCTAAAGTTGATGCACTGCTAATTAAAAGAGGATTAAACTAATTATAAGCAAAAGGTAAAAAGCTAGAGGTAAGACGTTTCATTTTTCTTACCTCTCACTTCTAGCTTCTAGCTCAAAAACATGGCTAACAAAAAATCAATTACAATACTCGGCGCCGGTATATCGGGATTAGCAACAGCGCATTGGCTTAAGAAAGAAGGTTTTGATATAAAAATTCTTGAGCTCAAAAACGAACCGGGCGGTTCGATGGAAACTATTAATCAGAATGGATTCTTAGTAGACTTCGGACCCAACAGCGGTCTTGAAACAACTCCTCTTATACGCCAGCTTGTTAACGAAGTTGGGCTTTCAGATGAAATGATCTATGCAAGTGAAATTTCTAACAAAAGATTTATTTTGAGAAACAATCAACTTCACGCCTTGCCTACAAGCGCTTCTGTTTTTCTAAAAACAAAATTATTCTCTTTGAAAGGCAAACTCCGCTTGTTCGGTGAACCTTTTATTGGAAAATCATCTGACGGATATTACCAGAGCATTGCAGAGTTTGTACAAAGAAGATTGGGAAAAGAATTTTTAGATTATGCAATTGATCCCTTTGTAAGCGGCGTATTTGCCGGAGACCCGTATAAATTAAGCGTTAAATCAGCATTCCCCAAATTGTACCGCCTTGAAGAAATTTACGGAGGATTGGTAAAAGGAATGATCAAAGGCGCACGCGAGAGAAAGAAACGCGCTGAG
Source organism: Bacteroidota bacterium (assembly GCA_021824635.1). Taxonomy (GTDB): domain Bacteria; phylum Bacteroidota; class Ignavibacteria; order Ignavibacteriales; family Melioribacteraceae; genus Fen-1258. The sequence goes on along the minus strand of JAKAKD010000016.1, from coordinate 42,687 downwards.
GAATCAAAACAAAGCGCAAAAATGTTTTCTTTCACTAACGGCATGCAGACATTACCAAAAGCAATAGCTAAAAATCTAAGCGGCTCCATTTTATACAAATGCAGAGTTCAGAAAGTAGAGCGCGTTTCCGACTCAACAGAATCTCAATGGAAAATTTTATACGAGCAAAACGGTAAGCAGAATGAGCTTGTTGCTGACCTTGTATTATCAACTGTGCCGGCGTACGTAACTTCGAAAATATTTGGTTCTCTTGATAAAAATCTAATTCAACATCTTGAAGATATTTATTATCCGCCCGTGATGGTTTTATATCTTGGCTTTAATAAAAAAGATATAGGTCTTCCTCTTGATGGATTTGGATTTTTAATCCCATCAAAAGAAAAGAAAAATTTTCTTGGTGCGATTTGGAGTTCGACAATCTTTCCAAACCGCTGTGATGATGATAAAGCCGCGTTCACACTCTTTGTCGGCGGCGCCCGCTCCCCTCAATTGTTTGATGCCGATAAACAGATTTTGATTGATAACGCTCTAAATGAGTTCAAAGAGATAATGAAGATAAATGTAGATCCGGTTTTTATCCAAGAAAGAATATGGCAGAAAGCCATTCCGCAGTATAATCTTGGTTACATTGAGCATGAGAATTATTTTGATAAATTTGAGAAAGAGAATCCTGGAATATTCCTAGGCGGGAACTATCGCGGTGGAATTTCTGTAGGAGATTGTGTTAAGAACTCCGAGATCATTCTTAAAAAAATAATTGCAAATTGAGAATGGCTAATTGCAAATTATATGAAAGTATTTGAAAAACAAGTTGAATATGGGAACCCGGTTTTAGAAAAGAGTTTTAGATTTGGTGTTCGAATTGTAAAATTTTATTCTATACGACTAAAAAATAATTATCAAATCAAAGATTTATTAAGTCAGATATTAAGAAGCGGTACATCAATTGGCGCCAATGTCGCTGAATCTCAAGAAGCAGTATCAAAAAAGGATTTCATTAATAAACTTTCTATTGCTTTAAAAGAAGCAAAAGAAACTGAATATTGGTTAAAATTATTAAAAGAAGCATCTGTTTTAGATGAAAATGAATTCAATAGTTTAAAAAACGATTGCGAAGAATTAATAAAGTTGCTGATTTCTATTCTGAAGAAATTAAAAGAGTAGTTAATTAGCAATTCTAAATTCGCAATTATCAATTAAAAAGAGGTTATTATGGCAACATATCCAACTAAAAGATTACGCAGGTTAAGATATAATCCAACCGTGCGGGATCTGGTACGCGAAACAGTATTAACAAAAAACGATTTAATCTATCCACTCTTTGCAGTCACCGGACAAAAAATAAAAAACGAAATCAAATCTATGCCGGGCGTTTTCCAAATGTCTATTGATGTTTTGGTTGAAGAATGCAAAGAAGTTGAAAAACTTGGTATTCCGGCTGTAATTCTTTTTGGAATTCCGGATCACAAAGATGAAGTCGGTTCCGGCGCTTACGATCCAAACGGAATTATTCAACAAGCTGTAAGAGCAATTAAGAAAGCAACAAAAAAATTATTAGTGATAACAGATGTTTGTTTGTGCGAATATACTTCGCACGGTCATTGCGGAGTCTTACACGGCGAAAAGATTCTAAATGATGAGACGGTTGATTTACTTGTAAGAGAATCTATATCACACGCTGAAGCCGGCGCAGATATAATCGCTCCGTCGGATATGATGGATGGACGAATCGGCGCAATCCGCAAAGCTCTTGATGAAAAGGGATTCACGGAAATACCGGTAATGAGTTATGCAGTAAAATACGCTTCCGGTTATTACGGACCGTTTAGAGACGCTGCGGAGTCCACACCGGCATTTGGCGACCGCCGTTCTCACCAGATGGATGTAGCAAACAGTAATGAGGCTTTACGTGAAGCTGAGAGCGATATCGAAGAAGGCGCTGATATTATAATGGTAAAACCTGCGGGAGCTTATCTTGATATTATCTGGCGTGTTAAGGAAAAATTTAGAATGCCAACTGCTGCTTATCAAGTCAGCGGTGAATATGCTATGATTAAAGCCGCAGGAAGAAATAATTGGATTGACGAAGAACGCGTTATGATCGAATCGCTAACGGCAATCAAACGCGCCGGCGCTGATATGATATTGACCTACTTTGCAAAAGATGTTGCTAAATATTTGGATAAGAACAGATAAAGCTTTCATGATCATGCTCTTTGTCTTATTCTAAAAGGACGAGAGCATGATCAAAACTAAAGCATGATAATTTCATGAGTAACCTTTCAAAAGAGCCGCAAATCGTTACAAAAAATATCTCAGACAATAGTGAAAAACTTATTTCACACGGAAAACCAAAACTAAGCTGGCAATCTACTTTCGCAGGATTGAAACACCGTAATTACAAACTCTGGTTCATAGGACAAATAATTTCTCTATTCGGTTCATGGATGCAGATGACAGCACAAGCGTTCTTCATTTTTGAATTAACACACTCGCCTGCTTTTCTTGGTTATGTAGGCTTCGCTAATGGATTACCTTCGTGGCTGTTCATGCTTCACGGTGGAGTTATTGCGGACCGTTTTTCAAGAAAAAATATTTTAATCATTACTCAGACAATAATGATGCTTCTTGCTTTTGTTCTAGCATTCTTAACTTTTACTCATATTGTTCAGCCATGGCATATAATTGTATTAACATTTTTTCTTGGTGTAGCAAACGCATTTGATGCACCAGCGCGCCAAGCATTTGTTAATGAACTCGTACCAAAAGAGGATCTTCTTAATGCGATCGCGCTTAATTCAATGATGTTTCATAGCGCGGCTGCAATTGGTCCGGCAGTTGCCGGTATTACATATGCTGTTTTAGGACCGGCGTGGTGTTTTGTTATAAACGGAATTTCATTTCTTGCAGTTATTTATAATTTGTTGAAGATGAGATTCGATCAGCCGACAACAAAAAAAATCATTAATAAATCTGTAAGCAGGGATTTAATGGATGGACTAAAATATCTAAAGACCCAAAAACAAATCCTTTTGATAATGTTTATAGTATCTTTCTCTACAATGTTTGGACTAAGTATAGCAACGTTATTCCCTGCATGGGCGGTTAAAATCTTACACGGAGATGCGGCAACAAACGGTCTCCTTCAAGCATCGCGCGGAGTTGGCGCTGTAATTTGCTCTTTAGTAATAGCGTCTTCCAGTAAGTACCTTGCAAGAGGAAAAGTATTAGTCTTCGGTTTAGCATCATTACCTTTTTTCATGATAATATTTTCTTTAAACAGTTCGTTCATATTATCTGCATTAATACTGGTGGGAGTTGGAGCCGGAATTATTGCAGTCAACAACATGGCTAACGGTTTAATTCAAACACTCGTCTCGGAAGAATTCCGCGGAAGAGTTATGGGAGTTTATAGTTTCAGTTTTTTCGGATTTATGCCGATTGGTGCTTTATGGATAGGAACAATGGCTGAACAATTCACATCTCCAACAGCAATAATGATTAATGCTGTTATTTTACTAATCTTCACAACTATTATTTGGTTTCTTTCACCCCGTTTACGTATGAATGATTAATTTTTTATATCTCAATTTCCTTCGGATCAGAATCGGTTTCAACAATCATCCACTCATTTTCGCTCCGGTCAAAATCGGCAATCTTTTCCAAAGGCACTTTAAAATATTTGCCTTGGGCAGTAACTGCAACATCTCCGTTGCTTAAAATAATTTCTCCGGTTCCTTCAAACATTCTGCTATTTTCATTTGTAATTCTTCCTATAACTTTTAGCTCTTCGTTCAACGGAATCGGTTTTTTGAATTTTACATTCAGATCAATTGTAACACCCCATACTTCTGTTTCATATTTATTTAGAATTGCACGTCCGATTGTTTCATCAAGGATTGCAGATGCAATTCCGCCGTGCAATCTTCCGGGATAACTTTGATGTTCCTCAGACGGAGTGAACAACGCAATTAATTCTTGATTTTCGGTTACATAAAAATGTGCATGGATACCAAATTTGTTTTTCAAACCGCAGACAAAACATAATTTTGAATTATGCTGCTTACCAATGATTTGATGTTTCACTCATATCTCCATTTGTCTAATCAAAAAATAGAAAGAATCCTGCATGTTCGCTAAGTTGATTTCAAAATAATTTTTTATAACGGATTTTATAATTAATTTAGTATAAATTTTTAACGGAAATTATTTCATTTAATTATTGGAAAACAAATGAACATTAATAAGAGCGAAAAACTTTTTGAAGAAGCTAAAAAATATATTCCGGGCGGTGTAAATTCCCCCGTTAGAGCTTTCAAATCAGTAGGAGGAACTCCGCGGTTTATCTCTAAAGGGATCGGTTCTAAAATGTTTGATGTTGACGGCAACGAACTGATAGATTACATAGGAAGCTGGGGTCCCCATTTATTCGGTCATAACCCTCAATTCATAAAAGACGCGTTGATCAAAGCGATAGAAAACGGAACAAGCTTTGGCGCTCCGACAGAAATTGAAATAAAAATGGCTAAACTTATCACGGAACTTGTTCCTTCAGTTGAAGTGGTTCGAATGGTTAACAGCGGCACTGAAGCTACTATGAGTGCCGTCCGCGCTGCTCGCGGATACACCGGCAAAGACAAAATTATAAAGTTTGAGGGCTGCTATCACGGGCACGGAGATTTCTTTTTAATAAAAGCCGGTTCCGGCGCATTAACATTCGGCGTTCCAACAAGCCCCGGTGTTACAAAAGGAAATGCAGCGGATACTTTAGTAGCGGATTTCAACGATATTAATTCTATAAAGAAATTAGTCGCACAAAATAAAAATGAAATTGCAGCCATAATTATTGAAGCTGTTGTTGGAAATATGGGAACTGTCCGCGCAGATAATTTATTTATTCAAGAACTGCGTACGATTTGCGATGAAGAGAAAATTGTTCTGATATTCGATGAAGTGATGACAGGATTTCGATTAGCGCAAGGAGGCGCTCAAGAAATTCTTGGAGTTAAGCCCGATCTTTCGACATTCGGAAAAATTATTGGCGGAGGTTTGCCCGTAGGCGCTTACGGCGGCAAAAAAGAAATTATGGAGATGATTTCTCCAAGCGGACCGGTTTATCAAGCGGGAACATTGAGTGGAAATCCTTTGGCAATGAACGCCGGTTATGCATCATTAACTTATATCAAAGATCATCCGGAAGTTTATAAAACACTCGAAGAGAAATCCGCTTATCTCGAAAACGGAATTAAAGATGGAATAAAATCGGTTGGCAAAAATTTTCAATTCAACCGTGTTGGTTCTATGATGACATTTTTCTTTACGGAAGAACCTGTAGTTGATTATAATTCAGCCGTAAAATCCGACACGAAACTTTACGGCAAATATTTTCATGAGATGTTAAATAGTGGTGTTTATCTTCCGCCTGCACAATTTGAAGCGATGTTCGTTTCAACTGCACATACAAAAGAAGATTTGGATAAAACTATAGTGGCTAATTACAACGCTTTAAAATCAATTTTATAGATTAACTATTGCGTTAATAGATGCCGTTGCTGTTAAAAAATTCGGAATACTTTTTATCTGACCCCTGAATATGATTGATAAGCCAGTCTTTAAGAAAATTCATAACATCTATAGAAACAGTAGTTTTTCCGTTGTTAAAATCGTTAGCAAAACTTTTTACCTTTTCAACTAATTTTTGATGTTCTCTTTTATGGTGAATTGTTTCCGGATAAACATACTTATCGAACAATTTTTCTTCGAAAGAAAAATGGTAAGCGGTATAATTCACTAACTCGTTTAGCACGCCTCCTAAAATTTCTTTTCCTTTGCCATGCTTCATTCCTTCGTGCAGGTTGTTAATTAACTCAACCAACTTTTTATGCTGCGAGTCAATCTCCTTTACGCTTACCGAGTAATTCTCACTCCAATTTATTAACGGCATTTTATACTCCTCAGTTTTGTGATTAGTAATTTATTGTCAACAAATAGAGCTTTATTACGTTTAACTAAAAACAGTTATAATCAATATCAGAAGTAGAAAGAGTTTTGCTGTAGTTTATAATCGTTGAACGAGAAAAAAAGTTTAGGGTATCTCTAAAAACTATTATTTTAAAAATAGAACACAGATAAAACGGATAAAAACGGATTTTCGCAGATTAGCTTTTTCCCAAAGGGATCCCTTCGGGAGAAGTTATTAGAGATACCCTTTAGCTAAAAACTTCTCATATAGTTACTATTGAACTGAATTTAAATTCACTTAAATCGCTTAAGTTGAATATCATCGAACCAAACTTTGCCGCCGTTATTTTCATAACTTCCAACCCTGACGAAGATTAATACCTTTGTTGTCTCTTTCGGTATTTCAAATATGGTTTTTACTAATTGCCAGTTCCTTGTACCTGTAATCCGATATTCCTTTTCAGTTGATGCACTTCCAATTAATTTATTCTCACGATTGTTCCAACACTGGACTTCAATAAACGGGGAATTTTTTATTTCTCTTGTCTTAATCCATCCTTCCAACTCATATATTCCAAAGTCTTTTAATCCGTCAACTCTTCTGACCCAGTTATAAATAGTCTGTCTTTGGGGATGAGATTTTGAGATTGCAATTGATACAGATTCATTTCCGCTATGCACCGTTTCATTCTCGATTTTTAATTCGGCATACTTTTCTGTTTGGGGTAAGCGATTTGCAAACCAACCGTCGGGGTCTTCCCCGCCGTAGTTATTATTTTCGAACCCGCCGTTGATACCGTTTTGTACCTTGGAACTACTGCATGAAACAATCAAAGCGAGTGTCATCACAATTCCGCAAAAAAAATGAAAACGATTCTTCATGAATTTTGAGACTCTCAAATTTTACAGAACTTCATTATACTTTCGGAATAAATCGTTAAAAGAAAAATCTTGCGCCTATTCCGGCATCAATTCCAAATCCGGTTGAAGTAACAAGTTGCAGCGATGGTACTACTTCTAAAAAAATATCTAATGGTGTATCGCGCGGCAGCCAAGCAATGCCAATCACACCGCGAATTGCAAACGAACTATTATATCCCGCGCCGCTATTCAAACGTCCGCCAATACCATAGTATAATGGAAATCGTTCAATCGAGCTAATCGCGTTGAATGAATGCCATAGATAATCCATGTGAAAGTGAACGCGGCTTCCTCCATCATAGTATCCATCATACTTGCCAACCCGATCTCCTCCAATTGACCAGCCAATTCCAAAATCGAATGCGTTCGTACTTGACGTCCATAACTTTGCGCTTACTCCTGTCGGTTCTCCGATTATTATACCCAGCCCGAATTTTTTATTTTGCGCATGTACATTTTGAAGCATAAAAATGAACAAAACGAGAAATACTGCATTAAGAAAATATTTCATTTCAACACCTTTAATTATTTATAAATGAAAAAGCAATCCTATATTTAGTATCACGAAATCGCTTTTTAGATCCGAAGCGCCTGGCATTTTTTGAAAATCATAATTCAAAAAAACATATCTTAAGTCTGCCGTGAGGATTGTATTCGGATTGTCATTGTTTTCGCTTAGCGGGAATTGAACACCTGCTCCGAAATGCCATCCAAATTTTTGTTCAGTTTGATTACTTGCACCGAGACCGAGTATTGTAGGCTTATAATCGAATGCCGTATTATACCAGCCTACTCCAATTGCGCCATAAAGAAAATTCATTGGATAAAGAAGTGCAGTTACCATTACAGGCCAGCTTGTTACGGTTACATCGCCGTGGTTGTATTCTTCCTGCCTGTAGTTAATAGAGCCTTCCAAACCAAAACCAGGCGACAGCTTTGTTCTGAATGCGCCGCCGATCATGAATTTACTGTTATCGGCATCGGCAGCTTTATACCATCCGACCTGTGGACCGAGATAGGATGCCGATTGAGCTTTGATTAATACTGTTGTTCCAAAGAACATTAATAATATCAAAAACGATTTCTTACACACAACATATCTCCTATATGTTTATATCATTACTTTTTATAATATACATTATAAGCAATCAGTCACTAAATGAACGGGAGATAAATTTTAACACTTATCTCCCATCCAATGATTTTTGTTAGGAATTATTTGAGCAATACCATCTTCTTGATCGCTACAAAGTCACCAGCATGCAAACGATAGAAATATATTCCGGATGCTAACCTGGCAGCGTTAAAAGTAACAACATGCAAACCTGCATTCATCTGCCCGTTTACAAGCGAAGCAACTTCTTGACCGATTATGTTATATACCGTTAAACTTACGTTCTCAACTTTTGACAAAGTAAATGAAATACTGGTAGTAGGATTGAAAGGATTTGGATAGTTTTGTTTCAATTCGAAAACAGTTGGTACACTTTCATTACCACCATCATGAACAGCGGTAACCGATCCGGAAATCTGCTGCACTTGTACTGCCTTATAATTTCCGCTTTGATCCGGACTTGCCCAGACTGTAACTGTCTGCCCAACTTGAATTGAAGAAGATTGAACCGGAGTATAAGTCGAGCTAATAAATACTGTATTACTGTTTATAGAAAACGATGGTATTGAAAGCCGGATATTGCTTGAACTTGCGGCTGTAACCATTCCATTGAACTGAACACTTTGCGGATCTTTTTCGATCTCAACTTTTACAGCAAGATTTTCGTTCAGCACAGTTTTTACATATTTAACTTCTACAAATTGATTTACCTTAAGACTATCGAAAGTAACCGCGTTATCAAACTCATCATAATAAACAGTATTCTGATCTGTCATTATTGTTAATCCGGCAATAACTAATTGAGTTCCGCTTAGAGAATTAATCTTTCCGTAAACTTCAAATTCATGATCGGGATGAACCTTGATTAATTTTGCTGTTAACACGCCGCTTGTGCTTAAAGCTCCTTTCACTTCAACCTTTAATCCTAAAGTAAGACTTGCAAAAGTGATTACGCCCGTTCCATGTCCGACTACGAGAGTTGATGAATCCACCGCAAAAGTTTTACCCATAACAGTTATAGAATTCAAAGTTAAGTTCTCTATCGTTCCTTCTACAATAACGGTCGGTCTCCAGAAGCTTTTCACTTTAACTCTCAACGCATAATATTGATTCCCGGTTAGCAATGCTTTAACAGTAATGATTTGTCCGACTTTCAAATCACTATATGTAATCGAGTTTCTATTATTATCAATGAACTCTGTGTTTTGGTCAGTCAGAAAAACTACACTTTTAACAGTAATCGAACTTCCGCTGAGAACCTCGATTGCGCCGGTAACATGCAGCTCGTTACTATTATCAGTTCTTACTTTTATTTTTGATGCGTAATAGATATTGCTCTGTAAGTTTGCTTTAACAACTACAAAAGTTCCGACTGTCAAATCTGCGAAAGAAATACTTTGCTTAAACTGATTGTATATTTTGGTTTGGCTGTTAATATAAATTTGATAACCGCCAACGAAAATGTTATCGGAATTTACAACATCAATAAGTCCTGCAACTTCGAGTTCATTATCCGAATCTTCATTTTCCAATTTAATTCTAGTTGCTCTATAAGTTGAATCGCTTAGTAAAACAGCTTTAACTTCAACTCTGTCACCAATTTTCAAATCGGAGAAACTAAGCATTGCCCCTTCGTGAGCATAAATTACTGTGCTGGAATCAACTTTAAATGTTATCATATTGACTGTGATACTGGCGGAACCAGTTGCTGTTATTGTTCCTTCAATCTCCAGTTCTTTGTTCTCAAACTCTTCATTTTCAACACGAATGTATAAAGCCATATAAGTTGAATCTTGCCGCAAGAATCCTCTTACCTCCACATCGTCACCAACTTTTAGATCGCTGAAAAGTAGAATACCTTTTTTGTGTGAAAGAATAATAGTGGAACTATCCACAAAGAATTCCACATCGCGCACTTTTATTGAATTACTTGTTATTACCTGTATTCTTCCTTCTAATTCAATTTCCTGGCGGGAATTTTCTGTCTTTACTATAATTGCTACTGCGGTCAACAGTCCGCTGTTTGATTGAGTTGCTTTTACTAAAACACTATCCCCAACTTTAAGATTCGTAAATTTTATTGAGGCATTATATTTTGTAATTATGATTGTGTTGGAATCAACAAATACTTCAGTGCCATTAACCGTAAGTGAATTTGCAGTTCGTACCTGTATAGCGCCTTCCAATTCTATTTCAGTTTTTGCATCCATCAAGTGAATCTTAAGTGCAACCAAAGTTCCATTCCCTTGTGAATTTGCATCCACCTTTACAAAGTCTCCAACCTTTAGCATGCTGAATGCTAAATTGTTTTGCATACTGCTTTCTATTTTTGTCGTGGAAGTAACAATGACCTCTATTGAGTTGACCGTAATGCTTGTGTTGGACTTTGCTTGGATTGAACCCTTAATTTCTATTTCATCTCCAGCTTTGATATTACCGGGAACACTTAATAAAAAGGTAATGATAAGTAGAATAAAAATGCTTTCTACTCTTCTAAATAACAACTTATATATATTTAACATAACCATTCTCCTCGAATTTTTGATTAAAATATTTTTTTTAATTTTCAAAGAAAAAGTGAAACATCTATTAGCACTCTTATTGAGTTTGATAAAGGGTCTGTCCAAAAAGTAATTTTCAAATTAAAAATCTGTGAAAATCCGTTTAATCTGTGTCATCTGCGTGCTATTTTTAAAAATATTATTACTTTTTGGACGCCTTTTTTCCTTTTCTCTAGTTCATATTTACTAATATCAATATTTCTGAAACACTGTTTACCTGAGCAGAAGAAGCTCCCGTCATTGCAGTTTGAGCTGCTGTCTTACATGAATTAAAAAAGTTTACATAAGCGTTGACAATCACATCAGTTGAAACTGAAGCTCCAACTGCAGTATTTAGTATTGCCTTCATACCACCCATTCCATTCATACCAGCTTCAATTGTATCAATGGCATTAGCATATGCACTAAAAGTAAGTTTTAATTGCGCAACAACGGAAGAATGGTATTGTGCAAATGCATCCATCATCTGATTAAAAGTAATTGAATTTTTAATTGAAGCAGATAAAGAGGTTCCTGCTGATGCAACAGTGCTCATCTGTGAACTGGAAGCGCCTGCTTCTTGAAACTTAACTTCAGTTGCAGTTTTTAATACAAGAGCTAATCTTAAATAATAACTTTTAGAAGCAGCCATGTAGGCATTTGATGACATCGAAGCTGCAGAGTTTACAAACGCTTTTGAAGATATACCACCCATCAGTTTGGCGTAAGCTTCAACTTTAACTCCGGCATTTGTATAAGCAGAAATAATAGCCCTTTGATAATTATTCCATTCTGTTTCCGAAGCGCTTTGTGATTCTCCAGCTGCGTATAACGCAGCTTCAAATGATGCTTGAGCTTGTGCTCTTGCATCTACAATTGCTTGTGTTTGACTACTTGTAATACCAAAGTATGAATTACTCGAAGCTTGAGCTCGAGTCTTCGCTTCATTTTCTAAACAAGTTATAAATTGATCCTCGGCATTAGCATTTCCTTTGATTTGTGCTGCAACATCGGCATTGACGTAAAGTTGAACATCCGACTGGGAAACTACATTAGTTTTACCGGCAGCTTTTAGTCTTATAAAGATTTCTGCTTCCGTGGTGGCTTCCGTGTTTACCGGTGGTGCATAGACAGTGGTTCCAGTCTGAACTGTAGAAGAAACTACAGCTTTCCAGGTTGTAGAACTTTGAGTTGCAACAACAACAAGATTTTTTACACCGCTTAGTTTTGTTTCAACTGTAAATTTGCCGTCAACATCGGTTGTAACACTCTGTGTTGAAACAGTACTCAAGGAACCGTCTGCTTGAACTTGAGCTAAAATAACAACCGCTCCTTGAACGCCTCCTCCCTGCGTTGATGCCGCTCCCCCGTTCTTTCCTAATGTTTTTGATAACCCATCACTCGTTGTTACGCGTCCAGATACTTTTGAAGTACCACTCGGATTTGAATCAACAGGGTTATTATCGTTCGAGCATGCTGCAAACACAATTGATAAAACAAGTATCAATATGCTGAACACATAATTGCGGTGAAATTTTCTTTTGTTTAACATGATTATGTCCTCCTTTATTTATTTTAAGTCGGTTTTCGTTCACTTCAAAAAAAATTATTTAACTCTGTATGGTATTCCCCAAGTTTTTTCTTCAACACTTGTTTCAGTATCGTATACTACAGATCTTGGTAAAGCATTAATAACAGCGTGCATTCTTGCTGCATACGAGTTTGTATACCATCTTCTTTCGTAAACTTTTCTGTAATTAGTTCCTTCTTGAGTACTTGAAACCAAATCAAATTTTTCTTTTGTCTTAGTATTGCCATTCATCATTGCACCGTAAGTAACTGTTAAGAAATCCGGATCGGAAGATTTGCTTAAGATTTCCACAGTAAGTTTTACCGGCTGATTTTTTTTGTACCATGTTAATAGATTACCCCAGCCATGTTCTTTGAATTCGAATCCTGCCTCAAAGCCATGATTATCCTTGTCGTCATCATCTTCCTCATCATTCTCATGACCCTTATTATCTTTCCCGACTTTAAAGAAGTATGCGTTCGGATCTTCTATAACAACTTCAGTACCATCTTGTGTAGTTAAACTTATTTTAACTATTTGAATATTATCTCCTGTTGTCCCTCCATTAGGAAGTGAGACTGCATTAACTTTCCAATCAAGAGTATCGTTTCCGGTGTTAGCTACTTTTTTAAATTGGATCTTTCTAGTAATTGTTGATGAAAAACTTTTTTGAATTGTAGTATCAACATGCGAGCGTATTCCAATTGTCGGCTGTTGGAATGAACCTTCAATGATCAATGTTCCTTCAAAAGTTTGGATTAATGTTCCAACCGCAGTTGTACTATCTTTTACTAGAGTTAAATTTTTATCAACGAGTTTCATTTTTTGGCCTATGCGAACTGGGTATAAACCCTTACCCAATGTTCCGGCAAGTGCCATTGCTTGTTCTTCACTATAGTTAGGAGTGAATGAATTTACTGAAGAACTTGTTTCAGCAATCTTCAGAAATTTTTGAGATTGGCTGCTGTTTCCAAACTGTGGATCATTAACATCGAGCGGATCTTTACAACTACTTATAACCGCCGCAAAAGTTATTGATAAGAGAAGTAATGATAAAAAAGCATACTGGCGTTTCATAGGAGTTCCTTTAATTTAATTTGAATTTTGTTTTTGAACTTACATTTGAGAGATTTCTTCTATCCATTACAAGTTTTTTGATAAACGATTTCAACTCAGCTAATTCAGAAGACTTATCGAAGAAGTAGTTGACCGACATATTTTTATAAATATTGATATACTGGGGAAGTTTATAGTTAGAACAGAGAATCATTATCGGTCGTCGCGGCATTTTTCTGCTAAGCGGCATTAGTTCTAATCCGGATGCATCCGGAAGTTGAATATCAAAAAGAATTACATCTATTATATTTTTTTGCATCATCTTTTTTGCCTCGTTCACTGTTTCAGCTTCCAATACTTCTTCAAATAGATTTTCTAATGCCAGGTATCGAATCAGGTTTTCTTTAACAATTTTTGAACCTTCTACTATCAAAATTTTCATCTCAAATGTTGTTTAATTCTTGGTGTTAATTTAATCGCTGATAACTATGTTGTATGCAGTGGTTTTTTGTAAAAGGATGTGGTCGGTTTTACGGCAAGAATATGGCAAAATTCGATAAGCATTATTTATTGGCTTAATCTAATGTTATTCTGTGAAAAAGTACTTATTAAGCTCTAAAATCCAAATTGTACACCGGTTCATCTAATTTTTTGTTTATCAGTAGTCAACTTTTTTCAGGACGAGACAGTATTAAAAGAAACCCCGCTTAAGCGGGGTTAAAATATTTTATTTGAAAATTACCTACACAAATTTATTCCGCCTTAATAGATTTCTTCTTTGTTCTTTGGAATATATATGCAACTACAAGAAAAATTATGGCAATGGCTATAATATATACCCAGTATGAAAATGATGAAGTGGCTTCTTTTTTCCATATTTCTATTTTCGCATCAATAATATCTTTTTGAGATTGAGTCATCATATTATTTTCAATGAGGACAGGAAACCATTTTTTCACAAATGTTTTATAATAAACACTGTCTGTAAAAGTGTAGAAAATATCTTTTGACTCATTTTTACTTTTAACGCCAAGGTTTTTTATCTCATCATTAATAAATGCACTCACATTATCTACGAACTGATTAGCGTTGTTAAATGGAATAAGATTGATATTTTTGCTCGTGAATAAATTATTGATACTTCTCCAAATTCCACCATCTATCTGATCATTCCATTGAATGAATAAAGAATCAATCTGGGCAATCTCAGATTTCTTTTGTTTTTTATTTAGATATACGCTGCTTAATCTTGGTCCAATTTGTTTCCAAACTTTATCAAAATCAGTATACTGTTTTTTCATTTGGGAAAGGTCATCAGTTGTCATTTGTGTAACTTTTGTGAATTGGATATTGTCAGCAATTGTTCGTTTAATATTATAGAACAGATTCGCCTTATTCACTTTTGACATAATTGCTTGCGATTCTTTTTGACTTAAATTTTGTGGAGACTTTATAAATTCTACAAGAAGGCTATCAACTAGGTCGCGGACTAGTATATCCCGCTTGTTAATATTACCCCTTAGTTGTGCAACAAGTCTTTTGAGTTCGGAAATAGTTGTTTGATCTTTCTCCGACTTCACCATCAATTCATTTATTTGTTTAATCAACTCTTCATTTTTTTGATTTAACTGCGTGACTTGAGTCTGAAGCGTTCCAACTTGAGTTGTTAATGTGCTTATTTGTCCCAAATCTGTTTTCTTGGATTCAAGCGCATTTTCAATTTTTACAAAAGCCGATTCAAAGTTTTCAGGGTAAAGGGTTTTATTGAGAAACGTTTTATTACCCGCGAAATCACTTTTAAGATTATTAATTTTCTCACTTATAATAGTGCACTCATCTACCGAAGAAACATTTTTAATTGATTCTTCAATCTGTTTATACTGACTCTTAAAATTTTGCAATGTCTCATAATCCGATTGCGCTAACATTAGAGCATTCATTATAAGAAAGAGAAGAACACTTAAGAATATTTTCGTTTTCATTTCGACCTCACTATTTCGGCACCTGTAACCAAATATTTATTTGATCCGTCAATCAATTCAACATAAGATGGTTTCTGATTAAACGCAGGCTTTTGAAGTGCAAGCGAATCTGATATACTTATTTTATTCTCCAGTTTCATCCCGCCTTCTATTGATTTGAACATATAAATGTTTTTAAAACCTGCTCCTGTGAAGTAGTAATAACCGGCTTTGTTGCGTATAATTCTGATTTCCTTTCCGGCAACAGAATTTGAGTCATTGAATTCTTCATAAAAAATTGGTTTGACGTTTATATCAAAAGTATACCTCTCTTCTGATACAAACCCGTTATCATTTACTTTTAACACAGATTCCACAGGCCAGGAAAAATCAGCAGGCTGTAACAACATCGTTGTGCAGCCGACTGCAATAAATAATATTGATATAAAAATGATGAATTTCATAGCACTCCTCATCAATTGTTGGTAAAATATTTTAATATGCAGCAAAATTTTAGATTAGCTTACAACCATGTTCTACTCATAATATATCTACTATGCTGAATTTAACTTTTTATATTCATCTCTAACTCGAATGTTAAACTACAACAGGGGATTGGTTTTGTATGCAGTGGTTTTTTGTAAAAGGATGTGGTCGGTTTTACGGCAAATATGAATTAAAGGTATCTAATATAATTTCTGTTTGCTAAACTGATTTGGTTAGTATTTCTCAACTAAATCATTATCAATTGCGTATCGAATTAACTCTGCCGTAGACTTAATATTTAATTTCTCTTGAATTCGGGTTTTGTACGAAGCGATTGTATTAGCGCTCAATCTAAGGTTTTCAGCAATTTTAGATATTTTATTCCCTTGTGCCAATAATCTAAGCACTTCGAATTCTCTATCGGAAAGAATTTCATGTTTGGCTGCAACATTGGATTTTAGCGGGTTAAAAATTAATTCCTCAAGCAGTTCATATCTCATATATTTCCCGCCTTTTTCAATCTTTCTTATGGCATTAATAATTTCACTTGGTTTAGCGCTCTTGCTCAGGTAGCCGTCTGCCCCCATTTTGATTGCCCTCTTTGCAAATTTTTCGTCCGGATAAATACTGAACATTAAAATTTTCAAATCGGCGTAGCGAATTTTAATATCCTTTATAAAATCGAGTCCGCTTTTATCCGGCAAAGAGATATCCAACATCACCAAATCAATTTGCTGCTCACTCAATTTGCTTTCCAATTCTTTAATACTTGCAGCTTCAGCAACAACATTTAGATCACTCTGCTTGGATAATATTTTTTTAAGTCCTTCTCTTACTATTTCATGGTCGTCTGTCAATGCGATATTCATTTTATACACTCAGCTTTCCGGATTTAGTTCTTTTTCAAAAGGAATTAAAAGATGAATCTTGGTACCTTCTTCCTCGATGCTTTCAATGTTCAATTTACCACCTAAAAAGATAGTTCTTTCTTTCATGCCCAGAATACCCATCGAGTTCGTCCTGGTCTCTGAACCTTCCCGGATTCCCTTACCATTATCTGAAACCAGAATATCCAAATTATCTTTCGACTGCATTATTTTCACATCTATAATGTTGGCATCTGCATGTCTGATCGCATTAGTCAATGCTTCTTGAATAATCCGGAATAGTGCGACATTTCTTTCTTCATCGAGGTTAAAGGATTCCAATTCTGATTTGAAATTACATTTGATATTACTTATCCGTTCTATCTCACGGCAATATTCATGAATTGCCGGAATCAAACCCAAATGATCAAGTACATATGACCGCAGACTTCCGGAAATATCCCTTACCATTTGAATACCTTTATTAACAAAAACCTGGACAGAGCGTAATTCGTCAAGTATTTCCACTAACGATGGTTTTTTAGTTTGCTCTAACATCTCTGTAAGAAGAGAGACATTCAAATTAATACCGGTGAATAATTGTCCAAGCTCATCGTGTACTTCCCTTGCAATATGTTGTCTTTCCGCTTCTCTTGCATATTGGATTTGAGCGGCAAGATTCCGCAACCCCGATTCAGATTTTCGAAGTTGTAATTCAGTCTGTCTCAATTTTTCGTAGTTCAAAGATTTCGCAATTGAGATAGAAGCATTTCGCGCTACAGCTCTCAACAAATTTATATCATCGTTGTTAAAAACTTTATTATTCTTTTTGTTATGAATCTCGAAAAATCCTATCAACTCTCCGGCTGAACCAAACAATGGAGTTGAAAGGATTTGTTTTATACCGTAACGATTAGCGATTTCTTTATCGATCAGATAGTCGTTTAAGGTGTCAACCGACGTGTAACTTTCTTTATCAACAATGAATCTTTTTAGGAGTGCGTCATCGGTCGGATAAATTTTGTTAAGGTATTCCCAGTGATCTTTGTAATAATATCTTTTTGCTTCAAATTCCTTTTCATTCATCAAACAAGCAAAACCACTTTCAGCATTTACCAGTTGTATGCTTTCAGTAACCAAAAAGTCCGTAATCTGTTCAATCTCAAGAGAGGAGTAAAGTTTTTCACTTATCCTCAATAACGTATTGATTGTTTCCTCATATTTCTTGCTATCATCATTATCATAACGTGAACCGAGATAGCCGGCAAAATTTCCATCCATATCATAATACGGC
Source organism: Bacteroidota bacterium (assembly GCA_021824635.1). Lineage (GTDB taxonomy): Bacteria > Bacteroidota > Ignavibacteria > Ignavibacteriales > Melioribacteraceae > Fen-1258. The sequence continues at coordinate 24,918 of JAKAKD010000016.1, read as the reverse complement.
ATTCCAAAATCGATCAGCCAACGGAAATGACCTTCTGAATTTTTCATTCTGTATTCAAGAGTAAAACTTCTTTGTTGCTTAAATGCAGTGTAGAATTCATTCATTACTTTTTCCGTGTCTTCCGGGTGAAGATTCGCAGCCCAGCCATCTCCAATTTCCTGATCCAATGACCGCCCGGTAAAATTTAGCCACGCTTTATTAAAATAATTACATTTACCATCAAGACCTGAACGCCAGACGGGATTTGGAAAATCATCAAGCAGCTTCAAATAAAAATCTCTCGATTTCCTTATTTCTTCTTCTGCTTTTTTTCTCTCGGTTAGATCGCGCGTTACTTCTAAGAATCCGTACAATTTTCCTTTGTCGTCTTTCAATGAAGTGATTACAACATTAGCCCAGAATAAAGATCCGTCTTTTTTCAGTTTCCATCCTTCTTCTTCAAAACTGCCGTTCTTTACTGCAAATTCTAATTCATGCGATGGTTTATTTTTGATCTTATCTTCTTCGGTATAAAAAATAGAAAAATGTTTTCCAATAACTTCTTCCGGATTATAACCTTTTATTTTTTTTGATCCTTCATTCCACGATATCACGTTGCCGCCGGCATCCAGCATAAAAATTGCATAATCTCTCACTTCATTTATCAATGCTTCAAAACGATTTTCCAGTTTTAATTTTTCAATCTCAGCCTCATATCTTCTTTTATAATTAGAAAAAATGTTCTTTCTCCAGAAAAAGAATAATATAATAGCCAATAGAAAGTCTGATGATGTCGCCGCCAGGAAAACGATTTTGCCAAAATCATTAACCGGTTGATAAAATTCCGATTTATCAATTTTGGTGATCAAGAACCATGATGAAGAAGGCACCTTTTGAATCACGGCTATCACTTTTTCGTTTTTATAGTCAATCCCTTCCACAAAATTTCTTCTTCCCTCAATGGCATTGGCAGACGTAAGAGCTTTATTTTTTAAAGGCAGACTAGATACATTTTTATCACGATCAACTCGTAATGAATTTAGATACACTACACTATCGCCGATTGTTTTTACCAACAACGATTCGAGAGTTGGAGATTTATCTATGTTTTGATTTAAGATAGGATCAAAATTTTTCTTTGGTTCTAAAATAAGAACCAATACACCGCCATTTCTTTTTTCACCTCTGTTTTTTTCTTTGAGAGGTATGTAAAACTTAAGCGCGGTCTGAACAGTCGTTCTTTCATCTGAATCGGAAAAAAGAACCATGTTGGAATCAGATGCTAATCTGCATAATGAAGAATCAATCTTAGTAAAATATTTTTTAGTAGATGACAAACTGTAGATTAATTTTTCAGAGTGACCTGCAATAATGATATCGTCATACCCATAATACCTCCTCAACGAACCGAACCAACTTTTGATTTCCGGCGAAACATTCAATTGGGAAGTCAATTTTGTTTTTGAAAGATTTAATAGCGGAGAACTGACTTTGAGAATTTCCAGATTCGAATATTTCTCTTTTAACCATTGAATTACTTGCGACATTCTAAATTCCGCAGTCGAGCCGAGATATTCATAACGATCGTTTATGATCTTGTTTTTCTGTCCATTAAAATAGGAGAGCCCAAGAAGTGATAGAATTATTGTAACAGAGATATAGGTAAGAATAAGTCCTACTAACGGTCTCTTAAAAAAATCATCTAAACGTGTTTTAAATGCGATTTTCATATTGGTGTGTTTCAATCTTGTGTTTAATATAATAAAAGATAATGAATGCCAAAATGACATCCTTCACAAATTTCCTAGACTAGAATAGTTCTTATTGTCAAAGAAACACGAATATTTATAGATTTATACTAAAGAAAATTTGCTAATAGATAAATGAACTTTATTCCCTCATATATTAGATTATTCCAAAACGGTGAACTCAAGAAAAGAGCTCAACTTGCCCTTGATGTTTTGAAATCTTGTAAAAGTTGCCCGCGTAACTGTGAAGTTAACCGGACAGAAGATGAATTGGGAATTTGTTGCAGCGGATTATTACCAATAGTTTCTTCATACACTTCTCATTTTGGAGAAGAGCCAGTGCTTTCCGGAACGCGGGGTGCGGGAAATATTTTTTTCGGCAACTGTAATCTGCGGTGTATCTTCTGCCAGAACTTTGAGATCAGCCAGAACTGGAAAGCCGAGAAGATTAATGAAGTATCACACGGGAAGCTCGCAGATATTATGATTGAACTTCAGAATAAAAAATGCCATAACATTGGACTCGTTTCACCCACACATTTTTCCGCACAGATATTAAAATCAATTTCTCTTGCTGTTGAAAAAGGATTGCGCTTGCCAATCATCTATAACACAAACGGATATGATTCTGTTGAGATGCTCAAACTTTACGATGACGTGATTGATATTTACCTGCCGGATTTTAAATACGGCACTAACCAATCTGCAAAAACTTACTCCAATGCAGATAACTATTTCGATTATACAAGAAAAGCAATAAAGGAGATGTTTCGTCAAGTGGGTGATGAACTTATTTATGATGGCGATATTGTAGTCCGCGGATTAATCATTCGTCACCTTGTTCTTCCAAATGGTTTAGCCGAAACGGAAAAAGTATTTCAATTCATTGCGGAAGAGTTAAGTACCAACGTTCATATATCTCTTATGTCTCAATATTTTCCTACAAACAAGGCGCACACAAATATTTTGATTGACCGCCCGCTACGCAAATCCGAATATGAGAAAGCAATTGAACTGATGAATAAGTACGGACTTCATAATGGATGGATTCAAGAGATGGAGAGCGGAGAGAATTACAAACCGTATTTCAACGATGATAGAGCCAACCCTTTTAAGAATTGAGCTGTATCAATTTATCGTGTTGATCCGTCTATTCTTGTTGTTTGTATTATCTTTTTTAATAGAATTTCAATTCGTTCGTAAAGTTGGGTTACAAATTTCGTCTTAAGCAAATAATCATCTACTCCCATTTGAATGATCTTTTCCACATATTCTTTTTCATCGTGATTAGTCATTACCACAACGGCAACCTGGCGTGTTCTGTTTTGAATTTTTTCTAAAAATTGAACACCATTCATATTAGGCATTTCAAGATCCAAAAAGACAATATGCGGTCTATCTTTTTCAAAGGAGATTAAACCGCTGGCACCGTCATCGGCTTCAAAGACTTTTGAATCGAATTTTTTTTCTAATAATCTCTTGAGTAAAGTTCTAAATCCTTTATCGTCTTCTATTAACAATACTCTTTTCATTTGTTTTTCTTTGGTCTACACTAATTATTAAATTATTTGCAAATAACTGATGTTACTCAAAACAAAATTTACGTCATTCCCGAATGCTTTTATCGGGGATCTATTTGCAGAATTAAAACTAAAATTATGGATTCCCGCTTTCGCGGGAATGACGCTACTTTTATTTTATCCTTAAAAACACAACTCAACTTAACTTCAGAAAATAAATTAAACTATCCTTCGAGAAATTTCAACTTATGATCTTTATTGTATCGGTCCTTTACAAATTTACTTCAGCCTGCTAATAATAGTTAGGTTTTGATGATTGCAAATATCTCTACCTTCCGGTGTATATAAATATTCAATTCTGTTTTGATAGAACTCAGTAATTTTTCCGCGGACCATTTTCAATGTGCTGTTCATAAATTTATTCTGTTCAGTAAATCCTTCACCAAGAAACGCAATTGCGGATGGAATCCACCGCTCGGGAAATTGTCCTTCATATATTCCCCCGGTTTTGAATTTTGCGATTTCACCTTCCAACATCTTTAGAATTGATTTTTGTCCTTCAACCGAATGATAAGAAATTTTATTTTCCTCAGCCCATTTTAAAATTGCTTCTTTGTTGGGAACGATCAAAGCAATTGTGTAAGGAGACTGGTTATTATAGAGCATCACTTGCTCTATAAATGCCGAATGTTCGGTTAACGCTTCTTCAATTCCTTCCGGGCTATATTTTTCTCCGTCGCCGCTTATCAATAAACTTTTGAACCTGCCGAGTACATAAAGGAATCCATCGTCATCTAAATAACCAAGGTCTCCGGTATAAAGCCAGCCATCTTTGATTACTTCTTTAGTCGCCATTTCATTCTTCCAATAACCGACCATAACATTTTCCCCTTTAACAACTATCTCTCCTTTTTCTCCAATAGAAAGTTCCTTCCCATCCGTGTCGCAAATCTTGACTTGCAGATCTGCAACAATTGCACCTGATGAACCAAGTTTATGTTTCTTTGGAACATTAGCAGAAATCACCGGAGCGGCTTCCGTTAAACCATATCCTTGAAACATGGGAATTCCTAAAGCGTAGAAAAAGTATTGCAGTTCAACGTCAAGAAGCGCGCCTCCGCCGATAAAAAATTCTAAACGTCCGCCAAAATTTTCTCTGATTTTACTAAAGAGAATTTTATCATAAAAAGCATAAAGCGGTTTTAGAAAAATTTTATTCCCTTTCCCTTTATTCCAGCCGTTGCCGTTATATGAGTAAGCTGTTTCAAGCGCTTTATTAAACATCTTTTCAACTACTTTTCCTTTTGCTGCAATTCCATTTTCAATGTTCTTTCTAAAATTTTTTGCAAGCGCCGGAACGCTCAATAAAAATGTCGGCTTAATTTCTTTAATATTCTTCGGCACATTTTTCAAAGTCTCAAGAAGAGTTTTTCCTTGTTGAACCGAAGCCATACTTGCGCCGTTTTTCATTAATGTGTAGATGCCGGCAGTGTGAGCAAATGCGTGGTCCCACGGCAGCATTAATAATGAAACATACCATTCGGGGATTGGAAGAAGCTTTGACGATTGCTCAACATTTGCAGTATAATTTCTGTGAGTAAGAATAATTCCTTTGGGGTCTGCGGTCGTTCCGGATGTATAACAAATATTCGCGTAATCATTTTCAGAAATTGAATTCCATCTCTCATCAAATTCTTTTCTAGAAGAGGAAAGAAATTCTTCCCCCATTTTAAGGAGTTCACCTATAAAAATTTCGTCATCATCGAGAGTATCGGGTTTATCCAGCAAAATAATTTTTTCTAAATCCGGCAGGTCATTTTTAATCTTTTTGATTTTTGACGCTTGATATTGAGATGCAACTACCATTCTGCATCCCGAATGCGCCAGCCTGAATTTTAGATCGCTTAGTTCATCAATCTTGGTTGATATTGGAACATTAATAGCTCCGGTAAATAATATACCAAGTTCGCTCGCTACCCAATAATTTCTTCCTTCGGAGATAAGAGCAATTCTATCCCCTTTCTTAATTCCGTACTTCATCAAGCCGGCGGCAAACTTATGAATCAAATTCTGCATTTCAGAATAAGTCGTTCCTACATATTTATCATCTCTTTTTTCCCACATCAAAACATTTTTAGAAAAATGTCTTACACTTTCTTCAAATAAATTTGGAAGTGTTCTTTCTTTCACTTTTTATCCTGATGTTTTCTTTTTAGATGCATTCAAAATAATACTTTGGTGGGAATTAAGCACCTATACGTTTGACAAGTTGTACGGCTAAAAAAATAATAGAACACTGACCTACCTACCGGTAGGCAGGTTATCATGATTAGATATGATTAATTAAGATCATAAAAAATCATAATCATCTTATAAAACTTAACTGCGGCAGGCAGGTCTGCTTTCTATTAATGGTCCGGATTACTTACGAAAGTATTCATTTGGTAATACTAGAAATAAAATCTAAACCCAACGCGCAGCATTACGCCGCTCATATCGTAACTGCGCTCGAATGTGTGCCTGAGTCCGGTATTGGCATCTCTTACATCATACTGCCAGCTTGGCTTTGACGAATGATACGACAATTCCGCAATGGCGTCTGATCTTCTTCCTAATTCATACATTATACCAAAACCGAGCCGCCACGAAAAATCGAACGCGCCTTGAAATTTATCGTCATTTGGATTCGCATAGTCTCTATAAAAGATTAAGAGCACTTCCAGACCCGCAGCGCCGGTTACAAACGCTCTTGTGCGCGGTGCAATTGTCCAGTTACCGGAAATGCTTCCCATAAGAGGAATTGAATGTAAATTAGTTTTAGCGCGCAGTTCGTTTAACAAACTGTTTGGACCATAAATATCATTGATCTCCGAAACAAACTTTTGATCCACATAATTTTTATTAAACCAATCAATACTGTAACCTAACAGAAAATTATCATCCACATACCAGCCCCCTTCGTAACCGATAATAAATCCCGCATCTGTAGCGCCGGGACTGAACATTCCCAATTTAACAGATGAGAATTTTGATTGTGCCGGTAATAGAAGCGGCATTGCAATAATTAATAAGAAGAAAAATTTTTTCATTTCATTTCTCGCATTTGATGGTCGTTTTGTATTACAACTAAAGTGCCAGCATTTACTTTCTATTTATCTCTTATTTCGATGCTTTAAAATAGATTTTGTTTCGGATAATAAACAGCGGGGACAATTTAATGGACGAAAAAATGTTGATGAGGTGAACATTTTACGGACTTTTTTTTATTGGATGGATATTAGCCGAAAGGATCATCGTTCCGTAGAGACGTTCCATGGAACGTCTCTACAGATCTAAATTTTCTGGTATTTCTTTTTCAATCTCCCACTTCATGGGGTTTTGTTCACCCCGTGAGATAATTTTTAATTCTGTTTTTAATATATCTTTTTCCCCAACTACTCTTTAAATACTTTTCTCGTAATAATGCATCGGTTTGATTCAAGCAGCCCTCCCAATAAACCAATTCAAATGGTAATCTATTTTTCGTTGAAAATACTTTTCTTAATTGATGTTCCTTAATTCTTCTTGGAATATCGGTTGTATATCCCACATAAAAATGTTTGTCAATTGCTGATTGTAAAACGTAAATGTAGTATTTCATAATTTATCTCACGGGGTAAATATATTTTCTGATGTTATATAGTTCTCTTTCATTTCTAATTATCCTATCATAAAACCGGGGTTGCCATGAAAAATTATTAAGACCATTTTCATGCGCTCCTTTTGTAACAACCGATTTGAATGAACCAATGATATTAGACAATGTTATTGATTTGTTTCGTAAAGACGAGGCATGCCTCGTCTCTACAATTTTGTTTATAATTATTATTCCGTGAATATGGTTTGGCATAATTTGAGAATAATCCAATTCAACAGTTGGAAAATGGTTTGGTATATTTTCCCAAAATTTACTGACAATTTTTCCTAAACTATTTAAAATCATTTTCCCGTTTTTGATTTCTCCAAACCACTCTATATGGCTCTTTGTATTAATCGTTATATAATACCACCACGGATTCACCCCGTGAGATAGTTTTGAATTCTATTCTTGATGTACCTTTTCCCCCAAGAAGATTTTAAATATTTTTCCCTTTTGGTTGCATCTTTTTGATTTCTACAACCTTCCCAGTAAACTAATTCAAATGGTATTCTATTTTTGGTCGAAGGTACATTTCCGGAATTATGCTCATCAATTCTTCTTTTCAAATCACCAGTGAATCCTACATAATTCTTATTATCTTTTAACGATCTTATTACATATACATAGAAATACTTCATAAGATTATATCACGGGGTAAATAATCCCATTCTTTCAAACGGGTCGTTTCTATACGGTATTTATTTTTGTACAAAGACATTTAATTATTTTATTCGTGTGAGACGTCCCATGGGACGTCTCTACATATTTCACTCTATTTACACGCCGTCTCCGGGAAACATCCCAACGAAACATTTTATGGTGTTGCGGGTGCTGGTTCTTCCGGTTTTTTTACAATTCTTTCTATTGGCAGTAAATACTGATCGTATTTTGCACGGTTGTTCGCAAAAATAATTTTTCCGGCTTTGCTAACCTTCTGCATAATTGAATAACACTCATTTAATTTCTCAATTCTTTCTTGAGTTATTGCAGGTCTCTTCTTTTTACTCATTTCTTGTTCGTAATCTGCATTTATCAATTCCGTTAGCAAAGCAGCAATTTTATCAATTTTTTCTTGACTGAAACCGGCGGCGATTAGTTCTGTTTTAAACTCAACGGCTGTTTTATGAAGCACACCCAAAAACTGAATCATTTTTGTCTCGCTTGTACGCGCTTTATCATAATCATTCACACCGAACTGAGTCCAGATCTCTTTTCTGTTTGGAAATGCTTTTTCAATAAAGTACTTCATCATTTGGAAAAAATCTCTGCTCTCGGTCATTTTCAATTCAACATTTTTTGTCAATTCGGTTTGACCGCTTACGTATAGGGAATCCTGTGCTACAGTATTGCCTGCTTCAATTTTTTGCAACCAATTTTCTGCGAACGGATCAGCAAACTCGCTATCGAAATTTGTGAATGCAATTTTGTCTTCCACAAAAAGACCTTGCATTACTCTCGACGCCTGAATCATATCGGCATCGGATCCGCTGAAGCTGCGAACCTTCTCCTCTGCTTTTGCCATTTTACCACCCTTTAAAATGTTTCTAATTTGTTAATTTATTTGGGAAAAGAGGAATTTCTTTCTAGAACCTTCAATCCGACCTATTTTTAAGCTAAATACCGTCTTTTTACTCTCTTTCGCTGTTTCTATGATCAGTTCCGCCGTTCCTATGACTCTCTCCACCGCTTCTATGATCCTCTCCGCCCTTTCTAAGATACGGTCCGCCATTACTATGGCATTGTCCGTTATCTATTTGGCATCAATTGTCATTAATTTGGTTTTTTACACCCCCGGACTCTGATTAAGAATATTAAGAAGAGAATAACTATTTAGCGGAAAGTGGTAGAATAAATGGAATTTTATTTAGAGGATAAGAATTAACTTGCGGATGTTATTAAATAATAAGAACTTGAATATACACAGATGCTAAAATATATTTTTTTAGAATAAATGCAAGAGAAAAATTGAGTAGCAAACGATAAACGGTTGTTGATAATTTGTAATTGGCAACAAGCTTAAAAACAGCAATGGCGCATAGTTTTGAACAGAACAAAAAAAGTCCCACGGAGTACGCAGGACTTAAGATAAATCTTCGGCTTATAGCCTTATTGTGATAAGCTTTCGAATGCAACATACGCGATGTAAATAAATTTTGCAAGAAAAATATTTTATTAAAGAATAAGGTGGGATGACCATGGAAAAAATACTTGGACTTGATCTTGGAACGAATTCAATTGGATGGGCAATTAGGAAAATTAATTCTCAACCAAATCAAATTATTGCAAAAGGAGTATTGACATTTGAAAAGGGAGTAGCAACAACAAAGAGCGGCGAGGAACCATCAGTAAAAAAAAGAACCGAAAGCAGAGGACGAAGGCGAAATTATCAAGCTGAGAAGTATCGTAAATGGAAGCTGCTTGAAACACTTATTTGCTATGAACCAAAAATGTGTCCTCTTACTATTGATGAATTAAATGAATGGAGAAAATATAAAAAAGGTGAAGGCACTCGTTATCCAAGTAGTAGGGAATTCAAGAATTGGTTAAAACTTGATTTCAATAATGATGGCATTGTAGATTTTGAAAATCCTTATCATCTTAGAAAAGAAGCTTCAGAAACTGTTATTGATAATCCTTTGATTGTAGGCAGAGCATTCTATAATCTTGTACAAAAAAGAGGGTTTAGAGGAAGAGACGAAGAAGAATCTAAAACAATTATTGAAGGGAGCCCGGATTTAGGAATAGCAGGCGCAGATGTAATACACAAAGTGATGCAGGAAAAAGATACTACACTTGGCGGTGCTCTGTATTATGAAAACAAAGAAGGTAAAAGAATTAGAAAACGATATAACATTAGAACAGATTTTGAGAGTGAACTGAAAACGATTTGTAACATTCAAGGGATAGATGAGACCAGCGAGTTATTTAAAAATCTTTATAAAACAATAATTTGGCAAAGACCTTTAAGATCACAAAAAGGAAATATTGGCAGATGCACATTTGAACCCTCAAAACAACGCTGCCCAGTCAGTCATCCTTTATATGAAGAGTACAGAGCATGGTGTTTTATTAATAACATTAAAGCGAAAAGAATAGAACAGTCAGAAAATGATTTTGATTTTTTATCTAAAGATCAAAGGAATCATATATATGAGAAACTCTTTTTTAGAAAGAGTAAACCACATTTTGATTTTCTGGATATAATAAAGGCATTAGACCCCACAGATTCATTGATTTTCAACTTTGAGAAGAATGCAACCAATAAACATCTTGATATAACAGAATTAATTAAACAAAGAAAAAGTAAAAATACTCCATACATTACTGTATCCGGTTGCCCGATAAGCGCTTCATTAATGGATATTTTTAATTGCAAGATGGAAGAGATAAAAATTCCCCATACGATAAACGACAAACGGAATGGTAAGAAGGACTACTACGATTATGAAGATATTTGGCATGTCCTCTTCTCTTTTGAGAGTAGAGAAAAATTGGAATCATTTGCAAAGGAACAATTAAAATTAGATGATGAGCATATAAAAAAGTTCGCTGGAGTGAAATTACAACATGGCTATGCCAGCTTGAGTATTAACGCCTTAAAAAAAATATTAGTGTATTTGCATAAGGGTTTTATTTATTCCGAGTCGGTTTTTTTAGCAAATCTTCCCAAAGTTTTTGGACGAGAACTAAATGACGATGAAATTGAATCAATTATTGATGGATTACGAACTCAGTTTAATCATTATAAAAGAATTAAAGAAGAAGTAAGCATTACCAATGCGTTAATAGGTGATTATTTTAACCGCCCTATAGAAAGACAAATTGGGAACTATCCAGGATATCAATTAATTAATGACGATTATAAAACGGCTGACGATAAAATTATTGAATTCTACGGGACTAAAACATGGAATGAATTACCCGATGAAAATAAAAATACTATTAGAGGAATAATTATTCGGGAATATCATAATTTTTTGCAAACGCCCAAGAGAACAGGCAGTAATCTTATTTATAAAACGATTCCACGGTTAGATGATTTAATTAAAGATTACTTAAGAAATAGTTGGAATATCCATGAAGATAAGTTTAGGCATCTTTATCATCCTTCCAATATCGAAAATTATCTTCCAGCAAAAGAAAAGGATGGGAAAAAATATCTCGGCGATCCCATGCCCATTAGCCGTGGATTTAAAAACCCAATGGCGATGAAAACACTTCATCATTTAAAACATTTGATTAATCATCTGCTGGAAAAAGGGAAAATTGATGAACAAACTAAAGTTGTAATTGAAATAGCACGTGAATTAAACGATGCCAACAGAAGAAAAGCAATATTCTTTTGGCAAAAAAATAGAGAAGAAGAGAATAAAAAGTACCGAGAGGAAATAATATCCGCTGCGAATGATGCAAATGTAGAAGTAGATATTAATAACATAGAGAACATTTACAAATACCGTCTTTGGGAAGAGCAAAGAAGGGTTTGTATTTATACGGGAAAACCAATCACTTTCTCAAAACTATTTAACGGAAATGAAGTTGAAATTGAACACACAATACCAGCTAGCATTTCTTTTGATAACGAGCTTTCTAATTTAACTGTGTGTTTTAAAAAATATAACAATGACATTAAACAGAAACAGATACCAACTGCGTGTCCCAATTACAATGGAAACATTACAATTGAATTAAGTGATGGGGCGTGGGAATGCGGCCCTATTAAAGATCGGATAAAAGTATGGGAAGAAAAAGTTGAGCATCTTAAAAAGAATATTGAGAGCAATAAAAAACAAACCAAGAATCCTTCATTAAGCAAAGAGAACAAGGATAGCATAATAGTAAAACGCAGAATGTGGGAGATGGATTTAGAATACTGGCAAAAGAAAGTAAATACGTTTACTATAACTGAATTTAAAACAGCATGGAGAAACAGCCAGTTACGAGATACACAAATAGTAACAAAATATGCTCTTCCCTATCTTAAAACAGTATTCGAAAAAGTTGATGTACAAAAAGGAATAATTACTGCCGAATTTAGAAAGATATTTAATGTTGGTTTTGAAAAAGACCGGAATAAGCAGACGCATCATGCAATAGATGCAGCTATTCTTACGCTAATACCGCATGCATCGTTAAGAGATAAATTGCTTAAAGAGCATTTTACTGCAAATGAACAAAACAGAAAATTTCATACAGCACCTATTCAATGGAATGATTTTCATCCAAATCATTTATTGAGTCTTGAGGAAGAAATACTTGTAAATCATTTAACACAAAACCGCACACTTACATTAACGAAAAAATATGTTAGAAAACGTGGAAAAATTCAGTACGTAAAAGAAAAACTTTCAGATGGTAAATGTGCTTATAAGCGGGATGAAGCTGGGAATAAAATTCCAATTATCGCTCAGGGAGATAGTATAAGAGGGCAATTGCATGAAGAATCGTTTCTTGGTGCAATTAAAGAATTTGAAAAAGACGAAAACGGAAAGCCAAAACTTGAGAACGGTATAGCTATTTACAAAAAGGAGAAAGATGGAAGTGAAAAGCTAACCTTTGTTAAAAAAATTCTTCTAAAAGATTTTACTTCCGTTGAAGATTTTGAAAAAATTGTCGATAAAACTGTTCGCGCCGTTATTACCAACGAGGTTGAGAAAAGAATTGAAAATGGAGAAACATTTAAGGATGCCATTCAAGAAAATATTTGGATGGTTGATGAAAACGGTAATCCCAAAATGATTGATAAAAAAGGGAACCCAATAGCACCTATGCGTCATGTCCGTTGTAAAGTTACAGCAGGAAGAGGCTATTTAACTAGAGACAAAGCACTTGAAATTAAAGAACACGCTATGCCTTCCAAGCAAGAACACAAACAATTTGTTTACGCAAAGAATGATGAAATGTCACTTTGTTTATTCTATGAAGGAAACGTTAACGGTAAAATCGAAAGAGCATTTAGACTTATTGGGCTCTTTGAGATGTCACAATATAGATTAAAGAGAGTAACCGATATTGCCAATAATCCCGAATTTCAGTTTTGTGAAGTAGGAAGAGGAAAGAATAAAACATTAATTCCTCTTTCCTCCGTAATAACAACCGGAACCCATGTTTTGATATACAAAGAAAGTTCTGATGAATTAAGAGAACTCAATAATAAAGAATTACTTAAACGACTTTACCGTGTTTATAAGTTTAACGAAGCTCCATCAGCTTATATATATCTTCAACATCATCTTGAAGCAAGACCAGATGGTGAATTAGGTGTGGGCGAGACAGGAATTGAGTTAGCTAAATATCAAGCAAGATTAAAACTTGTTGCGAATAATTTTAATTGCTTACTTGAAGAGAAACATTTTACTATAACACTTGATGGAGAAATCGTGTTAAAGCAACAAACGAATTTTTAATAAGCATTAAAAGAAACTCTAGAACATAAGTATGAGTAAATAGTATGATCAAACGAACATTGTACTTTAGCAATCCGGCGTATCTTAGTAAGAAGAATGAGCAGTTGGTGGTGAAGCTTAAAGACCAAAAGCAGGATCAAGATCACGAGCAAGATGAAGAAAAGAAACAAGATTTACCCGCCGAGGCGGGAAGAAACGAAGACAAGATTGAAAGACGGAATGTTGCTAAAGAAATTTTTAGCACAATACCAATAGAAGATATAGGAATTGCGATTCTCGATCATCAACAGATAACAATAACGCACGGGCTGCTCTCTTCCCTATTAGATAATAACGCGGCAATAGTAACATGCGATAATTCTCACATGCCGAACGGTCTGTTTATGCCGTTATCATCCAATCAACTGCAAAACGAAAAATTTAGAGCGCAGTTAGAAGCAAGCGAACCGTTAAAGAAACAATTATGGCAGCAGACAATCTCTATAAAGATTCGCAATCAAGCTGCACTTCTAAAAGACAAAAATATTTCAGTAATCAATATGAACGGGTGGGCAAAAAAAGTACGCAGCGGAGATCCGGATAATTACGAGGGACGGGCGGCTGCATACTACTGGAAAAATTTTTTTCCTATGATGCCGGATTTTACACGCGACCGTTTTGGAGAACCGCCGAATAATCTTCTGAATTACGGCTATGCAATACTAAGAGCTATTGTAGCGCGTGGATTAACCGGCTCCGGACTTTTACCTACATTCGGAATTCATCATTCAAATAAATATAACGCGTATTGTCTTGCGGATGATATAATGGAGCCTTATAGACCTTATGTGGATAAGATGGTTTTAGAAATGGTTGGCAACGGGGAAGATTTTTATGAACTGACACCATCAATAAAGAAACAGCTTCTTTCTATACCTGTAATAGATGTTTTTATCGAAGGGGAAAAAAGTCCGCTTATGGTTGGGGTACAAACAACAACAGCGTCATTATCAAAATGCTTTGAAGGAAAGCAGAGAAAGATTTTATACCCGGAAATGGTCTAAACGAATATAATTAGGTGTATCATACAATTGAGGCGCCCCATGGGGCGTCTTTACATATTTTATTTTTCCGTAGAGACAAGGCATCCCGCTGTGCGGGACAAATTGCCTCGTCACAAATGTAACGTCTCTACAAATTTTATTTTCTGTATAGACGACGTATGCGTCGTCTCAAAGTGTATTTTTTCATATATACAAAAAATATTTGGATTATGAGATTTAACGAGTATAGAATAATGTGGGTATTAGTATTATTCGATCTTCCGACCGAAACGCCGAAGGAGAAGAAAGCTTATACGCGTTTCCGTAAAGAACTTCTAAAGGACGGCTTTTCGATGTTTCAGTTTTCAATATATGTACGTCATTGCAGCAGCCGCGAAAACAAAAACGTGCATGTAAAAAGGATTAAAGAAATTTTGCCCGAAAAAGGGCACGTGGGAATACTATCCATTACGGATAAACAATTTGGAATGATGGAGATTTTCTACGGTAAAAAAGAGGAGGACGGCTTTCTAGAGCCGCATCAGTTAGAGCTCTTTTAAAAGTCCCTCTCTTTTTAAGAGAGGGCTTTAAGGTGAGTTCATTTTTCCAATCCTAAAACCAGCGTAAGTTGTTTAATTTCAATGACATCTTAGGGGGTATGTTGGTTTTAAAATTGTCAAAGAAACATTTGAAAGCAAATCACAACTTATCGGTATACTGATATATTTTCTTATCTGTTGGTTTTAAAATTGTCAAAGAAACATTTGAAAGCAAATCACAACCCAGAGAGGAATGTTCCTCTTCGTGGATCTGTTGGTTTTAAAATTGTCAAAGAAACATTTGAAAGCAAATCACAACGGACCTCAAGGAAGACCGAACACAATTTGGGTTGGTTTTAAAATTGTCAAAGAAACATTTGAAAGCAAATCACAACTATTTATACCGATCCAGGCGATCCGATTCGTTGGTTTTAAAATTGTCAAAGAAACATTTGAAAGCAAATCACAACTAGTAGCCGATTGCCAAAAACGTATTAATAGTTGGTTTTAAAATTGTCAAAGAAACATTTGAAAGCAAATCACAACTGGCAGAGATGATAGAGACCCATCTATTGTGTTGGTTTTAAAATTGTCAAAGAAACATTTGAAAGCAAATCACAACCTTTAAGCGGGATATCTTGTACGTGGAAATGTTGGTTTTAAAATTGTCAAAGAAACATTTGAAAGCAAATCACAACTGTTGCGCTCGGGCAATATCAGGACAGGGTGTTGGTTTTAAAATTGTCAAAGAAACATTTGAAAGCAAATCACAACCTATCATCATAATCCATCGCGCGGACGTAAGTTGGTTTTAAAATTGTCAAAGAAACATTTGAAAGCAAATCACAACCTGCATCAACATTTATCACATCTTTTCCGTGTTGGTTTTAAAATTGTCAAAGAAACATTTGAAAGCAAATCACAACCATGTTACGTGTCCGCATTGCGAAACTCAGTTGGTTTTAAAATTGTCAAAGAAACATTTGAAAGCAAATCACAACACATGGAAGTAATACCGGCAAAGCCAATCGTTGGTTTTAAAATTGTCAAAGAAACATTTGAAAGCAAATCACAACGCGGTTAAAGAACTGGCTGAGAATCTTGGAGTTGGTTTTAAAATTGTCAAAGAAACATTTGAAAGCAAATCACAACATTGACCGTAAAAATCCGTTTATAGTTCCAGTTGGTTTTAAAATTGTCAAAGAAACATTTGAAAGCAAATCACAACGTTGAGGTCATATATTTAATATCGTGCGTAGTTGGTTTTAAAATTGTCAAAGAAACATTTGAAAGCAAATCACAACATGTAGGGTTAACAACAGGAGGAATGAATGGTTGGTTTTAAAATTGTCAAAGAAACATTTGAAAGCAAATCACAACTTCAAGCATACAAAACCGCCGTGGAAAATTGTTGGTTTTAAAATTGTCAAAGAAACATTTGAAAGCAAATCACAACGACAGAGTAAGAGACTATTTTTCCTCTTACGTTGGTTTTAAAATTGTCAAAGAAACATTTGAAAGCAAATCACAACTATAGTCGAAAACATTCAAGGCACTGGGAGTTGGTTTTAAAATTGTCAAAGAAACATTTGAAAGCAAATCACAACTGTGGTTGCTGTTGCGTTGTTTGTCCAAAGGTTGGTTTTAAAATTGTCAAAGAAACATTTGAAAGCAAATCACAACAATACTTGGCAACAATGTTGCAGCGAACTTGTTGGTTTTAAAATTGTCAAAGAAACATTTGAAAGCAAATCACAACTCTGCGATTTGGTACATAACTTGGTCTGCGTTGGTTTTAAAATTGTCAAAGAAACATTTGAAAGCAAATCACAACTATTAGCTGTGAGCTGATAGCTGTCAGCTCGTTGGTTTTAAAAGGGAGATCAAATCACAACCGATAGACGCTTGAATGGCATTCAAGTGGGTTAAGCAAAACGGAATGGTCACAGGCCATTCCCTACATTCGTAGATTAATCTACAGTAGGTGAATCAACCCGCGAAGCATCCTGGACACCCTGAGCAACAACCGGTAAAATTCCCATACGTAGATAAATTGGATGGATTAGCGGACGCAGCAGAGGAAGTTTTTTATAAAAGAAGAGAGCTCCCAATAAGCAAACCAATCCGCCGCCGAATAAAGTTAACGGCGCACCTATTAAAGTCGCCAGTCCTCCTCCTATAATACTTCCAAAAGGGGACATGCCTCTAAAAGCCATAGCGTAAAAACTCATTACCCTGCCCCGTTTATCTTCTTCAACTATTGTCTGGACAATCGTATTTGTTGAAGCGACTTCAAGCATCATTCCAAGTCCGGTAATCATTAAAAGAAAAATGGAGAGCGGAAAAGATCTTGAGAACGAAAATGCTACGGTTCCCAATCCAAATAAAACAACTGCCGCCGCAATTAATCTTCCCATTCCCAAAACATTTTTTTTATTTAACAGAAATACCGCACCTATTAAAGCGCCGGAACCATAAGCGCCGATTAAAAATCCATAGGTGCTGGCATTACCGTGCAAATATTTTGTAGCTATTACCGGAGCCAGCATAGTAACAGGCGTTGATACAAGACTGACGACAGCAAGAAGAGTAATTAGATATCTAATTGGCAGAAAGCCGAATGTATATTTGAATCCTTCTTTTAACTCGCTGATAATTTCCTTTTTAACGTGCTTAACTTCGTAAGGATCAAGTTTCATTCTTAATAATGAAATAACTACAGCAACGTAACTAACAGCATTTATTAAAAAGCACCATCCTTCACCAACAGACGCAACAAGTATACCGGCAATAGAAGGACCGGCTAACCTTGCAGTATTAACCATTGTAGAGTTAAGCGCAATTGCGTTGCCTAAATCCTGCTTCTGGTTTTCAATCATTTCAACTACAAAAGATTGACGGATGGGCATATCTAACGCATTGATTATACCAAGCATAATACTTAGAGCAATTAGATACCAGACTTCAACAAGATTAGTAAAAACCAGGAGCGATAAAATCAACGCTTGAACAAGCGCGAGTGATTGTGTTACTAAAAGTATCTTGTGGCGGTTCCAGCGGTCGGCTAGAACTCCCGCGAGCGGTCCTAAAACGAAAGCGGGTATTTGTCCCGAGAATCCTACAACACCTAACATCAAAGGGGAATGAGTAAGCCGGTAAACAAGCCAGGTCATTGCAACCATTTGGATCCACGTTCCAATAAGAGAGAGACTTTGTCCGCCAACAAAGAGCCGGAAATTCTTATACTTAAGGGCGCGGAACATTAAATCAATTCTGCCTGCTTTTTCTTTTGGCCTGTCTTTCGTGTTATTCATTTCCTATGATTAATAAGTGATAGCTACCATTTAACCAACGGAATGTATAAAAAGTTTAATCAACTTTATAGGTAATACATTTTTCGTTTCAATCTGAATTAGACACAATAAAAGTATGATGAGAATTGCGGAGAGAACAAAAAAAACCCGGCTAATACCGGGTTTTCTTTTCTAAAGACTAATAGCTCACAGCTAATTACTATACAAGTGACTCTTTCGATCTTCTGAATGCCGAGATTAAAAATCCAGCCACCATTGTCAGCACGCCAATCCACACCAAACTAATGAACGGTTTAACGCTGGCATCAATTGTTAGAACTTCCTGCTGAATTTCATTTGAATTGTTAGCTGTTGATATTTTTGATAATTCCAGATTAACTTTTCCGGAAGCGTCCATACTGCCGAGTTTAATTCTAACATCTGCATCTTTCAAATCAACAGGTATATGTTCCTGCTTGCCGCCAATGCTTTTATAGATTGGTTCAACCGCTTCCGTTTTGTTATTATACTTAACAGAAAGTTTAGCCCCGATCTGAAAATCTTTACCGGCCATCATAGCGTCGCGTACTTCTGGCGGAAAATCGAATTGATCAAATGTAATATCCACACCGTTATACGATTGAGTTTCACCTTTGCTAATTGTAACCGAAGTTGTATTACTGTTTTCGTTTCCTTCGGAATAGCTGATCGGTTCTATGTAAAAATCTTTTGTAAAACCGACTAATATATCAGGCTCGCGCATCAGACTGTTATTAAACTCTGCTATATACATAACTGGTGCAATTGTTCTAATACTGTTTCCGTTTTTAACTTCGATGTTCATTCTATATTTCTTACCATTCTCAAATGGTTCTATTCCTTTGAATGTAACATCGTTACCAAACATACTAACGGTTTTTCCCTTAACAAGATCAATTTGTTTTTGCTGTGAATGACCGGCGGTTGCAAGAACACCAACCAGAAAAAGCGAAATGCCGATATGAGCAACATAAGGTCCAATAAATGATTTTCTGCCGCGGAATATTTTATATGCAACCTCACCATTTACAAAGAGAGCAAATGCCGATGAGAATGCTAAAAGAACCAGCATTGGATTATGAACACCGCCAACGATTACAATCAGAAGTGTTAATACAACAGTGGCTATAACTGCAAACTGCGACTGCTTCCAAATATCTTTTCCCTCTGTGAATTTCCACTTTAAGAGAATACTTAAACCGTTTAGCAGACCAATTATAATAGCAATGGGAAGATTCAGTTCATTATAAAAACTCGTCTGAACTGTTTTGCCGATTATTGGAGCAGAAGTTCCGACTAAAACAATGATAGCTGAAGCTATCAATGCAACGGAACCTGTGAACAAAGCTAGTTCGCGGGAAAGTACATTTTCTTCAAATGTAAAATGTAGAGTTAGAAATTTCCAGCGGTATATGATTCCGCCTATTCCAAGAATTGTGAAGAGAGAGAGAAATATTACTAAGAACCAATAGACCATCATTCCCGGTTCGCCAAATGAATGTACTGAAGCATCACCGAGTACTCCGCTGCGCGTTAAGAATGTGCTGTAGAGAACAAGAACATAAGTCATAATACTTAGAATAAGATTCATCTTAACGAATCTTCCTACTCCTCCCTTCTCTTGCGCTTTCTTCTGAACGAGAAGAGTATGAATAGAGGCAACTCCTACAATCCAGGGTACAAGAGAAGAATTTTCAACCGGATCCCAGCCCCAATATCCTCCCCATCCCAAAACTCCATAAGCCCAGTATCCGCCAAGCATTATAGCCAAACCGAGAACACAAGTACCCATAAGAACCCAAGGTAACGCCTGCTTTACCCAATCAACGTATTCATTTTTCAAGAGAGCAGCCATTGCAAAAGCAAATGGAACCGCAGACATCGCAAACCCTACAAATAAAATCGGAGGGTGAATCTGCATCCAGAAATTTTGAAGAAGCGGATTTAATCCTTTCCCTTGAATAATGAAATTGTTCATCGCAATATTGCTTGATGTCAAAGTAGCATAAAGCTCTTTTCCCATCTGAATGAATTGTTTATTCGATTGAGGATCGCTGAAAATAAAATTCTGAATAGATGGCAACGATAGATAAGCATTATTGATGTTCTTTAATTCGATAAAATCATTTTCCATCCAGATATAATGGAACGGAGATTTGAGAAGAGGACTTATCATTACAAGCAAAGCGGTAAGTGATAACGTAAAAATCATCATTACACGCGGTTCAAGATCGCCGCGTTTGGATGTATAATCTAAAAGTATCAGTCCTATGATTGCTGTGAAGAAAGTCCAAAGCAAAAAACTTCCCTCTTGACCGGCGTAGAATGTTGACATTAATAATCCGGTTGAGAGGTCGCTTCCGCTGTAGTTGTAAACATATTTATATTGGTATTGATGAGTCAGAATTGCATGAAGAAGAAGAGCAGAAGCGGCAATTACCAAAACAGCAGTTGTGTGATAGCCGATTCTTGCCAGCGGCATTGTATTTTCATAACCTTTATAGGTTAGATAATACATTATAACCGTAAACACACCGGCAAATAATGCCAGTGTGAGTAAAATATTGCCAATCATAAAATCTCCTAACTGCTAACTTTATGAGTTAGCTTTTTGACCTGGTTGATCTTGATATTTGGACGGACACTTGGTGAGTATATCTGTCGCGTGAAAATTTCCTTGGGAATATTTTCCTGTAACAACAAGACTTGTAGAAGATTCAAAGTTGTTAGGAATTGTTCCGTGGTAAAATACTTTCATTAAATTGCCTTCTGTATCTTTCATATAGAAGACAAACATGTTGTTGGCTTTATCAATTTGGTAATTTTTTTCTTTTACCCATGTTCCCGTTGCTTTAACAGTTTTGCCTGATTCCATAATCTTGGTAAAACTCTGTTCATAAGAAACGTTGGTTTGTGTAAAGAGAAAAATCATTACACCAAGAAATACAACAATGATAGCCCCGCCGAAGATATATTTATTTTTCATTTCTTTACTTCTCCTTTAACTCTTTTTCAATTGCTTTAAGACGTTTATCTGTGTTGAGCAGGAATAAAAATATTCCGGACCAAATTACAAGAACAATAAAAAGAACAATATATATCGAGTTTTTCTCGAGAAATCCTAAAAATCCGCCTTCCAATTTTTACCTCAGTTTATTTTTTTAGAAAGATTTTCTTTAATAATAATTGCCTTTGAGCGGACACTCCACATCCAATAGTAAAGTATTGTAAATGCGAAGAGCGAAACAAAAAATACAAGCCGCATACTTCCGTTCATCTTAAAATCAACAACGGGATTTGTTCCCTGTACGACCTTATTAGTTGTCGGATCTATTTCCAACGAACCCGGATGCAAGCCCAGCATTATTCTTGGCATTATAAAGATGAAGAACGGAACAGTTAAGAATGCAATTATAGAATAGACCGCAGAAAGCCGGGCGCGTTTATCTTCATTATCAATAGCGGAACGGAGAGCGAACAGCGAACCGTAAATAAGCAGAAGAATAAAGATGCTGGTTTCTCTCGGATCCCAGTTCCAGAATGTGCCCCAATTAAATTTTGCCCAGATTGATCCGGTTATTGTTGCAAGAATGGAGAACATCATTCCAAGTTGAAGAGCGGCAGATGATTTAGCGTCATCATCCAGGTTTTTATTTCGTAAATATTTTATTCCGTAAACCATCGCCATTAAAAATGCAACAACAGAAAGCCATGCGGTTGGAACGTGAAAGAAAATTATTTTTGCTTTCTCTTCAAGTCCGGGAATAATTGGAAATTCTCTCCACGAAGTCGGATGTAAAACAATCGGGAATGAAATTCCCGTAACAATAACAAAACACATTAATACGAAGAGAGTTATTTTCCAGGCCATGTAATTTCTTTCTAATGAATAAAAATATAATAAGATACTGCGACTCAAAAATAGGTAATTGAGGCTTGATTTTCAAAGAAACAAAGCACCATATATGTGTAGAAATTAACTTGGAATAAACTATTTTTGAACGAGAACTATCAAATTGTGAAGAAATCAAACAAATCTTAGCTTTGACCGTCTAACTGTTTAGAAAAATAGAGAAAAATGTCAAATTCGAATCCCATAAAAAGATTATTCGATCTCTACACAAGCGATCTAAGTTACCAGGAAATTGAAAGACTAATTAAGAGAGAAGCCGGGGAAGTTTATGAATTCTTCGCAAAAGAAATTCCTAAACCGGATCCTACTAAATCAAAATTTGTCCGTGGTTTTATTTTTATAAGAAGTCTTTTCAATGCTTTCATACTTAAACTTACGCCGGCTAGAAGAATATTTTATTTGGCAGCACTTCTTTTCTTTGTTGTGGGATACTCTCAACCTCAAAATGGGTATGTTCTACTTGCCTTTGTAATTGTTAATCTTCTACTTGCATTTGAACTTGCAGATAAACTCTCCGCTAAAGGCGAGTTAGACGTAGCCCGCAAAATCCAATTCGATTTAATTCCACAGCACTCATCCAGCATTAATAATTTTGAAGTAGTCTCATATTATGAACCCGCACGCGAAGTGGGCGGCGATTATTTTGATGTGATTGAATTAAAAGAGCGGGCTTTCATTTGTGTAGGTGATATATCCGGCAAAGGAATGGCGGCGGCGCTTTATATGGTTCGTGTGCAAGCTATTATTCATATGCTGCTGGAAAATTTTACTAGTGTAAAAGAGATTATAATAAATCTGAAAAAATATTTTTCTAAAAATTTGAGGCGCGAATATTTTTTGACTCTTTCAATGGCTTCAATAGAAAAAGACGGTTCAATAAATATTTGCCGCGCGGGACACATGCCTACATACTGGTACAAAAATGATTCTAAGGAATTTGATATTCTTTGTCCGCGCGGAATTGGAATCGGTTTGAATGATAAAGGCGTGTTTGAAAAGACATTAGAAGAGATTACAATTAAGCCGGCAAGCAAAGACATTATATTTTTCTTTACAGATGGAATTTCCGAAGCAATGAATACTTATTTTCAGCTTTTTGGTGAAGAGAATATAAAACGTATCATAAAAAACAATTCGGAAAAAACCGCAGTCGAAATTAAAAATGCTTTACTCAACGCAATTACCGCATTCAGAGGTACCGCTTATCAGAATGATGATCTTACATTCGTAATTCTAAAAACAAATTAATTCTCTTCGTAGATTTTAAACTCATCTCCTTCAGGTCTCAGCTCATCATACATTCGCTTGAGAGAGTTGAAGGCTGTTTCATTTCCGCGCTGTGCTGCTAACCGGTAAAGTTTAATAGCTATTCCTTTATTTTCTTTAACGCCCAGCCCTTTCTCGTAACAAAATCCAAGAGCCGTCTGGGCCAGCACGGAACCGTCATCCGCAATTTGTCTTAATGTTGTTATATCACCGGAAATATTTTTAGAAGTAGAATCTGCAACATTAGTTAAGGCAATCCGCACAGCGGCTTCTTTGCTTCCTAACTTTTGAGCCATACTCCAATAATCAATTGCTTTTTGTTTGTCTTCTGGAACCATCGTTCCCGAAGAGTAAAGCAGACCCATTTCAATCATAGATGGAATATGTTTTTTATCAACTGCTTTTTTAAGAAAATCCAAAGCTTGTTGATTGGATATTTGATTATCAAATCCAAGAGCAGAAATTCCTGCCCAGGCATACATTGCATCTGCATCACCGTTTGCAATTCTTTCTTTGAGCTTAGCAAACAATTCTTTTGATTGCAACATGCTAAATAAAAATTCACCGGCTTTAAGAGAACCCAAACGATAAGCACGCAGATAATTAAAAGCGGCAAGGACTAAATCTTTCTGAAAGATGACTCCTTTTTCGTATGCTCGTCCGGCTATTAGAAGCGCTTCCGGGCTTCCGCTTGAAGCCGCAAAGTTTAATAAACTTAATGTGCTTGAATCCTTGGGCATTGTATCTTTGGAAAGATTATCCAATCCAAGATAAATTTTTAATTCACCGGGCTTTTTCTTCAAGACATCATTTAAGAAGTTCTCCTTCTTTTCTTTATTATCCTTCTTGTCAAAATCATAAAAATCTAAATCCCAATTAGTATTCATTAACTGGGTATTATCATCAGTATGTTTTGCTAAGTTTTCAACTTCCTTTTTAGTTAGAGAATCAGTAGGCGGTGTAAAGCCGCTCTTCAATAACTGCTTCAATGCTTCAACAGCAGGTTCATATTTAGCCTCAGCAGATAATTTGAAATACTGATATGCTTTATTTAAATCCCTGTTAACCAGAAGATTATCGGTGTAAGATAATCCAACCGCAAATTGAGCTTCCGGCAATCCGGCTTTAGCCGCTACTTTAAAATTCTGATAAGCTTCAAATGGATTCCACGGCACACCAATACCATTGTAGAGCATAATAGCGTAATTAAAACGTGCCGCCGGCAAGTTTTGGTCAACCGCTTTCCGAATCCAGTAAATTGCTTTTGCAGTATCTGCAGGAAAACCGTTAGCAATTAAATAACGAAGACCAAGTTCATGCTCGGCGTAGGGATCGTTTCGGTTTGCTTCGGTGACAAGTAAATAACCTGCTATAAGCGAGTAAGAAGGATATTTAGCTTTAATCATTGGGTATTTACGCGGCAAGTTATCTTTAAATGCTTCGCTGCGGGTAGTATCCTGTGCAAAAAGTGAAATTGAAACGAAAAGAAAAAGTGTTATGAAATATCGCAATA
>JAKAKD010000049.1 GCA_021824635.1 Bacteroidota bacterium | reverse complement strand
TGATTTTTTCGCCATTGTCTGTACCGGCTTACGTTTAATTCATGTTCATTAATTGTTTTGGAAAAAATATGTCCGCCTTTTCCATTTGCTACAAAAAAAAGATAGTTGTTCTTCTCCGGATACAGAGCTGCCATTATTGCATCTTTACCCGGATTGTTGATCGGTCCCGGCGGTAATCCGTAATATTTATAAGTATTGAACTTAGAATCAATCAGTAAATCCTTCTTGAATATTCTGTTCTTATGCTTATCGCGGATAAGATACTGAACCGTCGGATCGGCCTGAAGAGGCATCCCGATTCTCAATCTGTTGTAATAAACTCCGGCTATTGTTTTGAACTCGCTTACTAAATTTGATTCGCCGTCAATGATTGACGCAAGAGTAAGAATCTGTTGTTTAGTCATCTTTAATTCTTTCATACGCGCATTAATCTTGGGAGTAAAGAATTTATCCATCTCTTCTTTTAATTTTTTTAATACATCTTCCGCGCTAATATTCGAATAAAAATAATAACTTTCCGGCATCAGATACCCTTCCAAATTATTTACGTTCAGGTTCAGATAATTCAGAAAAGATCTGCTCTTGCTTAGTTCCATCACTTTAGCGGAATCAATATGTAAATTATTATGTAATATTTGAGCCACTTCACTTTGCCAGATACCTTCCGGAATTGTGACTAAAATTTGCGCTGCAGGAGAACCGTTAATAAGAAGTTCAACCAATTTAATGTAGTTCAAACCGTTTGGAATATTATATCTGCCGGCTTTTATTTTTTTCTCCGCTCCGTATAAATATGCGATTATCTTCATATTCATTTTATTCGGAATTATTTTATGAGAGTAGAGAGTATCAATCACTTGAGAAAGAGTTGAACCGTGCGCAATATCAATTTCTACCGGTTCCTGCTGCTTATAATAATTTGGAGAGTAGAAAGTAAATAACAAGAGAACCAGAATAAACCCGAAAAAAGAAGAAACAACGATAAAATCGTTTCTTGTTATAATAGGTTTATTTCCTTTTTTCTCTTTTGCCATAAATTCAATTTCTGTTTAGAACAATTCTAATATATAGATTTTTTTCTTTTAAAGAGTGTGAATATGCCTGTATAAAATTGGTATTATTTAATGAAAGTGTGATCGCTCAGACTAGGGAAAGCGTTAAAATCGAACGAGTATTTGATTCCTGCTTGATGAAGTTGAGAACCGCGGTAAGCTATCATTGCGCCGTTATCTCCGCAAAATTCCATAGAAGGAACTACAAATTTCTTTTTATACTTAACAGCCAACTTTTGCAGTTCGTCTCTCAGCATTTTATTTGCCGCAACACCGCCTACCAATGAAATTGAATTGACTTTATATTTTCGAAGAGCTTTATCCGTGTTAGCTGTAAGAGCTTTTACTGCGGAATATTGAAACGATGCAGCTATTAATGGAAGATGCTCTTGAGGAATTTTTGAAGCGTCTCCATATTCTTTTTGAATAAATCTAAGTACGGAAGTTTTAAGTCCGCTGAAAGAAAAATCAAATTCATTTTTGCATTGTGCAACCGGAAAATCAGCAAAGTCTGTTCTCTGGTTTAATGCCGCTTCTTGAATTTTAGGACCGCCTGGATAACCGAAACCTAATAACTTAGAAATTTTATCGAATGCTTCACCTGCCGCGTCATCAATTGTTGTCCCAAGCTTTTGAATTTCGGTTTCACTTTCGACCAGAAGAAGTAATGTATGTCCGCCGGAAACAACCAAACAGAGATAAGGGAATTCCGGTTTCTCTTCCATTAAGAATCCGGAAAAAATATGTCCTTCAATGTGATTTACCGGAACAAACGGTTTTTTCGTACTATAGGCAAAACCTTTTGCAAAAGATAAACCTACAAGTAGAGCGCCTATCAAACCGGGACCTGCAGTAGCAGCAACCAAATCAATTTGGTTAAGTGTAATTCCGGATTGTGTTAATGATTGTTTTACCAGCGGCAATAAAATTTGAAGATGTGCCCGGCTTGAAAGTTCGGGCACAACTCCGCCATAATTTGTATGAAAATCTTGAGATGAAATTAAATTTGAAAGCAGTTTTCCTTCAGAAATTACCGCAACGGAAGTTTCATCACACGAACTTTCGATTCCAAGAACATTCATCATTCAAAAGAGAAAATGCTTTTTGTAATGTGCCAGACCATAGCTGGATTTTCCTGCAATCTCCGGATTGAATATTTGTACCAGTGTTCGCCAAACGGAACGTAGATCCGTATTTTATAACCGTCCGCATTTATCTTGTCCCTCAAATGTTCAGTAACACCGTAGAGCATTTGGAATTCGAATTTATCTTTTGATATATTTTTCTTTTTAATCAACTCGTAAACACCTTTAATCAGATAGTCGTCATGTGTAGCAATTCCAACATAGTTTCCGTCATCAAGAATTAGTTCCAATACTTTAAGATAATTATCTCTAACTTCTTGTCTTCCCTTAAAAGCTATCTCTTCCGGCTCAACATAAATACCCTTACATAAACGGTAATTAGTTCCCTGCTGATTTAGCTTTTCAACATCATCAAAAGTTCTTCTAAGATATGCTTGTACAACCACTCCAACATTAGAGTATTTTTCTTTCATCTTGTTAAGAAGATCAAAAGTTAAATCTGTTGTTGATGAATCTTCCATATCGATTCTGACAAAATTATTATACCCTTTTGCCTTTTCAAGTATCTCTGATATCTGAGAATAACAAAAATCTTTGTCAATAATCAGTCCTAACTGCGTAGGTTTCAGAGAAAGATTCGCATTAAGTTTGTGATGATTAATTGCATCAAGTACTTCCAAACATTCTTTTTTAGCTAATTCCGACTCACGTTTAGTATTAACAGCTTCACCAAGAACGTCAATGGTTGCAAGAATCCCTTTTGAATTTAGTTCTTTGGTAACTCTCACAGCATCATCAAGCGTATTGCCAGCGATATACTTTTTCGCAAAAATATGAACTATAGATTTTGGTAGAATTTTTACAAAACTTACAATAGCACTATTAATTAGTTTCACATCAGCACCTTATTTTGGAAAATGACCGCACAAAATTAGCCCATGGTTAGGTAGAAATCAAGGAAGGATGTTTTTATCTTTTTTGGTAAAATTTATTCTGATATTGCTTTTAACAGATTGATTATAAACAAAGTGCGTTTTTCTAATTCATCCACTGTGGAATTATTCTCAATTACAAAATCCGCTGCGCCTCTTTTTTCTTCATCAGAAATTTGAAAACCGATACGGTTCCTAAGATCTTCTTGAGAAATGGTTTCTCTCTTCATCACACGGTCAATTCTGGTGGCTTCATCCGCATAGATTAGTATTACATAGTCAAACCGATCTTGTATATCAGCTTCATAGATTAATGCCGATTCAACAAATACAATTTTATTCTTAAGTAATAATTGTGAAGCTAATTCATCAATTTTTCTTATTGTTGGAGGATGAACGATTGAATTTATCTTTTCAACTTTTTCCGGATGTTTAAAAATATTTTCAGAAAGATATTTTGTGTTCAGACCTTTTTCATTATATGACGGCGGACCAAATTCTTTGATTATCTTCTTCTGGACTGATTCATCCTTAAGCATCAACTCTTTTGCTATTTCATCAGATTTTATTACCTGATAGCCGGATTTTTCAATAATAGCAGAAACCAAAGATTTTCCGGATCCAATTCCGCCGGTAATAGCAATTTTCAAATTCTTTTTCATCTCATATCCATAAAAAACCCGAATCCACTTGATAAAAATTGCAATGAATTCGGGTTCTAATTATTTATTTAGCGTAAGCAACTTTTCTAACTTCGCGTATCACCATAACTTTAATTTGTCCGGGGTATTCCATTTCTTCTTGAATTTTTTGAGCAATCTCATTAGCTAATCTGTCTGAGAAAACGTCATCAACTCTATCCGGTTCAACAACAACACGAACTTCTCTACCGGCTTGAATTGCGTAAGTCTTGGCAACGCCTTCAAATGATTTGGCAATCGCTTCAAGGTTCTCTAACCGTTTAACGTAACTTTCAAGAGGTTCTCTTCTTGCGCCCGGTCTTGCCCCGCTAATTGCGTCTGCAGCTTGAACCAACGCAGCAATTGGATGTTCCATTTCAATATCTTCATGATGACTTCCTACCGCATTTACGACTATTGGATGCTCGTTGTATTTCTTTGTTAGATCGTATCCAAGTAAAGCATGTGGACCTTCAACATTTCTGTCAATAGTTTTGCCGATATCGTGGAGCAATCCGGCACGGCGAGCTAAATTTGTATCAAGACCAAGTTCCGCCGCCATAATTCCGGTTAGGTAAGCAACTTCAATACTGTGCTGCAATAAATTTTGCCCGTAACTTGAGCGGTACTTCATTTTTCCGATATGTTTAACCAACTCTATATGAACACCATGTAAACCTAATTGGATTAAAGTGTTCTCACCCTCTTTTTGAATTTCTTCATCAAGTTCAAGCTCAACTTTTGCAACTATTTCTTCAATTCTTGCCGGATGAATCCGTCCGTCCGCAATTAATCTTTCTAAAGAAATTCTTGCTACTTCTCTTCTGAACTGATCAAAAGCTGAAAGGATCACAGCTTCCGGAGTATCATCAACAATTACATCAACACCGGTAGCAGCTTCGAACGCACGGATATTTCTTCCTTCACGACCGATGATTCTTCCTTTCATTTCATCATTTTGAATTTGTACAACTGAGACAGTAGATTCCACTGAATGATCTACGGCAGTTCTTTGAATTGCTTGAATTGTAATACGTTGCGCTTCTTTCTTTGCATCAATTTTAGCCTGATCACGAATCTCTTTAATTGCTTGAGAAGCATCTGTTTTGGCTTTGTTGATCATATTTTCCATCAACATTTTTTTCGCTTCATCGGCTGTTAGTTGTGCAATCTTCTCAAGACGTACATTTTGATCTACTACTAATCGGTCCAGTTCGGAATGTTTTCTTTCAAGATCTTCTTTCTGTGTGGCAAGAGCTTTTTCAGCTTCTTTAATTGCTTTTTCTTTTTGAGAGACTACATCATGCTTTTTTTCAAGACTTTCTTCACGCGATTCAAGTTGCTTCTCGTGATTTTGAAGTTTCTGTCTTTTGTTGTTTACTTCACTATCAAATTCTTGTTTCTTTTTTAGCCATTCATCTTTTACTTCAAGAAGTTTTTCTCTTTTGATATTTTTTGCTTCTTTATCCGCTTCTTCAATTAATCTATCAGCTTTTTCTTTTGCATTAACAAGACTATTTTTACCAAGTTTGGAATTAATAAACCAACCTAATAGAAAAGCCAGCACCACAAAAACTGCTGCAACTCCAATTACAATTAACAAATCAACCTGCATATTTCCTCCATTAACAATAACAATATATTTAAGCCGCAACTGCCGGTCTTATATAGGAAAAGAACCTATTTTTTTAACTATACAATGTGGGAAACCACCCGACGCTTTTTACTTCCACTAGTCCAGCCTAAACTGGATCCCGACGAATCGGGATGAGGCCTGTAATACACGCCGCGAGCTGATAACCCTAATAGTTTACTATTAGTTCTTTTTTATAAGCGACACGGCAGCGCGGAAAGTCATTATGGGTTAGAGATAAATTTGGATTCGTTGAGAAGAAGCTTGATCTTTTTGATTTTGTCTGTTGCTTGAATGCTGAATTCACGGTATTTATTCTTTTCTACAAATAAATCATATGCTATGTTCAAAGCGGCAATGATGGCTATTGTATCTTTCGTTTGGTCTGGTAACTCTTCTTTTGTTTCTTCCATCATCGTATTGACATATTCAGCTAACTCTGCAGCAATCTCCTGGTTTTCTACCAGCAGTGAATATTCTTTATCAAAAATTTTTACTTTCAGCTTCTTTTTTTCGTTCATTTTATCTCTATTCCATCTTTAAACTAATTTAAGAACGCAAATGATAGTCTATCTTTGCTATCAGTTCGCTAATCTTGTTCTTAAGCGCTTCTTTCTCCTCTAAATTAAAGTTTTCGCCCCCGAAAATATTCTCACCATTAAACAGCGACTTACTAACTTTTCCTTCAATCTCCGAAATTTTCTTTTTCAGAGTGTCATTTTCTCTTTCAAGTAAAACAATTCTGTTATTTAAAGCTTGATTTGCTTCCTGAAGATCACTTCCCTTTTGCAAGAAATAATAGATTTGCTTTTCAAGAGCATTCAACTCATCAATAAACAAATCATATTTAGAAATTTCCGACAATCAAGCGCCTCTTAACTGTGCATTAAATTTTTGTTCAACTGATTTAACCGTCTTACTAAATACTTTTTCTATCTCTTCTTCTGTTAATGTTTTAGACGGATCGTAATACTCTAACTGATAGGCAAGACTCTTTTTGCCCGATCCTAAGCTTTCACTTTGAAAGATATCAAATAACTTTACATTATGCAACAAGTTAGAACCATTTTCCTTTATAACTTCAGAAACCTCATCTGACCTAATATTTGAATCTAATACAAAAGCACAATCGCGGTAAACCTTTGGAAATTTCAACAAATCCTTAAAAGCTTTTTTAGGAATCGGTATTTGTTTAATTTCATTCAGATTTGTTTGAAAAAGAAAAACATCTTGATTTATATCGAACAAGGAACAGATCTCTTTTTTGAGTTTTCCGCAATTTCCTAAATTCTTCCCATTGGCAACTATTTCAAAAGCATAATCTAAGAATGCAAAATCGTTCTCTGAATAATTATCTGCAATTGTAACTCCGGGTAGCAAATTATTTAGGAATGAACTTACCAATCCTTTCATATCGTGAATATCAAATGCTCTATCCTTCTCAAACCACTCGGTTCTTAAAAAATTTCCGGTTGCGATCAAAAGTAACTGTTCGTTTTCTTTGAAATCATCGAAGCTCTTGATTTTTGTTTCGCTTAATTGTTCAAAGACTTTACCGATTTCAAAAAGTTGTAAATCTTTTTCATTTACTTTCAAGTTGTTGGAAATTGTTGTGAGCATTCCCGGCAGCAAAGAAGGACGCAAATGGGACATTTCACTGCTTTGCGGATTCATAACATGAATTGGTTTACCAAAACGGTTTGCCGACTCTTCACTCAGAAGAGAATTTGTAATTATTTCGTAAAATCCAAGTGAGTTTAGAACTACTCTCACCTTATCGTCAAATGCAGAGTGATCTACTTTCTCTTCGAGCGTTACAGAAATTTTACTGACTTCCGGAATTTTATTGTAGCCGTAAATTCTAGCAACTTCTTCAATCAAATCAATTTCTCTTTCAACATCGTGGCGGTAAGAAGGAATATTTACATTTAACTCATCTTTGGAATTATCATTTATCTCAAACCCTAAACTCAAAAGGATATTTTCAACCTCGCGATTTTCAATATGATAACCTAGAATTTGATCGAGCCGTGAGAAGCGAAGTTTGGTGCTTCTTTTTATAATCGGCTTTGGATATTCATCAATCTCGCCAAAAGAAATTTCTCCGCCGGCAGTTTCTTGAATTAATTGAGCCGCACGTTTTACCGCCCACAAAGTAATATTTGGATCTGTCCCCCGCTCAAAACGGTAAGAAGCATCTGTTGAAAGTCCAAGATTTTTTGCTGTTTTTCTAACCGAAGATGGATTGAAGAATGCGCTCTCAATTAAAATATTTTTTGTGGATTCAGTAACTTCAGAATTTTCTCCTCCCATTACTCCGGCAATAGCAACTGCCCGCTTTGCGTCGCAAATCATCAAATCTTTTGATTGAAGATTTCTCTCTTTCGAATCAAGTGTTGTAAATTTTGTATCATTACCGGCAGAACGGACTATAATTTTCTTTCCGTTCAGTTTATCCAGATCGAAGGCATGGAGCGGCTGTCCAACTTCGTGAAGAATGAAATTAGTAACATCTACAACATTATTTATCGGGCGTGAGCCAATACTTTTTATTTTTTTCTTTAACCAATCCGGCGATTCTTTTATAGCAACATTTGTAACAACTTTACCAACGTAACGTGGACAGTTTTCTGCATCAACAATATCTACAGAAGCAAGTTCATTAGATTTTTTGCCGGATTCATTTAATTTAATTTCAGGATATTTCAACGGAAGATTGAATAGAGCAGAAAGATCGCGCGCAATGCCTATATGACTTAATGCGTCGGCACGGTTCGGCGTGATAGCAATTTCAAGAACTACATCATTCATTTCAAGTGCTTCAGCAATAGGTGTACCTTCTTTTAATGAAGGATTCAAAACCATTATACCATCGTGATTATCGCTAATGTTTAATTCGCGTTCCGAACAGAGCATACCAAATGAAACTTCTCCGCGAATTTTTGCTTTTTCTAACTTGAACTTTCCATTGGGGATGATTGAACCAACTTTAGCAAATACAACTTTTTGACCAGTTGCAACATTTGGCGCACCGCAGACTACATTAAATTCTTCTTTACCATCACTAACTTTGCATAATGATAACTTATCGGCATTCGGATGTTTCTTAGCTTCAACCACAAATCCGACTATCATATTCGCATAATTTTTTGCTTGATCTTCAACTTCTTCTACTTCTAATCCGGCATAAGTCAATTTATCAAGAATATCTTCTAACGAGATGTCTTTTAGATTGATATAATCATTTAACCAGTTAAGAGAAATTTTCATTTTATCACCTTGATACTTTTACCATAATCCGCTCTAATGCAGATTGGTTAGAATTGCGTTAAGAATCTTTTGTCGTTATCAAATAAAATTCTGATATCTCCGATGCCGTACTTAAGCATGGCAGTTCTTTCAACACCCATTCCGAATGCATAGCCGACATATTTCTCCGGATCAATTCCAACATTCTTTAATACATTCGGATCAACCATACCGCAGCCAAGAACTTCAAGCCAGCGTCCTTCTTTACCTTTCGGCTGCCACCAAACATCCATCTCTGCGCTCGGTTCTGTAAACGGAAAAAAACTTGCACGGAACCGATACTGAACATCTTGACCATAAAATTGTTTAGCGAATGCTACCAACGTTCCTTTCAATTCTGCGAATGTAACATCGGTGTCAACGTAAAGACCTTCAACTTGATGGAACAAACAATAACTCTTAGCACTGATGGCTTCATTACGAAAAACTTTACCCGGCATTATCGCTCGCAGCGGCGGTTTTTTCTCCGTCATTAATCTGACTTGAACGGGTGAAGTATGTGTCCGCAGTAAAAAATCTTCGGTAACGAAAAAAGTATCCTGCATATCACGAGCCGGATGATCTGGCGCAAAATTTAGAGCTTCAAAATTATTGTAATCGGATTCTAATTCCGGTCCTTCATAAACTGAGAAACCAAGTCCCTTAAAGATATTTTTGATCTCATCAAGAGTTTGAGTTAGAATATGCTTGCTTCCAATCGGTCGGATTCTACCAGGCAAAGATAAATCAACAAAACTTTCAGATTTGTTTTCATTATTCTCAAAAGTTTCTTTCATCTCATCAAATTTAGATTGAGTATGAATTTTTAGTTGGTTAAGAGACTGACCTACTTTCGGTTTATCTTCTTTAGAAACGTCTTTGAGAGATTCAAAAAGTTGAGAGACTAATCCTTTACGGCTGAGATATTTAATTCGTAGTTCTTCTAAAGAGGCGAAACTATCCACCTTGGAAAGATCTTCGTCAAAACTTTTTCGGGTTTCATCAATCTTGTTAATCATTTCAGTATTCCCGACAATTTAAAAAAATTCCCTCCCGAAACTTTTTTAAGAGTTCGGGAGGGAAAAAATTAGTTTATAGCAAATTTTACTATATCTGCAAAAGCTTGAGGGTTTTCTACTGCCATACTTGCTAATAACTTTCTATTGATTGTAATCCCTTTTTTATCAAGGGCACTAATCAAACGAGAGTAAGTTGTTCCATTCAATCTTGCTGCAGCGTTTATTCTTACAATCCAGAGTGAACGGTATTCTCTCTTTTTAAGTTTACGGTCACGATAAGCATGTTGTAAACCTTTTTCAACTGCGGTTTTAGCAATGGTATAAACATTGCCCCGGGCACCCCAGTAGCCCTTCGCCATTTTAAGAATTTTCTTACGCTTTGCTTTTGACGCAGCGTGATTTACTGACCTTGGCATGGTATTACTTTCTCCTTATTGAATTAATCTAGTTATACGCTTCTGTTCGGATGCAGAAACCATAGTTGATTTCCTTAATCCTCTTTTTCTCTTGGTAGATTTAGAAGTTAGTATGTGTGATTTGAAAGCTTTGCTCCTTTTGATCTTTCCGGATGCGGTTTTACGAAATGTTTTTGCCGCTCCACGATTACTTTTCATTTTTGGCATTTGATCACCTGTTTATTTTTTCTTTTTGCTTTTTGACGGTGCTAATATAGCGTGCATTGCTCTTCCTTCGAATTTAGGCTCCTGCTCAACTTTAGCAACATCGGCTAAGCGTTCAAGGAATTTACGTAACAATGTTTCGCCTATTTCTGTATATGCTAATTCTCTTCCTTTAAATATTACAGACACTTTTACTTTGTCGCCATCTTCTATAAAATTTATTGCGTGTCTTGCTTTGAAATCAAAATCATGTGTATCAGTGTTTGGATGTAATCTAATCTCTTTTAATACACTAACCTGTTGTTTCTTTTTCTGAAGTTTCTCTTTCTTCTGAATCTCATAGGAGAATTTTCCGTAATCGATAATCTTACAAACCGGCGGAGTTGCTTGCGGGGCAATCTCAACCAAATCCATTTGAGCTTCTTCTGCTTTCTTTAACGCATCTTTTATTGATACTACACCAATAGCTTCTCCATTGGGTCCAATGAGCCGAACTTCGGGAATTCTAATTTCCTGGTTGACTCGATATTTTACTTGACTAATGGAATACCTCGCTTAAATGTGATTTACTCTGTTGTTTATTTCTTCAGAAATCGTGTTTATAAAATCTTGTAATGATGTACTTCCCTTGTCTCCAAGTTTATGCTGGCGTACAGATACTGTTCCGGAGTCTTTTTCTTTCTCACCAACAATCAACATATATGGCACTTTTTGAGTTTCCCAATCGCGAATTTTATATCCGATCTTCTCATTTCGTTCATCAAGCTCAACAATAATATTTTTTGATTTTAATTCAGCTACAACTTTTTTACCATATTCAAAATAGTTTTGTGAAACCGGAATAACGGCAACTTGAACAGGCGCTAACCACGTTGGAAAAGCACCCCCGTAATGTTCAATTAAAATTCCCATGAATCTTTCAATAGACCCGAGTAAAGCACGGTGAACCATATAAGGCTGATGTTCTTTTCCATCTTCGCCTATATAAGTCATCTTAAATCTTGCAGGCAAATTAAAATCAAATTGAATTGTACTTAACTGCCATTCACGATTCAATGCATCTTTAATTTTAATATCAATCTTTGGTCCGTAAAACGCACCGCCGCCTTCATCCATTTCGTAAGGAAGATTTTCTCTTTCCATTGCATGTTTTAAGGACTGGGTTGCTTTATCCCAATCTTCATCATCACCAACTGCTTTTTCAGGCTTTGTTGCAACGTAAAATTTTAATTCGTTAAAACCAAATGAGCTCAGCAGAGAAATAGAGAAACGGACTACTTCTATAATTTCATCTTCAATTTGTTCGCGTGAACAGAAAATATGCGCATCATCTTGTGTAAACCCGCGGACTCTTAAAAGTCCATGCAGCACACCGCTTTTTTCATATCTATATACAGTTCCAAGTTCAGCCCATCGTAATGGTAAATCTCTATATGAACGAAGCTGTGTTTTATAAATCATAATATGAAACGGGCAATTCATTGGTTTAACAAAATAATCCTGATCGTCTATGCTCATTGGTGAATACATGTTCTCTTTATAAGTAACTAAGTGACCGCTAGTCTCCCAGAGCCAGCTTTTACCCATATGCGGAGAATATAGAAGATCGTAACCATTTTTAAAATGTTCCGATCTCCAAAATGTTTCAATTGTATTTCTTACTCTTGCACCTTTAGGATGCCAGTAGATCAGACCAGCTCCGGCTTCTTCATGAACACTAAACAGATCAAGCTGTTTGCCGAGTTTGCGGTGATCTCGTTTCTTAGCTTCTTCAAGAAAGAGCAAATAATCATCAAGCATTTTCTTTTTGGGAAATGAAATGCCATAGATTCTCTGCATCCGTTTGTTCTTTTCATCACCACGCCAGTAAGAACCGGAAACAGTTAGAAGTTTTACAAATTTTATTTTCCCGGCATCCGGAAGATGTGGTCCGGTACAAAGATCGGTAAAGTCGCCTTCATCATAAATGCTGATTACTTCAGTTGAATCCAGTTCGCTTAGAATTTCTAGCTTATAGTTGTCACCTTTCTTTTCAAAGAATTTGACAGCTTCGTTTTTAGGAAGTTCTGTTCTCTTAAAAGGATTTTTTTGCAATGAAATTTCCATCATCTTCTTTTCGATTTTGGAAAGATCTTCTTCACTCAATACGGAATTAATATCAATATCGTAATAGAAGCCTGCGTCAATTGCCGGACCGACACCAAATTTGGCTTCAGGATAAATTGATTGAATAGCATGCGCCATCAAATGTGATGTTGAATGCCAATATGTTTCTTTCCCCTGTTCATCATCAAAAGTGAAAATCTGCAATGATGCGTCTTGATTTATCTTGGTAGAAAGTTCATGAACCTTACCATCAATTTTTG
>JAKAKD010000101.1 GCA_021824635.1 Bacteroidota bacterium | reverse complement strand
TCAAAGGAAAAGAAGTAATAAAACTGCGGGATTCGGTACTTCCGCTTGTTACTTTAGATTATCTTCTTGCCGGTAAATCCAACGGAAGAAAAAAAGAAGAACAAGAATGGCAATATGTAGTTGAAGTAGGAATTGCAGAGAAACGTTACGGAATTAAAGTTGACGAACTAATCGGTCAGCAGGAAGTTGTAATAAAATCGCTTGGATCTTACCTCGGAAAAATTGACGGCGTTGCAGGCTCTACAATTATGGGAGACGGTACTGTTGTAATGATTCTCGATATCATCGAACTTTTTAATAGACTGGAAAGAAATTCTTGAAAGAAAACATTTCTGTTTTGATTGTTGACGACTCGGCTTTCATGAGAAAATCATTATCTATAATGATTGGAAGTGACCCTGAAATTACTGTTGTTGGTACTGCCCGCAATGGACAAGAAGGATTTGATCTTGCAAAAAGTTTGAAGCCCGATATAATTACTCTTGACGTTGAAATGCCCGTAATGGATGGTTTGACCGCACTCAAAAAAATTATGACTGAGTGTCCTACCTCTGTTATTATGATTAGTTCGATTACAACCGAGGGCGCACAGGCAACCATAAAAGCTCTGGAACTTGGAGCGGTAGATTTTATTCCCAAAGAACTTTCATATGTAAGTGTGAACATTGCCGCTATCAAAGAGGATCTAATTCAGAAAATAAAAGAGATAGTACGGCAGAAATCTTTGAAAGACCGGTTGAAGAGAATAAGAGGTTCTGTAACACCGGCTGCGCCGCCTAAACGATTTACAAATGTTATTAAAGATATTCCGCGTCTCGGCTTTAAAGCAATTGCAATCGGAATTTCAACCGGCGGTCCGTTCACTCTTCAAAAAGTTTTACCAATAATTTCTGAAAAAGTAAATGTCCCGATTTTTATCGTTCAACATATGCCGCCAAAGTTTACAAAATCTCTTGCAGATAGATTAAACGGAATGTGCAGGCTTGAAGTGAAAGAAGCCGAAGATAATGAACGCGTGAAACCGAATGTAATTTATATCGCTCCAGGCGGTTTTCACATGAAAGCTAGAAGCAATGGAATAATGGGCGGTGTTAGTATTAATATTACAAGTGAACCGAGCGATACGCTTCACCGTCCGGCAGTGGATGTAATGATGAATTCCGTTATAGATGTTTACGGCAAGTACACACTCGGCGTTATAATGACCGGTATGGGAAAAGATGGTTTTGAAGCCGTAAAGAATCTAAAAAAAATCGGCGGTTACTCAATTGCTCAGGATGAAGAAAGCTGCGTTGTATATGGAATGCCTAAAGCAATAGTTGACGGCGGAATTGCGGATCTTGTTCTGCCGGCAGAAAAAATTCCGGAAATGATAAATAGAGTACTCTAAAGAGTAAAATTTATTACCTAAATTATTTGAAGTAAGGAGAAGTTGTTATGCCACATCGTTTTGAAGACTCGCTATTCAAAGATATTTTTTCAAAAAATAAAGCGCATACCGGCAATCTTCTAAAAAGTGAAGAATTTGAAATCAAAGGAATGGCAAAAATTGCCGTTGAGGATGATGAACTTGACGGAATACGCATAATTTTGAAGAAAGACGCCAATGATTCCATCAAAGAGATAAAATTTGTTTGCTCTTGCGGTCAAACTAAATCAATAATCTTAGATTATACTGAATAATAGATAACAATAGTAGAATATTAGCCACAACCGACTTTCCTTAGCATCGCATTTCATAGATTTCAAAACATTTAATCTGGCATTTGATTTGGGTATGTAGAAGTAAAAACTCAAAGGCAAAAAATGCCAGAATCAATAAAGCTACTTCAAAACCTTCTCGACTATTGTTCCGTTAAGAATAATGTTATTGCGAAAAACATTTCCAACATTGGAACGGAAAATTATAAAAGGGAAGATGTTGTTTTCAAAGATATGCTCGATGAAAACGTTAGTTCATTTCTCAAGACAGATAACGAAAAACATCTTAGTTCACTTCAGATAAATAATTCAAACGATTCAAAGTATGAGACCGTCTACGATAACAGTACCGAAATGGATTCCGGAGTGAACAATGTTAACATCGAACGTGAAATGTCCGAATTGGCAGAAAACACACTCCGTTTCAAGTTCGCGTCAAAAAAAGTAGGTGAATATTACAAGAATATTCAAAGCGTAATTAAAGGAGGAGGTGCGGTTTGAAAATACTTGGGAGCTTATTCGGTTTGAATTTTAGCGCAAAGGGAATGAGTATTCAAAGAAAAAAAATGGATCTGATTTCTCAGAATATTGCAAATGCAGATACAGTACGTAATGAAAATGGAGAACCGTATAAAAGAAAATATATAAAAGTTGAAGCTGATCAGAACACGTTTGCAAAAAATTTATCTACGGAAGGTCAATTTCTAAAACTCAATACATCAAACGAAAATCATTTTTCTCTTCCAAACAATCCGCAAGATTTTTCTATGCAATCGGATATGGGAAAAATGAAGATTGATGAAATGGTAGATCAAAAACCCGGCGATCTTGTCTATATGCCGGATAATCCTAATGCAGATGATAAAGGATACGTTCAGATGTCGAATGTTAATGTAATCAACGAAATGGTTGATATGATTGCGGCAACGCGGAGCTACGAAGCAAATCTTCAAGCGCTTAATTCATCAAAACAAATGGTTAAAGATACTTTGGAGATATAAATGAGAGTTTCTACAAACAGTATTGGTAATTATCACCCGACTTATATGAAGGCTGCCGCAGCCAATAAAACTGCTGCTTCTCAAAAGCCTAACAATGAAATTATTTCTACTGAAGAGAAAAAATATTTTGCGCAGCTTTATCCGGCAAAACAGAATGAAATAATGGATTATCAATTATATAACTCGAAAGGGAAAGTCTCTGGTGTACATGTCGGCTCACTTTTCGATAAGAGAGGATAAAATGAAAATTGAAGGATTCGGAAATTTATTGCCAAACGCAATGGAACCGGGTAAAGTTAAACAGACCGGCGCCGATAAATTAAGTAACACGTTTTCAGATTTAATCAAAGATGTAAATCAAGATCAAATCAATTCTCAAAACTCAATAGAAAAATTTGTTTCGGGAGATGGTGTTCAGCTTCACGAAGTGATGATTGCGGGAGAAAAAGCAAAAACAAGTCTTGAACTTTTGATGGAAATCCGGAACAAAACAGTTGACATGTTTAAGGAACTAACTAGGATGCCAATTTAATTATGAACTCAAATCCTCTTCAAGCTCTCTTAGGTATTCTAAATAAATTGAACCCCAAGCAAAAATTTATGCTTGGCGGCGGAGTTGTTCTTACAGTAGGTTTGCTCTCAATTCTTCTTTTCTTCCTGAACGAACCAAATTATACATCACTTTATTCCGGACTATCGCAAGAAGATGCTTCAAAAGTTGTTGAGTACTTATCAGGTCAAAAAGTACTTTATAAGATTGATGATAACGGGCAAACAATAAAAGTACCGCGAGAAAAAGTTTATGAACTCCGGCTTGCTCTTGCGGGAAAAGGAATTCCAAGTTCAGGAATAATTGGCTACGAAATATTTGATAAGACAACAATGGGAATGAGCGAGTTCCTTCAAAAATTAAATTACAAACGCGCACTTGAAGGAGAACTTGCAAGAACAATTCAACAGCAAGATGGAGTTGTCGGAGCAAGAGTTCATATTGCAATTCCTCAAAAAACAATCTTTAAAGAAGAAGAAAAATTACCTACGGCTTCTGTTGTCCTTAAACTAAAAGGTGGTTCCGCACCCTCCAAAGAAAATATACAGGCAATAGTAAATTTATTGTGCGGCAGTATTGAAGGATTGCAGCAGTCAAAAGTTTCAATTATAGACACGAAAGGAAGAATACTAAACAATGATAATGATGAAGGATCGCTTGCAGTCGCTTCATCAAAACAATATGAAATTAAAAAAAATGTAGAGAATTATTTAGCCCAGAAAGCGCAATCAATTTTAGATAACGTTCTCGGTTACGGAAATTCTATGGTTCAGGTAAATGCGGATTTGAATTTTGACCAGGTTGAAAAAACAATGGAGAATTATGATCCTGATTCTCAAGTAGCTATCAGCGAACAAATAATGAAAGCAAATAATTCCGGCAGAGCGCAGAACGATTCAACTGCACAAACGAATGATAATACACTTACAAATTATGAAGTTAATAAATCTATTGAAAAAGTTGTTTCGGAAAGCGGCAACATAAAACGTTTAAGCGTTGCTGCTGTTATCAATGATATTCCTAAAGAAGTTAAGAAAGGTGGCAAAACTGAAACTGTATTCGATCCGCGTCCGCAAGACCAAATAAACAAACTAGAGCAGATAATTAAAAACGCAGTGGGGATAGATGTTCAAAGAAACGACCAGTTCTCAATTACCAATATACCATTCGAAACAAAACAGGTTGAAACCATAACTGAGGACACCGGCAAAACTTCTTTGCCTGATGCTAATGAATGGATCAATCTAACTTTTATAGTCGTTGCGATCGTTTCCTCAATCTTTGTTCTCAAAAATTTAATGAAACGTTTGAAGAATGAACGGATTGTGATCGGAACGGTCAATCCCGGTCAATTTGAAATGAGCGGAGAAACATTAACCGCACAACTTCCGTCGCAACAGAGCCAGGTTCATCAAATAGTTGCAAAAAAGAAAAGAGGAATGCTGCCTATGGGCGATATAGAAGACGACATTTCCGATGAAGCCCTGCAGAAAAAAAATCAACAGGAAAGAATTGTGAATTATGTTACAAAAAATCCAATGGATGCCGCAAAATTAATAAACGCATGGATGCACGAAGATGAAATCTGATAAACTACAACTAAAAGATTTGCGCGAAGAAGTAACCGGAGTGCAAAAAGCAGCCATGCTGATGGTTGCGATGAATGTTGAGGCGGCCGCCGCTGTTCTGAAACATCTTGATCCTAATGACGTTGAATTTCTCTCAGCGGAAATTTCCAAAGTGAAAAATATTTCTTCCAAAACTGCTGATACGGTAATAGAAGAATTCTACAGCATGGTTACTGCACGCGAATATGTTTTGGAGGGAGGATTAGATTTTGCTCAAGCCGTTTTGGAAAAAAGCTATGGAACTCCAAAAGCATCGGAGATTATAGATAAAATAAAACGTTTAACAACACTAAGAGGTTTCGATGTTCTAAAAAAAGCGGAACCTGCACAGTTAATTAATTTTTTGAACAAAGAGCATCCGCAAACGATGGCTCTAATACTTTCGCAGTTGAGTCCAGATCAAACTGCTAGTGCATTGAAAGAACTTCCCGAAGATTTGAGATTAGACATTGCTCACAGAATAGCAACACTCGGTAAAATTGCACCGCAGACATTAAAGCAAATAGAACATGTTGTTGATGAAATTGCAGGCGCTTCTATGAGTCAGTCTGTTGGAAAACTTGGCGGCGCAAAATGTCTTGCCGCAATTCTAAACAGAACCAACGTTTCAATGGTTAAGGAAATTTTAGAAAAACTGGAAAACTTAGACCCGGAAACAACATACGAAGTGAAAAGATTGATGTTCATCTTTGATGAAATTATTAACATCAGCGACAAAGATATTCAGAAGATTATGCGCGAGATTGACAGAAAAGATCTTGCCTTAGCATTAAAAATTTCGGAAGAGCGATTAAAAGAAAAAATATTCAAGAATATGAGTGAGCGCGCCGCAGATCTGCTAAAAGAAGAACTTCAGTACATGGGAATGGTAAAATTAAAAGAAGTAGAAGCCGCACAAGCCCGTATCATTGATGCAATAAAAGCGCTTGAAGAGCAGGGGGAAATCTCTCTCAATCTGCGCGGCGGACCGGAAGAAGTATATGTCTGATGTAATTAAACTTAATTCCCGTTCAAGCAAAACAAATGTAAAAGTTTCGGGTTACGGAAATGTTGTGGAAACCGAAAGTGAATCGGATCTATTTAAAAAACAACTTGAAGATTATTATTCACTCGGATACCATGAGGCTCAAGAAAAAACCAGAAGAGATGTTGAACGTGAATACACAGACAAGCTTTTCCGAAAGTACGAAGAAGTTCATAAAATTCTTGAGCAGTTCGATGCCAGCTTTACGGATTACGAAAAATCGTTTGAAAAACTGGTAATAGAGACAGCATTTGAAGTTGCGAAAAAAGTAATTCAGAGAGAAGTAAGCAGTAATACAATTATAAATGAAAACGTACGTTTTGCAATCAACAAAATTATGGGCGCAAACGAAATACGATTAAAATTAAATCCAGCGGATATTGAAGAATTAAACGAGACAACAAAAAATTTAATACACAGCGGTTCATTCAACAAAATTAAGATTGAGCCGGATGCTCGCATTGAGCTGGGCGGGTGTTTAATTGAAACTGAGATTGGAAATGTTGACGCGAGAATTTCAACACAGTTGAATGAAATGCAAAGACAACTTGAAGATAGTCTTATAAAAAAGAATTAATAATTAACTAATTAATTAATAAACCAAGGTCGCTAAAATAATTCGGATTAACTCCGATAATATAGCCAGAGATTTACTGATAACAATGTAAGAAAGAAAAGATCTGGTTGGAGTTAATATGAAAACTAAAATAAGCGGCAAATTTCATAGCGGAGTAATTGTCTTAACAATGATTCTAATTGTATCAGTGTTTGGTTGCAGTTCGGACCCTATATCACCTGTTGAAGAACAGTTTACAATTGATGGCGTATGGCAGTCTTATAAATTTAATGAGAACTATACGTACCGTCATGTTTTACTTCACTTGGTTAGAACAGGTAACACTCTAACCGGTCAGGGTGAGTATGAAGATGGACTACCATTCACAATTGTTAACGGTCAATATACCAATTCCGATATTAGTTTCGCGTTTGTTATTGATTACACAAACGTGGGAAGAGTTGATGGTTTTTTTAATGGCAATATTAAAGGACAAGAGCTTGTCGGCATTTTAACATTATCTTATTCGAGGGGACAAGAGCTTTACGCCATGCACTTAGTAAAACAATCAATCACATATTTCCCAAAGCGCGCTAACTAAAGAATTGTTCATATTGCAGAAATAATTAGAATAGCTGAAATAAGATTTTTACGTAGTTTAGCGAAAGCTAAAGACGCTCTGATGAAGAAGAAGTGATATGGACATCGCCGAACATTTGATCGATAAATACAGGCAGATAATTTCAAAATCTGAAACTGTGCGTGTTAATGGTAAGGTTATTGATGTAATCGGATTAGTTATAGTTTCGGTTGGACCCAATGCTGTAATGGGAGAAATCTGTTCCATCGTTGATCAAAAAGG
This sequence comes from Bacteroidota bacterium, assembly GCA_021824635.1. Taxonomy (GTDB): domain Bacteria; phylum Bacteroidota; class Ignavibacteria; order Ignavibacteriales; family Melioribacteraceae; genus Fen-1258. The sequence continues at coordinate 49,301 of JAKAKD010000101.1, read as the reverse complement.
AAATGAAGTCTGTAAAGCCGAAGTAGTCGGATTCAAAAATGGCAAAGTCCTTTCTATAGCAATTGGTGAAGTTCACAATATCTCTCCTGCTTGCGAAATAAAAGCTTCCGGAAAAAATTTCTCTGTTGGAGTTGGAAAAGAATTACTCGGGCGTGTAATTGACGGTCTGGGAAATCCCATTGACGGCAAAGGACCAATTGATTATTCGTCATTTAGAGAATCTTACCGCGAACCTCCAAATCCTCTTGAAAGAAAAAGAATTTCTGCACCTATACAAACAGGGGTGCGGACTATTGATGGTTTGTTAACAGTCGGCAAGGGACAACGCGCCGGAATATTCGCAGGCAGTGGAGTCGGCAAAAGTGTTCTATTAGGAATGATTGCCCGAAACACAAGTGCAGATGTAAACGTAATAGCTTTAATTGGAGAACGCGGAAGAGAAGTTCGTGAATTCATTGAAAGAGATTTGGGCGAAGAAGGTTTACAAAAATCTGTTGTAATAGTTGCAACAAGCGATAAATCTCCCCTTATTAGAATGAAAGGTGCGTATATAGGAACAACCATTGCGGAATATTTCCGCGACCTTGGTATGGATGTTTTATTTATGATGGATTCCGTTACTCGTTTTGCAATGGCACAGCGGGAAATTGGTTTAACAATTGGCGAACCGCCAACAACAAAAGGTTACACACCATCTGTTTTCTCCCTTCTTCCAAAACTTCTTGAAAGAGCCGGTAATACAGAGAAAGGTTCTATAACAGGTCTTTACACTGTTCTTGTTGATGGTGATGATATGACCGAACCAATTGCAGATGCGGTACGTTCGATTCTTGACGGTCACATTGTGCTTTCCCGCAAGCTTGCAAACCGCGGCCAGTTTCCGGCTATTGATACACTTCAAAGCGTAAGCAGAGTTATGCCGGATATTATAGATCACGATCACTATCAGCGTGCTATGAGATTTAATGAAATTATTGCAACATATAAAGAAGCCGAAGATATGATAAACATTGGTGCTTATGTTAAGGGAAGCAATCCTCAAATTGATCATGCACTTTCAAAAATTTCTCAACTGCGAAGTTTTCTTAAACAGGAAATCTTTGAAAAAGCATTATATGATGAATCGGTAGAAAGGTTAAGTAATATTATAGAAGCATCTATTGTGTAGATGAGTTATGGCAAAATTTAACTATCGGTTCACAGCTTTATTGAATGCAAAAGAGATTCTTGAAAAAAAAATTAAAGAAGAAATATCAATAATTAACAAAGAGATAGACAACTTAAAATGGCAGTTAAAAATTATTGCAGAGGAAAGATTAAAGATACAAAGAGAGATGATTGAGCAACCGTTAAAAGTTTCAGAGTTCCGGAGCGCAAAAATGTACGACTCTCATTTGGAAAAACAAACGCTTTCTATTAAAAGAAAAATTGAAATGTTAAAGATGAATAAAGAACAAAAACAGATTGAGCTTGTTGAAAAGAAAAAAGAAGTTAGATCATTTGAGATACTTAAAGAAAATCAATTGGAGGCTTTTCTTTTAGAAGAGAGAAAGCAAGAATTGAAAGATCTTAACGAAATAGCTATTAGAAATTACAGCGGAAATCAAAAGTGAAAGAGAAAATAATTTATATCGTTTCATTCCTTCTTGCGTTTGTTCTGGTTACCGGGCTGCTGATTTTCTTAAACTCTTCGTACAAAAATATATTCGCGTTCGATTTTTCACCGATTAGCCAATCAACGCCTGTAACAGAAGTAAAGAAACAAGAACCGCAAAATCCACCGGCGGTTCAGCCACAAGAAGCTACACAGTTAAATGCGGCACCTAAAGACACCACCTCGCAAAAAATTGATTCAACGAAGATCAATCAGAATATTGCCGCTGTTAAAGACAGTAGTGCCGCAAAAAAAGCTGTTAGTGAAAAAACTTCTAAAGAAAAAAATAAAAAAATAGAAACGCTGGCTATTAATACAGCGACGGCAAAAATTGAATCTCCGAAACAAATTGCTATTGATAAAACAGAAGCTAAAAAAGATTCAATCTACCAGGCCTGGGTAAAAAACACTGTAAAATTGTATGAAACGATGGATTCAAAAAAAGCCGCTAAAATAATTCAAGGTTACTCCGATAATATAGCCAGAGATTTACTGTTAACAATGAAAAAGAAAAAAGCGGCGGAAATATTAGCTGAATTTAAGCCTCAAGTGGCGACAAGAATTATAAGTGCGGAACAATGAACATTAATACTTTTTTCCTAGATAAACTTTTAGCCGGAGAGCAATCTGCTACTCCTAGCTCAAAAAAAGCGGCGTCGCCTACTTATTTATTCTCAGATATAATTAAAGTCTTTGAACAAGAAGGCGAACAAAATTCCGCAGCTAACGCCAATTTGTCTTCTCAAGATATTTTACAATTACCGGTAAACATTGAATGTAACGGAGCTAAATTACAAGCGCTCAGTCAATATATTGACGCTTTTATGGCAGATCCGCAGTTATCGGTTAAAGCAACCGAAGTAAAACACGATCTTCAATCGGTCGTAATTAATAAAAAACAATTCCTTTTATCATCCGGCAGTTTAGAAAATTTTATTAATGGATTGATCCAGAATCTTGGATTAAATAATAGTGATGATTTAAAAACTGTGCTTTCACAAAATACAACTGATGGAAGCGCAACCGATATTTTAAAAAATATTAGTGTAAAAGCCGATGCGGCAGATAAACTAAATTCAAAAAAGAAATCTGAAGATGAAGTTAAAACCGATGATTCTCTTTCTAATAATATAGTCCAGTCGCTTCTTCAATATCTTTCTGAGAACAAATCATTATCACTTTCCATTAAGAACGGCAAAGATAAATTAAACATTAATTTTCACGCTTTGCCCGAAGAAAATATAGAGAGTGAATTAAATTTAGAAAAACTTTCAGCAGATTTTAATAAGAATAGTAAAGAACTTAATGCAGCATTCTCGAGCGTCTTAAAAGAGCAAGAGAAAGAAAAAACATTAACTACCGCCGCCTCAAAAGATTTAGAAAAAAATCCAGCCGATTTTATTTCTTCATCTTCCGGTCAGAATAATATTAAAGCTGACGGAACACAGTATGAAAACATTAACCCGGCTGCATCAGTTGATTCAGTCCAGACCGCAAAATTAAATGATAATGTTTACAAGACTGAAGTGGTCGAAATCACATTTAATCCAAGTATTCAATCAAAGAATGTGAATTCAACGAATTCTGCGTCTAAAATTTATCAATTGCCAAATATTAATCGGACAGATTTTGCAAAGAGCTCGGGCGCAATTAATTTCTCTCAGAGTTCTAAAGAGTTCGAATTATTCGATGCCGGTTTTAGATTGAGAAATAATTTTGCGGCACAATTAAATGCTTTGCAATATGCAGAGCAAAACGGATTGACCGCTGCGTCATCTTCTAAAACTACTGCATCAAATACAAATCCTCTTATGGTTCAGCAATCAGCGCCTGTAGTAAAAATAGTTGAATCCGGAAGTAATAAAATTATTAACGCAGACATTATAAATCCCGCGCAGCAAGCAGTTAAAACTTCATCTGAAAAAGATGGTATTGTAAAAGAAGTAAAAGTTTTGTTAGATGATCTTAAGGGAACATTAGAGAGTTCCGAAATAACGAAATCAGCTTCTCAAAAAGATAAAATCAGTTTATCCGTTCAAAGCGCATCAATATCGCAAAAGCAGACAGAAAATATCTCCACAGCAATTTTGTCCAATGATGAAAAAACAAAAACTGAAAAAAGTTCAGATCATATAAAATCAGTTGCCGATGAAAGTGTAAAAAGTGATAAAGTTGAGATCAAAGAAGCGCGCGGTAAATCTTCTGAAGGGAAAGACTTCTCCAATAATAAATCGAACGATAATTTTAAGAATGTATTACAAAGTGCAGACCAGATAAAGAATATTGATACCGAAAAATTTAAAATAATGACGGAAGCTAAACAGATTAACGAACCCGTAAAGTTTATAAAGCCAACCGAGATTATTCCGGAGTTCTCAAAGATCATTCAAGCCGGTGAAAAACAGAGCATGACTTTTCAACTAACACCGGAGAATTTAGGAAAAGTAAAACTGATAGTAGATCTAGTCGGAAATCAAATAAGCACACGTATTGAAGTTGAAAACGAACAAGTAAAGCAGTATGTACAATCCAATATTGAACAGCTCAAGCAAAATTTGCAATCTGCAGGAGTTCATTTAAGCAATGTGAATGTAAGCTTGGGAGAATCCGAACAGAAATTTGCCAAGACATTTACATCGCGCAAAAAAATGGGCGAAAAAATTTCCAAAATAAAAGAGGGCGATGATACAACGCGCCGATCGCAAAAATCATTAGGTTACAATACTTACGAATATTTAGCATAGGTGAATTATGGTTGATCCAATTACAAGTACTTCGACGACTTCTACTCAGCAGACAACAGGCAAATCATCTCTTGGTAAAGACGATTTTATGAAACTGATGATTTCGCAATTGCAGAACCAAGATCCTCTTAATCCAATGGACGGAACAGCATTCTCTGCACAACTTGCTCAGTTTAGTTCTTTGGAACAGCTTACCAATTTAAATACTTATATGAAACAGAGTATTGACGCAAACGCAACGTTAACTCAATCAATTAATAACACTCTTATAACGGGATTAATTGGTAAAGGTGTTAAACTAAGCGGCGGTGATTTAAAAGTTAATGGACAGGATAGCATAACATTGGGCTATAATTTGCCTACCGAAGCTAAGACGGCTCAAATTAATATTTACAATGAAAGCGGTGCGCTTGTAAAAACCTTAGATGGAATTTCAACAACAGCCGGCGACAATAAACTTTCCTGGGATTTAACCGATAATAATGGTAACAAATTACCGAAAGGTAATTATAAATTTGAAGTTGATGCGGTAAACTTAAGCGGCGATAATATGACGTTAGATATTTACAAAGTTGGAACTATAGACGGTGTTCGCTTTACAGATCAAGGAACTGTTCTTCTTGTGGGCGGCGCTGAATATTCTCTTGCTGATGTTGCTGAAGTTCTTAATAACACAAACCCAAAATAAGGGAGGTGAAAAGTAATGGCAGAAATTAACGGCATCTCCGTTCCTTTTATTCCGATTGTTGGAAACACAGAAGTAGCTTCAAGAAAAGTTGGAAAAGAAGCTGTTTCTAGTTTCGATGCAATTTTTAAAGAGGAACTCGAGAAGGTCAAATTTTCTAATCACGCTTTGAAACGTCTTGAAGCAAGGAATATTCAACTGAGCGACAATGATCTCTCTAAAATTCAAAACGCTGTTGAAAAAGCTGAAGCAAAAGGATCAAAGGATTCATTGGTAATGATGGATAAGACTGCATTCATAGTCAACATTCAAAACAAAACAGTAGTAACAGCAATTCCGGTTGCTGAATCAAATGAAAGTGTCTTTACTAATATAGACAGTGTAGTGTTTGCATATTAATTAAATAACTTATTATAAACTGAGCGGGACCTTCCAAGGACGCTCTCAGATTTGGCTGACTGACTGAGGCTGAATCAAATCATGGAGGTTACAAATGGCACTCTTAACATCTCTTTTCGCAGGCGTTTCCGGTTTAAAAAATCATCAGGCAATGATGGACGTAATCGGCAACAATATTTCTAACGTAAACACAATCGGCTTCAAAGGATCGCGCGTAACATTCAGCGATACTTTTAATCAATTTGTAAAAGCCGGTACAAATCCCACTGAAACAACCGGCGGTACAAACTCATTTCAAATTGGTCTTGGTATGAAAGTTAATTCTATTGACCGTAACTGGAACCAAGGAACATTCGAAAGAACAGGTATTACTACAGATCTTGCTTTGCAAGGTCCGGGTATGTTTGTTCAAAAAAGTAACGGACAGACTTTCTTTTCAAGAGCAGGCGCATTTGTTTTTGATGCTAAAGGAAAACTTGTTAGTCCTCAGAATGGTGCGGTTGTTCAGGGCAAAGTTGCAAATTCGGATGGCGTAATTCCTCCTGGAAATAATTTGGAAGATATCGTAATAGATACAAACTTAAAACTGCCCGCAATTTCAACTACGTCTATCAAATGGGGCGGTAACTTAAAAAGTAATTCTGAATTAACAAGAACACAAGTTGTTACTCAAAGAGGAAATATAAACTCGTCAGCTATAAGTGTAGCTCCTGCTGTAGCGCCGGCTATTGATACCACTCCTCCATCTAACGTTACAGTATTTAACGAATATGGCGATCCTTATACTCTTGCAATAACTTATACAAAAACTGCTACAGCAGCAGCGGTAGTTGGTCCACCAGCAGTTCCGGCAAGCGATACATATACATTAAACTATGATTTAAAAGATACGGCAGGTACTTCAATCGCAAGCGGAACTATTGCGGGATTAAAATTTGAAGATGACGGAACCGGAAATTTTCCTCTTGATGCAGCATCACTTGCAAAATTTGACGGCACCGCAAATCGTATAAATCTTCCAGCAAATAATATTGATTTTACATTCGATGCAACAACAGTTACTTCAAATTCAAGTACGGCTACACTTAGCGTTTCGGCAGATAATAATAGAATTCCAAACGTGGTAAGCGGCTCGGTAACCGTATTCGATTCATTGGGTACAGCACATCAGGTAACATTGAAATACACAAAGATTGCAGATAACACATGGACATGGACAGCATCAGTTCCCGGAACAAGCACTGCATCGGGTAAATCTGAATCAACTAACGGAACAATTTTGTTTAACGCAGACGGTACTTTAGATTCTGCAAATATTTCTCCCAACAATCCGCAAATGACATTCATACCAAAAGGCGGTGCAAATTCAACAGTGATTGATCTCGATTTTGGAAGCGGTTTTGGCGGTATTACACAGACATCCTCAAGTTCAGTTGTAAGCGCATTATCACAAAACGGATCTCCATCTGCATCTCTTTCAAACATGAATATTGATCAGTACGGAAATGTTGTTGGTATCTTTTCTAATGGTAGTTCAAAGAGTCTTGCTCAGATATTGGTTGCAACGTTTAACAACCTAAACGGTTTAATTAGCGTTGGTGATAATATGTACACAGCATATGCAAACAGCGGCGAGCCAAGAATCGGAAGTCTGGGTGAAGAAACAAACACTACGGTTCAATCCGGCGCTCTAGAGCAATCAAACGTAGATTTATCCGAAGAGTTCACAAAAATGATTGTATCACAAAGAGGATTTCAAGCAAATGCACGCGTAATTACAACAGCAGATGCATTGCTTCAAGAGATAACACAGTTAGTAAGATAATTTTTTGTCACCTTACTGTACACATCACAAAATGGGCTGAGGAAAAAGTTAGGATACAGATAATTTTGTCCGTACGACTCCTACGGAGAATTACTTTTTCTTCAGCCCCATTTCTTTTGAAAATTTGAATAAGTAACCATTGGTTCTTTATTTCACTTCAAATCATTAATCAGCGGTAAATTTTGTCGGGATGAATCCAACTGACGAATATTAGCCAAAGATGACTTTCGATGCCTCATCAAACAGTGTTTCTGAACGAAATTTCAATGGCACAGCAATTGAAATTTATTCAGCACTATGGAACAGACAAAAGAAGAAATAAAAGAAACCAAGGTTGACGAAACAGCAGTTCAACCGAAAGAAAAGAAGGGATTGAATCTTAAAATTTTACTGTTTGGGATTCCAATCTTCATCGTACAGCTTATAGCTGTCTATTTTATAACCGCAAACTTTTTGCTGAACAGAGTTCAAATGAATCATTCTGCGGCAGAGCCTGCATCATCAGAAACAAAAAAGGAAGCAGCTCCGCCACAGGCAAACAGCAAAGAGCTTGGAAAATTTGTTTATATGGTTGAAGAGATTCTTGTTAATCCGGCAAAGACAGACGGCAAAAGATATCTCTTATCATCTCTAGGATTCGATGTTCCTTCAGAGAAAGACAATCAAGAACTGAAAGCAAAAGAAGTTCTTCTTAAAGATGCGGTTATATCTGTTATGAGCAGTAAAGAGATGTCGCAGTTGGGCAACATTTCATACCGCGATACGCTTAGAACAGAAATTATTAAGCGACTTGCACAGGTAATGCCAAGCGTGAAAATAAACACAATTTATTTCAGTAAATACATCTTACAATAATATGCCTGAAATATTATCACAACAAGAGATTGACCAGCTTCTTAATAATATTAAGAGCGGTACAGAGCAGAAGGTTGAGACCAACCACGAAAAAGAAGCGGTGCTTTTCGATTTTCGTCTGCCGAACAGAATTTCTAAAAATCAGCTTAGAATTCTAAGAAGCATTTTTGAAAATTTTGCGGAAAGCTTCAGCGGTTTTCTTGTAACAAAACTCCAGACGGTTGTAAATATTAATGTAACATCGGTAGATCAAATTTATTATTCGGAGTATATACTATCGGTCGCTAATCCGGCATGTCTTTTCACTTTCGATATTAAAGACACAGACGTTAGAGGTATTCTTGAATTGAATAATGATTTGGCTTTATCGCTTGTTGATAAACTTTTAGGTGGAAACGGACTTGGAACAAAGCAAACCAAAGTAATCACTCCAATCGAACAAAGAGTTCTCCGTGTGGTTGCCGAAAGAGTTATGCAGGACTTACGCAAATCGTGGCAAACGGTTGACAATTTTGAATTTAATCTTGAGCGTTTTGAACCGGATATTGATTTTGCCCAGATAACATCTCAAAGCGAATCTGTATTGCTGATTTCGTTCGAAATATTAATCGGAGAGCAATCATATTTGATGAATATCTGTTTTGCAACTTTTGCTTTTGATAACATCCTAGCAAAATTATCTGCGCAAAAACTTTCTTCAATTAGAGCTACTAAATATTACGGAATTACAGCAAAAGAAGTTTTAGCCAATCATCTTTCAAGCACATTAGTGCCTATCAGAGTCGAATTAGGGATTTCAAAACTTTCAATAAAAGAATTGTTCGAAATGGAAGTCGGAGATATTGTCCGCCTAGAAACAAAAATTAGTGATGATCAAAAAGTTAGGACAGGAAGCCAAATTTTATTTTCCGGAAGAATCGGCTCTGTTAATAATCATAAAGCAATAAAAGTAACGCAAAAAGTAATTGATGAACCAAAACCTTTCTGAGGAATTTATGGATAACGATACAAACGAAATTATAGAACCATCTAACACTCAAGATCAAAAAGACAGTGCTGTAAGCAGTTCTTTAGCTCAGTTCGAAGAGTTTGACGACTCAACAAGAACAAGCGGCGGCTCTAATGAAAAATTGCACTTCCTAAAAGATCTGCCGATGAATATCTACATTGAACTCGGCAGAACGCAGATGCAAATCAAAGATATTCTTGAACTTGAGCGTGGTTATGTAATTGAACTTGACAAACTTGCAAGTGAACCGGTGGATGTTTTTGTGAACAACAAAAAAATTGCGGAAGGTGAAGTTGTGGTAATTGATAAGCATTTCGGTATAAGAATTACAAGTCTTGTTGACCCGGCAAATAGAATAAAGGATATCAACTGATGACATTCTTGGATATTATAAAATCATTCATTCCTCTGGTTTTAATTTTAGGATTACTTTTTGGAGTTTTGATTCTTGTTAGAAAATACTCTTTCTCACTTAGTGGCAAGAAACAGCGCTCTGTGAATGTTGATGTGATATATAACCAATTAATCCTTCCAAAAAAATATTTGTCTCTTATCCGTGTTCAGGATAAACTTCTTGTTCTAGGCATAAGCGAAAACAACATCACATTGTTGAAAGAACTGGATTATAATTCGTTCCAGGATTCGGAAAGTTTAGCAAAAGAGAACAAACCGAATTTCGTAGATATCTTCAAGCAGAATTTAGGAATAAGATGAACAAGAAATTATTCCTCGTAATTATCGCGGCGCTATTTATCTTCTTTACCGCAGATTCTTTTGCACAACAGAAATCGGTTTCAATTCCGTTCCCTAAAATAAATTTAGATATCGGCACGGCGCAAAACGGTAACGATGTCTCGGTAACGCTTCAAATTCTTTTGTTGATGACCGTTCTCTCTCTTGCGCCATCTATTGTTATAATGACAACCGCATATTTGAGAATCATAATTGTATTGCATTTTTTGAAGAGCGCACTCGGGACGCAGCAGATGCCACCGTCTCAACTCCTGGCTGGAGTTGCGCTCTTTATTACTTTTTTTATTATGGCGCCCACATGGAATAAAGTTAACGAAGAAGCACTCAAACCGTTAATGGCAAATAAAATTAATGTGGAAGATGCCTATAACAAAGGAATTGAACCAATAAGACAGTTTATGTTCAAACAGACACGAGACGAAGACCTGGAACTATTTATTGGTTTATCAAATCAACCAAGACCTGCAAACAGGAATGAAGTTTCGACAATTATATTAATTCCTTCTTTTGTTCTTAGCGAACTGCGTGCAGGATTTATAATGGGATTTTTCCTTTTTATTCCGTTCATAATGGTAGATATGATTATCTCCAGTATTCTTATGTCTATGGGTATGATGATGATGCCTCCAATGATGATTTCTCTTCCATTCAAGATATTGTTGTTTATTCTTGTTGACGGCTGGAATTTAATAATTGGATCTCTTGTAAGGAGCTTTGCATAAATGACGGAAGAACTTATCATTGAAGTCTTAACGGAAGTTTTCTGGACGACCTTCTTAATCCTTCTGCCGGTGCTCGGCGTTTCTCTTGTGGTCGGAATTTTTATTTCAGTTTTCCAAGCGGCAACTTCAATACAAGAAATGACTTTAACCTTTGTTCCTAAATTGATTGCCGCGGTCCTGGTAATAATTTTTATGCTGCCTTGGATGATTGACAAAATGGTTGCTATAACAATAAAAATGTTCACAATGTTTCAACATGTGTTGCGATGACAGAAATTTTAATTGGCGATTTTGTAATAGTTCTGCTCATTTTTTTACGCATCATTTCGATGATTGTTACGGCGCCGGTGCTGGGTCATAATGCTTTTCCAATGATTGCCAAAATATTTCTGGCAATGGTTATTGCTTACATGGTTTTTCTAACTATTGATAAAAGCACGATTGTTGTTGATATAAACCTTATCTCGCTTGCTCTTAGTGCGGCAAAAGAAATTGTAACCGGAATTATTATGGGCTTTATGCTAAATTTTATTTTTTATGGAATTTCTTTTGCCGGTCATTTAATAGGCTATGATATGGGATTAATGATGGCTGAAGTTATGAATCCATTACAGGAAACAAATAATAATGTGGTTGGAGAAGTTATTTTTTATATCTCTATGATGATTTTTATTCTTATCAACGGACATCATTACATAATTAGCGCAGTTGTCGCTTCATTCAATGTAATACCGATTTATAGGAATACGTTGACTGCGCCAGTTGTTCAAATGATTGTAAAATATTCATTTGCTGTTTTTACAATTGCAATAAAAATTGCCTCGCCGGTAATTGTTTCGTTTTTTTTAGTCCACATTGCAGAGGGAATTATTTCGCGTGTTATTCCAAATATTCAAGTTTTTTTCGTTACGCAACCTGCTAAGCTTGCTTTGGGGTTTGTTTTCCTTTCTTCACTTGCGCCGATTTATGTTTTTGTTATTAAAAATTTACTCCAGAATTATGAATCACAACTCACAGATATTATTAAAACGATGGGTGTCTGATAATGGCTGAGAATGACGGACAGGAAAAATCCGAACAACCGACCGGCAAGAAATTATCAGATGCCAGGGATAAAGGGCAGGTTGCCAGTAGTAGAGAAATAAATTCACTTGCTGTTTTTGGCACAGGATTAATATTAATTTATCTCACCAAAGGATTTCTCGGCGAAAAAATTTCCGACTTTACGATTGAGACATTAGGGTCACTAGAGAAATTTGAGATTAATAAGACAATCGTTCAGACCTATATGATCAAATGGGTCATTTTTTTTATTACGCTTATTGCCCCTGTTATGTTGGGGATTATTTTTGCTTCATTCGTCAGTAACATTGCACAAGTAGGGTTCAAGTTCAAGACAAGCGTTTTCATGCCTAAGATTGAACGCTTTAACCCATTTGCGGGAATTAAAAGAATTTTATTTTCATCACACTCAATCATTGAAGTTGCAAAGTCGCTTGTAAAATTATTTGTAATAGGGTTATTCACCTACTTCATTATTTCAAAATTAATTCAGGATACAACTCTTCTAATTCAACTTAGTATAGAAGAAACATTAAAGTTCATGCTGGATTCCGCATTCTCGATGATCTGGAAAATCGTTCTATTCTTTGCCGCTCTCGCTGCTATTGATTTTGTATTTCAGAAATTCAAATTCAAGAAAGATATGATGATGTCTAAGGAAGAAGTAAAAGAAGAGATGAAACAGAGCGAGGGCGATCCACATATTAAATCGAGAATACGCAAACAAATGTTAACTATGGCGCGTAAGAGAATGATGAATGATGTTCCAACGGCAGATGTTGTTGTAACAAACCCTACTCACTTTGCTATTGCAATTAAATATGAAATAAACAAAGACAACGCTCCCAAAATAGTTGCGAAGGGAATGGACGAAGTAGCTCAGCGAATCAAAAAAATTGCAGTCGAACATAATGTTCCTCTTTATGAGGATAGAGAACTTGCACGTGCACTTTACAAATCGGCGGAAGTAGGAGATGAAATACCAACAAAATTATTTAAAGCCGTAGCGCAAATTCTTGCATACATTTTCCAAATGAAAAAAATGAAAAAGAAAAGGAGTATAATATAACCGGATGAAAACCTTCGGCAAAAATAGCGATATCTTTCTAGCGTTCGGTTTAATAATGATGCTCGGTTTGATGCTCATTCCGCTGCCGCCCACTATACTTGATTTTCTGTTCGCACTGAATATAACACTTTCGATTTTGATCTTAATCGTTTCTCTTTACATTCAATCGCCGTTGGATATTTCTGTGTTTCCGGGTTTGTTGTTGGTAACAACATTGTTTCGCCTTGGATTGAATATCAGTTCAACACGATTGGTTTTAATTGAAGGTTATGCGGGAAGAGTAATTGAATCGTTCGGTTCATTTGTGGTTGGAGGAAATTATGTCGTTGGATTCATCGTTTTTATAATACTTGTTGTTATTCAGTTTATTGTAATTGTAAAAGGATCCGGAAGAATTTCTGAGGTTGCAGCGCGCTTCACACTCGATGCTATGCCTGGCAAGCAAATGGCAATTGATGCTGATTTGAATACCGGTTTGGTTACTGAAAGTGAAGCAAGAAAAAGAAGAGAAAATATTAGCCGTGAAGCTGAATTCTACGGCGCAATGGATGGAGCCAGCAAATTTGTAAAAGGCGATGCTATAGCGGGATTAATAATTAATACTGTAAATATTCTCGGCGGTTTTATAATTGGTGTTGCTCAAAAAGGTTTATCGTTTCAAGACGCGCTTCAAACATATACAATCCTAACAATCGGTGATGGACTTGTCTCACAAATTCCGGCATTGATTATATCTACCGCTGCCGGACTTGTTGTAACACGAAGTGCCGCGGGTACAGCGTTAGATTTTCAAATGAAGACGCAGCTCTTCTCAAACCCCAGAGTGCTTGCCATAGTAAGCGGAGCAATCTTTTTATTTGCTTTGATTCCCGGAATGCCGGCTATTCCTTTTTTAATGGTAAGTATAATTCTGGGAACAACATCTTATGTTTCTAAGAAAAATAAAACCACTATTTCGGTTAGTAATATAGAAGAAGAAGTTTTGGTTGCGGAACCTGCAGAAGAAAAAATTGAGCAGTATTTACAAGTTGACCCGATTGAAATTGAAATTGGATACGGATTGATAAGTCTTGTTGATGAAAAGCAGGGCGGTAATTTATTCCAAAAGATTTCTTCAACAAGAAAATTAATTGCCCTCGAATATGGAGTTTTAATTCCGCCGGTTAGAGTGCGGGATAATCTTCAACTTGCGCCTAATGAATACATTATAAAAATAAAGGGAAATATCGTTTCCAATTACGAAGTTTACCCGGACAGACTTCTTGCCATGAATCCGGGCAGCATTGAAGAAACTTTAAGCGGAATGCCTACAACAGACCCGGCATTTGGTCTGCAAAGTTTTTGGATTACAAATGAAGAGAAAGAAAAATCGGAAATGCTCGGATACACTGTTGTTGATTGCATCTCTGTTTTATCTACTCATCTTCAGGAAGTGCTGAAGAAAAATTTTGACAAAATACTTTCGCGCCAGGAAGTTAAACAGCTTCTGGAAAATATAAAGAAAGATTATTCTGCTGTCGTTGACGAAATCAATCCGGAAGTTTTAAATCTCGGCACAATTCAAAAAGTTTTGCAGAATCTTTTAAAAGAAAATATTCCAATCAAAGATTTCGTTCAGATTCTTGAAGCGTTGATTGATTACTCGAAGACAACTAAAAATGTTGATGTGCTTACCGAATATGTCCGCCACACAATTGGCGGAACTATTGCTACGCTTTATAAAGATTCAAATGGGATTATACATGCCAGCGCGCTGAGCGAAAATTTAGAAGCCGCAATAACCAAGTCGCTGCAAGCTCAAAAGGATAGCATTGTTACATTAGGACTAAATCCAATGGTGCTGCGGGAACTCAATTTACAGATTCAAATGATGATTGAAAATTTTAACAAACTCGGCTACTTGCCAATACTTATCACTTCGGCAACTATCCGTCCATATTTCTACCGATTGGTAAGCAGCAGTTTTCCGGAATTGGCGGTTTTATCATATTCGGAATTACCGGCAAATATTGAATTAGAATTTTTAGGAAAGTTAGAGGTAACAAATGCAAATTAAAAAATATATCGCTCCATCATTGAAAGAAGCCACACAACAGATGAAACTTGAATTGGGAGTAGATGCTATTATCCTTGGTACGCGTATTATTGAAGGTGATAAGCGATTCAATTTGAAAAAGATGTATGAAATTACCGCCGGTATTGATCAGCCTGCAAAATCAAACGTAGATAATCGCTCGGAACAAAAAACTCCCTCGGCAGAAAATTATAAATCTGAGATTGAGGCGCTTACAAGAAAGATTTTTCAAAAGCCAGAAGTTCCGCTTGAACAGGGAGAAAGAAAAAATAAAAATTACCGCGCGGCTTCGTCAGTAAAAACGTTTGAAAGAGAAATAACGGAAATTGCAGAAACTTTGCAGCTTCACGAAATTCAAAAAAATATATCCAATACATTAATTAAGCATTTATCAAATTCATCGGGATTTGTAGATGAGTCCGGTTTGGAAAATTATCTTCTTTCAACAATGGCTTCAATGATTCCGACCACAAGTTTCAAGGTAAATAAAAAGAAGACACATAAAATTGCTTTGGTCGGACCAACTGGTGTTGGCAAAACAACATGTATTGCAAAGTTGGCGGTTATTTCAAAAATAATTCACAAGCTTAATGTAGGACTTATTTCGATTGACACTTACAGGCTGGGAGCGATTGACCAATTGAGAATATTCTCTGAGATCAGTGATATAGAAATGGCGGTTGCTTATGAACCCGAAGAAATTCCTAAACTCATTAAAAAATTTAAGAACAAGGATTTGATTTTTATTGACACGGTTGGTCGGAGTCAAAACAGTAAAAAGAACCTGGAAGCAATTAAAGCGCATCTCGAAGCAGCTCAAGTTGATGAAACTGTTCTTGTTGTAAGCGCAACAAGTTCTACACGCACGCTTAATGATGTTGCCGAGAAATTTAAAGATTTGAAATACAGCTCGGTTATCTTTTCGAAAGTTGACGAAGCGGTTTCTTACGGCAATATTATGAACTTAGCTGTAACTCATAATGTGCCGGTTATGTTTTTAACTAATGGTCAAGTTATTCCTGACGATATAGTTTCTGTAACTCCGGCGTTTCTGGCAAATTTAGTTTACACGGGTAAGTTATATAAATGAATGGACAAGCATCACGGCTAATCGAGCTCAACAAACTTGCGGGTTTAGGAAAGAAAGATTCTGCTTCCAAAATTATTTCCGTTTGTTCGGGAAAGGGAGGCACGGGAAAAACTTTTTTTGCGGCAAATTTTGCTTATCAACTTTCACGCGTAAATAAAAAAGTTTTACTGATTGATCTTGATCTAAACTTCTCGAATCTTAATATCCTCTTAAATCAAACTACTACTAAAACAATTTCCGCTTTCTTCTCTCAATCAGAAGCGATGGAAGATATTGTTTTTAACTATTCCAACAATCTTGATTTAATTTTTGGCGATTCTGGCAGAAGCGACTATCCAAGAGTGAGCAGAGAAATCTTAGATTACTTTTTTGTTATGCTTCGCAAGATTCGGGACAGATATGATTATATAATTTTAGATTCATCAGCCGGAGCGGATGAACTTGTTATGCGCCAACTTATGAAATCGGATTACAATATAATTGTAACATCGCCGGAACCTACGGCATTGATGGATGCTTATGCGGTTCTAAAACTTTTAATTGAAGACGAATCGGAAGCCGAAAGATTTGTAATAGTTAATAAATGCAGCGACGCCGATGAAGGAGAAAACGCATTCATAAATCTTTCAACAGCGGTAAATCATTTCTTAAAAGAGCATGTAGAACTGCTTGGCATAATTAGCTATGACAGCATTGCGCACAAATCAATTATCAACCAAGAACTGCTTCTGAATTTTGATCCGCAATCAATTGCAGCAAATGAAATTCTTCAGTTTGTAAAGCGATTTATCACTATCACACAACTGGCTAATAATAACCAGTCCAGATAATCAAAGCAATTAATTCCCTCTTCAAATCAATCAAAAATGAACCTTTACGCAGTACCAACCGAATACACGGAGTGGTATAGTGTTTGCAACTTTATAAACAAAAAAGGATGCCATGAACAAGATAATTCTACAAACCGGGTTGCTATTTTTCTTCTTTTCGGTGATCTATTTTACACAAAGGGGAATGCCTCTTGAAAAAATTCTGCTCAATTCATTTGTCATCTTTATAATACTTACTTCTATGCTCAGCATAATTGTAATAGGAATAATAAAAGCAATTAATAGAAACTCGCTCAATAAATTAGGCGACTATTCAGAGAACTTAGCAGGAAAGACAAAAAATGAGTAACACGGCTCTTTGGACTTCGTACAAGCAAAATCCAACAACGGATTTGAAGAAACAGATTGTTCTCAATTACGTAAATCTTGTTCACTACGTAATTCATAAAACAAATCTAATTCAGAACGGAATTTTAGACCGTCGCGATTTCTTTCAATTTGGTATTGAAGGATTAAGCGAAGCTATAGACCGGTTTGATCCCGATTTCGGAACAAAGTTCGAAACTTATGCTATTCAGCGCATACGAGGGAAAATTTATGATGAGCTGCGCAAATACTCTGACAAATTTGAACATGCTGTACAAGGTGAAAGCTGTACGAGTTATTCTTTGTCCAGCATCTCTTTGAATCAAACCGTTAATGATGATGACGGAATGCAATATCAAGAGATGATTCCAAGCAGTGCGGAAAAACCGGACGCTATTTTGGAAACGAAAGACTTAAAACAAAGATTAGTTGAAATAATAAAAGAACTCGGTGAAAGAGAAAGAACCATTTTGAGTCTCTATTACTACGAAGAACTGAACTATAAAGAAATTGCCCAAGTTCTAAATATTACGGTTTCCCGTGTATCACAAATTCATTCTAAAATAATAGGTGCACTTAAACTTAAGTTGGCAGAGTACAATGCTTGATGTTAAACATCCCGAATTAAAAGACAGCATCAGAAAGAAACTTTTGAATATTGGTACGCTTCCATCTGTACCGCAGATTATAACTGAAGTCTCTCAAATGTTGGACAGTGATAGAACAAGTGCGGCGGATCTTTGCAAAGTAATTTCTCATGATCAAGGTATTGTTACCAAAATACTAGCTGTAGCAAATTCTCCGTTATATGGATTACCGCGAAGAGTTTCTACAATAGAGTTTGCTGTAATTATAATTGGCTTCGAACATATCAGAAATATTTTAGTTGCTCTTTCTCTTGTTGAAGCTTTTAAAACCAAAAATACTCCGGATTGGAATCAGAACGCGTATTGGGTACATTCATTGCTAACAGCAACGGCGGCAAAAAGAATTGCTGACGATCTTCACTATCCAAAATCCGGCGAAGTATTTACTGCCGGTTTATTGCACGATCTTGGTCTTGTTGTTCTTCAACGTTATTTAAATCCCGAATTCAAA
This sequence comes from Bacteroidota bacterium, assembly GCA_021824635.1. GTDB lineage: Bacteria > Bacteroidota > Ignavibacteria > Ignavibacteriales > Melioribacteraceae > Fen-1258. The sequence goes on along the minus strand of JAKAKD010000101.1, from coordinate 31,066 downwards.
AATATTTTAAGTGCTGTTGAGAGTGATCAAATCAGTCACTTTAGTGCCGAAGAAAACACTCTCGGTTTTACTCATCAGGATATTGGCATTTTCTTGCTCGAGAGATGGAACTTTCCTCCATATATCAGCGAAGCTGTACTTTATCATCATAAACCATCTCTTGCAGAAAAAGGAAGGGTACTCGCTTCACTAATTCATCTTGCGGATTATATGACCCAGCGCTTATCCATAGGCGCTTTCGATTGGGATAATAATTTTGAGCTTGATGAGAACATAATAGACCTTCTCGGTTTTGGAAGCATGCAATATTTAGAAGAATTTATTTTGGGCTATGAACCATTATTTAAAAGTCATCTTGAATCAATAAATCTATAGGCGGTTATGGAAACAATAACAACTGATTATTCGCAGAAGCGCGAAAGAACAGAATTGATCTTAAAAAAAGTGAATACATTAGCTCCTATTCCGAAGTTGTTAACCGAGGTGTTGGAACTGTTGAATGATCAATATACAAGTCCGCACATTTTATCTAAAGCTATTTCCAAAGATCAAAGCGTAGTTCTTAAACTGCTTACAATTGCGAACTCTCCATTTTACGGGTTGACTAAAAGAGTTTCTTCAATTGAATTCGCAATAATGATTTTGGGATACGATGAAATAAGAAATATTGTTTCGGCGCTTTCATTAATGGAATCAATGAAAAATAAGAGCGATCAATATCTCGATCAAAAAAACTTCTGGATGCATTCATACATAACCGCAACAATCTCCAAAAAAATTGCAATGGATTTCGGATTAGAAAAAAGCGGCGAAGCGTTTCTTGCCGGACTTCTGCACGATCTCGGAATTTCGGTTGTACATAGATTTATGCATTCCGACTTTGTAAACATTTGCGATCTCGTTACAAACGGCGCTTCTTATCTTGATGCCGAAAAACAAGTTCTGGGTATAGATCATCAAACAGTAGGAGAGATGCTTCTTAAGAACTGGAACATACCGGAATTGATTTGCAATATTGTTAAGAATCACCACTCGCCGAATCTATCGCAAGAAGCGCCGGTATTAAGCTCTGTTGTTCATCTTGCGGATTATATGACTCAAAAATTGCAGATGGGCGAATTAAAGTGGGACGGCAACATTGAATTAAACGAGCACATATTTAACAATCTGCATTTCAAAGATTTGGCAGACCTGGGAAAATTTATTGAAAATTACCGTGAACCGTTAGCTGGTCAACTTGAATCATTGAGGTACTTAATTTGAGACTGATTAAAGAAAAAACTACCGAATACGAATCGTTCCATAAATCGCTTCAGTACTTTACTAAACAATCTGCGGCGCGCGGAGATTTAAAACTTATTAGCTTCGAGAATCATAGAGTTAATTCAAATCTCTTGGAGAAATATTCATTTTTTGTCCAGAACGTATCTTCGTTTCAAAAAAGAATTCAGAACATTGAAAGCGTTATAGAATTGAATTCGATTTTTCAGGAATTCGTAAAAAAAATTATCTTTTCAAAAGAGGTGGAAATATTTCTATTTAACGATTCCCGCCGTAATCTAATTCCGTTAAATAGTGCTGCAACTCAGACTCATATTGCCGCTGTTAATAAAGCATACAAAGACGGAATTCTGGATTGGATATACGAAACTAAGAAGGCAACAATAATTCCCGACTTGAATCTGCTTACAGCCAACGGATCAAAACTAAATCAAATTATTTTTCCAATTTTTGATAGAAAAGTAAACTATGGACTGCTTTCAATACTAACACCGATAACAAAAGTCCAGGATGATTCGCTTGAGAATCAATCTGTGCAAATTCTTCTCAGCATGATTATACCGATGATTATTAATCTAAGACAGAAACAGTCAATCAACAAACTTTACCAAGAGCTTCAAGTATATCAGTCCAAGATGAAAAATGATTTTGATACTTATGCAATAGGTGAACTTGCACAAGGTATATTAGAAGAAATTGGCGAACCGCTTCAAGTTATTCTTAGCTATACAAACGATATAGAAAATGAACAGACTGTTGAGAGCGAGGTCACAGATAAAATTAAACAGCAAGTAAAAAAAATCAGCGACCTTGCAGAGCGACTTGTGAAGTTCTCCGGACTAAACAAACCGCAGCCGCAGAAAAGCCAGCCGTGTGAAATAAACAAAGTCCTCAGAGAGTTTATCAACGTTATTAAAACGACGCTCGATAATCTTGGTCTTGAATGCGAATTGGATTTAGAAGAAAATATGCCGCCTGTTCTAAGCGATCCGAAAGACATTAAACAAATGTTGACCAGTATCTTCTCAATAATTAAAAGTAATTCTAAAAAAGGCGGCGCAATTGTAATACAAACAAAATACATTAAAGAAAAAATAGTTCTTTCTGTATTTACAACGGAACAGCTGGTCGGACTTTCCAATCCGGAAGAATACAATTCTAACATTACTGTGAAACTGATAAACGAACTAATGAAGAAGAATGAAGGTGTTGTTGAGTTTAACTCACTGCCGCTTAAAGGAACTATCATCCATTTGATCTTCCCAATGAAAAGGAAATTGAATTTATGAAATCCCTATTCTTTTTTATCTTGATCTCTACTTCGATGTTGAGCGCTCAATCAAATTCTGCTGATTCGAGCACAGCTGTACAAGCACAAGGCAGTGTTAGCTTAAGTGATTTAGTTCAGCAGCAGATAAATAATGCGAGAGAAAAACAGTCAGTACAAACAACGCCTGTTGTAAACGTTACCGCGAAAGAAGAAGTGAATCAACCGGTTAATGAAGAAAAACCGGGTTTCCTTGCTTCCAGACCTTTGCATGTAAAAATATTCTTAGCCGGTTCAATTGTAATTCTTTTCGCTTTTTCGTTTAGAAGAACTTTACTCGCTTTAAAGAAAAGGTCAACGCTCACTTTAAAAAATAAAATTGCATTGCTGCGAGAAGAAAAAGTTATTGCCAAAACAAATCCTAAACTTGAAAATGCTCGTAAAAAGCTGAGAGATAATAAATCAATTTTCGATGTATCCGAGAAACATATATCCAAAGTAGCAAAAGAATTAAATGTTGCTAAAGGAGAACTGCTGCTTGCATCGCGGATAAAGTTATTTGAAATCGGCAAAATATAAGAGAGGATGAAATGATTAAAGGTATATATACTGCCGCAAGAAGTCTTGAATATAAAGTGAAGAATATTGATGTAATTGCGAACAACCTTGCAAATTTGAGCACAACCGGATATAAAAGAGAAGTTCCATTTTCAGAAGTAATTAACCAGATGGGCGATGTTCAGGTAAAAAAGGTTACAAGCCAAAGACAGGGAGATGTTCTTCAAACCGCCAATCCTTTAGACTTGGCTATTACCGGAAAAGGTTTTTTTGCGGTAAAAAACGACAACGGCGAAATTGAACTTACTCGTAATGGAAGATTTAAAATTTCCGACGAAGGATTCTTAGTTGATAGCAGTAATCAAAAAGTTCTTGGTAAAAATGGTCCTATCTCCATGGAAGACACGATGCAAAATAAAGATTCAAAGATACTTGTTACTAAAAGCGGAGAGATTAAGATTGGAGACAAAACCGTTGATACTTTATTAATTATGAATGTTGGAGATTCGACTCAATTAGTAAGAGCAAACGAATCCAATTTTACGGCGGATGGTCAGCAAAACTTTGCGGCTTCGGAAAATGATTACGGTATCTCTCAAGGATATCTTGAAGGATCCAACACAAATGCTATTGAAGAAATGGAAGCGATGATTCAGCTTAACAAAGAATATGAATCGGCACAAAAAATTATTACAGCTCTCGATCAGTCTTTAGGTCAGGCTAACGAAATTGGAAAAGTATAAAAGGAGAAGGTTATGTCAGAACGTGCATTAAGAACAGCTGCTACCGGAATGTATGCTCAGCAAATTAATATCGAAGTTATCTCTAACAATATTGCCAACATCAACACAACCGGGTTTAAAAAGAATAAAGCTGAATTTCAAGACTTGATGTATCAGGAGGTTAGTATTAATCCTCTTACTTCGTCTACTCCCGGTACGGAAGATACAACTACTTCTAAAATTCAAGTTGGTAATGGTGTTAAACCGGCATCTTCACAAAAAATTTTCAAACAAGGTGATATTACACCAACCAACAATCAATTTGATCTTGCAATTCAAGGTGATGGATTTTTTCAAGTACAAAAGAGCGATGGCACAATTGCTTATACACGAGACGGATCTTTTAAAGTAAATGCCGAAGGAAAAATTGTTACAACAAGCGGTTATACTTTAGAACCCGGATTCACTTTGAACTCAGATGTTACAAGCGTTGCAATTGGAAAAGATGGAACCGTAGAAGCTCATTTACTTGGCGGCACTTCAACGGTTCTGGGCAATATTGAAATTGCCCGTTTCATGAACAACGGCGGACTTATTGCGCTTGGCGATAATCTTTATGCTGAATCTCCGGCATCAGGGCAGCCAGTGCTTGGCAATCCGGGAGCTCAAGGTTTCGGCGAAGTGAACCAAGGTTTCCTTGAAGCATCAAATGTTGATATTGTTGAAGAAATGATCTCGATGATAGCAGCGCAGCGTGCATATGAAATTAATTCTAAAACTGTAAAAACCGTGGAAGATATGATGACCATGGCAAACAATCTTAAGAGATAATTAAAATGCTTGGCTTAATTTCAATATTAATAGGATTAGTTTTTGGGCAAGGGCAGAATTTTAATGCCCAGCTTAAAAAATATTTAGATGAAAAATTGAATTCGTATGCAAAGTACGAATATCAAATTATTCAAGCGCCTAAAAATTATTCCCGCATTGAAATAAGCGATGATAGAAAATCACGTTTGGATAAAAACTATTTCTATTTACCTGTAAAAATTTACGACAACAAGAATTTTGCGAGTTTATCACTTCTTACTATACGTGTAAAACTCTATAAAAATGTTTTTTCCGCATCAAGAGAAATAAAACGTAATGAAAATCTGTTGCCAAATATGTTTGAAGTGAAAATGGCAGATGTCTCATTGTACGGAGATAATGTAGTTAATGTAACAGAGGACATTTCTAATTATAGAAGCAGGGTCTTGGTAAGAACCGGAACGATACTTTCCGAAGAAATTATTGAACCAATTCCCGCTGTTAACAAGGGAGATAAAGTTGTTCTTCACACCGGAGGTCTTGGCGTTGATGTTTCTATTGATGTTACTGCCAGGCAGGATGGCTCTGTTGGAGATGTAATAAGTGTTTATTCAAATGGGAACAAGTTTTACAAAGGTAAAATAGTAGATAAAAGCAATTTAACTTTGGTAGAATAACATGAAACGACTAATAACAATTCTAACATTTACTGTTCTTGTAACAACAATGCAAGCACAGGATATGCGTCAAAATGCTTACTCATCTCTTTTCTCGGATCAGAAAGCAAACAGGCAGGGAGACGCAATAACTATTATAGTTTTGGAATCTACACAGGCTTCCAATAATTCCGCAACCAACGCCGGCAGAAAAAGCGATGTTGGATTTGGTCTTTCCGGAGGACTTGATAAAACTGCTTTGCCGAATGTTGATTTAAAAGTGGCAGCCAATAATGATTTCAGCGGTGAAGGGTCCACTCAAACCACCGGTAATATAAGTACAAAAATTAGCGCGACTGTTGATACAGTTCTCGATAACGGTAATCTTGTAATTCACGGCAGTAAAAAAATTACCATTAATGGTGAAGAGCAGACAATTATAATCAAAGGTGTTGTACGTCCTTCCGATATCTCGCCGAGCAATGCAGTTCTATCGTACAATATTTCTAATGCTGAGTTATCGTTTGAAGGAAACGGAATAATTAATAATGCACAAAAGCCGGGCTTATTAACAAAACTATTTCATTGGTTGTTCTAGGATCAAAATGAAAGCAAAACTTTTTTTGTTGTTTATAATTCTTTCTCTCGCAACTAATTCTATTTTTTCTCAGCGAATCAAAGATATTGCATATATGTCCGGAAAAAATTCCGAACAGATAATAGGCTATGGATTGGTGGTTGGTCTGGCAGGAACCGGAGATAGTTACCGCTCATCTTTTACAATACAATCAGTTACAAGTATGCTTAAAAGATTCGGAATTACCGTTCCACAGACAGATCTAAAAACAAAGAATGTTGCCGCTGTAATTGTAACGGCAACTCTAAGTTCAAATTTAAGAGCCGGTGCAGAATTCGATGTAACAGTTTCGTCTATGGGAGATGCAACAAGTCTTCAAGGCGGTACTCTTCTAATGACACCGCTATCTAGTATGAGTGGAAAAGTTTTCGGTTTCTCGCAAGGCGCAATCTCAGTTGGCGGATACGATATTAATACTTCAACCGGAAACAGAGTTTCAAAAAATCATACTTTAGCGGGAAGAGTACCGCGCGGCGGAACATTGAAAGAATCAATGGAAATTGCAGAACAGCCAACCAGTGAAACTTCTGTTTTCTTGATTCAACCGGATATTACTACGTCGGAAAATATTACTACTGCTATAAATAAAAAATTCGGGAGTGAAATTGCTAAAGCTGTTGATGCGGCGGAAGTCAAAATTACTATTCCGCAAGACAAGCAAAACAATCTTGTTGCATTCCTTTCCGAGCTGGAAAATATTCCGGTTCAAGTTGATGAAATTGCAAAAGTTGTATTGAATGAAAGAACCGGTACTGTTGTTTCCGGTCAGAATGTAAAAATACAACCGGTAACCATTACTCATGGAAGTCTGAATATTACAATTCGTGATTATCCTATTGTATCACAGCCGGGTGCTTTCTCTCAAGGAAAGACGGCAATAGTAAATAATTTAATTCCTTATGCAACACAAGATTCAACAAACACAGTTGCCATACAAGGTGCCAGCAATGTACAGGAAGTAGCCGCTGCGCTGAATTCTCTTAAAGTTTCTCCGCGCGATATTATTTCCATTTTTCAAGCTCTTAAAGAAGCCGGCGCCCTGATGGCAGAATTAATTATAATGTAAATGGAAGAATTAACACTCAAAATAAATAACCCGCAGAAGCAAATTTCAGAACCGATGAAAGTGAAATCGCGCTATGATGAAACGGGAAAAGCAAAAGTCGCTTCGGCGACAAAGCAATTTGAGAGCATGCTTACTCAAATGATGCTTAATAGTATGAACAAAACTACGGGTGGAATGCTGGGCGAAGAAGGTTACGGTAACGATATGTTTGACACGGTTTTTGAACAGGAAATTGCTTCTTACATGGGACAAACCAAAAGTCTTGGACTTGCGGAAATGCTTTATAAGAAAATAACGGGTGAAGAAATGAAACCCGAAATGCGTGTCAAAATCAATAACAAGGTTGAACCTATTAAGATAAATAATACGAAAACGGCAGTTGATTCAACAAATGTTCATCTAAGTAATGAATCATCAACAAAAATTGATTCAACGAATGTGCACCCAAGTAACGAATCATTGAATAGAATCCAAAAGTTAGATGAGCATATTGACGAAGCGGCTAAATCGTTTGGTGTAGATAAAAACATTATCAAATCTATTATAATGACAGAAAGTGCAGGAAATCAAAAGGCTGTTTCCGGCGCTAAAGCTAAAGGATTAATGCAGTTAATGGATTCAACTGCAGTCGATATGGGCGTTAGAAACGTCTTTAATGCAAGAGAAAATATTCTTGGCGGCACTAAATATTTTGCCAAAATGCTTCGACAATACAGTGGTGATGTGAAGCTTGCACTTGCGGCATACAACGCCGGACCGAAAAATGTGGAAAAATATAATGGCGTTCCTCCTTTTGAAGAAACGAAAAATTACATAAATAAAGTGTTAAGCTATTTCAATCATTTTAGTGAGAAAAAATCATGAACGCACAGCTTTTAATTAATTCGTTAACGCAGCAGGATAATAATCTTGATGATTTGATCGAAGTGCTTGAGGAAGAGAAATTCGCAATTGTTCAAAACGATTACAACGCGCTTGAACAGGTCATTCTTAAAGAACAAAAAGTATTAAAAACTGTTGAGCGTGAAGAATCCAACCGCGTTAAAATTATTAAAGAAATTGCCGGTTTATATTCGCTGGAACTTTTATCTCCTACAGTTGATAATCTTCTTAAGCACGGCAAAAGTTATTTTGTAAATGAAGCAAGTGAATTGAATAAACTGCGGAACTCAATCAAAGTTAAACTGGGTAAAATATCCCAAACTAATTCTCACTTGAAGACTGTAATTGAATTTTCACGCAACATGATTAAAGAAACTGTTCTGATGCTCGTAGGTCCAGACAAGCACAAACTAGTTAACAAGAGAGTATAGAAATGAGTATAGGAAATGTATTCGATGTTTCAGTACGCGCTATGTCTGCTTATCAGCAGGCGATAGACGTTACTTCAAATAATATTTCGAATGCGAGTAACCCCGATTACGCACGTCAAAAAGTTCAGTTTGCAACTGTAACCGCAGAAAATGGACGTGGTGCAGGAGTTACTATCTCTGATGTACAGCGAATTAAAGATGATTTGTTGGGAGTTCAGATTAGAAATTATCAATCGAAGTCATCAGATGCTAATAAACGCTCGCAAGTACTAAGCCAGATTGAAAGTATAATTTCGGAGCCTTCAGATAACGGTCTTTCGAATTATATGACTCAATTTTTTAATTCTTGGGATCAGCTATCGGCTCAGCCTAATTCCACTCCTCTTCGATTGAATGTAATCCAGAAAGCTCAAAGTGTTAGCGACCGGTTTACACAAATTTTAAACGGACTTAATGATATTCAAACAACTTTGCAGACAGAAGCTCTCAACGATGTTTCAACAATCAATGCTTATTTAAAAGATCTTAACGGTTTGAATCAGAGAATTTCCGAATCGGAAATGCGCGGAATTAAAGCCAACGAGCTAAAAGATCAAAGAGATGCGTTGATTGGTAAACTGAGCGAAATGGTTAATGTTTCCGTTCAGAACAACCCTAATGGCTCGGTTAGTGTAAATGTTGGCGGTTTATTCGGTTCAGATTTAAATACATATAATCAATTTGATATGAAGATCGTAAATGGTCAAATGCGGCTTGTTTCACAAACCGATTCCTCGGCAGTGGCCATGCTTAACAGCGGTGAGCTGTATGCAGTATCCGATCTTTACTCAAATAAAATTTCTCAATACAAATCCAGTATTGAAAACCTGGAGACAGTATTTGTAAATAAAATAAATGAAGTGCACATGAGCGGAAACACGCTTGTGCAAGGCGCTGTTTCTAAAACGGGAATTCCATTCTTCGGAGAATTGGATGTTAACGGAAATGTAATTAACACAATTGCTAATGGACAACTGCAAATCAATCCACAGATATTAGATAACCCGGCAAATATAGCCGCTTCCGATGCAGCCAATAATGATGGAAACGGAAATAATGCAAATAAAATGGCGCAGTTGCTAGATTCAAAATTATCGGAATTAAACGGTCAGAATTTATTGGATAACTATTCTACTATTCTAAATAATATTGGATTAGATAAAGTTTCTAGCGATAATACTATACAATCAAGCGAAGCAATACTCTTAAAATTAGACAACCAAGAAACCTCCACTTCGGGAGTTTCTCTAGATGAAGAGATGGCTAACGTTCTTAAATTTCAACGTTCATACGATGCGGCTTCTAAAATGGTTAAAATAGCAGACGAAATGATTCAAACAATTTTACAAATGGTGTGATATGAGAGTAACAGAAAATTCAATAACCGCAACCTACTTATATAATCAACAACAAGCGCTAAAACGTAAGACGCAAATTCAAACCGAGCTTGCAAGTAATAGTAAGATTCAAACACTATCGGACGATGTTACCGGTTCGCTTGAGAGCATAAAAATAAATTCTCAATTAAAGAAAACCGATACTTATGCGCAGAATGGAGTGAATGCAAAACAGTTTATGAATTCAGCGCTGCAATCAATTGACAATATGACTGTGGAAATTCAAAAAATATTGACAACATCAATCAATGCTGAAAATCCGTTAAATGTTCAAAACTATGGAACAATGGCGCAATCTATTAAAGATTCATTAAGCGCTATTGTGCAAAACATGACGGCAAAGAAAAATGATATGCCCCTTTTTGGCGGAACAAATTTTAAGGATGTTCCTGTTACAATTGATGTAAACGGTAAGGCGGTTATTTCGGCTGCGGATTTTTCGGGTGAAATGAAAACTCAAATTTCACAAGATGTAAAACAGACATTTAACATTCCCGGTTCAAAAATTTTAGACACTGGCATATTCGAATCCATTAATAATATTATTGATTCGTTAAATGCGGGAACATCTCCTACTAAAGCTCAGCAAACAGATCTGGAAAATGCGCTGCACACAATATTAAATATACAATCGCTCGGCGGGCAGTCTATTAATCGAATGGAAGATATAAATCAGATGTTGACAAATCAAAAAAGCAATTTACAGGATATGCTGAGCAACAAGCAGGGAATAGATGTAGCGGCGCTTTCCGTGGAATTGAATAACAAAGATTACTTATTACAGATTACAAATAAACTTTTAGCAAACAATTATCCTAAATCTCTTTTTGATTATTTATGATAAAAAAAACCGGAACATTGATCGGACTTATTATTGGTTTGTTCTCCATCTTCGGAGCGTTTTTTTTAGAAGGCGGCTCCTTTAAAGCGCTGTTTTTATTTTCATCTCTAATTATAGTTTTTGGCGGAACATTTTCTGCAATTATAATTGGTTTTGGCTTGGATAAATTTAAGAACATTACCACGCTCATTCGTCTTGCTTACTTCCCCAGAGAGTACGATGTGGACAGAGTGATTGATACGTTTGTAGAACTTTCGATTAAAGCACGGAAAGAAGGATTACTTTCAATTGAGAAAGATTTGAATAAGTTCGGTTACGTTTTTCCAAAAAAAATGACAAAGTTTGTCCTTGATGGAACAGATGCAGATTCGCTTCAGAACCTTGCCCATCTTGAATTAAAGACTATGCAGGAGCGGCACTATTCAAATATTTTCATATTTACAAAAATGGGCGGTTACGCACCAACAATGGGCATTATAGGAACTGTAATGGGTTTGATTATGACTCTTGCAAATGCCGGGGCAGATCCAAATTCGTTAATTAAAAATATTGCTACAGCTTTTATTGCAACGCTGTGGGGAGTTTTCAGCGCAAACATTTTATGGCTTCCAGTAGGAGATAGATTAAAGAGATGTCATTCAGAGGAGAAAAATATGATGGAGATTTCTTTGGAGGGAGTGCTAACACTTCAGAGCGGAGAGATTCCTTCGATAATGAAGGCAAGACTCATAGGAATGCTTCCGCAAAGAGAACAAGTAAACAAAATGAGTTCTTAGATTCCGAAGAAAATCCTTATGTAGAAAGCGGCGATAAAGATCGGTATTTAATTACCTATTCCGATTTAATCACTTTGCTTTTAGGTTTGTTCATTATTCTTTACGCAGTATCGAATATTGACAGCGGTAAGTATAAGAATGTTGTTGCTGCTATGGGCAGTTATTTCGGTACCAGTGTGGTTATTCCTAAAATGTCAGATTCCCAAATTTTGGTTAAACCGAAAGATAAATTGAGCGAAGAACTGAGCAAGTTGATTATAGATAACAACTACGCGAACTCAATTCAACTGGAAGAAACTGAAAGAGGTATTACTGTTCACATTTTGGATGATATTTTATTTCCGCCCGGAAAAGCGGATATTAATGAAACGTCAAAACTTGTATTGAAAAAATTGGCTAAAGTTCTCAGCACAATTCCAAACGATATAAGAATTGAGGGGCACACAGATAATGTTCCGATATTTACAGAGCGCTATCCTTCTAACTGGCATCTTTCTGTGGATAGAGCCTTAAGCACAGCTTATTATTTAATTAAACAAGAAAATATTTCACCGGATAAGGTTTCTATTGTCGGCTATTCGGAATATAGACCAATAGCGTCAAACGACACCCCGGAAACCAGAGCAAAAAACAGAAGAGTAGATTTAGTAATTCTTAAGTGAGTAAATATGAAAATCAATACCCATCAATTTGGTGAAATTGAATTCACCGAAGAGAAAATAATTAATTTCGAAAATGGTTTGTTCGGATTCGAGTATTTGAAAAAATATCTTTTCATTAAGCCAGATGACAGCTTTTTTTATTGGCTAAACTCAATCGAAAATCCCGATATTGCTTTCCCGATGTTCGGTCTTAGAGTAATTGATGATCAATTCCCGCAGGAAGATAATTTTGAAGCCTTTGGAATTGTTACTCTTAACCCTAATCCTCTTAATATTACATTGAATCTGAAAGCGCCGGTTTATATTAATCAAAACGATAAATCGGGATTTCAAAAAATTGTTGATACGGATAATTATCCGGTTAACTACAAACTTTTTTCTGAGTGAAGGTGATTATGTTAGTATTAACAAGAAAAATAAACGAAGATATTAAAATTGGTGCGGAGATAACTATAAAAATATTATCTATCTCCGAAAATCAAATTAAGATCGGAATTGATGCTCCTAAGAATGTACAAATTTACCGCAACGAAGTATTTGAAAAAGTAAAAGAGAGCACAATAGAAGCATCGCGTGCAAGTATTCAAAAAGAAGCAGACTTATTCAAATACAAAATCCAAAAGGTTAAATGAGAAATGGACTTCGATCACGGTAAAATAAAAATCCTTGTAATTGATGATTCCGATATTATCAGAACCACATTAAAAAAATTCTTGCTGGAATATGATATTGAAGTCATTACCAGCAACGACGGACTGGAAGGATTGCAGCAGGCAATTGAACACAAGCCAAGACTAATATTTCTCGATTTGATGATGCCGAATCTTGACGGCATTCGTTTGCTTAGAGTTTTAAAGGTGATGGAAGAGTTGAAACATATTCCGGTTATAATTATAAGCGGACATACTGATAAGACGAATGTTATTGCAGCTACGGAAGCCGGCGCGGAAAAAATAGTTTCAAAACCTTTGACAAAAGAGATTCTCGTTAAGAGCATAAATGAAGTTCTTGGCGGTAATTTTCTGGGCAGTTCTAAAAAGTTTCTTAATCTGACAAATTCGGAAAAGGAACAGATGACTAAAGAACTAAAAAAATATTTTATAAATAGTCTTGCGAACAAAAAAGAAACACTTAAAAAATCACTCGACCATAAAAACATGGAGCTCTTGAAATTAGTTGTACATGAATTGAAAGGATCAAGTGGGACAGTCGGGTTTCACCGCATAACAGATATTTGCCGGGAAATTGAAGCGTATGTCTCCTTGCCGGACATCAGTTGGGATGAAATTGGTCTTAAGTACCAACTTTTAATGGAAAGTTTTCAGCAAGCAGAATCATCTTTGGTTAAGTAGGAGATAAAGAATGTTTGTAATCATAGGAATTGTTGTTGTAATAATTTCAGTGGTAGCTGGATTTACTATTGCCGGGGGTAATTTATTCCTGCTGATTCAAATTTCAGAATTTATCACAATTGGCGGAGCCGTAATAGGCAGTGTGCTTATCGCTTCCCCGGTAACATTGATTAAAAAAATTATAAAAGTATTTCCTAAGATTTTTAAGCATTCAAAAAACACCAAAGAAGACTATACCGAGATGTTAAAAGCTTTCAGCGATCTTTTCCTGATTGCGCAAAGAGAAGGTTTGCTGGCTATTGAAAAACATGTTGAAGACCCGGACAATAGTGAGATTCTTAACAAGAATAAAAAATTTATTAACGATAGTTACCGGAAAAACTTTTTTTGCGATACAATGAAAGTTATGCTTGCCGGTTCAGTTCCTCCGCATGAAATGGAAGGACTGATGGATTCTGATATTGAAACCTATGAAAAAGAAAACAAGCCTGTAATTGACACAATTTCAAGAGTCGGTGATTCTCTTCCCGGTTTGGGAATTGTTGCGGCAGTTCTTGGAATTATTGTTACAATGGCATCAATCAATCAAGGTGCAGAAGCAGTGGGTCATCATGTGGCGGCGGCGCTTGTAGGAACTTTTCTTGGTGTTCTTCTTGCGTACGGATTTGTTAATCCGCTTTCTGCAAACCTTGCAAATATATTTGAAGAAGATGTGCAGGATTTACAAATAATAAAGACATACATACTTGCTTACGCAAAAGGAAACCCTCCTTTTGTTGCCGCAGAGATTGCAAGAAGAACAATCTTTTCTGACGAACGCCCGTCGTTCCAAGAACTTGAAGCGTTCTTAAGGGGGAAAAAGGATAAGTGAGCGATAACGGAACAGAGTCAACTCCTGTAATTAAAAAAATTAAAAAGTCTCACGGCGGGCATCACGGCGGAGCTTGGAAAGTTGCATATGCGGATTTTGTCACTGCGATGATGGCGCTGTTTATTGTGCTATGGGTCTTAAGCCAAAAACCGGAAGTTATTAAAGCTGTTGCCGGTTACTTTAAAGATCCAATGGGCTTTTCAGAAAAAACTAAAATTTTGATAGAAGGAAAAGCAAACCCGGTACCGAGTATAAAATCTGCTGAAGAAGAAGCGCAGCAGCATGAAATGGAAAAAGCCGAATTAGAAAAAGTCGGTGATAAATTAGTGCATGAATTAAAAACCGATACTGATCTGTTGGGACTTGCTGATCAAGTAAAAATTGAAGTTGTTAAGGAAGGATTGTTAATTGAATTGACAGACTCCGAAAATGATGTCTTCTTCGACCTTGGTACGTCGGAGCTAAAGAGTAACGCAAGAAAATTAATTTACAAGATCGGTGCAGAGATTTCGAAAATGCCGAACAAAATTATTGTAGAAGGGCATACAGATTCCAGGCAATACAATAATAGCGGTACTGGTTTTACAAACTTTGAATTGAGTGCCGAGCGCGCACTTGCTGCAAAGAGAGCATTAGTAACGGGCGGCTTAAAGGAAAGGCAAATTGATGAAGTGCGCGGTTATGCCGATACACGTTTAAGAAATACTCAAAATCCGCTAAGCTTTACAAACAGAAGAATCAGCATTACTGTGAAATTTAACAAACAATGAAAACACTAAAAAAAATATTGATAATTGAAGACGACGCATTTCTTCAGGATTTTTACAGAATTATTTTTAAAAAAATTGGAGCCGAAATTGTTCTTGCCGAGAACTCCGATGAGATTTTTAGAATAGTTAGTGAAGATGAAGTTGAATTAATAATTATGGATATTAATCTTAGAAACACAACCTTAAATTCTCAGCGGATTGACGGAATAAAATTATCGCGGTACATCAAAGAACGGTTCAGCTATCTTCATATTCCAATAATACTAATTACCGCTTATCCGCTGTCGAGTTTTGGCAATCACCTTCTTGAGGATAGTTTGGCGGATGACTATCTTATTAAACCGATAGCCGATTTTAATCAACTAATTGAAAAAATTAACAACTTGGTTTGCATAAAAACATGAAAGATTCAGTTCTAATTGTAGAAGACGAAAAAGATACTCGGTTTATACTCGAGAAACTTTTATCTAGAAATAATTACGAAGTAACCAGCGCGGTAAACGGGCAGGAAGCTCTAGAAGTATTAAAAACATTTTCGCCCAAAGTAATACTTGCCGATTGGACAATGCCGATAATGGACGGTCTGGCACTTTGTAATATTCTAAAAAATGATGAGAAATATAAACTCATATATTTCATCATACTCACTGCACGCTCATCGTTAAAAGACAGAATAATGGGGCTTGATGTTGGCGCGGATGACTTTTTGATAAAACCGGTCGAAAACCAGGAACTGCTTGCGCGTATTCGATCCGGAGTTAGAATATTTAATCTTCAGAACGAATTGAGAAGTATTGAACACTCGAAAGCGGTTGTAGAAATGGCTTGCACAATCGGACATAAAATAAATAATCCGCTTAGCAGTTTGTTGCTTTCAGTAAAAAATATTGAGAATGAACTTCTACAGAAAGACAAAGCAAAGTATTCTGAAGACTTTAATTCTGTTAATGAATCAATTGAACGAATTAAAAAGTTTGTAAACGAGCTAATTCACCTAGAAAAACCGGAAGTCGTAAGCTATTTTGAAGAAAAAGGGATGATAAAGACGGATTAGTATAAAATAAATGTCTTTTCTTTCGATAATAATGCGGAGGAAAAGGCATGTTAGAAAAAATTGTAAATATTTCTGCTGGGTCGGACTATAAACAATCATCCAGACCCGGAAAGCAATCGGCTGTATCTAACTACATAAGTAGTTACCATGCTGTGAGCAACGATTCAATTTCGCTCTCACCTGCCACATCTTTTCTATCCGGCATCGGTTGGAAACTCAAAAAAATTCAAAACGAAAAAGAGAAATTGCGCATTGTTTTCTCTTTTGATGATTTCGATTTTTCAACGGCTATCATTCCCGGCGAAATAATTCAACTTCAGCGGATTAATTATGAAATAAAATATTCTCTTATCTCATATAACGGCATAGTTAATATGAATGTCGAAATTTCATCTCCCTTAAATTTAGAAGGATCCGAAAGTATTCAGGTTAAACTACACCTACCTGAATTGAAAAAATTTTTCGGTTCAATTATATCATCCTTTGGTTCTAAAACAGACGTGTCTTCAAATAATTACGAAGTACAAAAACTTTTTGTGGAAATGGAAAACGCGCTTCAGCGGGAATTCAACTACATAAATAAAGGGCTCATTAATTTTTTGGAAAAATATCTTTCATTAAAAATTAGTTTAAAACATGAGGACGTTATTAGCGGACGTATGTTAGAGCTGAAATTATTGCAGATAAATAAGACTTAGGTTATGGCAAATCCCAATTATTCAAAATATCCCGTGGCAAATAGCGAAATAGATTTTCGGAATTATACCGAGTTGCCTAACAATAATCCATTGGTGATAGTTGATCAGAAGATGAACATTGCGTATTGCAATGATGCGTTTAGAAAAACATTTGCACTTGATGTTCATGACGATATATCAAAAATGAATTCCAACCCGGAGTTTGTTTATTTTTTGAGAGGTTTCAGCGAGAGCCGTTATAAAAATATCTCGCTAGAAATAAATCTCTCTTCGGATAATAATCAACTTACTAAAAATTATTCCGTTAGTATAGAAAGGGTTATCATCTCCTCGGGTCTTTATTATGTGCTGACAATTGAATCTTTAGCGCAGCGCAAAAAACTTGAGAATAAAATAAACTCGCTTCATAATGCACTCGATCACGGAAATGTTCCTATAATTATTCTGGATGCAAGCGGAAAAGTTACTTACGCAACACGCTCTTTTGAAGTTCTGCTTCTTAGAGAAATCGAAAGTATCTATAATAAAAATTTGGCTGAAGTATTGGCAGATGTTCTTGATCATAGCGAAATTGCAAACCTTGAATACTCGCTCGGAACTTTTTTGCCTTGGAAGAAGGTAATTCCTTTTTTAACCAGGGTCCCAGTTTCGTTTTGGGAATTTACTTTAAACCCTGTATTGTCAAATGACGAACTCCAGCAGAGTTTTATTTTTATAGCGAATAACTTAACCGAGCATATAAATCAAACCAAAGCAATAGAACACTCCGAACGGAAACAGAGATTAATTATAAATAATATTTCGGATCTGCTGTTGATAGTTGAACACCTTGGTTCTGCGGCTTTGTTTGAAAATGCAAACGATAATTTCTGTCGAATTTTTAATGTAGATAAAAATAAAATCTACTCTTTAAAGATTGATGATTTTATTCCCGGCGACCTGGTTAATAAAATATATCAATCAATGAAACATCTTTCAAATTCCAACCTTCCGTTTTATGAATTCAATTATAAAAATTCCGATAGGCGGGATTTCTCTTGCAAAGTTAACAGCATAACTGAGCCAGAACGGAATTCAACAATTTATATTATTACCATGAAAGACATTACGGATGAAGTTCTCTATCAAGAACAATTGAAAAGGGCATACCGAAAAGAGATGCTTCTTAATCAAATGAAGTCCGATTTTCTTGCAAACATGTCGCACGAAATCCGAACTCCATTTAATGCTGTCGTAGGATTTTCGGAGATAATTGATGAGAGCATTGAAACCGGAGATATAGAGATGCTTCGTGATTTGATGGACTCAATGAAAGAAGTTCTTGGGCGCGGTCTTAATTTGTTCACCAACATTGTAGAGGTCTCTCAACTTGAAGCGGGAGAAGTTGAGTTAGATAAAGTGGATTTAAACTGTAATCAGGTTATAAGAAATGTATATCATAAAATGCTTAATGATACTGTCAAAAAAGGTATTGAATTTGTCTTAGATGTTGACGAAGAAGATTGTGTTATTGAAGTTGACTGGGTGAAACTGGAAAAAATAATTCACTCTCTAGTAGATAACGCTATAAAATATACTACCCGCGGAAGCATTCATCTAAGCTCAAAAAATTTGGGTGATAGAATAGAAATTATTGTCACCGATACAGGAGTTGGTATAGATCAATCACATATAGAAAGAATTCTGAAACCGTTTACGCAGGAAGTGGAAGGATATACCCGTCCATTTGAAGGTGCCGGACTGGGATTGACGATAGCGTATAAATTGACAAAACTAATGGGCGGCAAGTTTGAAATTGTTAGTGAAAAAAATAAGGGAACTGAAATATCAATCAGCTTTCCCGCGAGCAATTAAATTATGCAGTCGGTATTAGAAAAATATAACCAATCTAGTTTGAGCAACGAGGTGAATTATTCCAAATTCTTTCACCTCGCCAAAGAGCATTTTCAAATTAATATCAAAAACGATTACGATTACATTAACGGTGTTAAAGAAAGCATCCGGTTTTTCTCGCTCGACTTGCCGGCGGAAGTTAAAGAAATTTTTATTCCGTTTGCAGAAGCGCCAGTATTCTGGATTTATGAATCCTCATTGCTAAATCAGATTGAAGAGTTTATGAAATTCAATCTTGTGAAAGGCTCTTATATTGAACTACATAAATCAATTAAAGAAAATTACTCCAAATGGGTTACTACAAAATTAAAAAGCGAAAAAGATTATTACGCCACATTGACTATCAACTTCATTGAACGTGATATCAATAAACATAATTTTTTCAATCAAATCATTAAAGCAATTATTCTTACATACCAGAGCACGTTTTACAACCCGGTGCGTGCACTGGAAATACTCACTAGTACATTGGGATTGCTGAACACAATCCGCCTGAACGATCAAGCTAAGGCAGAGCTAAAATATATTTTAATTCTTTATTCCGGATTTGTTCACTTAAAAGAGAATGATAATGAAAAAGCGAATAATGCCTTTAGAGAAGCGATTAGTGCTAAACCGCAAGGGAACACA
The DNA here is from genome assembly GCA_021824635.1 of Bacteroidota bacterium. Classification (GTDB taxonomy): domain Bacteria; phylum Bacteroidota; class Ignavibacteria; order Ignavibacteriales; family Melioribacteraceae; genus Fen-1258. The sequence continues at coordinate 11,773 of JAKAKD010000101.1, read as the reverse complement.
GCAAAAATTTATTGCGCATTGACTGAAATTATTCTTGGAAACGAGGAAGGCGGTATTTTTTTACTAAAAGAAATTTTTAATTACGATGTTCACCGTTTAACGCTTGCTATCAAAACAAATAATTCCGGGATGTTCAGCTATTTTTATAGGAATGCTTTTATCTATAGCATATTTCATGAGAAAGAATTTGCGAAAGCTTATGATAAAATTGAATCTTTCTTGAATGATAGTCGAGTTCATGATGCGACTACGTTGACAACTTGTAAGGCAAGTCTGGAATCGTTCAAAGTAAAAAAATTAGATGATTATTATGATGATGAGATTAAAAAATCAATCTCTTTTTTAGAAAAGGTTTTACATAACTATGCCTCTTCCACAAATACACTTCTCTATTCGCTTTATCCGGAATTTCAAAACAGATTTAACGCTTTAGTAGAATCTCTAATTCAAAAGATAAAAGAAAAATATTATAACGAAGTTAGAGAAAAAGTATCTTCGTTTGATAATTCAATAAACGAAAGCTTAAGCGCAGAAAAACATTTAGCCGAAGAGATTGAAAGATATAAAGCAAAATCGAAAGAAAATCTTTCTCAATCTATTCAGCATATAAATGAGAATTTTGATATTGAAACACGTTCTCTCGAGCAAAAAATTAATGATTTGCCAAATATTGACCGTTTCAATCCGCGCATGTCATTATCTAACAACATGACTTATAATATAATTATTGCGTTTGTGGTCTTTTTCATAGGCGGAATAGCCGGCTACTCTAATAAGACTGTTTCAGATACTTCCGAGTTTAATTCAATGTTCACTTTTGTTCTAATCACCGGCTCCAAGTGGGGCGCTATTAGTTTTGTTCTTGGCGCGGTAATATCTACAATTATGGCAGGTGTTATTTTGGTAGAGCGTTCCGATGTGCGCCAAAAATTAGTAAGAAAAATGAATTATCTAAAAATTGAGAAGGAAAGATTAATTTCTGATTTAAAAGAATCCACTCTTCAAAAAGAAAAAGTTATGTGCGATAATTTTAATAACAGCATTGTTCAACATCGCAAACGGGCAGAAGAACTTAAAGTCCAGAAAGAAGAGTTTGAACGCTCACTTATGAAAGAAGCAGAAGAAAAAATTAACGCAGCCACTTCAGATTTAGACTTTCTAAAATAACCGCATTTCCGCATGGCTATTATTAGCCAACCGTCAAATAAACACCAAAACAAAAAACTATTAATCTTAAAAATCCAACTTTTCCGATGGTATAGTTATTGTCCTTTTAGGGTACTTATTAACAATATGGAATGAAATGAAGGTTGTCACAATTACCGGTATCCGTCCCGACTTCATAAGAATGAGCAAAGTATTTGAACAATTAGATGAAAATTTTGAACATATAATGATTCACACTGGTCAGCATTACGATGATGAGTTAAGCAAAGTTTTCTTTAATGAATTGAAGATTCGCAAACCGGATTTTACATTGTCCGCTGGGAAAAACAGTAATAACCATTATGAACAATTATCATATTTATCAAAAGAAGTGATATATCTTCTGAAAAGAAAAAAAATTGACCCAAGTATTATACTTTTCCTGGGAGATTCAAACTCAGCTTTAGTAAGCGCGCCCCTTTTTAAGGAAGGATATAAAATTGGTCACATCGAAGGCGGCATGAGATCTTACGATAGACGTATGCCAGAAGAAGTGAATCGGGTCATTTGCGATTATGTGTCAGATCTTGTTTTTGTTTATACACAACGATACAAAGAAAGATTAATTGCAGAAAACAAAGATGCTAATAAAATTTTTGTCGTTGGAAACACAATTGTTGAAGTAGTAAAAGAATATATGCCAACTGGCCACCGTTCCAAAGATTATATTGTTGCTGACATTCACCGAAGCGAAAACTTAAAAGACGCAAAACAATACAACCATATTCTCATGTACCTAAACAAACTTGGCGAAAAACTTGGCCTGGAGGTTCGTCTTGTAAAATTTAACCGGGGTGTTAAACTAATTAATCAATACAATCTTTTAGGTGACAAAAAAAATATTACTCTGGTTGGTCCTTATGGATTTCTAAAATATTTACAGTTGCAGTATAGCGCGTTTGGAATAGTTTCGGATTCTGGAACAAGTCAAGAAGAATGTCCGCTTCTCGGTGTACCGGTAGTAATTCCACGCAAGTTTACTGAACGTCCAGAGTCAGTAGAGTTTGGAAACAGTATTATGATCGGAGAAGATCGGCCAATTAATAAAATGATTTCGGAAACAGTATCATTTTTCAATTCATATTCGGTTTCGAAAAAGCAACTTAAATGGCTTGGAGACGGGAAAACCTCAGAAAAAATTATAAACATTCTTAAAAGGAAACTATAAATGAAAAATGTATTAGTCGTAGGCGGAGCCGGATATGTCGGTGGTACTATTACCGATATGATAAAGGATGCGAACTATAATGTTCGTGTTTATGATAAACTTTTATACGAAGATTCCTACCGTAAAGAAATTGATTTTGTTTACGGAGATATTCTAGATACAGAAGCACTTCTTCCCCATCTTAAATGGGCCGATGTTGTTGTATGGCTTGCCGCAATTGTTGGAGACGGGGCATGTCAATTGAATCCGGATTTAACGATTGCAGTCAATCAAGAAGCGGTAAAATGGTTAGCGCAAAATTTTGATAAAAGAATAATTTTTATGTCAACATGTTCAGTATACGGTGCTCAAGATAAAGAGTTGGATGAACTTTCGCCTAAAAATCCGCTTTCATTATATGCATCAACAAAATTGAAGGCGGAGGAATATTTGCGTGATAAAGATGCAATTATTTTTAGGCTCGGTACATTATTCGGCGTTGGAGATCTTTATTCCCGTATTCGTCTTGATTTGGTTGTAAATATTCTTACAGTAAAAGCATTTACTATAGGAAAAATCAGCGTATTCGGAGGCGATCAATTTCGCCCGCTACTTCATGTAAAAGATGTAGCACGTGCGGTAACAATGAACTTAGAATCATCTCATACCGGAGTCTTTAATCTTCATCGTCAGAATGTTCGTATTAGAGATCTAGCATATCAAGTCAGAATGCATTTCCCGGATATAATAATCGAAGAAACGGATATGCCTTTCCAGGATACACGTAACTACCGTGTAACAAGCGAAAAAGCGAATAAAGTTTTTGGTTTCAAATCAATTCACTCGATTGATGAAGGAATTGATGGATTGAAATTTTTGGTAGAAACACGCCGCATCAAAAATTTAAACAGTCCGCGTTACTCTAATCAAGCTTACTTAAAAGAAATGGAAGGAGTAGAACATGGACTCAGAGCCGTTGCTTCTTAAAGGCGGGTTATCCGTTGACGACAGAGGAACAGTTAGTTTTGTAAATGATTTTAACTTTGAAAATGTGAAGAGATTTTACGCCGTGGAAAATCACAAACAAGGTTTTGTCCGCGCGTGGCATGCTCATAAACAAGAAGCAAAATATGTTATGGTGGTAAAAGGCTCCGCAATTATCGGCGCGGTTAAAATAGATAACTGGGAAAGCCCTTCAAAAAATACCAAAGTAAATCGTTTTGTACTAAGTGAAAAAAATCCGTCTGTACTTTTCATTCCAGCTGGCTTTGCAAATGGATTTATGTCGTTAACGGAAGATTCAAAAATTATTTTTTTTTCCACATCAGAATTAAAAGATAGTCTCAATGATGATTTTAGATATGATGCGCATTATTGGGATATCTGGAAAATAGAAGAGAGGTAAAAATGGAAAAAGTTTTAGTCGTTGGCTCGACTGGAATGCTCGGTTTTGCAGTTAGCGCTTATTTCAAATCGAAAGGTTACTCCGTTGTGAAAATTTCACGCAACGAATTTGATATAGCAAATGACCCGATGAGCAAATTTGAAAAATATCTTGATGAAGTTGACGTTGTAATTAATTGTGCAGGAGTCATTAAGCCTACAATTGCCAAGAACTCAATTGAAAATGTTCTAAAAATTAATTCACTTTTTCCCCGGAATCTTGCAAATGTTTGTGAAAAGAAAAGTATTAAATGTTTTCACATAACAACAGATTGTGTTTATACTGGTCGCAAAGGTAAATATACAGAAGAAGATTTGTTCGATGCAGATGACTTATACGGATTAAGCAAAAATGCCGGTGAAAATAGAGACTGCATGGTTCTCAGGACATCAATTATTGGTGAAGAGAATGGGCAAAGCCGTTCTCTGCTTGAATGGGCAAAAAGTCAATTTGGTAAAGAGGTAAATGGTTTTACAAATCATTGGTGGAACGGTGTTACTACAGTTTACCTGGCTGAAGTAGTAGAAAGAATTTTTCAAAGTGGGCTATATCAAAAAGGAATATTCCATGTTCACTCCCCTAACACAGTTACTAAATATGAACTGCTGAATATTTTCAACGATGTTTATGAATTGAACCTCAAAATAAATTCTGCTGAAGCAAAAGAATCTTGCGATAGAAGCATGGCAAGCGTTTACCCGTTGAGTAAAAGAGTAGTATTAAAAACCCTTGAACAACAAATTACTGAAATGAAAATGTTCTTCTTAGAAAAGGAAGTTGTATAATGCAACAGTCAACCCCGGCAACAAAAGAAAACTGGCACGAAGATTTTATAAAAAAACTTGCAGAGTCTCTAAAGCCCAAAGTGTATGTCGAGCTGGGATTATATCAATGTGAGCTTTTTAATAAAATTGTACCATACGCAGAAAATCTTTTTGGCGTTGATATTAATCCGGAAGCCGGACGATGGATGACTAAATCCGAGAAAACTTTATTTTTTCATGGTACTACCGATGAATTTGTTGAACAGGTTAAATCCAATAACCTAAAAATTGATCTATTGTTTATAGATGCCGACCATTGCAAAGAATCCGTACTCAATGACTTTTGGAATTACTTTCCTTATGTAAATGACCACGGTATAATTTTGCTGCATGATACATATCCGAAGAATTTGCAGTACACGGACAAAGGTTATTGCGGTGATGCATATTTAGCTATTAACGAATTAAAAAATCATCAAGATGAATTTGAACTAATGACAATTCCAATTCACCCTGGATTAACTCTTATACGTAAAAGGAAAACACAACTATCGTGGGAGAATAGTTCTGAAAACGGAACTACGGAAAAAATTATCAATTTAGAAAATCATTTAAATAAGTCTATAACCATGCCTGCATTTGCAAGCAAGGTTAAACAAATGTTTACAAATGAGAGCGATATCCAGACAATTGTTGAAATCGGAGCGCTCGACGCTAAAGATTCTCAATACTTTAAAGAGGTTTTCCCTCAGGCAAAAGTTTACGCTGTAGAAGCATTGCCGGATAATTTTAACAACTATATGAAGGATCTGAAAGATATTACCTCGATTAACGCGGTTGTTTCCAACATAGACGGAGAAGTGGATTTCTTTAAAAAAAGAATTAACGGTATCCACGGAATTTTTAATAGAGGCGATGAATATGGTACTGAAGTAATAAAGTTGAAATCATACCGCTTTGAAACCCTTGCTAAAAAATATGGCATCGAAAAAATTGATATGCTTAAACTCGATGTGGAAGGCGCTACTGTTGAAGCTCTTGAAGGGATGGGTGAATTATTAACAGAGATAAAAATCATGCATCTGGAATCCGAGTCGTATCCTTTTTTTAAGGGACAAAAGCTGCACGGTGAAGTTGTTAAATTTTTGGAAGGAAAAGGTTTTTCCCTTCTTGAGTTAACAAGTTTTCCGATTCAAAAAGGAAGACTGCAATTTGATTCTATTTGGATTAACAACAAATACTTTTACAGCCAGACAATTACGAACAAAAGAGAAATAAAGGAAGTCGGAAAAATAACCTCTCAATATAAAATAATTTGTATTAGTCAAATTTATAATGAATTACGCAAAGAAAATCTTGAACGGTTTTGGAAATATCTTCAACCGGTAGTTGATGGGCTGGTCGTTTATGATGACGGAAGCACCGACGGCAGTTACGAATATTTGCTAGACAAAGCGATATTCATTCTTAAAGGCGGCGATAATGATTTTGTTAATGAAATCAATCATAAAAAAGTGTTGCTTGAGAAAGCTTTAGAGTTAAAACCCGATTTTATTCTTTGGTTAGATGCAGATGAAGTATTGACTGCAAATGCCGCAGCCGAAATTCAGAATTTATGCAAGCATATGGATGAAAATGAAATTGACGGTATGAGTTTTCACGAAATCAATTTATGGAGAAGCAATTCATGGCAGAGAACAGATAATTCTTATAATGACGGCTGGTTTGTTCGGTTATGGAGAGTTACACCGGATCTAAAATTCATTTCACAAGAAGCCGGATTACATCAACAGCAGTACCCATCAAGTATTAAAAAAGTGGAGAAAGCAAATAAAGTTGCTGTAATTCATTATGGTTTTGCTTCGGATAGGTCTCTAGCTTTTAAATATTTAGTTTATCGAGCGCATGGCCAATCTGGATGGGCATTAGAAAGACTTCTTGATGAAAAAACACTTCAGTTAAAATATGTTTCAAAGGAAATATTTCCCGATGGATTGTTCGTTGAAGATCCTCAACCGGAGAAGCGATCTTTTGAACAAGCTGTAGCTAGTCTTGAACAATTTAGAGAAATCGTTTTTAAACCGCGCATTTCGATTGTTTGCATGATTTACAAAAGTGTTGAATGGCTTGAGTTTGTTTATCAACAAGTATTGAAATACACTGATTTAAAGGATAAAGAATTTTTCTTCATTGCTAACGATGCATCAGAAGATGTTCTAAAATATTTAGAAGAAAATTACATACCTCACTTCGTTTGGAATAATTCCGAAGAACAAAAAAAGGAATGGTACATAAATAATGTTTATAGAGCGTGGAACTTTGGAGCCGAAAAAGCAAAGGGAGATTACCTCCTTTTTGTAAATAGCGATATGGCATTTACCCCGGAATGGTTTGAAAACCTTTTCAATAAGCTAGACGGTTCCAATTGTGTGGCGTCCAGATTAGTTGAAAGCGGTAAGCTTCTTTCCGGTAAATATGGAGTTAGTAAAAATTTTGGTCGTTCGGTAGTTGATTACAACGAAAACGGATTTATAGAATTCGCAAAATCAATCTCCGAAGAAACCTTAAATGATGGCGGTTTGTTCATGCCTCTTCTAATTAAAAAAGAACATTTTATGAATGTTGGGGGATATCCAGAAGGTAATATTATCCCCACCACCGACCTCCTTAAACCAGTCATAGCTAAACAAAACGAATTATGTGTAAGCGGTGATGTTGTGCTTATGCAAAAATTAGCTTTAAAAGGAATATATCAGAAAACCGCATTTGACAGTTTGGTATATCATTTCCAATGCGGAGAAATGGATTCTAAAGGTAGTGTAAATACTAATAATAAATTGAATAGAGTTGTTATCGCAAATGATTACTTAGAAGGTAGAATGGGAGAAAAAACCATGTGGGGATTTCTTTTAGAAGGTCTCCCAAATTCTGCCGGTGTTGACATGGATATTCTAGGCTCAACAGAAAACTTCACCGAGAATGCATCAAATTATATTTCAAAAAACTTTCCTAATTCATCTATTGTCATACAAAATGCGACTTTTATAGACATCCTTAATCATAACCGTTTTACAATTTGTTATTTGCAAGATAATCTGAGGGCTATGGGGCGAAAATCTTATCAACAGGAAGCAAATTTAAAACGGGCTAATATTCTTGTAACAAATTCCAAACTCACCGCACTTTCATACCCTGACTATAATTTTGAGATAATTCCTATTGGTGTTGATGATAAGTTATTTAAACCGATGGACAAAGAAGCGCTAAGGCAAGAATTTAATTTTCCAAATAAGAAGACTGGAATTTTTGTAGGTGATTTTAGCGAAACGAAGGGGTGGGCGAAGGTAAAAGATTTAATTAATAATCACTCGGAAATATTTTGGATATTGGTTTCAAAAGATAAACAAGAATATAAACGCGATAACTGTAGAACTTTCAATCGTATTGCCCAAGATTTACTTGCCAAGCTTCTGAATTGTTCTGACTTTTTTGTTTTGGGTTCGCCAGTAGAAACACAATGTTTGGCTGCTATAGAGGCAGCCCTTTGTGATCTTCCAATCATTATGAGGAATACTGGAATTTTTGCCGACTTTACTGAAAGTGAGAAAGCTAAAGTAGGTGTTTTTGGAGAAGATTTTGAAAATGCTTTGAGTAAGATTTTGCAGAAAAATTTTACTCCTAGAGAACTTATGATTGAAAAAGGATTTACTATAAATGGGATGGTAAATCAATGGAAAGCTGTAATTCAAAAAGCGCGAATACTGAGAAACAGTTCTGTTAAAGAATTAGCCAAAGAGAAATTACCATTCTTCACGGTTGTAGTTCCTACATATAATCAAGCCCAATATTTAGGAGAAGCATTAGATAGTTTGTTGGCGCAAACATTTCAAAATTGGGAAGCAATCATTGTAAATGACGGTAGTAATGATAATACGCTCCATGTAATGGACCAGTATAGAGCAAGAGATAAGCGGTTCAAGTTTTTTAATAAAGAGAACGGTGGTGTTTCATCAGCTCTTAATGTGGGGATTAAAAATGCGGTTGGAGAATGGCTTTGCTGGCTCTCTTCAGATGATTGGTTTGAAAAAGATAAGTTGGAAACGCATTATAATGCAATATTAGAAAATCCGGATATAAAATTTTTCCGTTCTCATTGGTCATTATTTTATGATGAAACTAAGAAAAGATTAGAGACAGGGGTTTGGCTTCTAGAACCAAAGCCACAATTTCAAGTAACAAGTTATTTTATTACAAATTATAATCACGGAAATTCAATTGCGATACATAAAACAGTTTTCGACAATGTTGGACTGTTCAATGAAACAATGCGCCAAGGTCAAGATTTTGACATGTGGGTTAGGATCTCTTCAAAATACAAATCACACTTTATTAATAAACGGACTTGTGTTACAAGAATTCACAAAGGTCAGACCACAAATACTTTTTTTGAAGGAGGCGTGTTCGATTCCACACGAGCATTAATTGATTTTTTGAACAATAATCAATTTGAGGCGTTATTCCCATTTTACAACCTCAAAGATCCTAATAATGTAAAAGATGTTATTACTGAGATATTGTCAATTACAGTAAAGTACGATTCGTTTTTATACAAGTGTGGTTATACAACGGCTCTGATTGACAGTATGCGCGATTGGATGTTTCGAACTCTTCCGAGCAATCAAAGAAAACAATATTTTGAATTATTAGAGCAAAAAGCTAAAGAATTTCTTGAACTGCCTTTGAATGAAAATCTAAAAAAGGTGATTCAAAAAATATATAGCAGAGAAGAATATAAATATGAGAAATATGATTTTATCCAAGGTATAATTGATTATATAAAACAACTATTGAGTAATGGAGAGCAAAAATATGCAAAAGCGCTCGAAATATATCTGTTGAAAGTATCTCCACTTTATCCGCTTCAGCCGCTCAAAAAATATTCTCCTGTCTTAGCCTGTTATCCCCAAAATGGCAAATTCGTAGAATTAAAACCAAAGCAGATAATCTCATGGTCTGTAAATCCTCATCCCATATCATCAAACAGAATTGTGCATAGACTGAAGATAAAATGCCATCAATGCAATTCTACATTTAAAATAAATTTCGATTATCAATTTTTACCTACTCCATACAATGAAGGTTTTATTTGCCCGGAATGTAAAACTGGTATGCACTTCAGCGATAAGAACTTTGATAAAGATTTAACAGAATTTCACAGATTGCACGTTAAAACTTCCTCAAATGAAAACCATTCCAAACCTAAAGTAGCCTTTTTGCTTAGAGATACTGCTACCGTGGGGGGCGGGAACAAAATTGTTTTTAAGTACATGGATTGGCTAAAAAAACTCGGATGCCAGATAGTGATATTCTCTTATAATCCGAAACCGGATTGGATTAAAATTGACTATGATTATTTTCAAATAACTGACGAGTCCTCGATCAACGCCGGCAATATTGATCTATTTATAGTGGTCAGCATCTTCGATTTGCCAAAATTATTAAATGAAATTCCGATAAATAAAATTGTACATCTATGCCAGGGATACGAGGGATATCATTATGGAAGCGATTATAATAGTGTGTTATCTGATAAGCATATTCTAACAAAATTGCATGCTATTCCAGTTAAGAATATTGTTGTCTCCAAACATTTGGTTGATTTGTTTGCTAGCAAATTTAAAAAACATGTTGAGTATGTGCCAAATGGAGTAGATCATAAAATATTTAGGTTGAACGAAGGGAAAATATCAGCTGAGAAATCAATATTATTTGTTGGAAATATTTACCACTCATTAAAAGGTTTTGTTTTTCTTGCAAGTGCTCTTAGGGCAATTCAAAACTCTGTTGAAAGAGTTGACAACCTAAAACTTTATGTTGTCTTAGGTAGAAATGTTAGTGAACAACAAATGATCAAAAAAGAACTTGAAAGAAATACAGGATGTAATGTAGAGCTGAAATTTAAATTATCATCAACAGAAATGTCGTCTTTGATGCAAAAAGTAAGTTTAGTTGCATGCTCTTCTTGGTACGAAGGATTTTCATTACCTCTCATAGAAGCTATGGCTGTTGGAACTCCGGTAATTACAACCGATAATATGGGCGCAGAAAGTTTCTGCTCAAATAATTTTAACAGCTTTGTTGTAAAATATGGCGACCTGCATAGTCTTACAGATAGAATACTTGCAATAATTAAAGGCGACAAGCATCTTTCTCAAATTATTAACAATGCGCGAAAGACTTCTCTACAATATTCTGAATATTATTCGGCTCAAGATTTTGTAAAATCATTTCAAAATCTTTTGAGAAGGGAATTTGATGATAAAAAAATTGAAGGATTGTTGAGTGAATATATAATCCCTGAGTTACAAAATATTAATGAAGTTTTTGAATCGCAGATTCCGGCGCGGACTTCTATAATAATTCCGGTATATAATCAGTTGAAGCATACTAAAGAGTGCCTGGAAAGTCTATCGAAATCCTTAAATGAAAAAGTAAAGTTAATTGTTGTCAATAATGCAAGTACAGATGGAACAAAAAAATATCTTGAATCATTATCTGATGAAAAATTCAATCTTGTTATTATTAATAATGATGAGAATTTCGGATTTCCAAAAGCAGTAAATCAAGGATTATCCATATCTGAAGGCGCGTATATAATAGTTGCAAACAACGATATAGTCTTTACAAAAGGATGGCTGGATAAAATGATAGGGGTCGCTGAATCGGAAACTAAAATAGGTATCGTTGGCACAATGTCTAATCTTGCTAACGGCATTCAGATGGATAAAAAAATAAAATATAAAACGATAAAAGAAATGCATAGGTACGCCGAGATCATAAGCAAAAAGAGTGATGATGAGTATCTAAATGCACCTCGAATTGATTTTCTTTGTGCTCTGATTAAAAAAGAAGTTGTTGATAAAATAGGAGGTTTAGATGAGCGGTATTCTCCCGGGAACTATGATGATGATGATTATTGTTTGAGGTCAAATATTGCCGGCTTTAAGACTGTTGTTGCCCAAAATGTTTTCATACATCATCACGGGTCCAAAACCTTTTTTGCGAATGTTCAACAGCCATTGGCTAGTTTATACGAAATAAATTTGCAAAAATTTGTGCAAAAATGGGGAGCTTCTCCTGATGAATTGTGGGGACACATTAAACCGGTTATTCAACGTAATTATTCTTACCCGGTGAACAGCAATAGATTTA